>NZ_SLXV01000005.1 GCF_004341445.1 Baia soyae
GACAAGTTAGCCACCTCTTTTTTGGCGTTTGTATATCTGGCTTCCATTTTTAGACTGGCTCAGTGAGATAGAAAATAGTTTTAAGACACACCCTAGTTTCTCTTTAAAAATAGGGTCGTAATTCTTTCTTTTCACTTTGCAACACCACTTTCTATTGCTCTCATTATATCTCGTCTAATCTTTGTGGTGTTACAATTTCACTATATCAGGTCAGAAATCTATGTTCTTCGCTTTCCTTATTATTATGCTATTACTTTTAACTATTCTGTTTGCATTCTCAACTTCAATCATTCAACAGACATTATTTTAAGTAAAGTATTGGGTTTAATCCCAATACTTTACTATTACGACAAATGTATAATTTTATTTATCAAATATACCAACTGTATAAGGAAGTGATTAGTATGGAACGAGTAGCAATGTATTTACGGAAGTCCAGAGCAGATGTAGAGGCGGAAAATCGAGGGGAAGGAGAAACATTAGCTAAACATAAGAGAGCACTTTTTAAATTAGCTAAAGACAAGGGTTTAAACATAATTAAAGTCAGGCAAGAAGTTGTTTCTGGAGAAAGCCTTCTACATCGTCCAGAAATGATGGAATTGCTTAAAGAAGTCGAAAATAAACTCTATGACGCAGTTCTTGTAATGGATATGGATCGTCTTGGACGTGGCAATATGCGCGATCAGGCAATTATTTTGGAAACATTTAAGAATTCAAAAACAAAAATCATTACTCCTCGTAAAACATACGATTTAGAAGATGAGTTTGATGAAGAGTATAGTGAATTTGAAGCATTTATGGCTAGAAAAGAATTAAAGATCATTACCCGACGTATGCAAAGTGGCAGAAAGCGTTCTGTTATGGAAGGAAATTATATCGGCCCAACGCCACCGTACGGTTATCAAATTGTAAAGGAGAAAGAACGCCGATTCCTAGTACCCGATCCAGAGCAATCATTGGTTATAAAGATGATTTTTGACTGGTATACAAGCGAAAATCCAAAAAATAGATTAGGAACTAGAAGAATCGCTCACAAATTAAATGATCTAGGTTTTCTCAGTAGTACAGGAAACACATGGAAACCGGTAAGCATTCGAGTAATATTAAGAAATGCAGTATACATCGGTCGAATACAGTGGAGTAAGTCTGCGAGAAAAAAATCTATTGACCCATCACAAAAATACAACACCTATGTACAACCCCGTGATACATGGGTAGATGTCAAAGGTTTTCACGAACCTATTATATCAGATGAGCTTTTTGAAAAAGCCCAAGAAATCCTAAATAACCAACATCACCCACCAGTGGGGAGTGGGAAAAAAATAGCCAACCCCTTTGCTGGTTTAATTAAATGTAAAAAATGTAAATTCTCCATGTATAAGCGATCCTATCATGGAAAAGCTAGGGACAGAATTTTTTGTAAGGAAGTTACTTGTGATTGTAAATCTGGTATTTTTGAGGTTGTTGAAAAACGATTACTATCTTCATTACAAGAATGGTTAGATGAATATAAAATAAGTATATCTGAACAGGACATTACACAGAGAAACGATATGTCAAATGTCGAGTATCTACAAAAAAGTATATGTAATCTACAAAGTGAAATAAAAAGCCTACAAGAACAGAAAGAAAAGCTACACGACTTTCTAGAACGTGGAATTTATGATGAGATTACCTATTTAGAGAGATCCACAAATATTGCTGAACGTACAAAGCATGTCCAAGATCAACTTAGTAACACTCTTCAAGAATTAGAGATAGAACGTAAACGAATAGAGGCAAAAACAAAGATAATCCCGAATGTCGAACATGTATTACAACAATATCCCAAATTAGACAATCCTCTGGATAAAAATACGTTACTAAAGAGTGTTATTGACTACTGTCTTTTTGAAAAAAATACAACACGTCAGGTTGATGACTTTACTTTAATTGTATATCCAAAGCTCTAGCATCGATCTATAGGAAGATTGCTTTTTTTATAGATCGATGTGTATCTGTATTATGTTATCCCATAAACATACGGGAGTAGATCGTATAACGGAAACGTAATAACCAATGACTTATCGGCAATATAGAAATCTTGATCCGGTTTTATACTTTTAAAGGGTTCAAATACAGGGAGATCGCGTTCCTTAATTTGCAGTCGAATAATCTCAGAAATTTTCGCTACATAGTCACTATTTGGTTTAAATAAATCCTTCAGTTCGTACTTCCTTCCCGTAGTCGTATCAAAAGTGAGCGGACGAATGACCGTGTTACCATGCGCTCCTCCTGTAAAGGAGTACACACCTAAAACAAGACTTAAGATATTTCGTTCGTTTGTCTTAATCTCAAAATTCCCTACCATCTCCTGAAGATCTGGCTGCCCTAATCCTTGATCACGAAGTAAGCGGTTCAGCGTTGTCTGGATAGTATGATTGATTTTTTGTTGCACTGTCTGGTTAGATAAGCCATATACTTCAGGCTCATAAACATGAATGTGTGGATTAGGAGAATAAAGCTTCGTGTGAATATGAACCGGAAAAGTTACCATAGATGATATCTCCTTTAAATCGTTTTATACCAATCTATGATTTAGATCCATCATCCAGAATCAGCAACGTATATAACTATGCAACACGGTATTCGGCTTCCCAATGAAACCTTTTATTTTTAATCCAAAACTCCTGCAACTAATTTTTTTGATATAATATATAATGTAAATATTCTATATTTATAAACAAAAGGACCATCATAGCGAGAGGGTGATTGAATGTCTGATTTTGAAAAGCGGGTTAAAACCATTGTTGCAGAGCAATTAGGAATTAGTATTGAAGAAGTTAAAAATGAAGCATCCTTCGTAGATGATTTAGGTGCAGATTCCTTAGATACCGTAGAACTAGTCATGGCACTAGAAGATGAATTTGGTATCGAAATCCCTGATGAAGAAGCGGAAAAAATCACAACCATTCAACACGCTATTGACTATGCAAGAGTTCACGAACGTGCTGCTCATGAATGATTTTCACCCGTAGCGAATCAACATGAAGTGCTATCCTAAATAAATCAGATGGCACTTCATATCTTCATTCCATTTATTACACTATACTATTTTTTCCCAAGCTTCTATTTCACCGTCCACTACTTCAAACAACGGATGTACTTCCATTTTCGCGACGTGTTTCCATGTCTCCAATAAAGATGGATCCCGCACCTTCAACTTCTCGCATAGCCATTTCCATTCGTAATCTACTTGTCCTTTCGTCACTTTCATTTTACACTCTGTACGAACGTCCCCTACTTTGGTCTCATCAAAACGATATCCCCGTTCTTTCGATTCTTGAAGAATATACATTAAATATGTAGCAATTGCTTGAAGAGGCTGTTCATGTTGTTTGAAACGAAGTAACTGAGGATGTTTCGTATACCCTTTCGTTTGTCCACTTAAAACCGCTTGGGCCAGTAGAGATTCCCGCCAGAGTGCAACCAAGCCTTTTGAATCTAAATATTTGGGGTGGAGACTCCACAATCTCATCGGTTCATCCTCCCTTACGTAAAATATTCAATGACCGAGTTCGGAAAAAACTGATGAACATACCCTTCGATGGTCTCATGCAAATCCGTTGCTCGATCTGTATCATAGACGTATTTCATAATGCCATACCTTCCCCACTTCAATTTCCGTTCCTCTTCATTCATTTCCAACTTCGTCTTCGGATAATTTTTTTCAATCACTCGTTTTGCTGGTTTGGTAAATCGATGTTGGATCAATTCAAAGGTAATATGATCAGATAATTCTTTCGGGATTTTAGCTGATAGCATGTGGAAAAGCTCCAGATAACCTTCCTTCCATCCCTCGTGCATGTAAAGAGGTGCCACTACAAAACCAAGAGGATAACCTGCTTTAGCTACTTTAACAGCGGCCTCCACTCTTTGTTCAAGGGAAGAAGTCTTGAGTTCAAAGTTTTTGATCACATATTCTGAGTTGACACTAAATCGAAAACGAGTATTTCCGTTATGTTTAGCATGAAGCAAATGATCTACATGGTGGAATTTCGTTGTAAATCGCAATCTCCCATGGGTTGTTCCTCCAATAAATTCAATGGCTTTATATAGAGAATGGGTTAGATGGTCTATCCCTACAATATCAGAAGTACAAGAAGCTTCAAAGCGAGTAATTTCTGGTTCTCTCTCGTCCATATATTTCTGAGCTTGATCGAAAATATCATCCAGGTTTACATAGGTTCGAATGTATGGCTTCTGCCCAAGTGTTGTTTGTAAGTAGCAATAATGACAATGCGCCATACATCCAGTAGCTAGCGGAATGGCGTATTCTGCTGATGGTTTCGAGGTATCAAACTTTAACGTTTTTCTGATTCCTACCACAAGAGTAGACTTCGCAATCCGATATTTTTGCGCATCATTTTCACCAGGTAAGTCCCGAATTTGATTATGGGAAGTCGTTTCTCGTATCTCAACGTCTAATTTTTTAAATTTCTTATATAGTTCTTGTCCAAGAGGATACTTTAACGCATTGGGTTCAAAATACACAAGTTGAGGAATAAATGGCTCCACTCTAACACCTCCGATTAATAGGTCTTAGTTTGCACAAACATTAGGTAGCCATTCTAGAATTTGATTCCAACGAAACACACATAACATTTTAATGCCCCTCTATACACAAAAACCGCCTCTAGACCGACGTCCAGAGGCGATTATTCATATCTAAAACGACCGAGTCACAATAAACTCCCCAATAAAGCGCAACGACTCCCGCTCATACGTATCCGGCAACTTTTCCAAAGCCGTTAATGCCCGATTCAAATATCGTTTCGAAAGCGCAAGCGTATACGGAATGCCCTCCGATTGGCAAACCATCTTCAAGATCTGAGGCAAATCCCCTTCAGTCCCCCGTGACTCTAGATAACTACGGATCATTTGCTGCTCCACAGGTGTGCCGTTTTCCAATGTATGGATAACCGGTAACGTTACATTTCCTTGTAATAGATCACTCCCTGCCGGCTTTCCTAACACCTTTTCATCTCCTGTTAAATCGAGAACATCATCCGTCATCTGAAAAGCCATACCGACAGAGTATCCATACTGATACAAGGCCCTCACAGCCGATTCAGAGGCCCCACTCACAATCCCCCCTAGTTGACAGCTAATTGCCATCAACAAAGCTGTTTTTCGCTTAATTCGATGCAAATAACGTCGTAGGGACTGATCAGGTTGATACAGGTCATGAATTTGATCGATTTCTCCACGAACGAGGAAAACCAGAGCCTTGGCTAATATCTGATGAACACGAGGATCTGAGAGGCCTGCTACTTCAGTCAATGCACGAGCAAAGATAAAATCGCCTGTGTACATGGCAACTTGATTATCCCACTCCGCTTTTACTGTTTTTCGCCCACGACGAGTCTCAGCATCATCGATCACATCATCATGAACCAATGTGGCCATATGAATCAATTCTAGCGCAACTGCCACTTTTTCTAACTCTGACAAACGATACTCCCCAAAGTGACCTGCTAATAAGACAAATAACGGTCTCATCCGTTTGCCGCCTGCATCAAGCAAATGCCTGGACGAATGGAGTAGCTCCTTCTCATCTGTGTGAATGGTTTCCGCTAATCGATATTCAATTTGTTTTAAATCCTTTTTTAAACTTTGATATATATCTGTTAGAAGCATCTCTTCACCCTAGTTTCTCTAGCTCTTAGAAAAGGACAATTGGAACATCTGGATAGCGATTTCTGGTGGAAGCGTTCCGAGTTCCGCCGCATAGCGATAAAACAACTGTAACCCTTCCAGTTCACGTTTTCCCAAATCGTGAGACAGGCCTGCAAAGTATTGTTTCCAATACGGAACCTCTCCGCCCACTTTTCGTTGCGCCGCTTTTATAATTGCCATTGGTTCTTGCTTTCCGCTCTTTTTACTTCTCATAAACCGATCATAAATCTCTGCCATCAAATCGGGGCGCTTCTGAGCAATCTCTTTTCGAACGGCCCATACAGCAAAGACCATAGGGAGACCCGTTTGCTGATACCATAGCTCACCGAGATCATATACATGGTAGTGTGGTTTACTCCAAGCCGCTCGGATGGCATCATCTCCGATTAGTAAAGCTGCATCGGACACTTGCATCATTTGCTCCAATTTCGGCTCCATCACTTGATACAAAGGCGCTACACCGGCAAATTTCTCTAAAATCACACGCAGTAAGTTAACCGAAGAAGCCGATGCATTTGTCAGAGCGATCGATGCTTGATCTAGCTCCTGTAGGGACTTCCCTTTTGTAAATAAAAAAATAGAACCCACTGGACCATATGCGCTCACTGATAGATTCGGAAAGAGGTAATAACGATCCGAGTGCTCTGCAAAAGCAAACGAAGAGATTGCGCCTAGATCGATCTCACCTTTGGACATAGCTTGATTCAAAGTAGCCGGGACATGATTCACCCACTCGATAGGTAAGCCATTTGAATCAAAAAAATGAAAAACAGGTAAAACATTTGTGTAGGAAATCTCACCGATTCGGATAGGTTTCACTTGCCACCCTCCCATCTTTTATATAACTGATGAGCAACCCCAAGCTGGTCTAAAACCTTTCCTGATACAAAACAAACCATCTCATCTAAACTCGATGGACGATGGTAAAAGCCCGGCATAGGGGGAACGATTTGTACTCCTAGTCTACTTAACTTTAGCATATTTTCTAGATGGATCGGGCTAAGTGGAGTCTCACGGGGTACAAGGATGAGAGGATAACGTTCCTTTATCATGACATCGGCCGCTCGCTCCAATAAGTTGGACGAGATACCGGAAGCAATCTTTGCTAACGTACCCATCGTACATGGAACCACAACCATTCCATCTACTTGAAAAGACCCGGAAGCAACCTGTGCACCAATATCACGAATAGGATGGTAGACTAATTCTCCAGAGAGATGGCCAAATCGCTCGACAAAATTTTGCTCTCTCTTTACTACTTCCCAATCATGCTCCTCTAATAACACCCTCCAAGCCGCTTCCGTCACGATCACATGAACTTCATGACCCTGACGTAGCAACTCTTCCATGACCGATAAGGCGTAAGGCGCTCCGCTTGCTCCACTCATCGCTACAATATAACGTTTCATATCATCAACACATCCGCAAAGCTAAAGATGAATACGATCATACTTAATACTCCATTCATGGTAAAAAAGGCCATGTTTAGACGAGATAAATCATCTGCCGAAACAATTGAATGTTCATAAACGAGGATCATAACAGCAATCACAACACCCAGTACATAAATCCAACTTAATTGGGTGAAAAAAGCAAGAGCAATCAGTCCGAGCGCTGTTCCCACGTGCATCCAGCTTGAAATAACGAGTGCTACTCGTACTCCAAATCGAGATGGGATCGAATGTAAGCCTTCACGCTTATCAAAATCTACATCCTGACACGCATAGATAACATCAAAGCCGCCAATCCAAAGAGCCACTGTTGCAAATAAAATAAGTGACTTCAGATCAATCTGACCTGTTGTAGCCACCCAACCACCCAGAGGCCCAAGTGCAGTTGCAATTCCCAACACAACATGACAAAGCCACGTAAACCGCTTCGTATAGGAATAAAGCACAAGGAAAAACACAGCAACCGGTAGTAACTTGACAGCTAACATATTCAACTGATACGCGGCCACGAACAGTACGATAAAGGAAACGACTACGAATCCCCAAGCAAACATCTCCGATATCAGACCTGCTGGGATATGTCTGGTAGCTGTTCGCGGATTTCGGGCATCAATTTTTCGATCGATCACGCGATTGAGAGCCATAGCGGCACTTCTCGCACCCACCATCGCAAGCGTAATCCATCCGATCTGTGCCCAAGTCGGAAATCTCCCTAATACTTCTAAACTACCTAAAACTGCACCCAGATATGCAAATGGCAATGCAAAGATCGAGTGTTCAAACTTGATCATATCTTGTATGAGTCTGAGCTTGTGAAAAAATTTCATAATCCTACCTACACCATCCTTACTCGGAACGCTTTCTCCCCACATGTAGTGCTGTAATTCCGGCTGTGAGAGGGTATACATCTACCTCTAACCCAACCTCATTTTTCATCACGCTAGCTAACTCTTCATAGTCAGGAAAAGCGATAAGTGACTCAGGTAACCAGCTATACTGCTCATATCGATTCGCAAACAGTTTCCCTAAAAGAGGTAATAGGCGTTGGAAATAAAAGTAGTATAGTTTACGAAATGGCTTCCAAGTAGGCTTGGATAATTCAAGCGATACGACGAGACCACCTGGTTTCACAACACGTTTCATCTCTTTTATTACTTGTACATAATCCGGAACATTACGCAAAGCAAAGCCAATGGTTACATAATCGAAGCTAGAATCCTCAAACGGAAGACTCATCGCATTTCCCTGCACAAGTTCAATCTGGTCGCTACGCCCACTGTCTTGTACTTTTTGTCGCCCGATCTCTAGCATATTGGAGCTAAAATCTAATCCGACTACATTTCCATCTCCAGATGCTTCCGCTAATGCTAGGGTCCAATCGCAAGTTCCACAGCAGATGTCTAATGCCGTCTGCCCCGGCTGGACATTCATCTTTTTCATTGCAAATTTACGCCATGCTTTATGACGGCGGAAACTAAGCAGTGTGTTCATCCGATCATAATCTTTGGCGATACTTTGAAACACACCATGAACGAATTTTTCTTTCTCAGCCCCAGTCCGTTTCTCCATCTCCGTTACCTCTTTCTGTTAGAGATTCCTGTGTTCTTGCTCAATCCATTGCTCTAATTCACGCCGGAGCCATACTGGAAAATGAGATTGTCTCCAGATCTCTTCTGCCTGAGAAACGGCGTCGTGAAAGCGTTCTTGCCATCGGGGATGCTCTTCTTGCTCGTCCAATAGCAATAATGGCAATAGAACCGTCATCCATTCTTTGCCTATATGATGTTCGACAAGAAAAAAACCGGCGATAGCAGTTAAGATTTCCACCGATTCGATCTTTCTTATAGAAGGGGAGACAGCTTCTTCTCCACAATACATTTTCATTTTTTGCTCGTTTGTACGACTAGTGGCTTGGGAGAGACATATAATTCCATCGATTTCTCCAGCCATGGCTAATTGTTGATAAAACAAACTACTATAAAAGTCTCCTGCAAGTACGGTCAACTGACGAACTCGGTGCAATCCCTCATTTTCAATCGTCTGCAAAGGGATTTGTTCGTGCGTCGTAAGCGCCATATGTAAACATGCTGCCGCTTTGATAAAAGTCCTTTTACGCTCTTCTGGCACCTCACAAGCCGTTAGCAAGAGGTCCAATAAACGAACAAATCGAGTTGGGATGGGTGGTGCACCCAGATTCATATATAAGTCCGAATTCACAACAAGTCTTTCTAAATCCATAAGAATTTTATGATCTGTAGATATGGACGTCATCTACACGCCCCCTAAAAATACCAAATGAGAATAGATAATTTCCTTGCTAGTATACCATACTTTCGTGAAAATCAGCACAATCAATCTGTTGTTTTTTTGTCATTTGACAAGTCGAAATCTTGAATACTTTCTTTAGACCACTTCGATTTTTTGACTCTCTCTTGCCATTCCGATCTCTTGATACAAATCAAGCGGGCTGTTTCTGGCTCTTTATTTACAAATCGAAGACGAAGCACCTCTATATGTGTCAATTTAATAAAGGATTCCGTTATTACATCTTGCGCCAACTCTTCCCATTCGGTAGCAGTTTCCTTGAACTCAATAAAAAGAGCTCCTTGCTTTTGGTCGATCTGTCCTACCTTCCATTTTCGGTTTAAATCGACCACAAACGAAACCCATGAATTTTCATCCTGCAACATCACTTCTTTAACAGGTTCCTCTTGTTCTACTGAATATCGTACAAAGAGAGAAAGCCCTACTGCTAGACAAATAGCTCCAGCCATTCCCCATGACCAATAGCGAAAAAAGGTCCTCATTTCATGTAATCCTCCGTAGGCTTTTTCACCAGTTTACGCACTCAGAGCAGAAACATGCTATGCTTGACCTTTTTTGCTTGATTATTCATCCGATTCAATTGTACTAAATGGTGTGACGATCGTTGCTTTGCCTCGTACTTTTATAGCCGATGTATGTTCAGTAAATTGAGCAATCATAATCTCGCCCTGATCTAATTTCTCAGAATGATGAAACCTTGTATCTTTTCCTCTTGTAAGTCCAATTACATTTACGCCATTTTCTTTTGCTTTAATAATAAAATAGTCTCCAGAATGATTTGACATAGAAATCAGCCTCCTCTTACTATGCAATCAAAAGTGTACCACAAAATAGGGGTATCATACGAATTCCAAAATAAAAAAGACTCCCCCATCTCTGGAAGAGTTTGTTGGTCGGGCTAACCAGATTTGAACTGACGACCTCTTGCACCCCATGCAAGCGCGCTACCAAGCTGCGCCATAGCCCGATCTTAAAAAACAGTAAATCTTACCATTTCATTATAAGATCGGGGCTGGGGCACGTCAAGACCAAATAAACTAGGTTAATGATCCCATCCGAATCATCTTAAACACTTCATCCCGCTTCACTACATCTTCCGCATAGATACCACGGGCTACGCTGGTTACTGTTTTTGAGCCAGGCTTCTTAACCCCTCGCATCGTCATACACATATGTTCTGCTTCTAGTACCACAAACACTCCGTGCGGATCGAGTGTCTCCATCATCGAATCAGCAATCGTGCTTGTAATCCGCTCTTGAAGCTGAGGACGTTTGGTCACAGAATCGACCGCACGAGCTAATTTAGATAGACCTGTTACTCTGCCCCCGCGTGGGATGTAAGCAATATGGGCATGTCCAAAGAATGGAACCAAGTGATGCTCACAGGTAGAGAAGAACGGAATGTCTTTTACTAAGACAACCTCTTCATGGTCCTCTCCAAACACAACTGAGAAATGCTCCTTTGGATCTTGATCCAAGCCTTGAAATACCTCGGCATACATTCTGGCAACACGGGCTGGAGTATCTAATAGACCTTCTCGCTCTGGATCTTCACCTACAGCTTCCAAAATCATACGCACTGCTTGTTCAATTTTATCATGGTCGACGTGTTTCAAAATGACTTCCTCCATCTCATTATCTAATTTATAAAACAAATTTAATTATACTTCAGCTGAATATAACTATGTAAGATAAAAACTTATGCTAGCAAAAAGCCCCTTTTAGAAAAGGGACTTTTTGCTCAGTATATGTAGTTTCCTGAAATCCACTCAGAAATATACTTATCTGTATTACTTGTTCACTACGTCCTTTAGTTGCTTACCTGCTTTAAAAGATGGAACTTTGGTTGCAGGAATATCAATTTCTTCACCTGTTTGTGGATTCCGACCTTTACGAGCTTGACGATCGCGTACTTCAAAGTTGCCAAATCCAATCAATTGTACTTTCTCACCTTGAGATAAGGACTCAGAGATTGCACGTAATACTGCTTCAACTGCTTCTGAAGCCTCTTTTTTCGTCATTTGGGTAGCATCTGCTACTTGATTGATCAAGTCGGTTTTATTCATAACGCACCTCCTGATTAGATCCAAGCAGATTCCAGATAAAATCTAGAACTGGTTGGGACAATCCTATACTAATACAGTGCGAATCCCCTTTGCAAGAGAAAAGTCCTTGATTTCCCTATGATTGTTCAAAAAAGACACAAAAAAGGCCTAGATGGTTAGATCTAGACCTTTTTGCTCTACAGGATAATGGCAATAAGTCCGCCAGAGCCTTCGTTGATGATACGCTCTAATGTTTCTTGTAACTTGTAACGAGCATTTTCTGGCATCATAGACAATTTTGCTTGAATTCCTTCTCGAACGATGGAATTGAGCGAACGTCCGAAGATATCCGACTCCCAGATGCGTAGTGGGTCTGTCTCAAAATCTCTCATCAGGTAGTTTACCAATTCCTCAGACTGTCTCTCACTACCAATGATCGGTGCAAACTCAGAGTGTACATTTACCCGAATCATGTGAATCGAAGGAGCGGTCGCTTTCAGTCTAACTCCGAAACGAGGACCTTGTTTGATTAATTCTGGTTCATCCAAGCTCATTTCCTCTAGTGAAGGAGAAGCTACGCCGTAACCGGTTGTCCGTACCATCTTAAGTGCTTCTGCCACTTTATCATACTCTCGCTTCGCTAGTGAAAACTCTTGCATCATCTCAAGCAGATGATCTTTGCCTCGGATTTCGACACCCACAACTTCTGCTAGAACGTGATCATACAACTCATCTGGTGCATAGAGGTCGATTTCAGCGATCCCTTGCCCCATCTGCATGCCTGAGAGCGCTGCTTTCTGGATAAACTCAAAATTGTAAAAATGACCTACCACTCGGTCTACATCGCGCAGTCTTTTGATATCTTTGACTGTTTCTCTAACGGAGTTTTCAAAATCACGACGTAACCAGTGCTCATCATCAAGCACCATAACCCAGCTAGGCAGATTTACGTTCACTTCATGTACCGGGAATTCATACAATACTTCACGTAAAACACCTAAAATATCGTCCTCTCCCATCGTCGCCACAGAGAGTGCCACCACAGGAATGTCATATTTCTCAACGAGTTCGGCACGAAGCGCTTGTACCGACTCACTGTACGGACGAGTGGAGTTTAATAGCATGATAAATGGTTTTCCAACTTCTTTTAACTCATTCACAATTCGCTCTTCTACATCTTCGTAAGAATATCGAGGAATGTCAGCGATACTTCCGTCTGTTGTTACGACAATTCCCAAGGTAGAATGCTCTTGAATGACTTTTCTCGTACCAACCTCAGCCGCTTCTTGAAACGGTACTGGCTCATCAAACCACGGTGTATTAATCATTCGGGGACCATTCTCATCTTGGTATCCTTTGGCACCTTCGACAACATATCCTACACAATCTACTAAGCGTACATTTACTTTTAAACCTTCCTCTACACTTACATTAATTGCTTGATTGGGTACAAATTTTGGTTCGATCGTCGTGATCATTCTTCCTGCACCACTATGTGGGAGCTCATCTGTTGCTCTCGATCTTTCGGAATCATCACGAATGCTTGGGATCACCACTTGTTCCATAAACCGTTTGATAAAGGTGGATTTCCCTGTGCGCACCGCACCAACCACACCAAGATAGATGTCACCGCCTGTGCGCTCTGCAATGTCTTTTAAGATATCTACTTTCTCCATGCATGAACCTCCTTCAAGGTATCCGTACTACTGGATTTGTCGCCGGTGCGAAAGGCAAAATCCTCCCTTCTCCGGTTTTCCCACTCCTTAGGACACTACTAATATATGAGTGTAGAATCTATATATTCCTACGAAGAAAGAGAAACAAACTATAAATCATCATCTGAGGACTTCTTCACCCTGACCGATGTCGTATCAAAGCCAGTCATTTTCACAGAGCTAGAAAGGCGTCCCAAGAGGAAAATACCAGGAATTACAATGAGATGAAGCAATATCATTTCCATCCTGCCACACCCTTTCGGCTCTTTCTTCTTGCGGTCATTTTATGTACGGATAAGTCCCTATATGTCACAAAAAAACAAACCAAACAAGCTTTTGGTAACTTGTTTGGTTTGTTTGCTATGGTAAGATAGGCTCTTTTCCATCCCATTTTATTACAGGAGAATAGGCAGGTACCTGCAGGGAAAGCGGGCTGATCCATTGTCTGAGGTCTGTCCCTACTGCTGGTTTTTCTTTCGCTGCTTGAATGAATCGCATATAATCCATGCGGTAGTCGAGATATAAAACACCTTTATCACTGATTAAATAGGATAGCTCGAGATCCGAGTGATAAGGGCTTTTGATTTTAGAGACTTCTCCGCCTAGTTTCTTAAAATCTATCTCATACAAAGAGGGAGAAACTTTGGTTCCAAGCGGATACTCATTGTTCCTCTGATAATAAAGCCCCACACGCTCCGCAAACGTCTTAACTTTATCGTTTAATCGGAGATCAAACACCCGAACCGTTGCCTTTTTTTCTACATCTGTCAGCACATACAGATAACTTCCTCCTCTTTCAAATGCAGTAGGTGGAATCTCTGTCCGTCCCGAAATAGCTTGAAAATCTACTAAATACTTGGAAGTGAATATCCGTTCTTCCTCTTTATATTTATAAGGTAATACTTTTTTCTCATGTTGATAGGAAGACACAGCCGACTGGACTCTTTCTATATGTATCGGTAAATCATCCACCTGCTGATTCAGCTCATTCGGGTATGTACATCCAGATAATAATAAAATCATTGCACCAAGTATTGATAATAAACGAAGCTTCATCCTTTGTTCACCTCTTCACTTAACTCATCGAACGTAAACCAAACAATAAGGCCATGAGGAATGTAACAACTGCCACGATCTTTAATAGGATTCGCAATACCTTACTTTTTAATGAACCAGACCATACCACGATGAAATTGGTAAGGAGAAACAATCCAACTGCATACATCCAGTTCCATTCTTTCATCTAACATACACCTCTTTTTTTATCAACTCAACTATATTTCCGCTAGTACCTATCCACATACAGGATAAGCGTCCAGAGCGTCTACCGTGATCATTGCATACAATAAATGGACAATAGCCCTTGAATTGGAGGAGGTACTATGAAACAAAGAAGACGTCCTGCTTCGAGCACCCGCCCTAAAAGACGTGTAAGAAAGCCAACAGAAGCACGATCCACACTCCCTGCAAATCCACCCGTCCAAGAAGCCAAATCGCCCCTATCATCGATTAGTTTAGCACAGATGTTATCTGGATTCCTCACTTGCCGTTCAACTGTGCAAGATTTAAGTACATCTTTAACAAAAGTGGCATCCATTATGGATAATACCTATCAGTTTTTCAATCTAGCCCAACAATACGTAGGCAAGAAGAAAGGTTCCGTTCAAAATCAACAAAAAAATCTCTTTCCACTCCCCGAGCAAGCATCCGATCCTGGGGATTTACTAGATGATGAAATTCCCGTGATTAACCTTCCTAAAAACATGAGCACGACTGGGAACCCAATAATCGGTAAATTGCTAAAACGGATGGATCTCAATCAAATTATGTCGCTCATGCAATCACCTTTTGTGCAGAAACTGATGTCTGGCTTCCTCTCACGAGGCACCACCGCCCAGACTTCCGATCTAAATCGTCATCAAAAACAAAGAAGATAAGGGGTTTGCCACTTGGCAATACCCTTCTTTTTTGTTCATCCACATACGTGTAGCCAGTCTTTTTCAAGACTGGCTACACGTTACAAGCTACATTCAGCAAATGAGCAAAGCGCTGGTCCCTGTACCCTCTATGCTCTATGCTCGGAATGTATGGTTTCATAACCTACTACAAAATATGTTTGTTCATCGGAATGTGGCACAGGGCATTTGCCTAATTTCATGACCAACCTTGTACATAGTCCTGTAATTCGTGTGTTTTATCACGACTCATCAGATCAGTCAAAGCTTTTCTAGGACATTTGTCCGCAAAGAGCACTTGATACAATTGTTCGGTAATCGGCATTTCAACCTGATAATGCTTCGCCATCGTATAAGTAGCTTCTGTGGTCTTGACGCCTTCCACTACCATACCCATCTCCACTAACACTTGATCCAGTTTTTTCCCTTGGCTAATCATATTCCCAGCTCGCCAATTGCGACTATGCGGACTTGTGCAAGTAGCAATTAAGTCCCCTACACCCGCCAAGCCCACAAATGTATTTGGCTGTGCGCCCATCGCAAATCCAAGTCGCGCCATCTCAGCCAATCCGCGTGTGAGCAATGCAGCGATCCCGTTATCGCCAAACTCCATCCCACTACATAGTCCTGTAGCAAGAGCAATCACATTTTTCAGTGCTCCACCCATTTCACAGCCGATCACATCTGTATTGGTGTAAACGCGAAAATAGGAATTCATAAAACAAGACTGTGCAATCTCAGCAGCATGTGAGTCTTTAGACGCGACTACAACAGCCGTAGGGAGCTTCTGAATCACTTCTTCTGCATGGCTAGGACCTGTTAAAGCCACAATCTGATTCGCATGCTCAGGTAGCTCTTCCGCTAATACTTGAGACATACGCTTGAAGGTGCGAACTTCCAACCCTTTGGAGGCATGAACAATCACTGAATTTGGCTTTAGGTAGGGCCTAACTTGTCTGGCCGTCTCTCGCAGCGCTTGTGAGGGAACGACAAACACTACCACATCACTCCGCCGAATCACTTCAGATAGGTTAGCAGAAGCTTGTAGAGAAGGTGCTAGGGAAGCCTTTGGTAGATAGTGTTCATTTGTATGATAGGTATTAATCTCTTGAACAGCTGATAAACGTCTTGCATACAGTCTGGTTTCATTTCCGTTTTCAGCCAACACAGACGCAAGAGCAGTTCCCCAACTCCCCGCGCCTAGAACCGCCACATTCTTCATGTTGGTGTTCACTCTCCTACATACTAAATTTTTCTCTCGACACCTTTAAAGAGGTTGCTCAAATTCGAACGATGACGCCAAAATGCAAACACGGTAAACAACAAGCTTGTCCAAAGATACACGGTGGGATATGTACCGACAAAATAAATAGCAATCGGTAGTGTCGCAGTGAAGATGAGTGACCCCAAAGAGACATAACGGGTAATCACAATGACGATAATCGCAATCACACCCGCTATGAGGGTAGCCTGAAACATGAGGGCTAAAAAGACACCCACCGTAGTGGCGATCCCCTTCCCACCACGGAAACCTAGATAGACCGGCCAGTTATGTCCAGCTACTGCCGCAAGCCCCGAAACCATTAAAACAATGGGGTCATTTGCACTTAACCATCCTGCAAGTAGCACAGAGGCAATCCCCTTAGACAAATCAAGAGCAGCCACCACAATCGCTGCCGTTTTCCCCAAGGTTCGAAGCGTATTCGTCGCCCCCGCGTTTCCACTACCGTGTTCACGAATATCGATTCCACGGGTTATCTTTCCTACTACATAACTAAAACTGATAGATCCTAGCAGATACGCAAGTACAATGGGCACTACCCAATGAATCATATCTATTCCTCTCCCTGTCTCGATCGATCAATTTTTCTTTCGTAGATAGATATTGACTGGAGTACCTTTAAATTCAAACGCTTGACGAATTTGATTGTCTAGATAACGTATATAGCTAAAATGAGATAACTCTGGATCATTTACAAACAATACAATGGTAGGTGGCTTGACTGAAACTTGTGTTGCATAGTGGATACGTAAACGCTTTCCTTTATCCGAAGGAGGCGGTACAGCCATGATCGCATCGTGGATAACTTGATTAATCACAGAGGTGGAGATACGAAGAGCATGTTGCTCTGCAACCTCTTGAGCCGCTGGAAGAATCTGATGAACACGTTGCTTTGACTTCGCTGAGACAAACAAAATCGGTGCATAAGACATAAATTGAAACTCTTCACGGATCAATTTCCGGAAATAGTTCATCGTCTTATCATCTTTCTCTACCGCATCCCATTTATTTACCACGAAAATGGAAGCACGACCTGCTTCATGCGCATAACCTGCAATCTTTTTATCTTGCTCCGCGATTCCCCGTTCGCCATCTAATACGATCAAGCAGACATCCGATCGCTCAATCGCACGCATCGCACGGATCACACTAAACTTCTCAATCGATTCATATACTTTGCCACGTTTACGTAGTCCAGCTGTATCGATCAATACATACTCTTGGCCATCACTTTCAAACGGAGTGTCAATCGCATCACGAGTCGTGCCGGCAACCGGGCTCACAATCACTCGTGTTTCTCCTAAGATCGCGTTAACAAGTGAAGACTTTCCTACGTTTGGACGGCCGATTAAGGAGATACGAATCGTCTCTTCATCGTACTCTTCATCTGTACCCTCTTGGAAATGACTTACCACAGCATCAAGCATGTCCCCTGTACCTGAACCATGCAGGGATGAGATTCCAATTACTTCGCCAAAACCAAGCGAGTAAAACTCGTACATTAAATCCTCATGCTTAATATCATCCAGCTTGTTTACAGCTATGACCACCGGCTTCTTCGAACGATGCAAGAGGCGTGCTACCTCTTCGTCGTTGCCCGTTACTCCATCACGTCCATCGGTCACGAGCAAAATGACATCTGCTTCTTCGATGGCGAGTTCAGCTTGGTTTTTAATATGATCTAAAATTTCATCTTGTTCTCCAAACTCTAGACCACCTGTATCAATCAGATGGAATTCGCGTCCGTTCCATTCACTTTTACAGTAAATTCGGTCACGTGTAATCCCCGGCCGATCTTCAACAATCGCGATTCGTTCGCCAGCCAGACGATTAAAAATAGTGGATTTGCCCACGTTTGGTCGGCCAACAATCGCTACTACGGGTAAACTCATGACTTATATCCTCATTTCTTACTATGTATTCATTTCGTTATCTCTTACTTGCAACATACCTAATCTTAACGAGAAACTAGTGTTTTATCAACCTTAATCAGAATGACGAACCAGTATAAAGGTCGTCGGAGCCACTTCATGCACCATTGCATCAAGAATTTTCTCTAGAGTAAAAGATTGTCTTTCCAACTCTTCTCTACTATCTACGACGAAAATGGGAGACCCACCCGCTACTGTCTCTTTTTGTAGGGTAACAATGGCTAAAATTTTTTGGTCACTCATGACGTTCCACCCCTTGATGCATTTGCTTGTAGTGGTTTTTTCATCGCACTCTCTAAAACAGGTACTTTCCCAATGATATCAATGGATGTCTGTACATTTCGATCTTGTGGTAGAAGGAGAAGTCCAAGCCGCCCATCCTTTAAGTCGAGCTTCCCAAGCGGTGTGAGCGCTGGCTCCCCGGTATCTCGATACACACCGAGCACGGTGGATACATCATGCAAGATCGCTTGTCGTTGACCGACATTGGACAACGTAATTCGGCTACTCGCATCTTTCGGCGTTAAGATCATCCCGATTCCATTTTCCATAATCGCTTTTTTATCACTAGATAGCCCTACGTTCATCAGATAGATATCCTCTACATATAAACTAGCTCCATCCAATCGCAACTTTGCCTCGCGAATGTCAACGATGCTGTTAAGCATCTTACCAGACATAAAAAACCGGCTACAGATGACACACACAACTCCGACAATCACCCCGACAGTAGCATTCCACATGATTACGGTAAACGAAGTAAGGAGCGCAGAAGCGATGGTCAGGTAATTACGTCCCTCAAATACCATGGCGATTCCCTCAATATAACTCACACCACGAGGAACTAATTCCATTTGATCAATCTTCGATAACATCGTTCGCTCCATATTTCGAACATCCCGAAACTGTTGCGCCGCTAATGCCAGAAAGGTAAATGCCGTAAAATCTTTCTTTATTAATGCTGGAATCGCCACAGACCCCAGCCCCGCAGCGATAATCCCTAACGCCAGATGAATAATATATCCATGCGGATAAGTAGGGTATTGTCTGTAATCCGTTTGCAACAGATAAATCCGTGTACAAACCCCAGCTAACCCGCTGATAATAACCGCCACCATCAAATGATCTAGATTCATAACGATAAACTCCTTTGCTAGTACGCTTATCGTTAGTCTAAACAAAAATAACCAGCCCATTCTTCCGAAGGGCTGGTTTACGGTATCTTATTTAAAATTTTTTAGATCTGGGAATACATCTCCCAATGTTACATTCATAGGTTCTTCTTCTACTTGATTTTCCATTCTTACTGGTTCTTGCTTTGGTTCGACTTCCTTGATGCTCAAGCTAATCCGCTTCTGCTCTGGAAGGATATCAAGCACTTTCGCTTGCACTTCTTGCCCTTCTTGAAGAGCTTCACCCGGAGTGCCAATATGATCATGTGAGATTTGAGAAATGTGTACTAAGCCTTCCACGCCTGGTGCCACTTCTACAAATGCACCAAATGTTACCAAACGTTTCACCGTTCCTGTAATGATATCTCCAGCACTCACTTGGTCAGCTACTTTCTCCCAAGGACCTTGAAGTGTTTCTTTGATGCTTAAGCTAATCCGCTCTTGCTCACGATCAATTTTAAGAACTTTTACTTTTACCTGATCGCCTTCTTTTAAAGCATCAGCTGGATGCTCTACACGATGCCATGCAATCTCCGATACGTGAACCAAACCATCCACGCCGCCCAGATCCACAAACGCACCGAAGTCTGTCAGACGTTGTACCGTACCCTCTAATACATCGCCAGCTTCAATTTTCTCCAAAGCCGATTTTTTAGTCTGTTCCAATGCCTCTGCCAAAACTGCTTTGCGAGAAAGAATACATTTGTTTTTCTCACGGTCCAGCTCGACAACCTTTAAGGTCACTTCTTCCCCAACAAAGCCACTAAAGTCCTCGATAAACTTTGTATCTACTAAGGATGCCGGGATAAAACCACGAACACCTACGTTTACGACTAAACCACCGTTTACTACCTCATGTACAGTAGCTTGTAAAGTTGCGCCAGATGCTAATTTTTCTTCCAACAGAGTCCACGCTTTCTCTGCTTCAACGGCTTTTTTCGAAACAATAAATTGATCCTCTTCTTCATTGTGGCGAATAATCTTTACCTCTACTTCTTGACCGTCCGCTAGTACATTGGAAACTTGACTTACGTGTACGCCAGCCAACTCAGAGATAGGAAGAATGGCTTCACTTTTCCAACCAATATCAACAAGAGCTTGACTATTTTCTACCTTTACCACTTTCCCTTGCATAACATCTCCAACCTGTAAGCTTTTCATTTCTTCCGTCATGACTACTCCTCCTCAAATCGAATGACAATTCATCTTTTTATATAGAGAAAGATCAAGAGATAAGGCATAAGCCTTTGCATTTGATCCCATTACCGATATTGATGAAGTAATGATTCTACTTCTTTCTTCCAACGAGCACTCAAACGGTCCACACCATCTGATGTCGACTTACCGTCCACAAGATACTCCGCAGGTAGAATAGGCTCCCCATAAACGATCCGAACCTTCCGAAACAGACGATAGGGTCCAATAATCGCTACTGGAACAATTGGCGAATTCGTACGAAGGGCAAACATAGCTGCTCCGACATGCACTTTACGAATTTCACCTGACTTATCACGAGTTCCTTGCGGAAAAATCCCGAGCACTTTCCCTTCTCGTAGGATTCGGATGGATGCCTTTAATGCTTGTGAGTCTCCACCACCCCGTTTGACAGGAAACGTACCGACTATGTAGAGCGCTTTTTTGATGATCGGAACCCGAAACATTTCTTCTTTCGCCATAAAATGTACTTGCCTAGGTAAACTAATTCCGAGTAGAGGTGGATCTAAGTTGCTAATATGAATGGGTGATACAACCACACCACCTGATTTAGGAAACTTTTCTACTCCAATTACTTCATATGGAAAGAAAATCCGATAAATCAAGGTGATGAGGAATCGAAGGAGTTTATACAACCACATATTACTCCGCACCGCCCATTTTGGTGCAACATAGTTCTAAGATCATCTCCACCATTTCTTCGATCGTTTGATCTGTGGAATCGATTAGGATTGCATCTTTTGCTTGTCTAAGTGGTGAGAATGTGCGATTTCGATCATTTTCATCTCGTTGCTTAATCTCCTGTAATAACTTTTTATAATTAGGAGATTGATTCTTTCCTTGCAACTCCTCAAACCGACGACGCGCCCGCTCCTCAATCGATGCGGTAAGGAAAACCTTCACATGTGCTTGTGGTAAGACATGTGTGCCAATATCGCGACCATCCATCACCACACTTTGTACTTGAGCAATCTCTTGTTGCTTTCGAACCAAAGCTTCTCTAACTCTAGGCATCGCTGCAATCGTAGAAGCGAAGTTTGATATTTCCGAAGTTCGGAGTTCATCTTTTAACACTACATCACGAACCTTCACTCCACCCTCGACCAATGTCATAGGGGTAGAAAGAGCTAACTCCGAAATTTCCTCTTCCTGATCAGCAGTTAAGCTCTCCTGAAGAGCCAACCAAGCTATCGTTCGGTACATCGAACCTGTATCTACATATGGAATCTCCAAACGCCTAGCTACCCGTTTGGCTACCGTACTTTTTCCAGCTCCTGCCGGACCATCAATAGCTATTAATAAATGACTGTTCATTAAGACAACGAATCCTCCCTAACTTGCAGAGCGGACTACATGAAAAAGAGCAGGTCTCCCTGCCCGTCAATGGCAATCCAGATCGACAATTGACCTAGTTCCATGAGTCGACATCCACTCATGATCAAGCAGTATGTACTTCTTTCTTTTTTAAATGATTCAGAAACTAGACAAAAAGTTCTGACCACAATTTCCAAAAATGATACTTTTACTTTATTTTAGAATAGCACAGAGTATCATGCTTTGCAATGAAAACAACCAGAAGCCAGGTAAAAATCACTGGCTTTCTAGTTGGTTTTTTGATTAAAAGATCGTTATATCTTCTCTGGCTCTTCTTTTTCTATTTTCTCTACAAACTCTTCTTCGCCTGTATCACCATTAATGAAGATTCGATACTGATTATCCTTTAAAGTGCCTAGGAATTCGTAGCAGAGTGCTTCTTTTCCATCTTCACCGTAGATATAAGCTTGGTTGGTTCCTGTTACTTTCAAGTGAGGATTTACCTGTTTACGAGCTTGTTCATGAGTCAAAGTCGGCTTTTCGAATACGCGCTCTTTGCGATTAAATACGTACTCGTCTGCCTGAATTCCAATAATTTCACCGTTATCTAGAGCAATTTTAAGCGCTAGAGCCTCAGGGTAGATGAGAATGTTGCCTTCCTTATGTACCATGCTAAGTGTAAGGATGTGATCTTCGTCAATATGCGAAATCGGTACCATTCCCTCATATCCCATCTTCTTCAAGAAGGATTGTGCCTTTTCTAACGCCTGCTCACGGCTTAACTTAGACTCTTTGACTGGACGATTGTACAGCATCCAAGTCACATGCCCCTCTGTACGGGTTAAGTCCAAATTACAAGGTCCATTTTTCCCTTCAAAGCTAATACTGTAAACCGGGAAATCGCCCTTCTCTGCAAATGTCACTTTCATGCCTTCTGTCGTACGGTCAAGAAGTTTGGCTGCTTTCTCTTTCGCTTCTTCTTCCGAGATATTACGCCCTTTTAAGGTAGTAAATTTCTCTTTCTTACGCACTTCCAAGTTATTAACCGTCGGACCCCAATCTACTTCTGGGAATTGCACGACCATATTGTTCACTGCTTGAAACCCATCAATAATCGTATGATCCAGTTTCTTATCCTCTGTCGCTATGGCCAGTTCTACATCCATCCAACGTAAATTTTTAGAGATAACCTGTGATTGCACTTCATTTAGCTTTCCTTTAATATCCGTTGCATTTTGATAAAGCGTATTTAGGGTTTGATACTCCTTTTCCGAAAGGGGCTCTTTATTGAAATCTCTAACCCCAGCATGATAGGAGAAGGTCCCCATTCGTCCTAAGAACTTTTGTGTATCGTGAAACGGCATCAAACTAAGAGGTAGCTGGGCCACATCACTTTGAGCAGCATACGTAAGCCTCCATACATTGGTGAGAGAATCAGAGAGATGTTTTTGCGAATTAACCGCTAGCACTTTTCCAATCTCACCCTGCAAGGCATCCATATGGTTGTTTAATTCATGAAAAGCTCTTTGATACTGGTTCTCTGCTTTGATTAAAACCGAACTTTTCTCTTGATATTCTTTATATGCCCAAGCTCCCATACCAAGGAGTACTACAAGTGTGATAGGAAGGAAAACACGAGCTATTTTTCCATACGTAGACATAACCTTTCTTCCTCCTTAGCGACAAAATATATGTTTGCCGATCTTTTTCACTTGTGGGCGAGACCAAATCCATTTGGATGTAGCGGTGGCAGGATTAAAATAATAATTACATCCTACTGCTGGGTCCCAACCACCAATCGCATCCCTAGCTGCTTTATAGGCTGACTCGTTTGGCTCCATCCAAATTTGTCCATCTGCCACACAAGTAAACGCTTGTGGCTGGAAGATCACTCCGGAGATCGTATTAGGAAACTGCGTGCTATCCAAGCGGTTTAATACGACTGCCGCTACTGCTACTTGCCCCTCATATGGCTCCCCTCGTGCTTCACCATGAACTGTTCGTGCTAACAGTGTAACGTCATTGCTGGAAAATCCTTTATAACTTTTACCTGCATTAGCTGCCTGAGCAGGAGCTGTTTCGGAGCTACCAACAAGCGACATCAGTAGAAAAGCCGCCACACCACCGATAATCCACTTTCGAACTCTACTATTCATCATGACGCTCCTATCTTTGAAGCTTGAAATATTTGTCTCTAGTTTGAGCGCACGAATTTTCCTTTATGCATGTCTACAAATTTTTTATATAAAATCGACTTCATCTTTATCTAATCTTTAACTCGCTGTTTTATAGTCCTACTGTACACGAAAGAAAAAATTGTAGGAGGACAGTTACAAGATGAAAAAACTATTTACGTATATATTCGTTGGTATCTTATCTATATCGGTTGTAGCTTGTGGAGGAAAAGCAAACCAGCAGGCAACTACCGGAACAGAAAGTAAGACAGGGGAAAATAAAACAACACAGCAAGAAAAAGGGACCGATTTATTTGTTGGAGATTCTCTATTTAAAGGACTACCTGAATTTGCAGGTAAAGAAAATGTAATCTCAGTAGATGGAACCACAGTTCAATTTGTTATCGAACAAAATATAAAAGAAATCCTTGATAAAAAGCCTGAGAATCTTTATTTATTACTAGGTTTAAATGATTTATCTTTTCCCGTAAAAGATCCAGTAAAAAAAGAACTGGATGACTATGAAAAATTAATCAAACAACTAAAAGAAAAAGCACCTCAGATGAAGATTCATATGCTATCCCTTCCATCCGGGACAGCCGCGGCATTGAAACAGAATCCACAATATAAAAATATCCCTTCTGTTAATAAAGGGATCGAAGAACTTGCTAAAAAAGAAGAAGTTCACTATGTTGATTTATCCTCTTTGTTGAAGGAAAAACCAGAACTATATGGTGAGGACGGCATTCATTTCAAAAAAGAATTTTATCCACTTTTACTCGAACAAATCAAAAAATAGAGAGGAGACAGATTAACCATGCATGGCATTATGACAAAGGAGGCAAAATCCCAGCCGCTAAATAATAGATATGTCCCTGGATTAGATGGATTAAGAGCATTTGCGGTACTAGCGGTTGTTATTTATCATCTAAAAATAAATTTCTTTGCACCTGGCGGACTCATTGGAGTAGGAATCTTTTTCGTTTTATCAGGATATCTCATTACCGATATCCTCCTTACACAGTGGAAAAAACATAGAAAAATTAACTTACATGATTTCTGGGTAAAGCGAGCCAGACGATTGCTACCCGGACTGCTTTTATTATTAATCGTTGTCGTGATCGGGATAGCGATATCCAATCCTTCCCGATTCGCAACCTTCTGGGGTGACCTCCTTGCATCGCTGTTATATATAACCAATTGGTGGTTCATTGTAAGTGATGCATCGTATTTTTCTCATTTCAGCGCACCCTCTCCCTTGTTGCACCTGTGGTCTTTAGCGGTAGAAGAGCAGTTTTATCTCATTTGGCCATTTCTACTCGTGTTAGGACTTGGTGTTATGAGAAAGAAATGGATAGTCATGCTAATCCTCTTAGGAGCATTTATCTCGGCGCTTGCTATGGCCCTTCTCTATCAACCTGGCTTGTTAGATCAAAGCAGAATTTATTATGGAACCGATACTCGTGCATTCGCTCTACTCATAGGTGCCGTACTCGCTTTTTACTGTCCGATGCAAAAGATTCCAGAGAAAGTCACTACTTCCCGTAGTCTAAGAGTAGGAATCAGCTTATTGGGAGCAGGAGGATTCATCACTTTATTATGGATGATCTTGTTTACAAACGAGGTGGATCCCTTTCTTTACAAAGGGGGAATGGTCCTTCAATGCGTAGCAACTGCGGCTCTCATCATAGCAATCGTCTACCCTTCGACCAAATGGTTTCACCAAATTTGGGAATGGGGTCCGCTAAGATGGTTAGGAGTTCGCTCCTATGGGATTTACTTGTGGCATTTCCCTGTACTATTACTTCCCTTCCCAACAATACTGGAGGGAGAGGAATACACGATCATTCGTGCAGTTATTCAGGTTTCTATCATTATCATCATAGCAGCTCTTTCTTGGGAATTTATTGAAAAACCAATTCGATACAGACAACAAACGTTACGTAAAAATCGTATTTCAGAAAATCAAACAAAAATCATAAAAATCCCCTCTCGTCTTATGTGACAAGAGGGGATTTTTATGATTTTCTCTACCTTCGATTTCGAGGCCATAGTATGACTGGGATGAGCAATAAGGATAAAACTCCTCCTAATAATGACAATGTTGCATAACTGGAGTTAGCTACAATCATTCCGGAAAGTGCTCCGCCAGATGCTCCAGCTAGTGCGACAAAAACATCTACAGTGCCTTGTACCTTCGCACGCGTCTTAGGCTCGGCAGAATCGACAATCTGCGCAGTCCCACTGATTAAACCAAAGTTCCAACCTAATCCAAGTAACGAAAGGGCTACAATTAAGAGCGGAACCGAATCGCTGGGTGAAAATGCGGCTACCAGTGCTGATATCAGGAGTGTCACACCCGAAGCAATACTCATCGCTACGCGGCCTATCTTATCAACGAGAATTCCTGTAAAGAGGGAAGGCAAGTACATGGACCCTATATGGAAAGCGATCACCATGCCAATTTCACCTAGACCGTGACCGTGATGTTGCATATGAATCGGTGTCATGGTCATAATGCCCACCATCACCATCTGCGTAAGGACCATCACAGTAGCGCCAATCGTAATCCCTCTTTTTTTATCTGCGGGAATGTCTTCCGATTTAGAAGAGACCTCGTCGGTATATTTCTGCTTATAAGATTCTATTTTTCTGGCTATTTCGAGTGGATCAGGACGAAGCATGATATAAAGGACAAGACCGGCCATAAAAAAAGCAAAAGCAGATAAGATAAAAGGGCCTGCAAGTTTAGGAATACCAATAGATACAGCAAATCTTCCCATGATATCTACGAGATTAGGCCCGGCTACCGCACCAAATGTGGTCATCACCATCGTAATACTAATCGCAGTAGCTCTTTGTTTCTTGTTGGCTAAATCAGTACCCGCGTAGCGAGCTTGTAAATTGGTAGCTGTACCGGCTCCATAGACCAATAGTGAAATGAGTAAAAGGACAATACTACCTATCATGGTCGCAACGACCACACCTACAGCACCTAGCCCACCTACCATAAATCCTGTCGCAAGACCTACTCTACGCCCAGAGCGTTGTGAGAGTCTCCCTACAAGGAATGCGGCTCCTCCAGATCCCAGAGTAAATAAAGCGGCTGGTAGTCCTGCAAAGGCATCCGTTCCCAGCATCTGCTGAGCGATAAGAGCACCCACTGTAACGCCTGCTGCTAGACCTGCTCCGCCAAATATTTGGGATAAACTTATTATGATTAAGACACGTTTGTATAACTTTCTTAGTTTACTTGGTGAGTCTATATAGCTTTGAACAGCAGAATGCTCTACTTCAATCATCTATAACTCTCTCCTCTAAGATTACAAATTATATTTATAAATCACATGTTTATTATTAAAATATAACAGGAATTAATTCTTAATCATACAAGCAAAAACCCCTCTTATCCTATGAGATAAGAGGGGTTTTTCTATCTAATTACCTTACGGATCGCATCCATAAAGCAATCAAATTCATATAAATTCATTTGTTGTTTTGAATCCGATAGTGCTTTTGCCGGATTCGGATGTACTTCTGCCATGACGCCGTCTGCTCCCACAGCTAGGGCAGCTTTTGCCATAGCGGTTAGGATATCTTTTCTTCCAGCTGAATGAGTAACGTCTACGATGACAGGTAGGTGTGTCTCCTGTTTGAGGATTGGAACTGCTGAGATATCTAGCGTGTTTCGAGTCGCTGTCTCATAGGTTCGAATCCCTCTTTCGCAGAGAATTACGTTCTTATTTCCTTCTGCCAAGATGTACTCCGCCGCCAATTTGAACTCCTCAATCGTAGCTGACAAACCTCTTTTTAGTAATATAGGCTTGTTGGTTTTCCCGAGTGCTTTCAGAAGCGGGAAATGGTGCATATTGCGTGAGCCTATTTGCACGACATCCACATAAGGAAGCGCTTCATCCAGTTGGTCCACGGACAAGATTTCGGTGATGACTGCCATTCCCTGTTCTCGTGCCACTCGTGATAGAATCTGTAGCCCTTCTACACCGAGACCTTGGAAGTCATAGGGGGAAGTACGTGGTTTAAAAGCGCCTCCTCGTAACAAACGAACCCCTTGTTGTGCCATTTTTTCTGCTACTATGCTGGTTTGATCATAGCTTTCGACTGCACACGGACCCATAATAAAATGCGGATTTCCATCTCCAATTCTTTCTCCATTAATCGTGATAATGGTATCCTCTTGCTGGTATTCTCTTGAGTAATACATTACTTTTTTAGCTTTGGCTTTGGCTCGGATTTGGACCCGTTCTTGAAGCAGAGTTGCTACCATTTCTACTTCCTGTTGATCCATGTATCGAATCGCTTGTTGGAAAGGAAAATTCATCATCAATCCATGATTTTCTTTTGCATCCTGTACAAGTTCCTGTCTTTGACTCATCAGATTCAAAATCTCCCTATCTAGATCCTGAATCGTTCCGCGTAAATCGGTTACGGTTGACAATGAAATCATCTCCTTGGATGATAGATAACTTTATATCGAACTTATGAGGCACGAGCTTTTTGGGATGGTGCCTCGCTTATTTTTTCTGTGTTCTTCAGCTGAATAGCAAAGATGAGAGATAAGATTAAAAAGATAGCAGAACCGAATAATGCCCATTGGTAGGTAATTGGATTCGTCTGACTACCACCGATTAAGTCGGCCAATCCAATGACACTGGCTAAGATCGCAACGCCTAAGACGGATCCGAGGCGGTATTGAACTTGAAATAAGGTTGTTGCCCTCGCCATAGAGCCATGAGAGATATGGTTAAAAGCAGTGGCTCGCAAGGCTCCTACCGAATGACCGAGGAAAATCCCTACGCTAAACATGAGCACTCTCACAATCCATGGGTTAACCGATGCCGACAAGAATGCGATTAATGCAAAGACTACAACTGAGCCTGTTAATGATAGAATCATTAATCGCTTTACGCCTAGTTTTTTAAGGGATGTCGGTAGAAGTTGAGATGAAATCATCAGCCCGATTGCTTCCGGAAATACAGTAAGCCCCGTGTTAAGTGCAGATACATGGAGCGCACTTTGATACATGAGCGGGAACGTATACAGCATTCCAAACAACGCGGCAGCCGAACAAGCTGAGATAATGCTCATGATTCGAAACAATGGCTCATTCAACAATTTTAGATCTAACAAAGGATCTTTTGCTCGCCACTCTACGAAAATGAGAGCAATCATAAAAGAAAGTCCTAAAACGCCTGTGATCCATATCTCAGGTGAAGTCCACCCTTGAGACGGTCCCTGAGTCAAAGCATACATAAACATCGAGAATCCAAAGACTGAGAGCAAAAAACCTTTCCCGTCAAAACGTTCACGGGTCTCTTTTCGATATTCTTCGAGAAACAACATCCCTACGATCACGGCTAAAATCCCAAATGGAATATTAATATAGAAAATCCATCGCCATGAAAGCTGATCCACTAGAAATCCGCCGATAATCGGTCCTAGAGCAGGTGCGACTGCAACCGGAAACACAATCATACGTGACAACCTAGGCCGCTCTTCGGGTGTAAAGGTTCGAAAGAGAATCGCCATCCCTACTGGTGTCAATAGACCTCCTGCCGCACCTTGAATGATTCGAGCTATGTTCAGTGTGACCAAGCTATTAGCCATTCCACACAAAAACGATGACACTGTAAAAATGCTAAGGGATATTAAAAACACTCGTTTCGTTCCAAAGCGATCTCCTAACCAGCCGGCAATCGGTAGGAGCATCGCCACTCCTACCAGATACCCTACATTGATAGCGCTGGTTGCCGAGAGAGGGATTTGAAAAGCTGCCCCCATCGCAGGTAAAGCTACATTGGTAATCGTCGCATCCATCGCCGCCATAAACATGGCTAACACATAGACCAATACAACGACTTTTCTTTTACTCACTCAAATCGCCTCGTCACATAACAGGATTGATTTTTACTGCTTTTATAAGCTGTGTTGGGATTAAGCTCTTCCACTCTTCATTTATATAAGCGAGGCAGTTGTCTTTTTGATCCTTACCGTATACTACCTTCCATCCCGCAGGAACTTCGATCCAACTCGGCCATAATGAATATTGTCCTTCTTCATTCAGTAGGACGAAAAAGGTACCTGATTGCTCGTCAAATGGATTGCTCATGTTCTCCCCTCCCATTACGAATAAACTACATTTGCTAGTTCTTTTAATTTCTCTCCCAAAATCTGACCAATTTCCTTCAATGGTTCTGGTTGGCACATGTCTTTATGTCGGCATGCAATCTCGTGCACCTCGATCTCTCCATCCACATACGGTTCCCATGAATCTGCAAACAGAGGCGTGAACCAATCTGGAATCACCGTCGAGCGGAAGAAAAGAAGATTCCCTTTAAAAGGAGCTGGCATATATTTCCGTAAAATGTCTATCGAATTTATATAAGCACTTCGCAAATTCAAGATAATCTCTTTATCTAGGCTTGCTAAAGCACTACCATCTCTACTAAGAATCTCCATTGCTCCCTCTAAGTCTAGCCTCTTGTCACCCAAGTCATCAGGGTCGTATCCACCTAGTGCCAGTAGGGCAAGTAGGGCCTCGTCATCACTTGGTGTACGTTTGATCGAAAAATGGCTTGGGTACGCATCTAGCATCACTAAAAGAGCAACTTCGTCTCCTTGTCGTTGGAGTTGTGTAGCCATAGCATGAATCACATTTCCTCCTAGAGACCACCCTAGTAAATAATACGGACCTTCTGGTTGAATCTCTTTCATATGCTCTATATAATCCGCCGCCATCTCCTCAGTCGATCTCGGCATGACATCTTTCCTAGCAATCCCTCGAGCCTGTAGACCGTAGATTGGGTAATCCACACCCAGTGTCGTCATAAGACCCGCATAGCACCAGCTAAGTCCCCCAGCTGGATGAGCACAGAATAACGGATGCCGAGTCCCATTTTCTCGAAGTGGTAGAAGCACTTCTAATGGGTTATGACTACTCCCCATCGCTAGGCTTTCAGCAAGGCCGGCTACCGTCGGGGCTGTAAACAGGTGACCGATATTGATTTCCATACCCAGAGATTCACGAATTCGAGTCATCAAGCGAACTGCGAGTAATGAATGTCCTCCAAGTTCAAAAAAGCTATCATCGATTCCCACACGTGGTAGATCTAAGACTTCCATAAAGAGATCGCACAAAATCTCTTCTTGAGGCGTTCTCGGTAACCGCCCAGATGCCTGAGTCGAAAAGTCTGGTGGAGGCAACGATTTCTGATCTAATTTGCCATTTGGCGTTAAAGGTAGCTGGTCCATTAGCACCATAGCAGATGGAACCATATACTCCGGTAATCGGCTTGCCGCATGCGGGCGTAGTGATGAAAGCTCCTCTTGCGACTGAGATACCGTAACGACATAAGCAATAAGTCTCTGATTCCCAGGCTGATCCTCACGGACGACGACCGCTACCTGTTTCACATCTGGATGTTCATTTAGAACAGCTTCAATCTCCCCTAATTCAATTCGGAAACCGCGAATCTTAATCTGCTGATCTGCTCGTCCTAGGTAATCTAGCGTTCCATCAGGTCTGAGGCAAGCCAAGTCGCCTGTACGATACATCCTTGAACCCGGTTTCCCAAATGGATTTGCGATAAATCGTTCAGCCGTTAGCCCTGGGCGATTTAAGTATCCTCGGGCCAATCCATCACCCGAAATATAAAGTTCTCCTCTAACCCCCGGTGGGACTGGTTGCAACCATTGGTCTAATACATACACGCCTAAGTCAGGTATTCCTTCTCCAATCAAACTACTAGCCGAGATCTCAACACTCGCTTGATCGAGTGGACAATAACTTACATGTACGGTGGTCTCCGTGATTCCGTACATATTAATCAATCGTGGCTTTTGATCCGAATGGCGGGTATACCAATCTTTTAATCTACTAAACTCTAAAGCCTCTCCACCAAATACGATATAGCGTAAGGAGAGTCTACTTCCTATTTCCTGATTCTCTTGATCGGACTGAATCAATTGATAGAAAGCAGAAGGAGTTTGATTTAATACCGTTACCTCTTCCTCTACCAATAGCTTTAAGAAATCAACCGGAGAGCGACTCGTGTCATAAGGAACAATCACTAGACGGCCTCCATAGAGCAGTGCCCCCCACATCTCCCATACAGAGAAATCAAATGCATAGGAGTGGAATAAGGTCCACGTATCAGTAGATTGGGACTGGAACCATGAATCCGTTGATTGAAAGAGACGAATCACATTTTGATGCGGGATGACGACACCCTTCGGAAGCCCGCTCGATCCAGAAGTATAAATGATATAGGCTGGATGCTGTGGTGATAATGGCTGGATCCGATCTGCATCTACCGGATTGGATAGAGCACCTTCACCTTGATTCACATCCTCAAGCAACATAAGCGGAATCGAGTGATCTTGAGGCAACGAAGGAGCAACCTCTGCATTTGTAATCATGCATGAAGGCTTTGCATCACTCAGCATAAACGAAATGCGCTCTGTTGGATAAGCCGGATCGAGAGGAACGTATCCTGCACCCGTCTTCAGAATCCCTAGTAATGCCACCATCATCTGGGCAGATCTCGGTAGGGCAAGGGCAACAAATTGCTCAGGTCCTACTCCTTGTTCCATTAACGAGTACGCAATCTGATTCGCTTTTGCGTTTAGCTCCTCATAGCTTACTCTTGTATTCTCATAAACGAGCGCTGTCTGTTTCGGATAGAGAGTAGCCTGTCGTTCAAAGAGGGAGACAATCGTATCCTCCACCTCGAGGCTCTCTTTCACATCCTGGGTTAGTTTCGCCCGTTCTTCTCCACTCAAGATTTCAAGACGGCCAATGGATTGATTTGGATCGTGTGATGCGCCCTCTAATAACCTGAGCAATCTCTCAATTAAATGCTCCATCGTATTCCGTTCAAATAAGTCGGTACTATACTCTAAGAAGCCATGTAATCCGTTTCCAATTCCCTCTGCATCAAAGGACTCTCGAAACTCTAGAGTTAGGTCAAATTTAGCAGTGCCCGTATTGCTCAGATGGAAATCGGCGTCTAGCTCAGGTGCATTCCACTTTAGATCAGGTGTGTTTTGCATGGCGATCATAATCTGAAATAACGGATGCTTCGAACGAGAACGAGTTGGATTTAGCACTTCCACCAGCTTTTCAAACGGAACATCCTGATGTTCATATGCACCGATATTTACTTTCTTGACTCGCTCAATCAGTTCCCTGAAACTTGGCTCACCCGATGTATCCACTCGTAGCACTAATGTGTTTACAAACAACCCCACGAGATCGACAATCCGATCATCATTCCGGCCCGCAATCGGACTTCCAAGTGGAATATCGGTCCCTGCTCCCAACCTTGTTAATAAAGCGGCGAACCCAGCTTGTAGAACCATAAAGAGGCTGGCACCATTTTTACGAGCGATCTCCGTTAGTCGGCTATGGAGCCCAGAAGGTATCTCGAAAATGAGGCTTTCTCCTTGATAGCTTGATTCGAATGGACGCTGGTGGTCGGTTTGCAACTCTAACTGATCCGGAAGGTGGGACAAAGCCCCTTTCCAGTATTCAATTTGCTGAGCAATTAAGCCATCTTGATTGTTATCGTAGTTTAGTAAATTCTCCTGCCAAATGGCATAGTCCGCATACTGAACGGGTAACTCAGCAAAAGAATGCGTTTCTCCTTTTGCTCTTTCTCGGTATGCAAACTCCAGATCTTTTATCAGTGGCGCAAGTGACCAGCCGTCTCCTACGATGTGATGTAGCAATAGTACCAGCACACCGGAATTGGCTGAAAGCTCAAATAGCTCGGCACGAATGGCAGGTTCTTTTGATAAATCAAAGCTATATCGTGCTGCCTGATGTTGAAGCTCCGAAAGCTCTTCTTCCGTGCACAAGGTCACATGTAACGTTGGCACCGCCTGACTTGCTTCTAAGATCAGTTGGCAAGTGCTACCTTGTTGATCTGGGAAAATCGTCCGAAGAACTTCATGACGTTTCACTACATCAGCGAGGGCTTTCTCTAGCGCACCTTTGTTCATATTTCCTTGTAGCTGAATGATAAGAGGAATGTTATAAGTAGGACTTGGTCCCTCTAGTTGATGAAGAAACCATAAACGCTTCTGGGAAAACGACAATGGAGCCTCTGACTCTCTCTCCACTCTCACGATCGGCGGGCGAACTGGCTTCCCTTGATCCAGCTGCCCAATTAATCCAGCTACAGTAGGCGTTTCGAATAATTTTCCAATACCGAGTTCCACATCGAAAACGGCCCGAATCCGATTCATCAGATTCCCTGCCAGTAGTGAGTGTCCTCCTAAATTGAAAAAGTTATCATCAATTCCCACTCGAAATAAGCCTAATACCCCAGCGAACAGATCACATAAGATTTCCTCTTGTGGTGTTCTTGGCTCCCTCTTGATAGTAATCGACTCAAAATCAGGTGCAGGAAGCCTCTTTCGATCTAGTTTGCCATTCGGAGTAAGCGGTAGTTCTTCTAACGAGACAAAAGAGGATGGAATCATATAAGCAGGTAAACTTCCACCCACAAACTGACGAAACTCTGCCCAGTCCAAGTTGACACCAGCTGGTGGGACGATATAAGCGACCAATCGTTTGTCTCCCGGCCGATCCTCTCTCACGATGACGGCTACTTGGTGAACTAGCGAATGACTCGCAATCACCGCTTCCACTTCACCTAGTTCAATCCGATACCCTCTAATTTTGAACTGATGATCCGCTCGACTGACATACTCTAACGTTCCATCTGGACGCCAACGGGCAATATCGCCTGTTCGATACATGCGCGAACCCGCAGGTCCATATGGATTAGCAATAAATCGCTCCGCTGTAAGATCTGGACGGCCAAAGTATCCCCGTGCTAATCCTGCGCCCGCTATGTATAAATCTCCTGGAATCCCTGGGGGCAGTAATCGTAAGCTAGCATCCAGAATGTATACTTGCGTATTCCATAACGGCCGACCAATCGGAGGCGATAGCAATTGCTCCTTAGAAAGAATACATGATGTTGACCAAATCGTGGTTTCCGTCGGTCCGTATAGATTGGTTACCTTACAACCCAGCTCAACCAGCGCAGATGCCAGATGACTCGGAAGCGCTTCTCCTCCTACCAGCACTTTTAGCCCTTCAATCGAAACATCGTCATAAGAGGCAATCGTTTGCCAAAGTGTCGGCGTTGCCTGCATATGCGTAATACCATTCTCTTGAATCATCTTGACCAAAGCAGAGGGTGTTTGAATCGCTTCTTTCTGGGCAACCAGACAAACCGCTCCACTAATCAACGGAAGGAAAATCTCTAGAACCGAGATATCAAAAGCGATCGTGGTAACAGCTAATAGGCGATCCTCTTGGCCCATCGAAAATTGATCTTGCATCGATAATAGGAAGTTTAAGAGGCTCTGCCGATGTATGACTACCCCTTTAGGCTTGCCCGTAGAGCCAGAGGTGTAGATCATATACGCTGGATGCAATGGGGAAATGGTTTCGCTCGGTGCAAAGTCGTAGCTACTAAATGTATCTAGCTCCTTATTCAACTCTGTATCATCTAAAACCAACTTGGCAACAGGAGCCTCTTCCGATAGTTGACCTTCTAACTCCCTTGTCGTAATGATGTAAGAAGGACTCGCATCCTCTAACATGTACGAAATACGTCCCACCGGATATTCTGGATCAATCGGAAGATAGCCAGCTCCCGTCTTTAGAACCGCTAACATCGCAACGACCATATCTACACCACGAGGCAACATAATCGCAACAAATTGCTCTGGACCCACACCACGTGAAGTAAGCAAATTGGCTAAACGATTACTTCGTTCACTTAATCCCCTATAAGAAAGAGTCGTATCAGCACAGATCACAGCTGTTTCTTCTTTACGCGCCCATACTTGTTGTTCAAAAAGCTCCAACACACTACTGTCAGCAAATGGCTGCTCCGATTGATTCCAATCCTCTACAATCTTCCTACTCTCCTCAGGAAGCAAGAGATCGCAGGAACCTAGAGAATCTGCACTCTCCATTTGGATCACCTGCCTGATGACAGATTGGATCCGGCGAAGATGAAGACTCACTTCCTCCGCTTCGTAGAGATCCGCATTTGCCGCGAGATCCATTCGTAATCCTTGTCCACCTTGTTGCTCATAGAGATGGAGAGAGATATCTTCAACCGGTCCCGTGGCTAGCTTGTGAACGATGCCACAAGCATCAGCAAAACGAAGTCCATATTCAAATGGCATAATATTGATTTGCGGACCAAACAGGCGATTGTTTTCACCTAATAATTTACAATCCCGACGGATCTCTTCATGCCGATAACGTTGGTGATTTCTCGTATCGCCCATTGCCTGGCGAATTTGTTTCATAAGCTCACGAAATGACATCCCCGGATGCATGTCTAGCCAAAGTGGCACGATATTCATAACCATCGCTGGTACCTTCAACGAAGCAGAACCCATGCGCCCCATCATCGGCACACTTAACACAATCTCCTTCGATCCAGTCAAACGATGCACATAGATGGCCATAGCCGCAATCATGCACTCCTGCCAGCTCGTCTCACATTCTCTAGCCCATTTTTTCAGGTTTTCAAAGTCGTCAGGATGTAAAAAACAAGTAGACAAGTCCGTATTTCCAGATAACAAAACGGCACGATCCGCTAAACTAACAATATCGGTTTGATTCTGGTACTGTTCCATCCAAAATAGACGATCATCCTGATATTTTTGTGAATTCCGATATGTGACATCTTCCTCAATAACCCGCTCAAATGAGCCGAAAAATCGCTCCCCACAAGGACTTCCTTCGATCAAAGCGGTATACACTTTCGCAACTTGTTTTGACAAGAGGGAAAATCCAAAACCATCAATCGCGATGTGGTGGATCTTCTGATACCAAAATGTACGATGATCCTCTAGCTTTAACAAAACTTGCCTACAAAGTGCCTCATGAAGCAAGTCAATGGGTTTAGCCAAATCCTCTTTCATCCACTTCATCGCTGAATCGTACGGATCGCTCTCTTGACTCATATCGATAACTAGGACTTCAACCTCCTGATCACTACGAATCTCCTGCCACGGCTCACCCTCATCTTCATGAAACCGAACATGTAACGATTCTGCTTCTACAATCGTCTGTTTAATGGCTTGGATTAATGGTTCTAACTCCACATTTCCTTCTATTTCTACATATTCACCCGTGTTATAAATCGGATTCTCTGGATCTAACTTCTGAGCATACCAGATCCCTGATTGTGCCCGAGTAAGGGGTCTACGATTTGTGTTTGTATGCAACATCTATTTTGCCACCTTTAAACAAGTTGGTGTGAATTAAGCGTGTCGTTTAGCAGAAGATAATAGTTCCCACCAATGAGAAAGGGTTGGGTTCTCCGCCAGAGCAATAAAGTCAACCTCCACGCCATCCTGTCTCCAGCTCTCCACCAAACTCATCATCCGAATGGAATCAAGGCCTCTATCAAGTAGATTCTCTGTTTCCGAAATCGTTGCTTCTGGTTCATCTAATAAATGGGCTACTTGTTTACAAAGTGTCTCAAACGTCATAAGAATACTGCTCCTTTTTCAATTGCTCGATGATCTGATTTGTCGTAATGGTGTAAGCGCAGCGTGAAGCAGCATAATGCATGGCCATTTGATGATCCTGAAGGGAGAAATCAGCGACTGCATCTGCTACAAAGAAGGACTGAATGTCTTTCATAAATGCGTCACAAGCCGTAAGTAGGCATCCGATATGCGCGTACACTCCGCAAATGATAAGCTGGTCCCGTCCCTGCTCTTGCATGTATTCTAGTAGATCCGTTCTCTGAAAAGCACTATAACGCCATTTCGTCAGGACTCGGTCATTCGCTTCAGGCGAAAGCTCATCCACGATATCCGTCTGCAACGGGTCTTCTCCCATCCCTGGCCCCCAGAAATCAATCAGTAACGCTCGATCCTCTGGACTTTGATCTCCTGGTTGTGCCGAATAAACAGCCGGAATCTCCATTTCGCTGCATGTCTCTTTGAGAGATCGTATGTGATCCATCAACTCCACAATCGGCGATTGATTCACTTGATACGGGCGCATAAAGTACTTTTGCATGTCGTGAATCAGTAATACAGCACGCTTTGGATCGGCCTCCCAAGCAACTTTATTGGTAGGTAAATCGATCATTGTTGGCATCGCATAGGGTGTAATCAATGGAATCCCCATGGTTTCACTTCCTTTTAAACTTTTTTAAGTGTCATCTTCTCCACAATCATCTGGCGCAACATTTTTTTACTCACTTTTCCGAGTGGTGTCTTCGGGAATTTATCTACAAACTCAATCCGATCAGGAATTTTATATGCGGCAAGTCCCCTGTCCTGCAGAAAACGCCTAATTTCGGATGGAGTAGGACGATTCTCTCTTGGAATCATAAACGCACATGATCTCTCTCCGAGGAATGAGTCTGGCATCGATACGATGGATACATCTAAGAGGTCTGGATGAGCCAATAGATGATTCTCTACTTCTTCAGCGGCGATCTTCTCGCCACCGCGATTAATTTGATCTTTGTTTCTTCCCTCCACGATGATATAACCTTCCTTGCTCAACCTCACAATGTCCCCTGTCCGATAAAAACCGTCAGCGGTAAACGAACGAGCATTATGTTCTTCTGCTTTGTAATAACCTCGTATCGTATACGGACCACGGGTTAATAGTTCACCTGCTTCTCCTTGTGACACTTCCTGATCTTCTTCATCCACAATTCGAATCTCATCATAAGATGACATCGGTCTACCTTGTGTTTCATGAATCAAATCATCTGAATCATCAAGTCTCGTATAATTAACTAAGCCCTCCGCCATTCCAAACACCTGTTGAAGTGTACATCCGAACGAAGGCTTTACTCGCTTCGCCATCTCTGTACTAAACTTCGCTCCCCCAACTTGCAGCACTTTCAAGCTTGAAAAATCAAACGTACGTGTTTTAACCCCTTCAAGCCAGATAAGCGCAATCGGTGGAACCATCGCAGTGATCGTTACTCGTTCTTTCTCAATGAGTGGAAAAGTCTCATCTGGACTGGAGCCAGAAGATAGGACAACCCTTCCCCCCGCATACAAAGTACCGAGCACTCCAGGCGAACTAAGCGGAAAATTATGAGCAACTGGCAGCACTGCCATATAGACACTATCCACATTCATCTGACATACTTCATTACTCATACGAAGGCTATAAATATAATCATTATGAGTCCGCGGGATAAACTTAGGTAATCCTGTGCTTCCTCCCGATAATTGAAAAAGAGCGACATCTTCACCACTTACTTGTACCTCTATCATAGGTGATGAGTCATACACATTAGCTAGAGAGAGAAATCCACTTTCATTCCCCTCTCCCGTAACGAATACATGCTTTAATGAAGCGGTTTCTTCTTGAACCTTTGTAGCCAAAGAAACATAATCAAATCCAGCATGGCGGCTTCCTGGGATAATGTAAGCGACTGCTGCTGTAAATCCACAGAAATAGGAAATCTCACTATATCGATGAGTCGGAAGGGCTAGTACTGGAACCGCTCCCAATCGAAACAATGCAAAACAAACTTCAAAAAACTCGATCGTATTTGGAAGCTGAACAACCACCCGATCTCCTTTTTGAATCCCCCTCTTTTGCAATCCTGATGCAAGTTGATCTGCTCTATGATCTAGCTCCAGGTAGCTAATTTGAAGATCCCCTGCCGTAACTGCGATGCGCTCCCCATATAAGTTAGCACGCTCTCGCAAGATCTCGCCAAACGTTTCTCCCTGCCAACACTGGGTATCCTTGTATTTTTTGACAAAATCACTTGGCCAAGTTGAACAACCTGATAACATCATGCCCCTCCGCTCATATCATTCTGAATTATAAGGCTTTTGTTCCGATCCCCATCGCATAAAGCATCGTCCGCATCTTAGCTGATGTCTCCGCTAATTCGTCCTCCGATTTGGAACCTGATACCACTCCCGCCCCTGCATATAAGGACATCGACGCCCCTTCTAATTCAGCGCACCGAATCGCAACAGCCCACTCTCCGTCGCCACTCTCATCACACCAGCCAACCATACCGGTAAAATACCCTCGATCAAACGGCTCGATTTCTTGAATCGCTTGAAACGCTCTCTCTGTCGGATAACCACAAACAGCCGGCGTTGGATGCAAGGCAAGAGCTAGATCCAAGGAAGAGATCGAATCATCTAACGCCTCTCCTTTTACCACAGTTGAAAGATGCCACATGGTTTCAGTTTGGACAAGTGTCGGCATGCTCGGAACTTCTAGGTTCCGGCACAAAGGTTGCAATGCTCCCTTCACAGCCTCCACCACAATTCGATGCTCATGAAGATCTTTTTCCGATTGAAGTAACTCTTTCGCCCGTCTCTCATCTTCTACTGGATCTTCACTTCGCGGCCTAGACCCTGCAAGCGGATTCGCGATAACCATATGATCTAACTTGGAGACAAGAAGTTCAGGGCTCGCTCCCAAAAAAGTTCTCTGCTTCCCTTCCTCGACCTCTTCACTTCTTACATCAACAGCAAATGTAAAGCCTTGTGGATTATACTGCGCTAGCTTTTGTAGAATCCCTTTTGGATCAATCGATTCCGTCGCATGAACTCGTACTGATCTAGATAGGACCACCTTATCGAAATCCCCTGCTGCAATACCAGCAAGCCCTTTATCTACACCGGCTCGATATGCTTCTGGCGCTGGCACCGGCTCGATTTCAAATTGAGCCAATGGTGAGAACTCCTCATTTAATGCCTTCTCATATCGATGTGGCTCTGAAAATACGCACTTTTCCGGAATAACCAGTTGTAACTCATTTTGATGATCAAACGGAATTGCTCCCACAACCACGGGATGCTCATGCCCTTGTTCACGTGCATCTGACAACGCCTGCTTAACCAGATGAGCCACTTCACCCCCATCTACTACTCGCTTGAAAACACCTGTTCCGTGTACCACATTCCTCGGGGAAGCAAAATAAAAATCCCCTGCGGCGTACTCATCGAGCAACGGTTTCTCTTGTACTTCCTCCTGAACCATTCGATTCATGTTTCCATCTCCTCCTCAGCTAAACACCTAAAGTGGCTCCACCATCGATGCAAATATTTTGCATGGTAATATGGGACGATCGATCCGAAACCAAAAATAGTACGGTTTCCGCTATATCAATCGGCCTTGCTATCTTCCCAAGCGGAATTCCAAGTCGGTAGTCTTCACTCACTCCATTAATGCATCGATCTTTGCTACGTTGTTCATCATCTTGCCACAGCAATTTAAGCATGTCTGTCTCTGTTGATCCAGGAGAGACGATATTGCATCGAATGTTGTATTGCGCTAGTTCAAGACCTAGACACTTGGTAAACATCACTGCTGCTGCTTTAGAAGAAGCATAAGCAGAAAACGACATTCTCGGTGTGCTTGCGGCGTTCGACCCAACGGTTACAATCGAACCTCTTCTTCGTGGAATCATGCGCCGACTCACACTACGCGACAGATAAAAGACACCTGTCGAGTTAACAGCGAAGGTTTGCTCCCAATCTTCATCTGTCAGATTGCTGACTGTTCCCATCCGCAATACACCTGCTACATTTACTAAAACCTCAATCGGACCTATTTCCGCTTCGATCTGATCAACCACGCTCTCCACTTCGGTCCGGTTTCGAATATCCACTGGAAATACAGCTACATCCGATCCAGCCTCTTTCAACTCTGACTCCAACTGATAGAGCCCCTGTTCATCACGATCAAAAACCGCTACAAACATTCCACTCTTAGCGAGCTCCTGAGCAACGGTCCGTCCAATTCCTCCAGCAGCACCTGTTACAATCGCTACCCGACGATTTAACTTTGACTCCCCCATCGAACTTCATTCCTTTCAGTAACAAAACGTATCTATTTAAACAATCGAAAATGATTCTCAGTGTCATTCGCGCAAGTAAATGATAACTATTATCAATCTAATAGTCAATAAATATTAAGCTAGTTGTAAAATTATTTTTTTATATATTAAAGAAACAATTTTGTAATGAGATTGTTATATACCTTATCTTTTTGTGTTTTTAGTATTGACTCAAATGTCAATCAAGGCTATATTGGTGATGATAATGATTATCAATACTATTGTAACCTATTTGTTTACATAAAAGGAGAAAAAATAGTGAAAAAGAATGTAGTCAGACTTAATTTAATAGCCGTTTTTATGTTGTTATTCGTACTCGTTGCTTGTAACAACAAAACCGAAACCGTTTCCAGTGAAAGCGGAAACAAAACACAAACCCTTTCTTATCTGGGTAAAGAGTATAAAGTCCCTACTCAAGTGAAAAACATCGCAACCGCTAGTCTAGAAGCGATGGAAGATGCTGCTGTGCTTGGTGTAAAACCAGTAGGCTCTATTACAGTAGGAGGAAAAATTCCTAGTTACCTTGCCAAAGAGTTAGACGGCGCCAAATCAATCGGGGAAAAGCAACAACCTAATTACGAAGCTCTCCTCACTTTAAAGCCGGATGTCATTATGGGTACATCGAAGTTTCAACCAGACGTAGTAGAAAAGTTAAACAAAATGGCTCCTATGCTCCCTGTCTCCCATATCGCAACAAATTGGGAAGCGAATCTTAAGCTAATGGCGGATCTAACTAAGAACAAAGAAAAAGCAGAACAGATTATTGGTAAATTTAAAGAGGACGCTGCTAAATTGAAGGAATCCCTGCAACCTCTGAAAGATAAAAAAGTCGTCGTCATCCGAATTCGTAGTGGAAGCATCAACCTGTATGCAGATAATGCCTACTTCAACCCAATTTTATATAACGACCTAGGGCTAACCGTTCCAAAAGAACTCCAAACACTCAAAGCACCTGTTGTTTCATTGGAAAAGTTCGCTGAAATCAATCCAAATTATATCTTCGTTCAATTTGCCGAAAGTGAAAATGCTGACAAGAAACAAGCACTAGAAGACCTGAAAAAGAACCCAATCTGGAACAGCATCCAAGCGGTTAAAAACAAAAAAGTCTTTGTAAACGCAGTAGACCCGATGGCTCAAGGCGGAACAGCTTGGAGTAAAATCGCTTTCCTAAAAGCAGCAGAACAATTAAAGAATAAGTAAGCTAGCGCAAAGTTAGGTGTGTCACTGATATGGTAAATAAAAATCGAGTACCCAAATTGATCATTTTCACAGCTCCATTGCTGTTTGTTCTCGTCATTTTCCTATCCATTCTCTTTGGAGCGAAATCGATTGAACCAATGACCATTTGGAACGCAATCTTTCACTATCATGCAGACAACGTGGATCATGCGATTATTCAAAGCTCGCGATTCCCTAGAGCACTAGGCGCATTACTCGTAGGTGCATATCTAGCCATATCGGGCGCACTCATGCAGGGGATGACAAGAAATTATCTTGCATCCCCTTCTATTATGGGCGTTACGGATGGGTCCGTCTTTGTCATTACGCTATGCATGGTTTTCATTCCAAGCCTCTCTTCTTATCAGATGATATCTGCCTCTATGATCGGATCGGCACTAGGTGCCATCATCGTATTTGGCTTTGGTAATCTCGTTCGAAATGGGCTCTCTCCTATTCGACTGGCCATTATCGGTACCGTAATCGGTACTTTTTTAAGCAGTCTGTCCGCTGCGATTGCCTCCTACTTTCAAGTATCACAAAATGTTAGCTTTTGGTATAACGCTAGATTGCATCAGATTGATCCGAGTATGCTGAAACTAGCGATTCCTTTTGGTGTAATCGGAATCATCCTTGCCTTATACGTATCCAAATCCATTACCATTCTCTCACTAGGAGAAGATATCTCCATCGCCCTCGGGCAACGTACCAAGTACATAAAAGTGATGTCCATGTTAGCCGTTATATTCTTAACAGGAACGGCAGTTGCTCTAGTTGGAAAAATCGGATTCGTTGGACTTATCATCCCACATATGACTCGGTTTCTAGTAGGGATCGACTATAAATGGGTGATTCCCTGCGCAGGAATCGTGGGTGGGTTATTCCTCGCTGTATGCGATATCCTAAGCCGATTTATTAATTATCCGTTTGAAACGCCGATTGGTGTTTTGACTGCCATTATTGGTGTTCCTTTCTTCCTCTATCTCATTCGCACCAAGGGGGGAAAGAATGTTGTCTAAATCAACAGGCCCTCGATACGTAAAAAGCTTATTGATCCTGATTCCCTTATTCGTCACGATTTTTTATATCAGTTTAACCAATGGAACTTTTGACCTCACCATAAACGATGTCATACATACTCTCTTACGAATCAATCCTGTTCCAGCACATGATCTTGTCCTATTCGACTACCGACTCCCGAGAATTGTCGTTGCCAGTTTAGTCGGCTTGGGACTCGGAATCGCTGGAGCCGTCATCCAAGGGATCACAAAAAATGGATTAGCCGATCCTGGAATTTTAGGAATCAATGCAGGAGCAGGGGCTGCTATCGTTCTATTTCTTTTCTTCTTTCATGAACAATTTGGCTCGTTTTCGGTTCTCATGCAACCACTGTTTGGGTTGATTGGTGGACTAGTGGCTGCTGTTATTATTTATCTGTTAGCTTGGAAGAATGGTCGGATAGATACACAACGGCTGATTCTAACCGGGATTGCCATCAGCTCCGGCTTTGGCGCGCTCGCTATGTATCTATCCCTGAAAATGAAGGCATCCGACTTTGAAATGGCCACCGTCTGGACTACAGGGAGTGTATACAATGCGAACTGGCAATCGATTCTCGCCATGTTACCATGGTTCCTTCTTATCATCCCAATCTATCGAAAATCCTACTTGCTCGACTTGTTTCAACTAGAAGAATCGAGCTTGAAAAGCTTAGGGGTCTCGATCGAAAAAGAAAAAGCGATCCTTTTATTAAGTAGTATTGGGCTCGTAAGTGCCTGTGTCTCGGTCTCTGGTGGAATTGGCTTTATTGGTTTGATGGGTCCGCATATAGCCAAACAACTCGTCGGGCTACAGCACCGTTACATCATGCCTATCTGCGGCGTAATCGGCATGATTCTTGTCGTCGCATCCGATTTTATCGCCAAGAATCTATTTTCCCCAGCGGAAATATCAGTAGGGATCATCATTTCAATCATAGGTGTACCTTACTTTCTTTATTTACTATTAAAGGCTAGAAGTTAGATTTTAGGAGAGATCGCGATGAGTATCCTACGTGTAGAAAATGCGGAAGCAAGATATGAGGGGCATATCATCTTTGAAAATCTGTGCCTAGACGTAATCAAAGGAAAAATTACAACCATCATTGGTCCCAATGGTTGTGGGAAGTCCACTCTACTTAAAACCATGGGGCGAATTCTCAAACCGAAGGTTGGAAAAGTCTACTTACAGGAACAAGATATTAACACACTTCCTACGCAAGAAATTGCGAAGCGCCTTACCTTGCTTCCCCAAAACCCTGTAGCTCCTGGAGAACTTGAGGTAGAAGAACTGATTTCCTATGGTAGATATCCGCATCGGAAAAACATCAGCAAATTAACCACCGAGGATAAGGAAAAGATTGAATGGGCACTCGAAATTACTCACATCCTCCCCTATCGCAATCGTCCACTCGGTAGCTTATCAGGAGGACAAAGGCAAAAAGTCTGGTTAGCCATGGCGCTCGCGCAAGATACAACGGTCCTACTATTAGATGAACCAACTACTTATCTAGATTTAGCCCATCAACTAGATGTCTTGCAAATCGTCGAAAATCTAAATCAACATCATCAATGTACCGTTGTGATGGTACTACATGATATTAACCATGCCGCTCGATTTTCTCATGAAATTGTGGGGATGCGGGACGGAAACATCATCGCAACCGGGAGCCCTGATGAAATGATTACAGTAGATATCTTAAAGCAAATCTTTCATATCGATGCCCGAATCATGGTCGATCCATTTAATGGCTCACCTGTATGCTTTGGATACGAAAGTGCGTTAGCAGAAGAAGGGTTAGAATTGCTTACGAAAAAGGAGAATGTTGCCACATGAGCAGGAGCATCGAAAAACTCGAATCATCTTCTCCTCAGATAGACCGCTGGGTTATACATAGCAAAGAATTAAATCTACCCTACCATCTAGATATTTCTGTACCCACAAAACCAGCTCCACCTACAGGGTACCCAGTAATCTATATACTAGATGGGAATGCCTTTTTCCAGACCATACAGGAACAAGTTCGCTTACAATCAAAGCGGGCAGACAAAACAGGCATCCACCCTTCCATTGTCGTCAGCATCGGTTATCCAGGCGACAAAGACTTTAATCTTCCACGTCGCTTTTTTGATTTCACTGCACCATCCGCATCAGAGATTCCACCTAAGCCAAATGGTGAGAAATGGCCCGAATCAGGAGGGGCCGATCAGTTTCTCCACTTTATCGAAACCGAACTAAAGCCGTTTATTCTCGAGAAATACAAAGTAGATGAAAGCAAGCAGACCCTTTTAGGCCATTCTCTAGGAGGTTTGTTCGTTCTCGAAGTACTCTTTACCAAACCTCAAGCTTTCCAAGGGTATGTCGCCAGCAGTCCTTCGATTTGGTGGAACCAATGTGATGTTTTAACGAGAGAAGCCAATCTCCCTTCTCTCCTCTCATCCATTTCTTCCGAAGTTCGGCTCTTTCTGACGGTTGGCTCCTTAGAACTGGATCACATGGTCAAAGATGCTACTGCGCTAGCTAAAAGACTCCAAGCCCTAAACCACGACTCATTCAAAATGAACTTTCACAACGCAGAATTTGAAAATCATTTATCTGTCGTAGCTACCACACTCAGCCGTGCTCTACGTTTTGCCGGAAATAACGAGATATCATAAAGTTAAACCGATCGGTATGCAGATCCTAATTGCATGCCGATCTCTTTGATTTCATACATCTTTATCGTATAATACTAAGGTTAGTCATCACGGAAAGGCAGGCACTTGGATGAAAACCATTCAAATCATTACAACAGGTGGCACGATTGGGATGGCTGTAGATCCCGAATCGCAAGGAGCAAAACCGACTAGCTTCTCATTTATCACAGATAACATTTCTCTATTTTCACCTTATGCCCACATACAAGTGGATTCTTATCTTAATATCCCAAGCCCACATATGACACTGAATCATATGGTAAATCTCGCTCAAAAAGTGACACATTATCTGGAGCAACCCGAAATTGATGGAGTCGTCATCACCCATGGGACTGATACCATGGAGGAAACTGCCTATTATCTACAACATGTCTTACCAAAAGGAAAGCCAGTTATCATAACAGGCTCAATGTCGAATCAAAGCGAGGCTAGTTTTGATGGACTGCAAAATCTCGTTCACTCTGTACATATTGCAACTTTGCCTGAATCTGCACCCCATGGAGTCTTAGTTGTGTTTCAAAATGAGGTGCACAGCCCGATCTATATGACGAAAACATATCCAGACCGCCTTCCTTTCTTCGAATCCTTAGTAGTGGGTCCGATGGCAAAGCGATTAAAAGCAGATGAATTCGAATGGATTGTCCCAGCACTCGACCACCCGCAATTCCCCATCCAATACTTAACCAAAGATGTCGTCCTCTTCACTGCTTATGCAGGCATGGATTGTTCTTACATCGATTGGGCAATTGCTAATAAAAAGGATGGCATCATCATTCAAGCACTCGGTTTCGGACATTTACCCCCGGCTGTCATCCCTTCCATAGTAGTAGCGATTCAATCCGGTATCCCCGTAGTCATCACTTCACGATGTGCTTATAGTACGACAGGTACCGCGTATGCATATGAAGGAGGAGGGAAACATTTAGAAGAACTTGGCTGTATCCTTGCCCAAGGAAATGGTCAGAAAATAAGAATTTTCCTAAGTATGATCCTAGAGCAAACAACCAATTTAACCAAAATCAAAACCTACTTTAGTTAGAAATCGAGGGAATCAATCTTGAAACCACTTCTTTCACTCTTTGAGTTTGAAAAAAATAATACTACGTTTCAACGAGAAATTACCGCAGGCTTAACCGCATTTTTCACCGTAGCCTATATCATCGTGGTAAATAGTTCCATCCTCCATGATAGCGGGATTAATCTTCAAATGGCCGTTTTAGCAACTGTTTTTGTTTCGATCTTCGGATGTCTATTGATGGGGCTATATGCAAATGCTCCTATCGTCCTCGTACCCGGCATGGGCATTAACACGTATTTCACCTATACCATCGTACACAACCAAGGTTTATCGTGGCAGTCAGCCCTGGGAATCGTCGTGGTCTCTGGTCTTATTTTCATCATCGTCGCGTTTTCCAGCATAGGGGTAAAAATCACCAAATCCATCCCTGCATCTCTGAAGCACGCCATCTCCGTTGGTATTGGTGTCCTTATCACCTTTATTGGTCTGCAAAAAGGCGGAGTCGTCTTGGTTCACCCTCAAACAGGGCTTCAATTAGGGAGTCTGAGTGATCCCCAAGTGATCCTAACCTTAATTGGTCTTTTGATTGCACTCGTCTTATTTATACTTGATCTAAAAACAGCATTTTTGCTAACCATTCTCTCCATCACTGGCTTAGCCGCTTATATTGGAATCATAAACTTATCAGGGTCAAAGCCCCTACACATAAGCGAATACTCCTCGTTCTTTGGCTCATTTTCGCTCAAAGATATTGGTACAGTAGATTTCTGGTTAGCTGTTTTCTCGTTAACCCTTCTTTCTGTGTTTGAACATGTTGGCTTACTTCAAGGACTACTACCTAACAAAGATCGTTTTGCGCGATCCTTAAAAGCAGGTTCCATTACAGCTATGGTATCCGGATTATTTGGCACCAGTCCGACCATTAGTGCAGCCGAAAGCGCGGCTGGAACAGCGGTAGGGGGACGAACAGGGCTCACAGCAATCACAGCTGGAATTGCATTTGCGTTTACACTGTTGTTCTTACCATTTATCAACATGATTCCAAACAGTGCTACCTCTCCCATACTCGTCATCGTTGGAGCACTCATGTTTCAATCCGTAAAAGAGATTCCGTTCCATAATCTCAGCGAAGCCATCCCTGCCTTTTTGCTTATCATCTTCATCGGCTTCACACAAAGCATCCCAGACGGAATGGCATTCGGCTTTATCAGCTACGCCATTATTCGGATTATCAATAAAGATTTCCGTAAAGATAATATTGTGTTATTTGTAATTGCAGGACTCTTCCTGATATCGTTGTTTTTGAAGTAAATGAATAGACAAAAAAGACCCCCTTACCAATTAAGATGGCTGAGGGGGTCTTTTGCTTTCTCTGTTACATTATCTATTACTTAAACCGCTTCCTTATTAAATCCTCTGCTATCTTCTTCCCATGATAACGGCCATTTTCTATAAAAATCTTAGTCGAATCAAATCCTGTAGCAACTACGCCTGCTAAATAGGCACCTGGGATACCCGTTTCCATCGAGTCGCTTAAAATGGGAACATATCGCTTGGAATCGATCTCAACACCCAGTTTCTCTAAAAACGATAGATTAGGACGATAGCCAATCATGGCAAATACGACATCGGCAGGAATCGATATCTGTTCCCCCTTTGCATCCACAATCACCTCATGGGGTGTAATCTCCTTCATTTGTGCTCCCCAGACCATCTTCACTCGTCCATGTTCAATAGCTGCTTCAATTTGTGGTAGCACCCATGCCTTCACGCTAGATGGAAAAGCATCCTTACGATATACCATCGTGACATCCGTTCCTGCTAATGATAGCTCTAAAGCTGTATCAATAGCAGAGTTACGACCACCTATGACGACCGCCTTTTGATGCGCATAAGGGTGTGCATCTTTAAAGTAGTGATGGACATGAGGCAAATCCTCCCCAGGTACCGCTAGTAAATTAGGATTATCATAATAACCAGTAGCAAGGATTACATTTCGGGCCTCATAAACCTGTTTCCCTTGGCGATTTTCACTTGTTATGCGAAATCCATCTGGTGTTCTCTGTATATCGACTACTTCTTCATGTGTATGAATCCGAATTTGAAACAGATGAGCCAATGTACGAAAATACTTGAGTGCCTCTTCCCTACTTGGCCTCTCTTTAGAAGAGATAAAAGGAACTCCACCAATTTCGATCTTATCCGGAGTGCTAAAAAAAGTCATAGATGATGGGTAGTGATAGACAGAGTTAACAGCACATCCCTTTTCTAAGATGAGTGGCTCGATTCCCGCCTTTTTCAATTCAATAGCTGTAGATAATCCACAAGGACCCGCACCAATAATGATGGCTTCCTGCATCAAACTTCATTCCTTTGCCAAAAGAAAAACACCCGTTTATAGGGCGTTTTTCTATTCGAGATCGTTATTTTTATTATACCCAACCTCTGAAGCGTGATGCCTCAGCCATCTTTCGTACCCCTACCATGTAGGCGGCCAAGCGCATGTCCACTCCCCGAGATTCAGCAGCGTTATAAACATTCTCAAAGCCTTTAACCATCACTTTTTCGAGTTTCTCTTCCACTTCTTCCTCAGTCCAGTAATAACCTTGATTGTTCTGAACCCACTCGAAATAAGAGACAGTTACTCCACCCGCACTTGCCAGTACGTCTGGAACGATCAAAACACCGCGTTCATGAAGGATTTTCGTCGCTTCAAGTGTCGTTGGACCATTCGCCGCTTCTACTACAATGCCCGCCTTAATGTTATGAGCATTTTTCGCCGTAATCTGGTTTTCGACAGCAGCTGGAACCAGAATATCACAATCAAGCTCTAATAGCTCTTGGTTTGTAATCGTCTCTTTAAACAAGTTCGTTACAGTCCCAAAAGAATCACGACGCTCGATCAAATATTCTATATCTAAGCCATCTGGATCATGCAAAGCCGCCTGAGCATCGGAAATCCCGATTACTTTTGCGCCTGCTTCATGCATAAATTTCGCTAGGAAACTACCTGCATTACCAAAACCTTGAACCACAACTCGCGCGCCTTTTAGTTCTAAGCCACGTTTTTTAGCGGCTTCTCCGATCATGATCGTAACACCTTTAGCAGTAGCCGTTTCACGTCCTCGTGATCCTCCAAGCACCAAAGGCTTACCTGTAATAAAGCCAGGTGAATCGAATTCACGAATACGGCTATATTCATCCATCATCCATGCCATTACTTGCGAGTTTGTAAACACATCTGGTGCAGGGATATCCTTTGTAGGCCCCACTAGTTGGCTAATAGCTCGTACATAGCCACGAGAGATACGTTCTAGCTCACCAAATGACATTTGACGCGGATCACAGATGATACCACCTTTACCACCGCCGTATGGCAAATCGACAATTCCCGATTTTAAACTCATCCAAATTGAAAGCGCTTTCACTTCTGATTCGGTCACATCCGGATGAAAACGTACTCCACCCTTAGTCGGACCCACTGCATCATTATGTTGCGCGCGATATCCAGTAAATACCTGCACAGAACCGTCATCCATTTTAATGGGAATACGCACAGTCAATACGCGTAGGGGTTCCTTTAACAACTCATACATCGCTTCTGAATATCCAAGCTTATCAAGTGCTTCTTTAATAACGGTTTGTGTTGATACAAGTACATCTAGATTTTCCTGTTCACGAGACTCCTGACCTGTGGCCATCGTATGTTGTCCCATCATTACCACCTCGAAGAGTAATTACAAATAAAAGAAAAAGACTAAAGCGTTGCAGAAATGTAATAGCAAACCAAGTATACACCAATTATATTAGGTAAGAGAACCCCTATCACTACCACACTCTACTACATTATGATTCCAGAATCAATTGTATAGAGCAAAATGGATTTTTATTGATGACAAAAAGCACGTCCTATGCCGGACGTGCCTCAATCACTTGTACCAAAACATTTATTAATCTCACGGATCGCATTATTCCCCCAGATTACTTTGCCATACTCAGTAAGAACAGCATCCGTGACTGTAGAGGCTTCTCCATACTCAGATAACATTGCGACCAGTGTATCCAGATTAGGTGCTTCCAATCCTTCATCTAGCACTAGATAGTAAACATCTTGGTAGGTGTATACTCTTCCACCTTGAGGAATAATTGACTTCATGCGTATCGCTGCCTGAATCAGATATTCGAGGTCAGAAAAACGGAAAATAACTCGATCCGTCTCTTCCATAGTGACTTCTAACTCATACATATCATCTGTATCAAAGTCATCATCGCTTGCCTGTGGTGTACGACCACGAGTTACCACCACAACCATACCTTGTGCAGGCATTGCAAACACCTCTACTGCAACAGGTCCAGCAATCTCAAAGCCCAATTCTTGGTATGCATGCTCCATCATATCGTTGAACAATTCATGTACCTTAGGGATATCACGCCACATGTCTTCTTTCTTGATCCCGCGATCCATGAGATCGTCTAAGGTCAAGAAGAAACGGACCTTGTCTCCCCCTAGACGCTCGACACGCATGATTAACCCTCCCTCACTGGAGACCTCCACAACATATAATATGTGGAGAAAGAGTGAACCGTTCCGTCCTCGGGTCTCCATTTCTTTCTTCTTTTATTTTACACGATTTAGTAAGCTTTTGCATTAGCCACTCAAAGCCACGTGGTGGTTTTCTGTTTCTTTACCCATCTTTTCCCCTCTTGTAAACCTATTAACAAACAAAAAAGGAGAATAATCAACGGAGAAGACCAGATTAATAATAAGAGAAGTCCTATGTATCCTAGACAGATAAAAAACTCAATATTTATCCCTTTCCGTAGCCGTTCCCAAGGTAGCTCCAACAACATACCAAATATATATAAAAAGTTAGTAATGCATAAAAAAACACTGCTGATATAAAATAACATAACAATCAGGAAGCGATAGTTTAGATACTGCCACCAACTATTTGTGTCAGTGTAGTCTAAGCTCACTGCCACAAAAACAAGCAAAGATGTAAACAGAAGCAAAGAAATCTTTCGCACTATCATAGTATGTTTCTCCTTTAATGTTTGAAACTAGTCTATGAGCTTAGACAAGCAAACATCCTTCTCCATTTACGAAATAACAAAAAAATCTTGATCTTTTCGCAATGAGCATTTTGTTTTCCCTTGCAATCTATAGGAAATCGTTCTAAAATGAGGTTTGGAAGTGGACTTTGTTCACAATTTTGCTTGATAAACGAGAGGGGTTTGAAACCTATGCGTACTTGGGTTGATAAAGACACATGTATTGCTTGTGGCGCATGTGGAGCAACCGCACCAGACGTGTATGATTACGATGAAGATGGTATCGCATTCGTAATCCTCGACGACAATACTGGTACTGCTGATGTACCTGATAATTTACATGATGACGTTCGCGACGCTCAAGAAGGCTGTCCAACTGATTCTATCAAAGTTGAAGACTAATATTTTTTTGAGACTTGCAATCATTCATATGTATGATTGCAACTACAATACCTAGTGAGCTTCTATTGAAGTCTACTAGGTATTGTTTTTTATTTGCTTCCTCTTGAAAAACTGAATACAATGGGAATAGACGAAAATCGGTAGCAAAACTTGCTCCACACGATCGTCCATTACATATCGCATTACAATTTAGGAGGAACTCTTATGTCTAAAGAACTAGTAGTAGATGCTTTTATTGAAATTCCTACAGGAAGTCAAAACAAATATGAATTTGACAAAGAAAACGGTGTGTTCCGTCTGGATCGTGTATTATTTTCCCCTATGCATTATCCAACCGAATACGGCTACTTAGAAGGAACCCTTGCTAAAGATGGTGATCCACTTGACATCCTAGTCCTTACAAGCTTCCCAACCTTCCCAGGTTGCGTCATCTCTAGCCGTATAGTTGGCGTACTAGTCATGTCAGATGACAAAGGCCAAGATGAAAAAGTACTTGCTGTACCAACAGAAGATCCACGTTTTAAAGACATCAAATCCTTGGATGACGTAACTGATCATGTGAAGAAAGAAATCGAACATTTCTTCCGCGTCTACAAAGATCTTGAAAACAAAACCACCGTCATCGAAGGTTGGCAAGGCGCAGATTTCGCTGCTAATCTATACCAAGAATGCTTAGATCGTTATCAAAGCAATAAATAAAAATAATGATACAAACAGTCTAAAGAGAGCCGATTTGGCTCTCTTTCTTATATAATCTGCTAAAAAACACGAATTAAAATCCGTTGACTCGTTATATTATTCGTGTTAATGTAGATGAAACTTCAAATATGACATTACTTTGATGGAGCCAAATGAATGCATTCACTCTCAGAGAGCCGGTGGTAGGTGCGAACCGGTAGGAAATCATTCATAGAGCACTCCGGAGTAGACTAGCTGAACTCTATGAATAGTAGGTTAGTACGGTGGAAACCGTTATCCCATGTGTCGATATGTTTTATTTCGACCAACAAGGTCATATGTGTGAGCATATGACAAACTGAGGGTGGCACCACGACCTTTCGTCCCTCATCCATAATAGGATGAGTATGGGATGAAAGGTCTTTTTTTATTACCTTTGAGGAGGAATTATACCCATGACATTTTCGGAAAAGTTTCATCTACGCATCCCCGGGCCTACGCCCATCCCATCACGAGTTCAACAAGCGATGAATCAACCGATCTTCGGACATCGTAGCCCTGAAGCCACACAGCTCATTCTCGAATGTAGTCAACAACTAAAGCCTATTTTTGGCACAGAGCAAGACCCGCTCATTCTCACCAGTAGCGGTACATCTGCCTTAGAAGCGGCTGTTATCAACACATTATCGCCTGGGGACGAAGCTCTAGTGATCGTCACAGGAGCATTTGGCGACCGCTTTGCAAAAATCGTGGAGCGTTATGGATTCACACTACATCGGCTCGATATCGAATGGGGGAAAGCATGTAGACCTGAACAGTTACAAGCAGCACTCCAGCAGCACCCTAAGACGAAAGCTGTTTTTGTCACGTACTGTGAGACGTCTACAGGTGTCTTAAATCCGATTCAAGAACTATCTCAAGTGGTTCGCACTCACTCAGAAGCTCTTTTCATCGTAGATGGTGTTAGTTGCTTAGGCGCCGTACCTTGTCAGATGGACGACTGGGGACTTGATATAGTCGTAACGGGTTCACAAAAAGCCCTTATGCTCCCACCAGGGTTAGCGTTTATCGCCGTCAGCGAGCGTGCATGGGGAGAAATTGAACAGAATCAAACATCTAGTTTCTATCTAGATTTACTTCGTTATCGAGACAGCTTATCACAAAACACAACTCCTTATACTCCGGCTGTTTCCCTGCTTCTAGGTCTAAAAGAAGCACTATGCATGTTAGAAGAAGAGGGGTTGGAGCAAGTCTTTAAGCGACATGAGTTATTGATGAACATGTGCCGAGCAGGAGTGCAAAGCCTTGGACTCACCCTCATGGCAAGTGATCAAGACTCCTCTCCTACTGTTACCTCGATTTACGGTGGAGCTGAGGCATGGAGTTCAGAAGACGTAAGAAAGCATTTAAAACAATTACGCGTCTTAGTAGCGGGTGGACAACAACATTTAAAAGGACAGATATTCCGTATCGGTCATATGGGCTACTGTGATTCTCTAGACGTACTAACCGCTTTAAGCGCACTCGAAATCGCCCTTATCCAAGCAGGAGCATCTGTTTCACTTGGTTCTGGCGTAAAAGCAGCTCAGGAGGTGTACCTTAACCATGTATAAAGTACTTATTACGGATCCACTAAGCGATCTTGGAATCGAAAAATTACTACACGCAACCGATGTGCAAGTAATTCGCCAAACCAATCTAACCCCCGAACAGCTCCTTATCGCGATCGAAGATGTTGATGCCTTACTCGTACGTAGCCAGACAAAGGTAACGGCTGATGTTATCGCAAAAGGGAAAAAACTAAAGGTAATTGGCCGAGCAGGAGTGGGTGTTGATAACATTGATGTCTTGGCTGCTACACAGCACGGTGTCATTGTTCTCAATGCACCAGATGGAAACACCATCTCCACTGCTGAGCACACCTTTGCCATGATGATCTCCCTCGCCCGTAACATCCCACAAGCTTACCGTTCTACGGTCCAAGGAGAATGGAAACGGAAAGAGTTTGTCGGGATAGAGCTAAATAAAAAGACTCTCTCCATCATTGGCTTAGGAAGAATTGGGGCTGAACTGGCTAAGAAAGCAAAAGCATTTCGCATGCAGGTAGTCGCCTTCGACCCGTATCTGACCGAAGAGCGTGCAGAGAAGTTAGGGGTGCAAAAAGCGACCCTTCATGAAGCGATTGCCCAAGGAGACTTTATCTCCGTCCATACCCCTCTCACCAAGCAAACTCGTCATCTCATTAGTGATCATGAATTTACCATGATGAAAGACGGCGCACGCATCTTAAACTGTGCTCGTGGTGGCATTATTGACGAAGATGCTCTATATCGAGCGCTAGTGGAGGGCAAAGTAGCAGGTGCCGCATTAGATGTGTTTGAAATAGAGCCTCCTGTTGAGCACCCTCTATTTGGTTTGGAGCAAGTAATCGTAACTCCCCACTTAGGAGCCTCTACGGTGGAAGCTCAAGAAAACGTAGCAATCGACGTATCCGAAGAAGTGCTGAAAGTATTACGTGAGGAAGCATTTAAAAATGCGGTCAACTTACCTTCCATCCCAGCAGATCTACAACAAAAAATTGCCCCTTATCAAACATTAGTAGAAAAATTGGGTGAGTTTGTAGCCCAAATTTCGAAAGGTGCACTGAAAAAAATCACCGTTACCTACGCAGGTGACGTGGCAAATATGGAAGTAGCACCGCTCACACGTACCATTCTAAAAGGGGTGCTTTCGCATCATCTTTCTGACGTCAATTATATAAATGCTCCTGAGATCGCTAAGCAACGTGGTATTCAGATCGTTGAGCAGAAATCTTCTCATAACCACGGATTTACACAGTTAATCAGTGTCCATGTAGAGACGGAACAAGATTCCTATAGCGCAGAAGGAACCCTCTTAAATGGATTTGGCGCTCGTATCACGAAAGTAAACGGCTATTCGGTGGATCTCTCCCCTACCGGGCATCTCCTCTTTATCGAGCATCAAGACCAACCGGGGGTAATCGGGAAGGTGGGAACCTTGCTCGGCACTTATAAGGTAAATATCGCGACCATGCAAGTAGGACGTGAAACCATCGGTGGGCAAGCAATTATGCTCCTCCATATTGATAAAGCAATTGATGAAACTCTGCAAATGGACTTACAAAAAGTTGATTCCATCCAAAAGGTGACGATCTTAGAATTGTAGTCTAAAATGGATAGGACTCGAAAAGAAAGGGTGACGACCATCCTTATGGCCAATCATTCGCCCATAAAAGCCGCCCTCGTAACAGGGGCTAGTAAAGGTCTTGGTAAGGAGATCGTTCGACGCTTTGCTTCCGCGGGGATTTATGTCCTCGCAACTGCTCGAAGTGTAGAAAAACTAAATGAGCTCCAAGAGGAGTTCCCAGATCATGTTATTACCTTCCCTGGTGATATTTCAGACAGCAATCATGTGAAAAATTTAGTGGATCAGGTGATTCATTCCTTTGGACGACTTGATTTCGTCATTAACAATGCAGGTCTTGCCCATTTTGCTCCCGTTGAAGACCTAACCGAAAATCAATGGGATGAAATGATGAGTGTCAATCTTAAAGCGGCATTCCTAGCTTGTAAATACGCGATCCCCCATCTAAAGAAGACTCAAGGCCACATCGTCAATATTTCTAGCGTGGCAGGAACAGAAGCATTTGCTCGAGGTGCGGGTTACTGCGCATCCAAATTTGGGATGATGGCATTATCGGATGCCTTAACCCAAGAGTTAAAACCTCATTATGTAAAAGTAAGTACACTCTGTCCGGGCTCTATTCAGACCGAGTTCAGCTCCAACCCGAAGAGTTATTCTCTTCATGCATCTGATGTAGCTGAATCTGTTTATCAAATTATCACTGCACCTGCTAATATGATTATTGGACGCGTCATCATGCGCCCAGTCGTACCCGTAGACTTCCAGAAGAAATGAGGATTTTTAGTTGAAATCTTTTGTAATAGAAACAACTCTTCAAGCTCCTGTGGAGTATGTTTATGATTACCTCTGCGATGCCGAGCGAGAAATCGCAAATAATCAAGGTAAAATCATCGATGCAGCCTATGATACGACGGAAGCTGGAGGACATCTCATCCTCTCCTATCAAGTTGATCTGAGCTTGGCCATCGTTCGAGAAGTCCTTTCCTTTCAAGAAAAGGTAAAAAATCAATCCATCATCTCTCAATTTCAATACGAACGCTACTCGATCAGCGAATCCATTCAGCTACAAGCAGATTCCGAGATCAGTACTCGGGTTCGAATTGAATACAAACCCAAATCCGATACGTTCTACAACTTCACGACATTTGGAATGAATCGGATCGATGCCAAGCGAATGGCAGAACAACTTTGTAACTTAAAAGCCATCTCCATTCGAGATATCGAAGACTTGTATCTTCGCACACATAGTGCCTACTCTCCATTCCCTGTACGCCATCAGGTTAGCAAAGATGAGATAAAAGAACGATTAAAGCGTAAGTCTATTGTGCGAGTGTAGGAAATGATCTTAGAAAATAAAACAGAGCTACCACATCTGATATAAAAAGATGCGGTAGCTCTGTTTTTATATGTCTGTTTCATGATCTGCTTCTAACTTCGCAAATACTTTCTTTAACAAAGGTGGTGTAATGAGAGTAGTCAGGATCACTACAGTAATAATAGCTGTGAAATACTCTTGCTTCAATAAATGTGACTCTAACCCTATCGCCGCGATAATAAGAGCCACTTCTCCTCTTGATACCATCCCTGCACCAATTCCTAGCGCAGAACGACGACGAAAACCGGTTAACCTAGCTCCGAGGCCCGAACCAATTAGCTTTGTTAAGACAGCAATAATCGTAAGCCCCACGATAAGCAAAAGTTGACTCTCCATACCAGCAAACGAAACGGACAAACCGATACTTACAAAGAAGATCGGCACAAAAAAGGCGTATGCAATCGGCTCAATCTTCTGCTCAACCGAATGTCTATATGGAGTTTGAGAAATAGAAACTCCCGCAGCGAATGCACCTATAATAGCAGCAACTCCTAGAGACTCTGCTAAATAAGCAAAAAAGAAACAAAGAACAAGTGCCGTACTCACCACAGACTCTGATACCCGCCAAAAACTGAACTTCTTCATGACCCACGGAACAATCTTCCATCCAAGCAGCCCGATCGTAACAAAAAAGGCCAATTTTTTAAGCAGTACCACCCCTAAGCTAACCTCTCCCGTAGTCAGTAAACTCATCATGACAGCCAAGCCAATTACTACCAAAATATCGTCCAATACGGCTGCACCTAAGATAGTAGCACTCTCTCGGCTTTTTAAATGTCCCAGCTCTTTTAACGTCTGTGCAGAGATACTAACCGAAGTAGCAGATAGCAATAAGCCTAGAAAAAGAGCATGAGACTGACTTAATTCCATCCCTAAGCCAACTAAATATCCTCCCAAAAGAGGAAATATAATCCCCCCCACCGCCACTGCGATTGAAGAATTTCGGTTCTGATGCAACGATCTGATATCCGTCTCCAATCCTGCGATAAACATTAACAGGATCACTCCGATTTCACTAAGCTGACGAATCATATCTGACCCTTGAATCCATCCAAACACCGCCGGGCCAATGATAATACCAATTAGCAACTTTCCAAGAACCGCCGGTTGCCCAAGCCTTATACTAATCTCACCCGCTACTTTCGTCGCAAGCAAAATAATTAAAATCTCTACGAATAACATATAGCACCCCTTTCACGATCTCCTTAGTAGTACCGATGGAAAGCGTCATCGTATCCAATATCATCATCATTTAAAATGGCAATAAACATAGCAGATCATCCCTCTCCTTCCCAACATACAAAAAGAGCCTGTCCATGCAGGGAACTTTCCACCTAAAAATAGGCAGAAAGGCCCCTGCATGACAGGCTCCTCCGAATTCAGTCGTATTGATTTATATTGTTATTATATTGTATCTTCCTTAGACAAGTAAAGATAATTTGTTGACTTGATGTTCGGAAATAGAATAGAATAATGACCATAGTCATATATGACTATGGTCATTATTCTAGGTGGTGATTCATTTATGTTAAGAGAAGCCAAGAAAAAAGCTCTAAAAGAAAAAATTTTCTTGCAATCTATGCGCTTATTTGTTGAAAAGGGATTTGATCATGTAACCATAGAAGAAATTACCCAATCGTGTGGGATTGCCAAAGGAACTTTCTATAATTATTTTCCTCAAAAAGAGTCGATTTTACTTTATTTAGGCTCATCTCAAATGGAATTCATACAACAAAATATTTCAAAGTATGCTCATCTAGAAATAAAAGAAAGGGTCTTCCAGCTTTTTGATGACCTCACTAGTCGTTATCTAGATCATCCAGAGTTGATAAAGGTTTTCCTCTCAGAGATGATCCGATCCTCTGGACTAATGAAAGAAGAACAGAAAACGATTGATCACTTTAGATCTGTGTTAATGAAAATGATTGATGAAGCTAAACAATCTAAGCAAATAGTAGGAAATCCATCCTCTGAGCATGTTACCTCTGTGTTAATGGCTATATATTTTTATTCCTTAGTGAATTGGAGTATCGTTAATTCTGACAAAAAGGAGTTAAAGAGTATGGTTCGCAATCAACTAGAAATGGTTTGGAAGGGGATTCATTCATGAGAAAAAAAGTCATTATAATAGGCGGTGGAATAGCAGGTCTCAGCGCTGCCATTGCTTTGCAGAAGCTTGGATTCGATGTGAATATTTATGAGGAATATCCAGAACGGAAGCCTGCTGGTGCTGGGATAGTCCTCGCATCCAATGCTTTAAAAGGATTAGATCATCTAGGCATTTATCAACAAGTTAAGAATCATGGCAGATCCATTCATGGACTTACACTTTTATCAGAAAAAGGAAAGCACTTATCTAAGCAAACCATTCCATCTCCGTTTGAACAAATATCCATTCACAGAGCAGATTTACATCTCCTATTAAGCTCGGCTGTACAACCGGATACAGTTTATATGGGAAAGAAGTGTATTCACTTTGAACAGGATGAAACTGGGGTAACTGTATTTTTTCAAGATCATAGTAAGGCTACCGGAGATTTTTTACTTGCTACTGATGGCATACACTCTGTTATCCGAAAAAATCTACTACCTTCCACGCAACTTCGTTATGCAGGTTACACTTGCTGGAGAGGTGTTATTACTCAAAGTAATGTCAATTGTATTCCAGAAGATGCTACTGAAACCTGGGGGATCAAAGGGAGATTTGGTATAGTGCCATTACCTAATCAACAAATCTACTGGTACGCCTTAATCAATGCACCTTATCAAAGCGCGCAATACTCTGCATATCAAGCAAAAGATCTATTCGAACATTTTAAAGATTATCATGATCCGATTCCTAGTATTTTGAATGGTAATGCGAACAACAAGATGATTCATAATGATATTATCGATATTCCATCTCTTCAACGATTTGCCTTTCATCGAATACTTTTGATGGGCGATGCTGCACATGCCATAACTCCAAATTTAGGACAAGGAGCATGTCAAGCTATCGAAGATGCTGTTGTCCTTGCCCATTGTTTAAAAAATAATCCATCTGTTCATAAAGCATTTTCTGAGTTTGAGGCCAAGCGATTAAAAAGAACAGAAACAATCTCACGATATTCACGGTTAGTAGGAAAAATGGCCCAAGTGGATAATCCATTTCTTTCTTTATTACGAAATACACTATTAAAACGAATACCTAAATCTGTAAACCGCAAGCAACTTGAATATCTGTATAAAGTTGACTTTAACTCACATTTGGGTAATATAACCAATAACATTGAAAAAACACAGGGGGATAGATCGTGATCGTGAAGCATCTCAAAAAGCTCAAGGAAGAAGCAGATTCCTACTATAAACAAACAGGTCTACCTTTTGTTGTACTAAAGTCAGCGATGACACTAGACGGAAAAATTGCTACCTCGACAGGAGATAGCAAATGGGTAACGGGAGAGACTTCGAGGCATCATGTTCATGAATTACGGCACATCTATGATGGGATTATGATCGGTGTAGAGACGGCTATCAAAGATCGACCACAACTGACAACTCGCTTACCCGATGGAAATGGGAGAAATCCAGTTCGAATCATCGCAGACAGTCAATTACGCTTGCCACTTGATTCACCGCTGGTAGATACAAGTGAGGCCCAAACGTGGGTGCTTTGTACAGATAAAGCAGATATGGAGAAGGAGAAAAGATTAACAGGGTATGGAGTAAACGTGCTTCGTACGGGTAAAGGATCGCGAGTGGAGTTACGTAAAGCAATGAAGAAATTAGGGGAAAATGGGATTCAATCCATCCTACTAGAAGGTGGAGGGCAGTTGAATTGGTCGATGCTGGAGGCTTCTTTGGTCCAGAAAACAATGATCTTTATCGCTCCAAAATTGCTTGGTGGAAAGAATAGTATTTCTCCGATTTCAGGTGAGGGGTTTACACGAATGGGGCTAGCTGTTCATCTAGACAAGCTTTCAATCGAACGTTTTGATGAAGATATTTGCATCAGTGGATATCCAATCTACATAAAAGTTGAAAAGTGATATGACTGTACTAAAAAAGCAGTGAAGGGAAATCAGCCCTCAGCTGCTTTTAGTCTATCTAGTAGGAACACATCCGATTAACCGTTTCTAACACTAATTTCTTAAATTCACTAATATTTACGGTTTCATCCCAAGTAATTTGTAACAGAAACCTTTGAAATAGCGCGATCATGGCACGAGCTGTACCTTCGGGGGATAAGTTTTTCGAAATCTCTCCATTTGTCAAAAAGAAAATATAACCAAATCAAACAAACAAAACCCAGCTCATATAGAACTGGGTCATCTTTGCGTTATGATATCTATGTTATTTCGCTAATTTCATCTTCTTTTCACTACTAGCACGACGGAACTCGGAGTACCCAATTCCGACGAGAATAAGAATGGTCCCCATCCATTGGATCATCGAAACAGATTCATTTAATAAAAGAGCAGATGTTAAGATGACGACGGGTAGTTCGACTGATCCTAAGATCGAAGCCATACCTGACCCGATATGCGGTATCCCAATCGCAAATAAGTAGGAAGGAATGAGAGAACCAAATAATCCTAGTAAAAGTCCCCAAGCCCACAAGCCATCCAGTAAAGAACCATCCACTAAAAAGGTTGGCGGATAGATTCCAAACATAGCAATCAAGGTCCCGGTTATCATCCAAGCACCCCGAAGAGAAGGGTGGACAGTTGGCGCTAGTGTTCCATTGAAATAGATAAATCCTGTATAACCAATGGCAGAAAGAATACCATAGAAAATCCCAATCCCAGAAAGCTTAGACAGCTCCTCTGCTGAAATTCCTGCCGCTAAGCAAGTTCCAAGTAAAATAACGCCAATGGAAATAAGTTCATCCTTCGTTGGCTTACGGCGTGATGTTAGACACTCAAGTAGCATACCCATCCATGTAAATTGGAACATCAAAATAATAGCAAAAGATGCCGGTATTGTTTGTAAGCATAGATAGTAGGCAACTCCTGTAATGGCAGAAAATGCACCACCCAATAAGAGTGATACGAGATCTTTACAACTGATCTGCTTTTTTCTCCACTCTACGCGTCCTCGATACGCTAGATACCACATACCTAGTGTCCCGACGAGCACTTGGCTTCCTGACACTTGTGCAGGGCTATATCCCTTGGCATAAGCCAACTTAACAATGAGACTAATAAAACCATATGAAATTCCGGCAATTAAAACTAGTATGGATGCTTTAATACGACTCAACGTTAACCCTCCCTTATTACAAAACGAGGTAGACCTCTTAACAGGAAAAAATTCCATAAAGAGGTCCACCTTGTTCAGCTTTTTTTATTTAATTATCTTCAACTATTTGTGGAAGCTGAACGCAGAATGTAGTCCCAACGCCCAATTCACTGCGAACGTAAATCTTACCGTTATGAGCATGCACCAAATGTTTGGCAATCGCAAGCCCAAGTCCTGTACCACCTGAAACTGTTTTTCTGGTCCGCGCTTTATCTGCCTTATAAAAGCGCTGAAAAACATATGGCAAGTCTTCGATTGGAATCCCAGTTCCAGTATCTTCGACTTCTAAGTATACATGATGATCGAGCCATTTGGCACGTACTGTTACCCTGCCATTTTCTGGAGTGTGTTGAATCGCATTTCCAATTAGGTTGGTTAGGATTTGTTCCATACGGTCTTCATCCCAATACACAATTGGGACATCTTCTTGTACTTCTCCAATCAATTCAATCTTCTTGTCACCAGCTAGTCCACTAAATTTACGAGTCACACGATCCACAAATGACTTCACAGGTAACTCCGATAATACGAGATCAATATGCCCTGCTTCCATCCTTGCTAGGTCTAATAACTCATTTACCAGTCGACTCATCCGCTGGGATTCATCATTGATAATCTGAGCTAACTCTTGACGCATCTCTGGAGAGTCCGCGATATCATCGAGCAATGCTTCACTATATCCCTGCAACATCGAGAGTGGTGTACGTAATTCGTGCGATACATTGGCTACAAAATCTTTGCGCAGTTTCTCTAAGTGGCGCTCTTCTGTCACATCACGCATCACCGCAACCGCTCCACGTACTTGTTCACGTGCATATAACGGCGCCATGATCAGTTGCCAAGTTCGACCTTGCTCCTCAATATCCCCCACTTGTTCCGCTTCATCTTCCAATACATATCGGAACACTTCCAGTAAGGTCGGAGGTAAGCTATTATTCTGCTTGAAATCTTGTGGGTCACGATAAAGATTTAAAAAACGCTCAGCTGGCGGATTAGACAAGATAATCTTTCCATGCGCATTAATACTGATTACCCCATCCGACATACTACGAAGAATGCTAGTCAACTGCTCTTTTTCGTGAGAAAGAAGATTGATCGACTCTTCCAGTTGGCCTGCCATTTGGTTAAAAGTCATTGCTAATTCAGCAATCTCATCCCGTTCATGAGCCCGGACCATAACCCTCGTCGAGAACTTCCCGCGCGCCATCTTCTCGGCAGCTCTTTGCATCTGAATAAGAGGCTGTGTAATCCGCGTGGATAGGAAGAAAGCAAATACGGTTGTAAGTGCAATCCCAATCAGAGCAGAATAAAAAATCCATTTCTTGATATCTTGTTCACTAAAAGCACCTTGCTTTTGAAACAGGACAATTGCCCCTTTGATCTTCGCACCTGTTAAGTAAGGAATCGCATAGACCAGAACTTGTCCATCTTCAAATCCCTTCTCTACTAACTCAGCCTTTGGAAGCTGTAGCTTTCCAGTCCGTCTCGCCGTTGATTCCTCAGATGTTAACTCTTGTTGCAATTGTTCCAGCTTCAATACACTTTTAATGCCATCCAAATATCTCTGCGTTTGAGCCGATTGATCAAATAGTGGTTTTCCTTGAAAATCGGTGATGACCACATGCGTATGAAAATGACCCGCAATCTCTGTCACCGTATCAACATATTGTTTTTCAATATTACGATTCAATTCAGCCTCATTAATGCCTAGTTTTTGTTGATTTTTGATGGAAGAAGAGATTCGCGAGTTGGCATGATTTTTAACACCTGTCAAACCGTTCTGAATCTCTTCTCCCACTTCTTTTAAGCTCTTGAGTTGATCCTGCTCATAAAATTGCTCTACTTGTTCACTTAAAAACAAGCTTAGTAAAATCAGGACAAGAGATACCAAGACAATAATGGTAAGCCAAAGCTTCCCTACTACACTACGCAGAATCACTCTTTGGGCACCTCTAGTTTATATCCAACTCCCCAAACCGTCGTAATCATACTAGCCGCACGAGAGGAGGCACGATTTAATTTCTCACGAAGACGTTTTACGTGTGTATCTACCGTTCGTAAATCACCAAAGAATTCATAATTCCAAACATCCCGCAACAAGGTTTCGCGTGTAAAAACTTTATCGGGAGATTTCGCAAGATAATGCAAGAGCTCATACTCTTTTGGTGTTAAGGAGATACTCTTGCCCCCTGCTTTTACCTCATGCGCATCATGATCAATGGTCAGCTCAGGGAAAACAATGACGTTGTGAGTATTGGTTTTGGTTGTAAGGTACGCAGTCGCCGAAGCACGTCGCACTACCGCCTTCACACGATGTACCAATTCACGTGGACTAAAAGGCTTCACCACATAGTCATCGGTTCCTGCTTCAAATCCATCTACCCGATTCGTCTCTTCTCCCCTCGCTGTTAGCATGATGATCGGAGTAGCTTTCTTTTTACGAATTTCAGCACATACTTCCAATCCATCCATACCTGGCAACATGAGATCCAAAAGGATTAAGTCGTAATCCTTTTGAAACGCTTTTTCTAAGGCTTTCTCGCCATCTTCTGCTTCATCGATGATATATCCTTCTCTTTCCAAGTACATCCGGAGCAGACGGCGAATACGATCCTCGTCGTCTACCACTAATATGGTTTGTTGATTTTGATTGTCCATACTTTCACCTCTTATGTGTAGGAGTGCAGACCTGAAATAACGAGATTAATTACAATCAAGTTAATTAAGATGATAGCAAAGCCAACTACTGCTAACCATGCCGACTTTTCACCGTGCCATCCTCTAGACAAACGAAGATGGAGATAAGCACTATAAAACATCCATGTAATAAATGCCCACGTCTCTTTCGGATCCCAACCCCACGGTCTACCCCAGGCTTGGTTAGCCCAGATCATCGCAAAAATCAAAGCGCCGAGTGTAAAGATAGGATACCCAATGACGATGGAGCGGTACACGATTTCATCCATCAGTTCTAAGTTTAACTTTTGCACCAGTGGATGGAGTAGCTTTCCTAAGCGCTTCCGGGCAATCGCAAAGTAAATTCCATAGATGATTAACCCCGAACCAATCGACCAGAGAACCGAATTCAACTTGCTTGCCGCTTTTTCTCCTTGAAAAATTTTGGGTGATTCAAAGAGCGGTTTGGACATTCCTGCAAATGAATCCATTTTTACCGCCTTACTTTCATAAGGTGATACGATCGCCGGCAGTTTATACTCCTGCACGACTTCTGCTCCCTTGTAAGCATGTTTGAAAGTTGCTTGATATCCTGTCATTTGGAAAATCGTAGACACAATCGAAAAACTCCCAAACATGATTAAGACCAAGAAAATCAATTCTAATGAGATCGCTGACTTGCTTTTATCTCGATTCCCCACTTTATGGATGAGATAAACCAATCCAGCAACAAAAGAAACACCGAACAACCCCTGACCAATCGCCGCCGTGGTCACATGGATATACAACCAGCTACTTTGCAAAGCTGGGATGAGAGGCTGTACATCACGTGGAAATACAGTGGCATATGAAAGCAAGATCACCGCGATCGGCATAACAAAAGCACCGAGTACAAAAGAGCGATAGATAAAAAACACAATAATAAAACCTAACACGACAGCAAAACATAGGAATGCGATAAACTCAAACATGTTACTTGTCGGGAAATGCCCGCTGATCATGATTCGTATGATGATAAAAGCAACATGTAAGGTAACTCCTATGATTGCGAGGATGAGACCTGTTTGACCCCATTTTTTCACCCGTTCTGCATTGCCCTTCTTTTTAGCACCGGACACACCCACTAAAAAGGCAACTGCTGAGAACAAATATAGAAAGAACGTGGCAAACAGTAAGTACTCCATGACCGTCTTCATGATTACACTACACCTCTCTTTCACTACTCTTTTTCATTTTCCACTAGTCCAAATACCTGACCAATTGGCTTACCCACCATTTCCAATTCACGACGTAGGGCAAACCAGTTCTTATTTGTGTGTGCTCCTATATATAGGACCCCATCTTCGACACGCGCCCATACCCGGCGATGTTGCCAATAGGATCCCATGGTGACGCCAATCATAAAGATGATGCCGCCCACCAAATATACCCATAAACTTTTCTCTGCACGAACCATTAACCCAGTCTGATTGGCGAGATCAAAGCCTGCTAAATCAATACCGTATTGATTTCCTTCAGGATCTGGAAGGCGCTCTCCTGAGATCACCCAGGATTTCTCTTCCTTACCGTCTGGCTTTTGAATCGTAAAGATGAAAGCTGGTTTATTTGGTTCTCGTGATTTCGTGATCGGGCGTTGGTTTTCAATCGCAAAATCAGGATAGTACTCTTCCATTTTCACTTTCAGATCTCCAACCTGATAAACCTGATGTAGCGAAATATCATGAAAGACTACCGTAAACTGTCCCTTACTTTGTTTGGTATTTTTATCCTTGATACCAAGCTTAATACCACGAAGTTGCTGAGGTTGAAAATCGCTCTGCAATAAATTTAACCCTTCATATGTAAGGGGATCATTTACTTGGATCTCGTGTCTGGTAACTTCCTTCATTTCGTTGCTTCCAAACACTTTTTTAAGCAAAATCGCATCTGTTTGATATTTCTTGATCACCTGACCTCCACCGCTTCTCATGGCTGGAGGTAACTCTTCCGGACGATAATACTCAGCAACTGTTTTCTCATTTTTAACATAGTACTCCGTTTGAGGTACACGTTTGATTTCACCTTCAACCAAGTTAACAAATGAATCGATATTCCAACCCGGTATAAATCTCAGGAGAATCCCAAATAAGAATATAATGAGTCCAATATGATTAATATAAGGGCCCCAACGACTAAAACGTCCTTTTTCCGCGAGAATTGCCTTCCCATCACGCTGAATGTGGTAATGGTGCTTGCTTAGTTGTTGCTCTAATTCCGCTAACTTCGCTTCTTCTTCATCCGTTGCCACTTCTACCGCCACGTGAATCCGTTGACGTTTCATGAACTCAATATTTTTAATCACTTTTTGTCCCTTTAATGCCTTATATAAAGGAACAACGCGATCCAAACTACAAATGACTAACGAAATCCCAATCATGGCGATTAAGCTAGCAAACCACCACTGTGAATACATCTTTGAAAGTCCTAATTGATAAAATGTCGATCCCCACCAACCGTACTCCTGTTGGTAAAACAACTCCTTAGAAGCCGCTCCCACAAACTCCTCTTGTGGGAAGATCGTTCCAACAGCAGAAAGGACTAAGGTAATCACAATCAGGCTAATGGCTACTTTCACAGATGAGAAGAAGGCCCAGACACGGTCAAATAGCGACATTACCGATTGCTGAGAACGTCTTGCTGCTCCCTCATACCTCATCTCATTTTCAATAGAGGATTTCTCTATCACTTCCTGCTGAAGTGGCTTTCCGCAGTACTCACAAAGAATCGTACCGACGGGGTTATTATGACCACATTCGCATTTGGTGTTTTCGACCATTCTCCTCCCCCGTTCCTTGCACTTATCAATCCAACTTCATTATATCGTTACATCCTTCACAAACTTTGATTACAAATTTGAAGATTATTTGAACATACTAGCGTAACATACGATTTAATTTCTCAATCTCTGCTTTGGTCAATTCACGTTTATCCCCAGGATTTAAGCCTTGTAAGTGGAGAAAAGCATACTTGGTCCGAATTAAGTGAAGAACTGGATAGCCAATTACTTCACACATACGACGAATTTGGCGATTTCGACCTTCGTGAATTTGAATCCGAAGCTTACTCTTCTCAGGATTCGCTTGCATCATACGCACTTGAGCAGGTGCAGTCATCCCATCATCCAAACGAACTCCCCCGCGAAGACGTTCTAACTCTTCATCTGTCGGCTTTCCTTTGACCGTCGCAACGTATAATTTGTTCACTTCATAACGAGGATGAGCTAAGCGGTTGGCAAGCTCTCCATCGTTTGTCATGAGTAACAATCCCTCTGTCTCGTAGTCTAAACGACCTACAGGATAAATCCGTTCCGGAACATCATCAAAGTAATCCACAACCGTTTTACGGCCTTCTGGATCACTCATACTCGTGATTACCAGCTTTGGTTTATAAAATACAAACGTGCGCTTCTTCTCTTGTTTGATATGCTTTCCATTTACTTCGATCCAATCGTGGCCTGGATCGACCTTGGTTCCTAATGTCTGTACAACTTGTCCATTTACTTTTACCTTACCTTGTAGGATCAACTCTTCACTTTGTCTACGTGAAGCAATCCCCGCTTGGGCAAGTACTTTTTGTAAACGCTCCATCATTACACCTCTCTGTCATCTTAACCGTTTCGACCGGAGCTTACACTCATATTGATGATAGCAGAACTTGGGTGGCGAATCTAATTTTATTCTAAAAAGCAAAATAAGTGCCATTTCCCCTGTTGGGTAATAGCACTCATTTTAAGGTTTATTGTGAAAGAAAGATTACCTATTACATGCCTCCAAACATAATCGTACAAATCACCAGTGAAGCGATAAATCCAATCAAGTCAGCTAGAAGTCCAACTTTAAGGGCATATAAGGATTTCTTAACGCCAACTGCACCGAAGTAGACTGTGATCACGTATAAAGTTGTGTCTGTACTCGCTTGTATTGTAGAAGCAAGCTTCCCCATAAAAGAATCAGGGCCAAATGTGTGAAAGATGCTTTCTACAAATGCGAGCGAGCCGGTTCCTGAGATAGGTCTTAGAATCCCGATAGGCAGGATATCAGGGGGAATATGCAGCCAGTTAGCAAGTGGGACTAAAGCTTGAAGGTAGAAATCGAGTGCCCCTGTATCTCGAAATACAGCTACAGCAAACATCATGCCTACTAAGTGCGGGATAATCTGGATTGCTGTGGGAAATCCTTCTTTTGCTCCCTCCACAAAACTTTCATATACAGGAACTTTCCGAAACAATGCATAGAGAGGGATAAGAACGATCATGGCAGGTAACATATAGTTCGATATAGCTGAGATTATTTCATACAATGAATCCCTCTCCTTTGCATTTTACTTCTTATATGGATTGATTCCTCTAAAATGGCGATTCCGATAATAACGGTCTAATAAAACAGCGCCACCCGTAGCGACAATCGTGGCCAAAAGGGTAGGGCCAATAATGTCCGTCGGATTAGCAGAGTCATATTTCATACGAATCCCAATCATCGTAGCGGGGATCAGCGTTAAGCCGGATGTGTTTAATGCTAATAAGGTACACATCGCAGGCGTCGCTTTATGGGGCTCTGGGTTTAGCTTCTGTAACTCTTCCATCGCCTTAATCCCCATAGGAGTAGCGGCATTTCCCAATCCAAATAAATTGGCACTCATATTAGATAAAATATAACCCATCGCTGGATGATTTTCGGGCACACTTGGAAACAACAATTTGGCAACCGGCCTTAACACTTTTGTTAGCTTCTTAAGAAGACCTGAATCTTCCGCAATCTTCATCATCCCTAACCAAAAAACAAGGATGCTAATAAGTCCAATACATACCGCAACAGCATCTTTCGCACCTGTTAGCGCGGCAGTCGTAACCAGATCGATCTTTCCTTGAAGGATAGCGGCGATAATTCCACTTACGATCATAAACACCCAGATATAATTAATCACCCTGCCCCATCCTTCCACACATAAATGCCAATACTTCCTTCCAACTATTTAAGACACTTGGATCTTGTGTGAACTTACTATAGAGGGGGACTGTTCCCACTAACTCTTGTCCAAAGTAGACTTTCCCTGTTCCAACTAATACTCCGTTCTTCTCCACTTTCTCTAAGGGGTAGCTTACCGTGGGCTCAATCTTTACTTGGCTTGTCTCTGTGTTTTGTAATGGATAGGATAAAGGTTTTCCAGACACGAGAATCAAACGCTTCTTCTCTTTATTTACAATCTCGGTAGAGGTTATTTTCTGATCTTTCGCCACTACGTCCTTAAGCTGAAAGTTTTGGAATCCATAATCAAACAAATTCATATGGTCTTTCCAGTCATCTCCGTCATTTAAGGTGACTGCAATCAGCTGTTGTCCATCTTTTGTCGCGGAGGTAACAAGGGTACGCTTAGCCTGTTTCGTATACCCTGTCTTAACACCATCTGCAAATGGATACAATTTTAAAAGTTTATTTTTATTTAACAACGTACGTTTCCACTCTTCGCCTGGCCACTCCACAGTCTTTAGCTCGGTTTTAACAATTTGCTGAAAAGTGGGATTTCGAAGTGCATACTGGGTTAACAAAGCTAAGTCCTTAGCAGATGAATAATGTTTCTCTTCATCTAATCCATGTGGATTTGTAAAATGCGTATGTTCCAATCCCAATTCTTGTGCTTTCTCATTCATTAAAAAAACAAAGCCTTCCAGTGAACCTCCCACATGCTGTGCAATTGCAGTAGCAGCATCATTTCCTGAGCGTAACATCAGTCCATATACAAGCGCCTCTAGAGGTACTTTCTCGCCCGCTTTTAAATAAATGGATGATCCTTCTACACCCACCGCACTGGGCTGAATCGTAACAAGATCTTGAAGGTCTCCTTTTTCAATCGCAAGAAGGGCTGTCATAATCTTCGTCAGACTGGCAATTTTCATCTCATCATTTTCTTTTTTTGCGTATAAGACTCGTCCCGAAGTTTGATCTAATAAAATCGATGCAGCAGCACTATCTCCAATTTTAGCGGAGACTTGCTGTGCTTGATTTTGATTTTCTTGGCTATAAATTCGTGAGGGAAACAGGGTACAAACCAAACAAATGATGCAAATCCCGATGATAACCCGCCACTTTTTCACTGCATCCACCTCGTCCACCATAGGGGTTTGTACCATTTATATGCGGACAGGTCCTTGTTATGATGGAACAAAAAAAAGAATATGGCCTTTATCTCCATATCCTTTCTTCTATCCTATTAACATTCAGGCTGACATCCGCCATCATGAGGATGTTGATGTTTCTTCTTCGAGAACCGTTCAAACAATTGGGGTACAGAGTCAATTAGACGATCATATAAATGGTTAGCGCCCTCTAAGTTAAGAAGACGAATTCCATGAGGACCTACTACAATAAACGCAACAGGAGTAATCGATACTCCACCCCCACTACCCCCACCAAATGGATAGTGTTGTTTGTTCGATCCAGAGTTTGATTCATCCCGACGTTCACCTCGGCGGTCTGTAGAACTCTCCGAACGAGATGAGCGGGTTTCTTGGTTTTGTATCTTTCCAAGTCCTGCAAATTCGGAACCACCTGCAGCAAAACCAAATCCTACTTTTGACACAGGAATGATGATTTGACCATCAACGGTTTCCACTGGCTCACCAATGATTGTATTTACATCAATCATTTCTTTTAAATTTTCCATTGCCGTCATCATTAAGCCTTGAATTGGGTGCTCGCCTGCCATGTCCGTTCCCTCCCTTTTCGCATTTGGATCCAGAGACGGGTCACTACAACGATAGCATGCCACACCCGAAAGCAAAGTATACTATGGAAAACCATATTTAACGCAAACTGGTTGAAGTGAGGGATCACATCGATCTCAGGCGGTTTTTTCCACTTAATATAATTTCCCACTGCACTAATCAAAAATGATTTAATTCCCCAGACAAGTCCAGTTAGAACACCCGCTTCAGCCGCATCTCCTGTACCTACTTGGGTCTTCCATTCTAATTTTTTACAACAGACCTTCGAGCAAAAATAACGGATTAATGGAAAGAAATCCTGCACTCTTTCCAGTGTATCTGCAAATCTCTCTCTTGCATGCTTAAATCCAGACCAATCCATACTTTCTTTACTTGTTCCAGATTGTACAGTGGAGTCACCTGCATCCGCACTCCAGTCAGATTGAACCGAAATCCCCTTTTTTGGATCTCCATCCATATCTATATCTGAGATTCGCATCTTATAGCGGATAAGCCCGTAAAGTGCCTTTATACGAACGTATCCATCATCCATCTTGCCTTCACGTTGATATTCTAATTCAATTTGAATGTGTGAACAGACGATTAAGATCAATACAACAAGCAAAATAAGAAGGATCCACAAAAAAATCTGCACGCACCTCACCTACCATAGTAGGTAGTATGAGCCTGAATAATGGGGTTTAAACCTTCTCTACTCCTAAGCGTTCGAATAATTCATGACGTTCCTGCTCCATCTCTTGCCAGTTAAAAAGGCTATCAGGTGCAGGCAAGTCTTCCAACCGATTTAAACCGAAGTACTCAAGAAATTCCTTGGTTGTACCTAATAAAATCGGGCGACCAGGCCCTTCTCCACGTCCTGTTTCTCTGACTAACCCTTTTCGTTGCAACAATTGGACCGTTCTATCCGTCTTCACTCCACGGATCTCTTCAATTTCCAAACGCGTAATCGGTTGACGGTACGCTATGATCGCTAATGTTTCTAAAGCCGCACGAGATAATTGCGAACGCGTTGGTGCGCTTGCCAGCTTTTCAAAGTACTGATTATGCTCCGCGAGAGTGGTAATCTGGTACACCTTTGCCACTTGAACAATCTGAATCCCTCGCTGGTCTAGCTTCCACTCCATCACCATCTCATTCACAAACATTTGTACCTCTTGCTTAGACAGTTCTGTGATCTCTGATAGCTCTTTTACACTTAGTCCCTCATCCCCAGCTGCAAATAGTAAGCCCTCGATAATGGCTTTATATTCTCTGTTTTCTGTCATGGGGCCACCTCCTGCACGAATGGTTCAATCAAGATATCAGTAAAGAGATCGTACTGGCTACATTTGATCCGTTTCGTTTTCATTAGTTCAAGTAGAGCTAAAAAAGTCGTAATGACTCGTTCCTTACTCATCTTCGTCCAATCTAACAAAGACGTAAATAAAATCCGTCCCTGGATCGCCAATTCTTGAACAATCTCTTCCATACGATCACTTACTGAGATTTCCTCTCGTGCAAGCCTGGTCATCGGTTCGTTTTTAGGTGGATGGGTCTGAAGAGCAAGCACAAATGCTTGTAAGAGATCATCCGTTGTCAAACCTGCTACTGGATTTTCAACAGGAGCAAACGGGCTTAGATCGGCAGGGACTCGTGTATAAACCTGACTCCGCTCTTCTTCCTGCTCTCGGAGCATTTCTCCCAATCGTTTGTACCGTTTATATTCCAATAACTTCTCAACCAACTCTTCCCTAGGGTCCATCCATTCATCGTCCATAAAGCTGTGTGCTTCTTCAAAAATCTCTTGTTTCGGAAGTAACATCCGGCTTTTAATCGCTAATAGAGTAGCGGCCATCACGATAAATTCACTTGCTACCTCTATCTCATAATGGTTTGCCTCTTGAATCATGTTCATATATTGATCCGTAATCTGGGAAATGGGCACTTCATAAATATCCACCTCAGATTGATCAATTAGATGAAGTAAGAGATCAAGAGGGCCTTCAAACGAATTTAGTTTAAATTTTACTTCCACCGTCATTCATCACGACTTTCTTTATCCAAGTAATTCGCGTTGTAAGCTTGCCATCTCAATGGCTCCTACAGCCACTTCATATCCTTTATTTCCTGCTTTCGTTCCCGCTCGCTCAATGGCTTGCTCAATATTCTCAGTCGTAATCACGCCAAACATCACCGGCAAACGATGGCGAACACTTGCACTCGCCACTCCCTTGGCTACCTCATTACACACATAATCATAATGAGTAGTTGCACCGCGGATTACACATCCTAACGTAATAATCGCATCGTATTTCTTAGAAGCTGCCATCTCTTCTACAATCAGCGGAATCTCAAACGCGCCTGGTACCCAAGCTATCTCTATATTCTCTTGTTCTGCGCCATGACGCAAGAGGGCATCTTTTGCTCCACCCAATAATTTGCTCGTAATAAACTCATTAAATCGAGCTACCACAATCCCAAAACGATATCCTTGTGCAGTTAATTTGCCTTCATATACTTTTTCTACCATAAGAAGCCCTCTCCTCTATACCCACTGTAATCGGTGTCCTAATTTTTCTTTCTTGGTCACTAAATAACGTTTATTTTCTGTATATGGCTGAATTTCAATCGGTACTCGCTCTAGGACTTCAATCCCTGACTGCTGTAATCCTGATACCTTTCGTGGATTATTGGTAATCAAATGAACCTGCTGAACCCCTAGATCACGTAAAATTTGCGCTGCACTATTATAGTCACGCCCATCATCAGGAAAACCCAGATGCAGATTTGCTTCCACCGTATCGAGCCCTTGGTCTTGTAATTGGTAAGCGCGCATCTTATTTAACAGACCAATCCCACGACCCTCTTGAGGAAGATAGATGAAGACACCACTTCCGTTTTCTTCGATCATCAATAGCGATTCATGTAGTTGCAAACCACAATCACAACGTCTGGAGGTAAACAGATCACCAGTCATACATTCTGAATGAACTCGAACTAAGACCGGCTTTTCTAGATGTAAACCCCCCTTTACCAAGGCGATTTGCTCTTTTCCATCCGGAGCCGTATAAGCAATCATCCGAAAATCTCCATATTCCGTTGGAAGGTGAATTTCTTCACGACGCTGAACAGTTGGTTCTTGTGCTAAACGATATTGGATTAAATCTTGAATGGTAATCATTTTGAGATCCCATTTTTCGGCAAAGGGGATAAGATCCGGAACACGAGCCATCGTTCCATCTTCATTTAAAATTTCACAGAGTACACCAGCGGGGGCTGATCCACAAAGTTTCGCTAGATCGACTGCTGCTTCTGTATGGCCCGATCTCTCGATTACACCGCCTTCTTTCGCAATGAGAGGGAAAATGTGACCCGGGCGCCGAAAATCATGTGCTCGTTTGGTCCCATCAATTAAATCGATCACCGTTTGAGAACGTTCAAAGGCAGAAATCCCGGTATGTGAAGTTTGAGAGTCAACTGAAACAGTAAAAGCGGTTCCGTGTCTGTCCGTATTATCATTTGCCTCGATCATGTAAGGGATCTTCAATTGCTGAGCTCGTTGCTCTGTAATCGGCACACATACAAGACCACGGCCATGGGTAACCATAAAATTGATTAACTCTGGTGTTGCATACTCAGCAAGCGCCACGAGGTCCCCTTCATTTTCTCGATCTTCATCATCCACCACGATAATCAATTTCCCTTGTTTTAGATCAGCTAATGCTTCCTCAATCGCATGAAACATGTATCGTTTCCTCCTTATCTAGAAAACCAGCTTTTTGTAGAGTCGTAAGTTGGACTCCGTTTGAAGTCATCGCAATACCTGAATGATCCCCGGTCCATTTTGCTATATATTTGGCCATCATATCGCACTCGATATTAACCCGATCACCCACTGCTAGGGAGCCAAACTGCGTTTCTCGCATGGTATGTGGAATCAAGGAGACACAAAAGGTTGTATTTGTCACCGCAACTAAGGTTAGGCTTGTGCCGTTGATTGCAATAGATCCTTTGGGAATCATAAAATGGGTCCAACTTGGCTCGGTTTCAAAATGAAATATGACTGCATTCTCAGCAGGTTCTTGCCGGATGAATGTGGCCATTCCATCAACATGCCCCTGAACAAAATGCCCTCCCATCCGATCCGCTAGAGCCATAGCACGTTCTAGATTGACGGGATCTCCTGAACGAAGAAACCGGAAGCAAGTCCGTTGGTATGTTTCTGGCATCACATCGGCGTAGAAAAAGCCATGATCCATCTGGGTAACCGTAAGGCAAACACCGTTTACGGCAATGCTGTCGCCCAATTTCGTTCCTTCCAATACTTTGCGGCAACCAATGGTTAGTACTTGTGTCTGACCAACCGTACGTACCCGACCTACGTACCCCACTTCTTCGATAATTCCTGTAAACATGGGATTTGTTCACCTCTTTCTATACATGGATACATAAAAGCCCCAACGATTTTTTCGTTGGGGCTTGTTTTTAGGCATGGGAAAGAAACGTACGACTATCTGTTATTTCGCTATTTTATGTACAGAAAAATAACCCTTGAAAGGTTGAGTTTTTGAAAAAAATCAACGATCAAGGAGTCGTTCCATATCATCCTTCTCCCATCCAGACTATACTGTCGGCTCCGGAGTTTCACCGAATCCACCGCTAAAAGCGGGTCACGGGCTAAGGCGCCATCTATTCACACGCCATCACCGCCGGTAGGGAATTTCACCCTGCCCCGAAGGATGTAACCTTGTATTAAATTGTGATTTGTGTAACAAGTCAAGTATATCCTGTTAGTAAAAAATTGTCTAGGATGAGTTGCTTTGGGTAATAGATTGCTTCAGGGAATGTATCTGACCAACTTTTATTTACTGGTGGAGTGGCCAAAGAAAAAAGACCTGGTTACGTAATTCTACCGTTTATCCGTAGAGTTATTTAATCAAGTCTTTGTTTGTTGTTCCCGAAGCTAACTTCTCTTCTTCCACGGTGCACCAGCTAACATACACAAATAAGAAATTGCAGTAAAGTAAATCGTAATAATCGTAGTGTGAAGCAATGCTGCCATCAGCACTCCGCCCGTTTTCACTGTGATAATTCCAGCAATAGCTTGCAAGGTAATCAGGATCATCGCAATCCAACTACCTTGAACAAAATCTCGATTATCACGATATTTCCGAAGAACAACGATTAATAGACACAACGTTAGCACGAATAGCAAGATCCCCGCATAGCGGTGGAGCATATGAATCTCCGCAGCGGAACCGAATCCCGGAAATTTCGTTATCCCACAACTAGGGAATTCATAACCACAACCCATTGTCGCTTCCATATGACGAACGAGCGCACCACTATAGACAGCTATGTACGTGTACGTAGCCAAACCCCATACACTCCAACCAAATCCACGACTTAACGGGGTACCTGAGCTTTTATCTGGCTTTCCATCGCGAAGGCGATAAAGTTGAATAACCAGTAGCATCACACTTGCAAACGAAATAAGCGAAAAACCGAAATGAAGTGCCAACATAAATTTTTTAATAAACGGACCTTCAAACATAACTGTTAAAGCGCCTAAAGCTCCTTGTAACAAAACAAAAAATACACTCATAATCCCAAATAGCTTCACGCGAAAGTTATCACGATAAACAATCCAGGACCAGATCGTAAGTGCAAGAATTAACATTCCAGCTCCTGACGAGATAATCCGATGACTATACTCGATAATCGACTCAAGTGGCATCGATTCCGGGATCAACTCTCCCTTACAAATCGGCCATGAGTTACCGCACCCTTTGCCTGAACCCGTCTTAGTTACAATGGCACCCATTAGTAACATGAAATATGAAACGAGTGCTGTGACGATAGATAAAAAGCGCAATGTAGCATGCTTTTTCATGTGAATCCCCTCTTCAAAGGCATATATGTGAAATTCATCACTAATTGTAACACAAGGGTCAGGATTAGGCTTTACCGACACAAAGTAGACACAAAATCAATCCGATTCATTGATGATTGAATCCGCCTTATACCTTTTTCTTAAGCTTCCACACTTCTTTCTCCATCGCATACTGACGATCGATTAGAAATTCAAATGTTGTCTTTCGTAGCTGACAAATCATTTGTCATAATCGACATATCCTCTTCTATCGTAGACAGTCTGTCGTCCATCTTAGACAATCTCTCGTCCATCTTAGATTGCCTCTCACCCATCTCAGACAGTCTGTCGTCCATCCTAGATTGCCTCTCATCCATTTGGTCGAGCTTATTATGGTTCTTCCCTGCCATTTCAACTAACTGAGTCATCATATCCCCGATTTGGTCGAGATCATACTTTGACATCATGAATCCTCTCCCCTAAACGATCAAACTGTGAATTTTTGTAATTGTATCATAGGAACTATCCCTTTACAACGAAATAGATCCAACCATTTTCAAATAAACCATTATCTGTTGGGTTCTCTTTAAATGGAATCGGTCCCTGTATTGTTGTTATAAATATCTAATAATAGTTTAATTGCCTTCGTGGTAACAGGAGCACCTATTTTATAGTAATCATACCTGCGCATCTTCCCAACATCGCCAATCCCGATGATGATCGGAATCTGAATAGCATTTAAAATTTCTACCGTATCTCCATAGATTCGTAGTTCTTCGTTATATTGAGGCTTCCCATATTTATCGACTGGATGGCTAATGATATTACCGTGACAATCTAGAGCCATGTGGACTGGGGTTCCTCTGCTCTTTATACAATTTGAAGCAACGGCGAGCGCGCCGATTACCTCGATGCTTTCATGATTCGCTACATAGCGTAATGCCCGTTCTCCAAATCCTTCCTTTGCATTTCCACAGTCATCAAACATGACAATGACAGGATCGTATTTGGCACGATGGATCAGTCTCACAAGCTCAGGGCCTGAGAGATGGGTAGGGTTACCCGCAGAAAGGGAGATTACACGGCCATGAATTCGTTTGGCTACTTGTTCCAATGCTTCTTGAGCAACCTGATCTCCATCTGTCACGACAATCACTTTTCTTCTTTGACGATCCATCTTTTTCTTACCCTTTCGGTTTAAAAATAAGGGCAGTTAAACAAGCAAATACGATGGCCGCCGTAATACCTGCACTTGTGATGGAAAACATGCCTGATAATAAACCTGCAATTCCATTTTCTTGCGTATGTTTTACCGTACCATGAACGAGTGCATTTCCAAAGCTGGTAATGGGTACCGTTGCACCTGCTCCGGCAAATTTGATAAGCGGTTCGTACAAACCTACACCGTCTAATACAGCTCCCGTAACTACCAATAATGTCATCACATGCGCTTGAGTAAGTGGCGTTAAATCAATTAATAATTGCCCAATTACACAAATTAAGCCTCCCACTACAAAAGCTGTCAAAAACGTCCCCATTCGATTTCATCCTTTCTGCTACCAAATTTTAAAATAGGTCCATTGTAAAAGAGATCCGATCACCTTCCCGAGCGACATGGCCATCAGGAACATCAACAGAGATTCCTTCATCCCCATACGCTTCACGAGGATCGGAAATACGTTTAATGCTTCGGTCAGTGCAGCCGCTAACATCCCAACAAAAATTCCCATAAAGGCACCTAGTGGCAGGATAATCCACATCGGAATTCCGAGCGTCATATTTCTCAGATCGAGCCATGTGAAGACTAATGTACCCGTAATAATAGCTCCCTCATACCAATGAATCGAAGACTTCGAACGAGTAAGATGAGTAAGGCGAGGAACGATATCTAATACGGCAATAAACGCGACAAATCCACTTCCTACTGCAAAGCCACCCGCCAAACCGAAAAAGACAAGAATGACACTATCGAGGAGATGTTGAATCATTTGAGTCTCCTTCTGCACGAACCTTTTCGTGTTCGATGACATACTGATCAATTGTCTCTTGATATAGATACATTTCCAATTCCATTGGACTTGGCTCTTCATTAAATCGACGTTTAAACACGTGATTGAAGAAGAGGATCATTCCCACGCCAATGCCGATTGAGTACGGAATCTGTAACCATAATGAGCCATCTACCTGATCTCCCGTTACGAGGAAATAGATCCGATCATGCACCTTTTTCATACTGACATCTGTATGAAAGTTCATAATGGCTAGTCCCGAACCTGTAAAAAGAAAAATCCATGTTAAAAAAACAAACAGTTTCTTACGGAGACGTGTTTCGGGAGATCGCTCGATAATGGAATGAACCGGTCCTAACATCTGAATCTGGAGATGTGGAAAGGCATGTTTCACCACACGAAGTACATGAATCGCTTCAATAACGGCATAGGTTCCGTATTTAGAAGTTAGCTGGATAATCGGCATCTGTTGTAACTCCATTTGATTCTGATCGGCTACAACCTCCGCTATATCCTGCAACAAAATCCGTTGCTCCATCTGTGCTTTTATTTTTTTCTTCAACTTGATATAAACGATTGATGCCACAAGTGTGCGACTCCTTTCACATTGTGGTTAAGAGTAGTATGTACAAAAAAATATTTTTCAGTGAAAAACAGAAAAAAATGCAGAAATAAGGCTCTTCACTTTGTGTATATCCCATCAAAGTAAGAGCCTTCTTTATAGGGTAAAACTTAGATCCCCTGCGGAAGATGAAACATTTGACCAATGGTAACTAAACGAGTTCCATTTGATTTCAGAATCGGAATTAGTTGATCTAGGGCTTCAACTGAACCTTGCAGTTTCATGGGATACATAGAGTGTTGTAGGATAATAGCTCCCGGTGTAGCGGAATCCAAGGCTCTTGCTAAAACTTCATCTTTGCTTAATCCTTTCCAATCTAATGTATCGACATTCCATTGGGTGACCAGATACTTATTATTGCTTGCCCATTTTACTTGTTTCTCACTAATAGAACCATAAGGTGGTCTAAATGCTTTTGGTGTATATCCGACTAGATTCCGTATGAGTCTTCCAGTTTTTTCAACTTGTTCATGGTAATCTTTATCAGACAGTTTTTTCATATCCGAGTGATCATAACTATGATTCCCAATTTGATGGCCTTCTCTTGAAATTCGTTTCACTACTTCTGGATATTTTTCTACATTATTTCCAACCAAAAAAAAGGTTGCTTTTACTCCATGTTTTTTCAGAATATCCAATACCTTTGGGGTATAGACCATATCAGGTCCATCATCAAATGTAAGGGCCATTGCATTTTTATTATAAGGGCCACTATACACATAAGAATATTTTCCCACCCAAGAAAAATCATTTACCGATATATTCGAGATGGAATTAATTCTCTTCCAAGGATAGATCAGATTTTGAACAAAACCCATGCGAGCCAAGAAGAACACATCCTTTCGAATTAGAAGAGATATACTACCTTTATGAGCAAAATGTGGATTTGCTATAGTTGAAAGCCTAAATAAAGAAAAGAAAGAGGAGCCATCCTATTTTTAGTAGGACACTCCTCATGTGAACTAATTAATTTGTGACAAATCTTCTTTCATCCGAGCAATGATTTTTTTCTCTAATCTAGAAACTTGAACCTGAGATATACCAAGCCTCTCGGCTACTTCCGATTGCGTTTGATCCTTAAAATACCGAAGGTACACGATTAGTTGCTCTCGTTCTGATAGACGATCAATCGCATCATGTAACACCAGCTTATCAAACCAAGACTTTTCACTATCATCCGCGATTTGATCCATCAATGTAATCGGATCACCATCGTTTTCATATACCGTCTCATGAATAGAAGTAGGGGCCCGGTTTGCTTCTTGTGCGAAAACGATCTCTTCCGGCTCAATTCCAATCTCTTTCGCAATCTCATGTAGTGTAGGAAGGCGGTTTAGACGTTTTGACAGCTCATCCTTGGTTTTACGAACTTTATTGGCTAATTCCTTCAAACTGCGACTTACTTTTACCATGCCATCATCCCGCAGGAAGCGTTGAATCTCTCCGATAATCATCGGGACTGCATAAGTAGAAAACTTTACTTCATAACTAAGGTCAAATTTATCTACTGCTTTTAGTAATCCAATGCTACCTATTTGAAACAAGTCCTCTGCTTCATAGCCACGATTTAAGAAACGCTGCACAACGGACCAAACTAAGCGAATATTATGACTCACTAAACGATCCCTGGCCAACAGATCTCCTTGCTGGCTGAGTAAAATGAGCTCCTTGACTTCTGCATCCGACAAATGATTATGACGCTCTTTACGCACTTCCGCATCCATATGCTTCCCTCAATTCACTAGCGATTGCTGAGATTGCGGAGTAAGCTGCTTGACTAGCTGAATGGTCGTACCTTCTCCTGGTTTGGAGTGAATCATCACCTCATCCATAAAATTCTCCATGATCGTAAAACCCATACCCGATCGCTCCAACTCGGGCTTCGATGTGTATAGAGGTTGCCGTGCTTCTGTTACATCTTCGATTCCTAAGCCATAATCCGTAATTTGCACACAAATCTTCGTACCCTCGATCTCAGTGCGAATCAAGATAACGCCTTCTGGGTTTTCCTCATATCCATGAATGACTGAGTTCGTGACTGCTTCACTCACGACTGTTTTAATATCAGTTAAATCCTCTATAGTAGGATCTAACTGTGATAGAAAAGCAGCCACAGCCACACGAGCAAATGATTCATTTTCCGATCGAGCATTAAAACATAATTCCATAAAGTTTGTATGTACCGGTTTCATCATGACGCCACCCCACATGCAGAAACTGCACTGCTTTCATCTTGAAACATCTGAAGAATCTTAAACAATCCTGACATCTCCATGATTCGCTGAATCGAAGGTTGTACAGAGCAGATGGTCATCTTGCCCCCCATTTGCGTTACTCGTTTATAGCGACCGAGGATGACTCCTAAACCAGAACTATCCATAAATTCGAGTTTTTCCAGGTTTAATACAAGATGAGTAACCCATTCATGATTTAATTCTTCTTCAATCACTTTGCGAACATGGGCCGCTGTATGATGGTCTAATTCTCCATCCAAACGAGCGACTAACACATTCTTTGACCGTTTTACATCTAAATGTAAAGCCAACTGAACCCCTCCTTCTCATTCAGGTGCTTCTCTTCTGTAAGATGTTTTCTGCAAATAATTCCCATATCCTGCTATGAAAACAAAAAAGGAAACTGCTTTATGGCCAGTTTCCTTTTAGGAGCTACTTAAAGATATCCGTAAACACTTTTTGAATTGAGTTCCAGAGGCTTGCTTCTTCGATATCCCGAGAACTTGTGATCTCTAGATGCGTTACAACTTTTCCTTCTTTATTCGTAAAGTCGATCGTCCCAATCGTCTCTCCTTGCTTAATCGGGGCTTTTAGCTCTTTAAAATGAACTACCTTTTTATATTGCTTCGGATCTTCACCCTTCTTCATTAGAATCGACATGGAGTGATGTGCACGAATCAATATCTCTTCAGGGGTTCCTTTATCCACTGCAACTTTGGCAATGAAGTCGCCTTTTTTGTAGAAAGTGTAGTTGGTGTACTGGCTAAAGGAGTAGTCTAACATCTTGGAAATTTCTTGGTTTCGCATCTTCGAGTCAGGTTCACCTAGCACAACTGCAATGACACGGAAGTTATCGCGTTTCGCCGTTGCAGTTAAGCAAAAACGTGCCTCAGTAGTAAAGCCAGTTTTCAGACCATCTAGGCCCTGATAAAAACGAACCAGTTTATTGGTATTTACAAGCCAAAATGGTTTTTTCGAATCTTGACGTAAATAGTCCTGATACAAACTCGTATACTTGGTGATCTCTGGGTGTTTTAGCAGTTCCCGAGATAACAAAGCAATGTCATAAGCAGAAGAATAGTGATCTGCTACAGGTAAGCCATTGGGATTCTGAAACTTCGTATCCTTTAATCCTAGCCCTACAGCGCGTTTGTTCATCATCGCAACAAAGTTATCCTCTGTCCCTCCGATATGTTCGGCGAGAGCGACTGAGGCATCATTTGCCGAACCGATGGCAACTCCTTTTAGTAAATCATGAACGGTCATCGATTCACCTGGTTCTAAGAAAATCTGAGAGCCACCTTTTGACGAAGCATTTTCTGAAACAGTGACCGAATCCGTCAGCTTCAATTTCTTCTGTTCGATGGATTCCATCACCAGAAGCATCGTCATTACCTTCGTAATACTAGCAGGAGGTAATTTTTCATGGCTATTTTTCTCATAAATAACCGTTCCTGTATCTGCGTCCATCAATACAGCTGATTTCGCATTAGGTGCTAGATCTAATTCTGCCGCATGTACGACCGCTCGTGGTACAAACAAAGAGAGTACAAAGATTGAAATAAAAACAGAGATACTGATCCGTTTCAGCATCTAGCATTCCTCCTATTGGCCTAATGAGCATAGTTTCTCTCAGACAAACAGGAAGTATGCGAAATCAGTCAGAGGATGATTCACGAGCGCTACAATTTACCGGACAAGTCTTACAATGTTGCGGTCGCAAGGAAGTCAAATAGGCTAGGCAACACGTTTTACGGTTATCAGCGAATTCTGCTTGCGAAAAGATATTAAAGGGGTTGGTTCCTTTTTGATCAAGAGATAAAGTAGGATCGGAAACGAGTGCGTGATAATCTTCCCCAATCTGTCTTTTCAAATCTTCAGAAGAAACTTCACTGAGCATAGTCTGATACATCCATTTGATGTAGACGTATACATTTTCCCATAGCGTCATTTCGGAAATGTTGACAGAGCTTCGGACTCCAATCATCCATGGTGCAAAATGCTGTTGAAACATCCAGCGAAATAACTCTGTTCGCTCAGAAGAGCGCTCATTTGCATGTACTTCTTGTATCTCAGATAGATCCATCACAATGCTAGGGATCCATACCGAATCAGATTCAGGAGGGGTTAACAATGCTACATTCCAAGTAGAGCCTACTACTCTCTTTTGATATAAGGAAAATAGTGTTAACGGAATCAAGAAGGCGAAGCTAATTCTCTTCACCAGCATCGAGCTAGCGACTGATAAGTTAGCTGTCCCTAGAAGATCTTTGATCTGGCGCAACACTTGTTCTCTAGGTCTGGCTTCAAGCAAGTCACTCAGCGGAAAGCTCCATCCCTGTACTTCATCCTTTATTTCACTCCAAGATCGCGAATCGAGACGAAAGCGAGTTTGTAATAAATGAAGCTCTTCTATCATCATAGACATGTCTATCCCTCCTTTCTGACAACGCTTCTCCCTTTCCCGTGCGGGATCAATAAAGGAGTTCCAAAAATCGGGTCCGAAATGATCTTACAGTCCATTTGGAATACATCTCGTACTAAGCTAGGCGTCATAATATCCTCTGGTGATCCTTGTGCATAAATCGCTCCACGCTTAACCGCAATCAGGTGGTCCGCATAGCGACAGGCTAAATTGAGATCATGTAATACCATCAGAATAGTGCGATTCTCTTGACGATTTAATGTAAATAATAAGTCCAGAACTTCCACTTGGTGCGTTAAATCTAGGTAAGTCGTCGGCTCATCTAGCAAGAGAATATCTGGATTCTGCGCGAGGGTCATAGCGATCCAAGCACGTTGCCTCTGTCCGCCTGATAACGAATCGACATCCTGATCTCGTAATTCATCTAGCCCCGTCGCGTGAAGTGCTTTATTTACAAGCTCCTCATCTTCCGTAGACCACTGACGAAGCATGCTTTGATAAGGAAATCGCCCTTGTTTCACTAACTGTAAAACCGTTAATCCCTCTGGAGCGACAGGACCTTGTGGCAAAATCGCTAACTGTTTCGCGATCTCCTTCGTGGCCATCTTGGAAATCGCCTGTCCTTCCAGTAAAATGGTCCCGGTTTTCGGTTTTAGTAGCCGAGCCATAGAGCGTAATAGGGTTGATTTTCCGCATCCATTACAGCCAATTAATACCGTAATCTTCCCCTTTGGAATCTCAACATCCAACCCATCTATAATAACTCGCTCTCCGTATGCCAATTTTAATTGACTTGTCTCTAGTGCAATCATACCGTCAACCATCACCTTCCCCATCATGCCTATATCACCACGCTAGCCTCGTTCGCGAATTAATAAATAAATAAAATAAGGAGCTCCTAAAATCGAGATAAACACACCTGCTGGCACTTCCAGTGGCAGAAAGAAAGTCCGCCCGATCGTATCGGCGAGCAATACGAGAAATCCACCTATTAAAGCCGAAATAGGCAAAAGAGCGCCATAGTTAGAACCAACTAATCTACGGGCGATGTGTGGTGCCATTAGACCCACAAAACTAATTCCTCCGCCATAGGCAACTGCTACTCCAGCTGTTACCGTACTTAACGTAAGGAGCCATAATCTTTGTTTCGAGACCTGACCCCCTAAACCAACTGCAATTTCTTCCCCAAAAGCCTGAACATTTAACTGACGTACTGACAAGAAAATACATAAAATTAATAAAAGTGCGACCGGGACTAATACCGATACATGATCCCAATTTGTGCCATATACCGAACCTGTAATCCACACATTTGCTTGGCTTGCACGGTAAATGACACTCTTTACCATAAACAACGTCGTTAACGCTTTCGTCAAGGCCCAAACGCCAATCCCCATCAATACAAGACGAACGGGTGATAAGCCATTTTTCCATGCCAGACTATATAAAATGAAGGCTGCAACGAGAGCCCCACATATCGCAATCAACGGAAGCCAATGGATGCTTACTATTAGGGCATTCGTCTTAGGACTGCTAAACATCCCTAAAAACATGACAACCGCTACACTCGCACCACCTGTGATTCCCAATAAGTCAGGGGAAGCAAGTGGATTTCGAACAACCCCCTGCAAAATAGAGCCTGAAATCGCTAATAACGTTCCGACTAACACAGCTACAATCATTCGAGGTAGCCGAAACGATTCTACGACTAACTTCGAAAATGCATTCGCATCCATACCAAATATGACTCTCCCCACTTCAATCGGGTTCACATATACCTCTCCTGCTCCTGCAGCCAGGAGAAACGTTACTATTAGAAGGAGTGAAAAAATCGTGATCATCCAAACTGAACGCTTTTCAAATAGAAGTGAGACTCGTTCTGCTTTCCCTCTACGTATTATCAACCATCGTTTCGTTTTCATGCCTTTCCTACTCCCCTACGTGCTACTGCTAAGAAAAATGGGATCCCGATTAATGCTGTCATCACTCCCACAGGCACTTCTTCGGGCATCATGACAAATCGAGCCGCTAGATCAGCCAGCACGAGGACAATCCCTCCGATCGTTATGCTAAAAGGAACTAACCAACGATAATCATTACCTACTAAGCCTTTGACTATATGAGGAACCATCACTCCAATAAAGCTAATAGGGCCTGCTACCGATACAGCACTTCCTGCTAGAAGAACGATCGAAACGAGTCCAAGCAATTTTACTAACCACGTTTTCTGCCCCAAGCCCGTTGCCACATCTTCCCCCATTTGCAACACATTAATCGATTTTCCTAAGAAAAGAGCGATTAGGAATCCAATCGTCAAATAGGGAACTACCAGTTGCAATAATTCTAGCTTTCGTCCTTCGATCGAACCCGCTAACCAAAACATTACTTGATCCAGCGCCGATTCATCTAATACTAACAATCCTTGTGTCATGGAGGCGAATAACATGGCCGTCGCTGCACCAGCTAAGGTAATTTTTAATGGAGACAGCCCACCACTCCCCACAGAGCCTAACAAGTAAACAGCGAGTGAGGTCACAGCAGAACCTACCAATCCGATCCATAAAAACGCTTCTAATGAAGTAACAGAAAACAGCATCATCGCCGCAACGATAAAGAAGCTAGCACCCGCATTTACCCCGATAAAATCTGGGGAAGCCATTGGATTACGGGTAAGCGCTTGCATCAATGCACCTGCAACGGCTAACGCTCCACCAATCGCTGCACCAATCAAAGCTCGTGGAAGGCGGACTTCTGTAATCACTAATTGATCAAAAACGCCAGTCGGATGTGAAAAAGCCTGGATGGCAGTATGAATGGACGTATCAGTATAGCCAAGTAATACACTACCTAGCATGCAAAGAATGAGTACAAATATAGAAATGATTAGTGCAAGCCATTTCCCCTGGTGTGTATAAATCTTCATTTCTTACTACATACTCCCCTCAGATGGTGACAAAGTTGTTTTTTAATAAGAATTATTTTCAATTTCTTTTGTTGACAGCTGCACTAAATATTGATTATGATTCTCATTGTAAATGAAAATCATTTTCAAATCAACGGAGGGAATCACCTATATGTTTTCACGATTTATAAAAAGTCGCTCTCTTTTCATCTTAGCGAGCTTACTATTCATTACATCTGCTCTTACTGCTTGTGGCAGTAAATCCACGACTGAATCTGGAAAATCAGACGGTCCAACTACTACGATTGAACATGCAATGGGAAAAACCGAAATCAAAGGTACTCCTAAAAAAGTGGTTATTCTTACGAATGAAGGAACGGAAGCCCTACTCGCTCTCGGAGTAAAACCAGTTGGGGCAGTACAGTCTTTTACTGGTAAGCCTTGGTACGACCATATTAAGGGGCAAATGGATGGCGTAAAGGTCGTTGGTTTAGAAAGTGAACCAAGCCTTGAAACAATCGCTTCTTTAAAACCAGATTTAATTATAGGGAACAAAATGCGTCAGGAAAAAGTGTACGAACAATTAAAAGCAATTGCACCGACTGTTTTCTCAGAATCACTACGTGGTGACTGGAAAGAAAACTTCAAGTTTTATGCAAAAGTACTAAACAAAGAGTCAGAAGGACAAAAAATTCTTGCTCAGTACGATGAAAAAATCTCCCAATTAAAAGGTAAATTGGGAGATAAGCTAAAAAGTAAAGTTTCCATGGTTCGCTTTGTAACAGGTGATGTTCGTATCTACCACTTAGATTCTTTCTCTGGCGTGATCCTAAAAGACCTCGGATTTGCACGTCCTGAATCACAAAATAAAAACGACTTAGCTGAACGTGGTGTAGGAAAAGAACGCATCCCAGCGATGGATGGAGATTATCTCTTCTACTTCACTTATGAAACAGGCGATAACAAAGCAACAGACCTCGAAAAAGAATGGCTAAAAGATCCACTCTTCCAAGGACTAAACGCAGTTAAAAACAAAAAAGCATTCAAAGTAAGTGACACGATCTGGAACACCGCTGGTGGCGTTCTAGCAGCAAACCTCATGGTTGACGATGTAGCGAAATTCTTTGAAGTAAAATAAGGATTCATCAAAAAAGGTACTAATACTGCTTACGGTAAGCAGTATTAGTACCTTTTTTGCATGTCTCGTTTTCAATAGGTTTATAAGAAGAAACCAGCACCTCTCGCTGGAAAGCGAAATGGGCTGGTTTTTTACACATTATATCTTTTGCACACCATCTTCTGTAATAATACAGCGTATTAATGCAGATGTCTGAACTTTCTCAGAACCAATTTGGATCGCTTGGTGTAGACGAGACATTACCTCATCAAGGTTCTCTTTTTCGTTCACATAGAGAGTTGCAATCGTTTCCTTATCAGAGACAGAATCGCCTACTTTCTTATGGAGAACAATTCCTACTGCATAATCGATCACATCATCTTTGGTTTCACGGCCTGCGCCCAACTTCATCGCACAAAGACCCACTTCTTCAGCGAGAATACGTTGTACAAATCCAGATTTCTCAGCGAGGACTTGGATTTTCTCTGCTGGTTGTGGAAGAAGTTCTGGTTGATCGACAATCTCTGCATTTCCGTGTTGTCCTTTAATAAACTCACGGAACTTCGCAAGGGCACTACCGTCTTTCACTACACCTTCTAGCAAACTACGTGCTTCTTCAGTTGTTTTCGCACGACCTGCAAGGATCAGCATCTGAGAACCGAGGACAAGCCCTAACTCGTGAAGATCTTCCGGACCTTCTCCTTTGAGGGTATCGATCGCTTCCTTTACTTCAACAGCATTTCCGATCGCATAACCTAATGGTTGGCTCATGTCACTGATAACAGCGATTGTTTTTCGGCCTACTTGCTTTCCGATTGCCACCATCGCTTCTGCTAGTTTAATCGCATCTGCTTCTTCTTTCATAAAAGCACCGTCACCGGTTTTTACATCGAGAACAATCGCGTCTGCACCTGATGCAATCTTTTTACTCATAATCGAACTCGCAATGAGGGGAATGGAGTCAACCGTTCCTGTTACATCGCGAAGGGCGTAAAGCTTCTTATCCGCAGGTGTTAAGTTTGCTGTTTGGCCCACTACGGCTACTTTGCTGTTATTCACTAGCTGGATAAACTCTTCAATGTCTAGCTCCGTAGAAAACCCTTGGATCGCATCTAACTTATCGATCGTTCCACCTGTATGCCCGAGTCCTCGTCCAGAGAGCTTCGCTACTGGAACACCTGCAGCTGCTACGAGTGGGACCAATGTTAAAGTAGTCGTATCCCCTACGCCACCTGTGCTATGTTTATCTACTTTGATTCCATTAATCTTAGAAAGATCAACTTGTTCACCAGACTCTACCATTGCCATGGTGAGGTCTGCCGTTTCTCGGTCTGTCATCCCTTTGAAGAAGATTGCCATAGCAAACGAAGACATCTGATAATCTGGGATTTCTCCCGCAGAAAAACCTTCTACAAGAAAACGAATTTCTTCTGTCGATAATTCGTGTCCATCCCGTTTTTTGCGAATTAAAGAAACTGTGTCCATCCACTTACACCTCTTTTAAAATTCCCTGAACCAAATTCATGAAGATTGGTTTGGTACGATTTGCTACTTCTACTACTTGTTCATGAGTAAGCGGTTCGAGTGCTTCTCCAATCGCCATGTCCGTGATACAAGTGATCCCTAGCACCTTCATCCCTGCATGACGGGCTACGATTACCTCTGGGACAGTCGACATCCCGATCGCATCTCCACCCATATTACGTAACATAATCAGCTCTGCTGGCGTCATATAAGTAGGACCGCTAATCCCAGCGTATACACCTTGTTGAACCGTAACTCCTTGATCAGCCGCTACACGCTTCGCTACTTCCACTAATTCGGGGGTGTAAGCAGTTGACATATCTGGGAAACGAGGACCTAGTTCCGCAAAATTAGGGCCAATGAGTGGATTGGAACCAGTCATATTAATATGATCCGTAATAAGCATGAGATCCCCTGCATGGAAATCTGCATTCATCCCACCTGCTGCGTTGGTTACGAGCACCGTTTCGACTCCGAGCGCTTTCATCACACGCACTGGGAACGTTACATCTTGTTGACTGTAGCCTTCATAGAAATGAAACCGTCCTTGCATCGCAATCACTTGCTTACCCGCTAAAGTACCGAGAACTAACTGCCCTGCATGACCTTCCACTGTGGATACAGGAAAATGAGGAACTTCATCGTATTTGATCGTTACTTTGTTTTCTACCTTATCTGCCAGATCACCTAAGCCAGAACCGAGGATCAACCCAAATTGATAGGTTTGATTTGTTTTGCTTGAGATAAACTCTTTCGCCTCTTGGATACGTTGGATCATGTTCATAGTTGCACCTCGAAATGTAAGATTTTAGATGTTGCGCAAGATCCCTTTTACCAGATTAATAAACTGAGATCTTACTAGCTCTGTTGTCTCCATTACTTCATCGTGGGAAAGAGGTTGCTCTAAGATTCCTGCTGCCATGTTGCTAATGCAGGAGATACCTAAGCAACGAATCCCAGCGTGACGAGCAACAATTACTTCAGGCACAGTTGACATTCCAATCGCATCTCCACCTAGAAAGCGGCACATACGAATCTCTGCTGGCGTTTCATAAGTAGGGCCAAGAAGTCCGATATATACACCTTCTTGGAATTTCACTCCCTGCTCTGTTGCCACCTTGCGAGCCATTTCGCGTAGCTCTGGATCATAGGCAGTCGACATATCTGGGAAACGTACCCCTTGCTCTGGATCATTTGGCCCGATCAATGGGTTTTGGAACGTCATGTTAATATGATCCTTAATCAGCATGAGGTCACCTGGCTCATAGGAAGTATTCACTCCACCAGCCGCATTGGTTACGATGATCGTGTCGACTCCTAATGCTTTCATCACACGGATCGGGAAGGTTACCGATGTTAATGGATGCCCTTCATACAGATGAAAACGACCTGCCATCACTAATACCGGTTGATCTTCTAGCATGCCTACCACTAGCTCTCCAGCATGTCCTTCTACTGTAGATTGTGGAAAATGAGGAATATCATTGTAAGGGAGCTTCACAGGGTTTTCTACTTCACCAGCTAGTACTCCTAAACCAGAACCTAAAATAAGGCCAATTTTCGGTTGAACTTGGATTTTGGATTGAATCCATTCTGTTGCTTCTCGGATATTTGATTGATTTTGACTCACGTCAGCACCGTCCTATCATTTATTTAAGGTAATTCTTTTAAAAAACTAGTCCCATAAGGAGAGGTTACTCCAAAATTCTCAGCGATAGAAGCACCAATATCTGCAAATGTTTCACGAACACCTAAATTTGTACCTTCTGCCATAGATGGACTATATACGACAAGTGGCGTATATTCACGAGTATGATCGGTTCCGTGGAAGGTTGGATCGTTCCCATGATCAGCTGTGATGATGAGAAGATCGTCCTCGCGCAGATTTGCTAGAATCTCAGGCAAGCGAGCATCAAATTCTTCTAACGCCCGGCCATATCCTTCTGGATCGCGACGATGCCCAAATTTAGCATCAAAATCAACTAGATTAGCAAAAGCGAGGCCGTGGAACTCCTGTTTCGCCACTGCTAAAACTTGATCTACTCCGTCCATATTGTCTTTCGTATGAATCGAACGAACAATTCCCTCTCCTGCGTAGATGTCAGAGATTTTGCCGATCGAGATCACTTCTTTACCAGCCTCTTGCAAATAGTTCAAAACAGTCTTAATAGGCGGTTTCACAGAATAATCACGCCGATTTGAAGTACGTGTAAAGCTTCCTGGATTTCCCACAAATGGACGTGCAATCACTCGCACTACACAATACTTTTCATCGAGCGTTAGTTCTCTTGCTACTTCACAAATTTTATATAGCTCTTCTAGTGGCACGACTTCTTCATGTGCTGCGATTTGGAATACACTATCCGCAGAAGTGTAAACAATGACGGCACCTGTCTTCATGTGCTCTTCACCAAATTGATCTAACACTTCTGTACCCGAAGCAGGTTTGTTACACAAAACCTTACGACCAATCCGCTCTTCAAACTCCTGAATCAGCTCACTCGGGAAGCCATCTGGATAAGTTTTAAATGGAGTCTCTGTGATAATCCCCATAAACTCCCAATGTCCAGTGGTGGTATCCTTACCACGTGACACTTCTTTCATCCGAGCATAAGCAGCTTGCGGGATATCAGCTGGTAAGATCCCTTCCACTGCTTCAATATTTCCAAGTCCTAACTTCGACATGTTGGGCATAGCTAATCCATTTACATGCTGTGCTATATGACCTAATGTATGAGCTCCGACATCATTATATAAATTGGCATCTGGTAATTCACCAATTCCTACACTATCCAAGACAACGAGGAAGACACGATTGTATTTTCTCATGTCTGATCCCCCTCTCATAGTTGTTGATAAAAAAAGAATCACCCTATTTTTGTTAGGATGTTTACATAGAAAATCTTACTATTCTTATTCCCCAATCTCATAAAACCATAACAGGCGCTCTCGGACTAGTTCTGAGAATGTCGCTTGTGATGTTTGTCTACCATAGTCTGAAAATACCTTTACTGCATCACCGATTGGTTCTTTATAAATCGAATCTGGTTCAAACATGTCAGTAAAAAAGCTCATCACTTGATAGAGAAGAAGGGTAAACAAGACAAATAATATTAAAAAAGTCAGCCATTGCTTGATCCGTCTGGTGGATATAATCATAAGTAACTCGTCCCCCACCCATTTTTTATCAATGTATGGGTAGGAGAACTGATTTATTCTTATAAAACTTCTTCAAGAGGCGTGTAAGTCAAGTTCAAGCTTTCTGCAACTGCTTGATATGTACATTTTCCTTGAATTGTGTTTACACCAAGTGCCAATGGTTTACTCTCCGCTAAAGCACGTGCCGCGCCTTTATTGGCGATCTGAAGTGCATAAGGGATGGTTACATTGGTTAACGCGATCGTAGAAGTACGAGGAACTGCACCTGGCATGTTAGCCACTGAGTAATGCACCACTCCATGTTTTACATAAGTTGGTTCACTATGCGTGGTTACACGGTCAATCGTTTCAATCGAACCACCTTGGTCAATCGCAACGTCCACGATAACGGAACCAGGTTGCATTTGTTTTACCATCTCTTCGGTCACCAGACGAGGAGCACGACGACCCGGGATGAGTACCGCACCAATGAGCAAGTCTGCTTTCTTAACCGCTTCTGCTAGGTTGTAGGAGTTGGACATCACAGTCCGTAATTTTCCGTCAAATTGATCGTCTAGTTGACGCAGACGGTCTGGATTCACATCGAGGATCGTTACATTCGCACCAAGACCTACAGCCATCTTCGCTGCATTGGTACCTACGATTCCTCCCCCTACGATTACTACTTCACCAGGAAGAACTCCCGGTACACCACCTAATAGCACACCCTTCCCACCATGTGGCTTTTCTAAGAAAGAAGCACCAATTTGTACAGACATACGACCTGCTACTTCACTCATTGGGGTTAATAAAGGAAGAGATCTATTATCTAATTGAATAGTTTCATAAGCAATTGCAGTTACTTTCTTTTCCATCAGCGCCGCTGTTAACTCTGGCTCAGGAGCAAGATGGAGATATGTAAATAAAACTAACCCTTCACGGAAATATCCATATTCCGTAGGTTGTGGTTCTTTTACTTTCAAAATCATATCGGAGTTTGCCCAAACTTGTTCTGCACTGTCCACAATCTGAGCACCATGGAAAGCATAAACCTCATCAGTGAAACCGCTTCCAATTCCTGCATCTTTCTCTACTATAACCGAATGGCCAGCCGTGATGAACGCATCTACGCCACCAGGGGTAATCGCAACCCGGTTCTCGTTGTTCTTAATTTCTCTAGGAATCCCTATTCTCATGAATGAACCTCCTTCTGCATCAAACCTATCTTAACACTTTCTAATTGTACTTAAAACCTAAAAATCGCCAAAAAGAAGTGAGAGCTATGATTTAGCATCTCACGTTACTTTCGAACCTATTAATTTTTTTGGATCAATTGCCTGACCTTTACAACGATAACAAATTCCGTGGAACGTCAAACGATGATCCATAATTTGAAAATGGAACTCCCGCTCCACTTGTTGTTCAATAGGCCCTAGTAAATCTTCCATAATTTCATCAACAGAGCCACAATTTAAACACATTAAGTGATGATGGTGATGTTCAGCTCCCTCAGCACGAAACTCATATCGGGTCACACCATCACCAAAATTCAGCTTATGAATGATGTGAAGATCGCTAAGTAGTTCCAACGTACGATAAACTGTCGCAAGCCCAATCTCAGGTGCTTTGTCCTTCACCAACAGGTAAACATCCTCTGCGCTCAAATGGTCATCTTCATTTTCCAGTAAAACACGCACAGTCGCTTCCCGTTGGGGGGTTAGTTTATAATTGTGGGCGGATAATTGTTGTTTAATTTGATTTACTCGGTTTTCCACATCCACACCCCCCTCAATCTACTCAACATTATATGAGAGATATACGGGAAAAGTCAAACCAACTAAAAGAGATTATCAGATAATAATTACTTTAAACTGAAGGGAAATGTGGCAACATAAAAGCAATTTCGGGTAGCGACCCTCTCATGATCATCGGCGAAAGGTATGCCTCCACCAGAGAAGAAAGCATCATGAGGCAAGCCATCATCACCACAACTCCACAATACGAAACAAATTTGGGGTAAAGCGAGCCGCGATGCGCAATAATATGATTTTTTACTAGGTCTACGGAGAAATAAACTCCCGCCACAGAGACGATCATCATAGCAGGTATCACAAACAGATTCGTAGGAACGATAGAAACAAAGGCAAACCATAATCCAGTCCATGAAAACTGTTGAACGAGAAAGCCCACTGTAAATCCAATCACCATTCCTTTAAAGAACAAAAACAGGCATAAAATCGGAATTCCGATCACAGATAAGCCTAATAACCACATCAGACCAATCGTTTTCAAATGCTCTCCGATCGAATGTTGTAAGGCAATTTCAGAGTCGGCAATACTACCTCTCCCTAGTTCCTTAAAGAAGTGTCCCAGATAACTAGATAGTCCCGTACGTTGTGTGGCAGTCAACATGTTCACGATAACCGCTCCAAACACAACACCTGTCAAAAACAAGACGACTACAAAAATATAGAGCGATTTTTGACTCTGTACATGCGCTTGAATCGCTTGACTCCAGTAATGTTTTCTTCCCATTGATCCGTCCCCCTCACTCTCTTAAAACAATTCTATGAGAGGAATGAGAGAGATATGATCAATTTACTAGATTCAATCGGAACCATGATCAACCAATAGAAGAAGCGCAAATGGAATAATTCTCATTTGCGCTTCTTATGGAAACCGGACTAATATTCTGTTTGTTATGATGGATAATAATAGTTATGTAGCAAGCCCCCAGTATAGTAAGTGAATGCCGCCGCGATCGAGCTCATCAGACCGGGTGCATCCATCGTAGGAGACCATCCATATGTATAGGCAATCTGTGCAAAAACCAAAGGGAAACTAATCGTAAAGAGCAAGATCACTTTGGCACACCAGCCACATAGAAACAAGTTTTTACGATACATCACACCTAACAGGGCATTAATCGCAAAAATGGCTATAAGGACAAACTCCAATCGAACATCCACATATGCTTTTGCTAAAAACATGATTCCAAAAAAACAAGCAACATACACCTGAATCAAAATCATCAAAATGCTTATTCGTCTCGTATAAAGTTGATACATAACTACAATGATATTATTTACAAGTACACAGCAACCCAATCCAATTACCACCGATACCCAAAAGTCGGACCAATCATAGATCGACGCTAACAATACACCAAAGGTTAACGGTAGTAAAAACAAAATCCAAGAGTAAAGCGTATATCGAGTTGCTGTGAGAGGATTGTGTCCTTCTGTGTGATTCATCCACATCACCTCTCCTATTCCAAGTTAAAAAATCGTTATTTAACAGAATAATTGTATTATATCATTATTACTAGAGGAAAGTTAAATGAATTTGGAGAATCGAAATAATTTCTCCAAATCCATGTATGGAATTATTGCTTGATTTTCCCATAAGATCCCCCTCCACCTTCGACTAAATCTACCATTCCCTTCCTTGATAAATCGATATAATGAGCGATTCGATCCCCTACAATGCTTTGTAAATCTTTCAGCTTAGCACTATGCAAGATATTCATCTCCGTTCCAAACACAGAGAGCAGACGATCAATGGTTTTCTTCCCTACACCCGGTAGAAACTCCAAAGGAATTTGATGAATATAAGGCGGCCTATGATTTAGATGCTTCGTCGGTTGATCTGCAAGCTGGGCAATTCGATCGGCGACTCCTAAAACGGATGGCGACTGCGCATCAATGATCCCAATGCATTGAAGGCCTTTCCGATCAGAAGCTTCTTGGAGGATATTGCGAAAAGTTAAGTTTTGAGCAGCTGTTATTTTCACAGGTCGATTCGTTTGCGTTCGACCAATATGAATGTGCAAATCCGCAAATATGTTTGTTAAAGCAGTCATGATTGATGTAGTTGATTCTGCCAAAATAAGATCGCCGCGACTGTCTTCGCATCACAAATATCTCCACGAGAGATAGCTTGAACACATTCTGGAAGTGTCCACTCTACCAGCTCCACAAACTCATCTTCATCTAGATTTACTTGTCCTTTGCCCAGCTCATCCGCTTGATAGAGATGAAGATATTCATCCGCAAATCCTGGGGATGTGTAGAATGAGACAAGGTGATTCCATTTTCCTGCGCGATAGCCTGTCTCTTCCTCTAGTTCACGCTCTGCACAAACTTGTGGGTCTTCTCCAGCCTCTCTCTTACCCGCAGGGATTTCATAAATCGTCTTTTCGAGTGGCTTGCGAAATTGACGTACTAAAATAATTCGATCTTCTGGCGTAATCGCCACTACGGCTACTGCTCCAGGATGCTTCACAATTTCTCTATTTGACGTATTTCCATTTGGCAATTCAACTTGATCTACTTGGAGAGAAATGACTCTACCTTGAAAAATAGATTGTGTCGAAATCGTTTTTTCCTCTAAATTCCTCATGCAATCGCAACCTTTCGGCTTTTTATATCCCTCTATTATACACAAAAATATATTTCAAAAAGGGTATATTTCCTTCGTTTTTAGCGTATCCCGTTAGAAAGACTTTCATTAAGGATGATAAGATATGGAGAAGAAAATATATGCGAACGGCATCCGCCTATCCGGAACCGTGCAAGAAATTCAGGATACCCTTCAAGAATGGGCCCACCTTCCGATCACTCTACAAGAATTAATCGAAGCCCATCACGCCGGGAGACCCCATCTGATTCCGATCCGGTCAAAAAGAGGAACGAGAAAACCCAGCTAACCACACGATCATATGGTCAGCTGGGTTTTCTCATACATTTTTCTCCCTATGTCGTCTGTTTGACGAGAATAGTATGAGGCTCTTGTTCTGCTAGCCGGATCCCATTATCGATTAGGGATCGGTTCTCGATTTGTCTTTCTGAGATCTCACTCAACTCTGCTCTCACTCGGCTCTCTAAGCTCTTGTCTTCAAGGGCAATTGCTAATTCTAAGATCTCTACTCGTAATAGCCAATCATCTGGATCAACTTGACGCAGGCGGGCCAAAATACTTGTAGCCTCCCACGTTCTTCTCTGCTCTTCTCGTAAATCACGAACATCCTGATAGAGATCATCTAGATCAGTCCAAACCACCTCAGGTTTATGAACGGTCCAGACATCCTGCTCTGCAAAAGCAAAACGATCATGATCAGCAGGTCCTGCGTAAACCGACTGGATTCTCTCTCCAACTGGCATATCAAACGTTCCCCACTCAGGCTGAAACAATACTCGATCGCCCCATGTAACCTTACAATCTTTCAAAGAGAGTAAGATCAAACGATCTCTCTGGAACGTCATATCCATGATCGTTCCCTCTACCTCAACTCCGCTCACAAACCTTAAGCTCAACTGACTACCTACCTGAATTCCTTCCTCTTCACACTCTACTAAGCTCATCTCTTCTAACTGCTTCTCTAAACCCTCTACTCTACCTATTGGAGCTGAAAATCCGTGATGATGAACCGCACATCCTTGGTTGGGTAACTCTTCATCCTCAAACGAGAGCTGTGTTCCGCCTTCTGTCCGGAGGTAAATCGCTTCTCCTTGCTCATCATGGAGAAGCTCCGTCACAACTCCACTTACTTGTAAGCCCGAACTATATACAGAAGTGGTTACTTGTCCAGAACGCAGTGCTTTTTCCAAACTTTCTGTCCCACCAACACGATACGCCATTCGTTCACCATAGAGCTTGATCTCTTCAATTAATTGATCGAAGTCTCGACAAACAAACAAGTGTGGTTGCGGCTTAGTCACATCAAAGTCAGTATCCATACATACATCCACATCAAAAGGGATTTTCTCCACATCGGACGATAGACATCGCTGTCCTTCACTGATCGAAGAAAGCAATCCAGCTCCATAGATTTTCGGATCATCTAGTGTACCAACTAAACCGTATTCAACCGTCCACCAGTACAATCTGGAAATCTCAGTCGCCTCCGACCGCCCTGTAGCAGCCTTCATCTTCTCAGCGTGGACCTTCTCTACTTCAGCAATCATCTCTGGAGTGGAGGCTGGATCTTCCATGATCTGAGTTAGCTTACGAGTTGCTAAAAACAACTCATGCTCTTCTCGTGAAGAGATCGCCTTTGCTCCAATCTGTCCAAACAGCCTTACATACTCCGCAAATTTCGGTTCGCTTAAGATGGGACCATGCCCTCCAGCCTCATGAAGCATATCAGGGGCAGGTGTATAACCGATATGCTTCAGAGTCCGGATTTCTGTAGCAATGGGTAGAAATCCATGACCTTGGAAGTCAAAGAACGCCGTTCCAGGGATCAATCCATCGATTGTCACTGCCGCGAGTCCAAATGGCTCCAAGCATCGACTCATCTCATCTACATGAGGGATTCGATCGAGGGAAATACCCGACTTCTCCAAGCCACCCTGATAAGATTCATGAGCAAGATCACGGAAAAAATGATAGTTTTGTCTCATCACATAACGCCATACAGCCTGATTAATAGGCGTATATAGATCATAATCCTGCTTTGAAACATAGGCTTGTAGATGGGACGGTATTGTTTTCCTCGACATAAATCTCTCTCCTTTTAAGCAAAATAAAAAGCCTCCATCCTATAGGGACGAAAAGCTCCGCGGTACCACCCTAATTGGTTATAGCATGTAAGCTACAACCCACTCTTTATGGCATCCTCTTGACAAGGGTAATTCACATCTAACATTGCCTAGGTTTGCACCTTCCACCTAGTCTCTGACACTGCTCATGTAAGTTGCTACTGAATCTTGTCGATGCCGCATATTCACTTTATCACTTGTTTGCTTTTATGTGATAAAGCAACTATACAGTATTGGGAGTAATTGTGCAATAGGAAATTTTTCACACAAACATATTTGTTTACTTTAATTATTTCGATTAAAGCTATAATATATCCTTCTTCTTACTATTTTTTAGACGTTCGATTATTTTATAAAAAAATCCAGCTTCACTTTCTAAGCTGGATTTGCATCATTCATCTAAACGGAATAGCTTATCGCACACGTTTTCCATTGTGTATAGAAATCGAGAGCAGCTACTCCTTGTTCACGTGTGTGAGAGCTAGAGAGTTTCATACCGCCAAATGGTGATTGGTATTCGACACCGGCCGTTTCTTGGTTCACACGAACCATTCCTACTTCTGCTTCGTCTAGAAATCGGAACGCGTGATTTACATCTTTTGTAAAAATAGACGCACTTAATCCGTAGACTGTTTGATTACATAATTGCATCGCTTCCTCAAAGTCATGAGCGGGCAGGAGAGTTACAACGGGGCCAAAGATTTCCTCTTGCACCAGCTTATGATCGTTTCCTACTCCTTTTACAACGAGAGGTGGGATATAATAGCCTGGTTTTTGGAGCGTATTCGCCCCTTCTACCACAACCTCTGCTTCCCGGCGCGCCAACTCAACATACGTATTAACCGTTTGATACTGTTCTTTTGATGCAACCGGTCCTAGATACGCACTTGGATCAAGGGCATCACTTAACTTCACACTCGAAACTCCTTTCCGGAGCGCATCGATAAATGCATTCATAATCCCTTTTTCCACAATCACGCGACTGGTTGCCGTACACTTTTGGCCTGCGGAACGAAAAGCACCGCTTAAAATCATCGGAATCGTTTTTTCGATATCTGCATCATTTAAAACGATAGCGGCATTTTTCCCACCCATCTCCGTCTGATACTTAATATGTCGCTTCGCGCAAGTGGCCGCGATATGACTACCTACCATAGAAGAGCCTGTAAAGCTGATCGCATCTACATCCATCTTCTCAATCATCTGATTCCCAATTACACTACCCTTACCAATCACTAGATTGAAAACACCTTCAGGCAATCCAGCTTGGGCCAATATTTCGGTTAAGCGAACAGCTGTTAAAGAAGCATATTCCGCGGGTTTCCAGACCACCGTATTCCCGCAGATTAACGCAGGAGCAATCTTCCAAATCGGAATTGCTACAGGGAAATTCCACGGTGTAATAATTCCGACTACTCCAAGCGGAACCCGTTTTGAATACTGAATCGCATCCGTCTGCGTGGACGGAATCAGCTGCCCATGAGTCCTCACCCCTTCTGCCGCGTAGTACCTGAGTAAATGCACACCCCGCATCACTTCCATCTTCATCTCAGTGATCGGCTTCCCCATCTCTTGGCTAGCTAATTGAGCGACTTCCTCCGCATGACTCTGCAACAGATCTGCCATCTTATAGAGAAACTCTCCCCTAGCAGAACCCGTTAACTTCGCCCAGCCTTTCGCAGCTCTCCTCGCCGCTTCTCCCGCTTGTAACACATGCGAACCATCAGAAAGAGTGATCGTCCCTACTTCCATCTCCGTATGCGAAGGACTTTTAATAATCACCTTCTCCCCCACCGGCTCAATCCATTCCCCACCAATCCAATTTCGACTCTCCACCATATCTCCTCCTGTAAACCGTAGCATCATTTTCACAAGAATAAAGAAGCTAAGAAGCATTCCTACTAAAAAGATATTACTCGTCTCAAGTCTTCTTCCACAAACCCCAAGCTTGTTCCTTAATCAGAAAACAGAAATGGAAAAGGGGCAATGTATCTGGCCACTGCGATTGAGTAGAGCCTACTTAGCACAGTCCTTCGCAGCTAGGGCGTTTTGTGGCAATGTTTGAGCGTGTTCTTCGCGAGTTTTGCCACTTGCCCGAAGCGAAGAAGGACGAAGCGGACTTGCTTTTCCACATCCTCGCAGGCTCACTATTGAGCTGTGGCCAGATACATGCCCCGGGACATTCGATTCTGATTAATCAACAACAACTCACCACTCAACTAACATTCATATACATTGATTTGCCTTTTCAATGCTTTCCTTCTCCTCATTCGTTAAATCCAGGCGCGGAGCACGAGCCTTACCCACTGGTCTCCCTACCAACTCCAACGCATACTTAATCGATTGCACCAAACGCGGAGTAGAGTCATATCGGAAAAGAGGTAGCAATCGACGATACAATTGCGTGGCTTCCGCGACTTTTCCGTTAATTGCGAAGTTAAATAACTCAACACTTTCTTTCGGATGCGAATTGGTAAAGCCAGCGATCCAACCCGTAGCACCTGCTAACAAGCCTTCTAAAGCCAAATCATCCGCTCCAGCCAAAACTTCCAAATCGGTCTTTTCATATATCTCATGAATCCGGCGAATATCTCCGGAGAATTCTTTCACCGCAACTACATGTTCGAGCTTACAAAGCTCTGCTAATAAATCAGGGGTTAAATCGACTTTGGTATCAAATGGGTTGTTATAAGCAATGATCGGTAGACCCACGTCCGACAGAGATTGATAAAAAGAAATCACTTCCGATCGAGTTGGATTGTAGTTAATCGGCGGCAAAGCCATAATTCCGCTTGCGCCTATCCTCTTCGCATGTTCTGCCCAGCCAACCGCTTTTTGCGTAGACGGAGCACCTGTCCCCACTACTACAGGAACACGGCCCGCAGCTGCCTCGACAACCGTTTCCACTACCTTGGCTCTCTCTTCATCATCCAAAGCAGCATACTCTCCTACTGATCCAACTGGTACAAGTCCATGAACACCATTTTGAATTAACCAGTCAACATGGTCGCGCAATCGATCGTAGTCCACCTTCATCGAATCTGTAAACGGGGTTACAATCGCCACATAGATGCCGTAAAATCGTTTCATTTCACTTTCCCCCTGTATTTAGTATGTGAACATGATGAACAAAGCTTACTTCTTACGAGTATCTAGAAATGCATCACCTCCCTTCCTATCCTCTCATCATTAAAGAATTAAAAATCCATCCAATAGCGGATCACTCGGATCAATCACAAACTGATGGAAACCCGTAACCCATGCAGATCCAGAAATTTGCGGAATCACTGCAGAAAAATCGCCTACTGTGGTTTCATCCAGCACCTCCGCATAAAAGAGTGAGCCCACGATGCTTTCATGCACAAACTCTTGATGAAGTGCCAACTCCCCTCTGGCAAATAGCGTTGCTACCTTCGCAGAAGTTCCCGTTCCACACGGTGAACGATCTATTCCACCCGGCGGTATTACAACCGTATTCCGGCAATCTGCTTCTGAAGATATCGGATCAGCATAAAACTCCACATGCGTAAGCCCCCGAATCTCAGGAATCTCAGGATGAACGACCTCGATCTGCTCGTTGATAGCCTCTCGAATTCGAATCGCCTTCTGGACGATGTCAGCTGCATGTTCAGTCGTAAGCTCCAATCCGACTTGCTGTGCATCCACTAATGCATAAAAGTTACCACCATACGCAATATCACATGTTACTTCGCCCAAACCGGTCACTGTCACGCGTACCTCTCGTTTGTATAAGAAGGAAGGGATATTCGTAAACGTAACCCGCTTCACTTTTCCCTCTTCTATTAAAAGCTTTGCTTCTACTAAGCCGGCGGGTGTATCCAAACGCAAGATTGTTTGATCAGCTGGAAAAATTCCTGCTTCCACTAATGCCGTACATAAACCAATCGTATCATGCCCACACATTGGGAGATAGCCACCTGTCTCAATAAATACCACGCCAATATCCGCTGTAGGATCACAAGGCTCCGTCAAGATACATCCGGACATCACACCATGCCCACGTGGTTCATACATGAGAAGACGACGAAAATCATCGTGATGCTCTTTCATATAAACCATTTTCTCTGTCATCGTTTTCCCAATTAACTTAGGTGCACCGCTCGTAACGGTACGAGTTGGATTGCCACCCGTATGTGTATCAATGGTCGAAATTAGTTTTGAAATCCTCATTTTTTTCCATCTTCCTTTTGAAATCGTTTATAGTGTAGCGGTTCTATTGAAATCGTGGTCTCTTGACCCATAATACATTCACTCATCACTTTTCCAGTAATCGCAGCCAGACTAATCCCATCTCCTTCATGGCCAGCCGCGATATAAAACCCAGGCACCTCTTCCACTGGGGACACAATCGGCAAATGGTCAGGGGTCCAAGGACGAAGCCCACAGTAGCTCCGTAATACAGGGATATCTTTCATCACAGGAAAAAATCGAATCGCCCGTCTTGCAATACAGCGAATCACTTCTACATTTATTTTCATATCAAATCCCACAAACTCACGACTACTTCCGATCAGGAAATTTTGAGAGGCAGTCGGTTCAAATACCAATGCAACCCCATATTGTTCTGTTAACCTATCTACTTTTCTCTCCTTGCCAAACTTGCTCATCAAATAACTAAATTCCATCACTTTTCTCGTCCCAATACTCTCTGTCCGAGAAGAAACTAAAATATGCCCTTTTCGCGGCTCCACCGGAATCTCAATCCCCACCATCTGGGCAATAGGCTTGGACCACACACCCGCGGCATTCACCACATGCTTGGTTCGAATCAATCCATTTGATGTCTCCACTCCGGCCACGGCTCCGGATTCATCTAAACGAATCCCGGTCACCCATGTATGCGTTTTCAATCTAGCACCTAAACGCTGCGCTGTAACAGCTAATGAATACGTGAATAGCACAGGGTTTACAGTGGAATCAGTCGCACACTCTAATCCACCGTGGATATCGCCTGCCATGTGCTTCCATTCACTTCGAATCTCACCTCGATCTAGCATTCGAAAGGGTAATCCTGCCTCTTTTTGCCGATTTACCCACGTTTGCGCCGCTTCCATCTCTTCATCTGACTCACAAACCAAAATACTGCCCGGTGCCCGATATTCAAACTCCTCATCTAACTCAGCCACTAATTGAGTAACCAATTTTTGTGACTCTAGCGACATCTGGCTATCAAAACCCGGCTCCTTATCAATCGCCAAAATATTGCCGTCACACTTCGAAGAAGTCCCCCCCGCAATCTCTCCCTTTTCCACGACCACTACATCAGAACCCAGTTTCGCTAGATAGTAAGCGGTTGCCATCCCGATAATGCCACCACCAATAATCACGACATCTGCACTCTCTGTTGTCATCCAAGTCTCACCCCCTTCTCAAACCTACGTCCAATGATCAAATAGCTCGTAAATCCGCTTTCTAGCCTCATCAATCTCTGGATGAAATTGAATCATCGCCGACCGCCGGACCTCTTTTACCTCATCGATTGCATCCAGCAACTTTTGCTCTTCTTCACACGCAAACCATCCCGCATCATACGAAATCGAGTGTGCCACTAAACGTCCTTGCGCCATTGCGACTTGTGCGCCTTCTACCCCTGTTATATTTCCTGCTACATAGAGGTTAGGCAAGGTCGTTTTCATTCGTTCATTATGAATAGGGATATTCCCGCCTAATTCTGAAACATAGAGGAAGGGACAACCTGCCAACGCCGCCAACTCAGCTAACGGATATAAACCTCCTGCTATAGCAACGAAATCAACCTCTATCTCCCTCTGGCTTCCTTCTATCATCTCTCCACTACTCGTCACATCGGCCACGATCACCGACTCTACTTGATCTACTCCTTGGATGGAAACGAGTGCGGTTCGCAATTGCAGAGGAAGATCCCACACTTTAACCCCTCTTTTCGGAAAACAAGAGGCAATCAATCGACTCAACTTCATTTTCTGGGCCAGCTTTCCACCCCAGCGCATCCACGGAGCAGGTGCCGCATCCGATAGCCTTGTTAAAAGTTCAACCGCGGCAACTGGAGTAGTCTCCTCTGTCGCAAATAAATCACTGGATGGTAAGGCAATCCCCTCAAGCTCAATCCCTGCTACTACTAACTCTCTAGCAATGGCGAGGGACAACACATTTACACCTACAATAAAACCCTTCTCGCCCGGCTTTACTTGATGGACATTTGCCATCACTTGGGCCGCCCCAATCGACATCACCCCTGGGAGAGTCCATCCCGAGACGGGAACAGGAACCTCAGCCGCACCCGTTGCTAGTAGTAAGTATTTCGTATGAATGTCTCCATTCGAAGTAAGAACCTTCCACCCATCTGGAAGTAACTCCAGTCCATACACCGAAACTCCGCACTGAATCGTAACCCCTGCTAGGGTGTTTTGTGCGATGAGATCTGCGGCGACTGTTTTCCCAATCCACCACGAATGGTCTCTCTCTTCATGAAACTGCCCTAACAAGCGTCCACCTGGTTCAGGGAATTCATCGATGACCATCACCCTAAAATCATGATCCGCCGAAATCGTAGCCGCAGCTGATAGTCCTGCCGGACCTGCACCTACAATCAGCAGGTCGGTTTGCTGTATCTCACTCATGAATCCACCCTCCCCGTAATCGCATTGGGAAGTCTGCTTCCTTCTTGAATCTCCATTCCTTCTTGCAAGGGAGTGAGGCATGCCCGTACTTGCCCTTTTCCTTGCACCTGAACGCGACACTCCATACAGTGACCAATCCCACAATAAAGCCCTCGAGCAGATCCTGATTCCTCGTGTCTACGTAACACCCGAATGTGACTCGCCAGCAACGCTACCGCAATCGGTTCACCCTCGAGTCCCTGTAACTTCTCACCATTATAAGTAAATGAGATCACTTTCTTATCCATCTCGCCCAAAAGAGGGTGATGACTGATGCGAAGAGATTTCTTCACTTATTCCTCACCTGCCAATTCCCCGAAAGTAACGAGCCTGATCGGAGTTCGATAAGATAATGGTTCGACTCCTTTGTCAGCACGATAATCTTTCTTACTTAGCCATAGATTGACCAGCTGACGACATACCCTTCCCTGACAAGCTCCCATCGTAGCCCTCGTTTTCATCTTCAGTTGACGAGATGTGATCGCTCCTGAGAGATAGGCATCCTCCAATTGTTTGACCGTTACTTCCTCACATCTGCAAACAATGAACCCTTCATTCATCTACTCACCCCATCGTTACCCGTTTGCTCATTAATCAAATTTGCTAATATTCCGTTCAATATGGTTCTCCATCCGCTTTTGTGCTAATCGAGTAGGAGGGGGTGATTAACCCCCGACCTCTCACACCACCTAGCATGCGGTTCCGCACTAGGCGGTTCACTTAAGTCTGACGAATCCAAT
>NZ_SLXV01000006.1 GCF_004341445.1 Baia soyae
CGATGGAGAAACCATCGCCATAAACGATATTTGAGTCAATTCACACAAAAACCTCTTCTAAACTTGTTGTTCAGAAGAGGTTTGTCTGCAGTCTGAAAGGAGTGACCATATGACTACAGTCACTCCTTTCTTTATGAAGATAAGATATCATCCTAGGAACACCCTTCCAACTTCTCTTCTAACATCTTATACCTCTTATCATACATATCCGGACCAAATTGATGAATAGCTTGTATCTGGTTCCTTTCTCCCACCTGTTGCCGTAGCTCATCTGATTGTAGTAGCGGACGAATCACTTTTCGCAGAGCAGACGGATTAATATCTTTCGCTAGATATCGCTTATTTGAAGTAGACAAGAAAATTTCTTGCAACCCTCCAGATGGATAAGCGACGACAGGCTTTCCATGCCCCATGCCCTCTAAAGCAGTTAATCCAAATCCCTCAGGCAAAACACTCGGAACCACAACGAGGTCAAGCGCAGAATACACCTGAGCAATATCCTTCACAAATGGAATCCAATGAACTCGATTTTGCAATCGATGCTTTGCTATATGTTCGCGAATTTGCCGAAAATAGGCGTTTTTGTGGTTAATCGGCTTTGTAGCACGAAGCATGAGATGAATAGAGGGATCTTGCTTCATTAAGGGAGCCATAGCTCGAACTACATGCCATATTCCTTTTTGAACATTCACCTTGATTGCAACCGTTCCAACCACAATACTTGAATACGGAATCTGATACCTTCTTCTTAGTTGCCGATGCATTTTTTCAGATCGTAGGGCATGATGGTCCAATTCATTCCAGCACGGATATAAACAATGCATTTTATGATTAGGATATCCTCTCGAACGAAAAGGCTCTAGCACACTTTCAGAAATACCGATTATGACCGGCTCTATTCTTTGAACAAGCGAAAACCATTGTTCCTTATAAATGGGGACGTGTTCTTGTAAAAACCAAATGACGGGGATATTCTCTTCTTTTGCAATGATTGCAGGAAGCAAATTAACTGAGGTATTCACCACTATATAGTCAGGGCGTAGACTTTGCATAGTACGCCGAATCGCCTCATCTTCACCTTGAGAGCGAATATGATCTAGTTCTATTTGGAAATCACCTTGCAAATCTTTTACACTCCACACAGCAGAGTACCTACAAAATGTGGTAGGTATCTTAAGTCTATCCACTTGTCTAGAAAGCTCTCCACTTTGCGGAAAAATGCATAGGCAACAGTGCTTCTCGTTCATCTTTTGTATCAATTGAAACATCGTTTTCTCTGCACCTGACATCGCGTTTGCCTGACATATATGAGAAAAGAATGCAAATTTCTTCATGGATAGCCACCTTTCTAAAAAGGCTAATCAACCCCTACTGTGTAATGATAATATTATCCATCCAGGATCTTAATGGGTGGTATAATCTCTCTTGGTCTCTCTCTACATAGTATATGGAGCAATGTCCAGAAGGACCCTCGCATATATCTATCCGCATTTGCTTGTCATTCCATTATCAATCCAGATTGAGTACATTAATCTACTAGTCTCACATTTCTTTGCTGTCTTCATATACTAACTGAAAATAAGCAATGATCTTTCAATATGTATTATTTCTGGGGGGAAGCAAATTGAAAGTCGTGATTCCTGTAATCAATTTAAGCATAGGTGGCGGATGTAAAGTACTATCACAACTTGCTCATGGCCTCGTACAAGCTAACCATGAAGTAGAGATCGTAATCCCCCATGGTGCTTCCATCCATTATCCACTCACCTGTAAAGTAACACGAGTTCCGGAAATCAGCAGGAAATATATACCTAAAGGAGATATCATTCTAGCCAATTATTATAAAACGTTTGAGGCAAGCTACGAAGCTTGGCCACAACAATGTGTAAGATACACTATGGGATACGAACCCCACTATGTACCTGATAGAGAATATGCAATTACTCTTTACCAAAAAAAAGTACCAACCATTACAATTTCCAAGTGGCTACAAAAGAACTTGTGGACGGATAATACTCAAATAAGTACTGTTATTTCTCCAGGACTTGATTTAGATATATACAAACCTCGTGAAAAGTCCATTAAGCCAAAAGGAATTCGAAAAATATTATACATCGCAAGAAATCCTGCAGCCCAAATTAAGGGTTATAACGACTTTATAGATAGCATAGAAATCGTGAAAAAAAAGAGTAAAATGCCCTTCAAAGTATTTTTTATTTGTCCCGAAAAAAACATAATACCTGCTCATATTCCGCATAAATGTTTTCGTCCTGCATCCGAACAAGCCATGGCTGACCTATACCAAAAGGCGGATTTATTTGTCTCTACCTCATGGGTTGAAGGATTCTCTCTCCCCCCATTAGAAGCCATGGCATGTGGAACCCCTGTCGTAACGACAAATTCTGGAGGAGTCACCGATTTTTGCATTCAAAAAAGAACAGCAGTCCTTGTGAAAAAACAAAATCCTCAATCAATTGCAAATGGGATTCTTACTGTATTACACAACCAGAAGCTAGCAAATCAACTAGCCTTTCATGGTATGCAAATGGCTCAACAATTTTCTCTAGAACAGTTCACTCAAAGTATGATTCGTACTTTCCAAGAGATTATCACCACTAGGCAGTAAGCACAATAATTAACTTGGGATATCGAGAGGCAAATCTGGATCCCTATCCCATTTTTTCATAAAGTATTCACGATTCTCTTTTGATAACTTTCTAGCCAACTCATCTGAATTGTTTTGAATAAAGCTTTTGCTCCCAAAATGATGGACATAGGTATCGCCAGCGATCATACATTTATAACCCGCTAAGCGGACGCGATAAGTAAAATCGATATCTTCGTAATAACCCATACCATAGTTTTCATCAAACTCGCCCACAGTGTTCCAAATTTTTCGTGGAAAAACTAGACAGAATCCAGATAATCGATCTGATACTTTCCACTTTGCTAGATTTTGACGGTTAAATTTTTTGCAAAACATATGAATGTCCTTCACTCGTTTCAAATCCGTTTGGAGGTATTGATCGGGTAGAACATAGTTGGACAAAGGGGCCGTTACGCCACACAAAGGTCGATCTTTCAATACGCGTAACATATTTGCTAACCATCTATGAGAAGGCAGTGTGTCATTATTAATCGTTGCCAGATACTTTCCTTTTGCCATTCGAAACCCTTGGTTTAATGACGCTGAAAACCCATTTTTATAAGAATTATGAATTTGTTTAACCGTAGGAAATTCCTTTATCAATTTTTTTTCTGTTACATCTGTTGAGGCATTATTTACGATAATCACTTCTATCGGAATACGTGTATGCCTAAAGAGTGATCGCAAACACATTTGGGTCACAGGCCATTGATTATGAACTGGAATCACAATACTGGTCAAATTAAGATCGGACATCTGTAAACCCCCTTCATCAAGTAAAAAATGATCTCATAGAATCATTTCCTTCCAAATATCACACAACGTTTCTTTCAATGTGTAAGTTGGCTTCCAACCAGTAGAACCCCTGATTTTTTTATAACTTCCTATAAAACAATCCTGGTCTATAATAGAGGAATGGGTATTCGGGGTAATCACCTTAATGGGAGATTGAATCACTTCTTCCCATGTAGAAACCAACTCTAAGACAGAGGCTCCTTTTTGTGAACAAATTTGATAGCAGTCCCCCACACATTCGCTTGCCTTCTCAGAGAGCATAAACAAAGCCTGCACAGCATCCCTCACATCTACATAATCTCGAATCCCACTTAAACTACGTAAATGAATCGTTACAGGCAACTCTTCAAATGGATATTTCTCTTTCAATTGCTGAGCAATCCATGGAATAATTCCTTCTCTTGCTCCTGGTCCGATGAGATTAAAAGGACGAACACAAATAATAGGAAGATGATGTGTCCTAGCGAACCACTGTGCACTACTCGTTACCAGATGTTTACTCCATCCATACAAGCTAGTTGGCTCCACAATCGAACTTTCTGTTATCGGAAGCTTTTTTTGCGTTTGATATTCCATAGCTGTTCCGATCACGAACACACTTTCTAAAGAGTCTAATTTTAATTTACGGAGCGAATCTAAGAATAAAAGAGATGCATACACATTATCTTTCCAAACATTTGAGTGGTCGATATCCGCACGATTTTCTCCAGCTAAATGATACATTCTTTTCCACGGATGTTGGCGAAGAACGGTATCCATCTCTTTCAAATTAGTCAAGTCTGCCACTTGATAATGAACACGTGGATGTTGTACAACCTTTTCTCTTGAAATAGAACGTCCAATTCCTACAATCTGTGTATGTTCTTCTTTCAAATACCTTTGAATCAAATGTTGCGCCACAAATCCATTGGCTCCTGTAATGAAAATCCAATTATCAAGACCCATGCTCAACTTCTCCCGGAAGGATTTGAGCCTTAAACTGTTCAAAGATTTGATTCGCTTTTTCGTAGTCGTGCGGCCTTCCAATATCCATCCAAAATGAATCAGTGTGGTGATGGGTAACCCTCTCTTTATGATCAAGCAATGTATAGATCAAATCAGGAATATCGAACTTTCCTTCTTTCGGAATATACGTAAGAGCATCTTGATGAATGATATATATCCCCATACTTACTAATGAGTGATTTGTTGGCTTTTCTACAATCTGAAGGACTCTTTCTCCCCTCACATCTAATACTCCAAAATCGATCGGCACCTCAACCTCATGTGAGGCAATGGTTAACATCGATTTTTGATCAATATGTTTCTCATAAAAATCTCGGAAATGGAGATTTGTTAGAATATCGCAATTCATAACCAACATAGATTCCTGTTCACACGATATATCACGAAGCGCTCCTGCTGTCCCTAGAGGAACATCTTCCTTTAAATAATCAATCTCCAATCCCCATTTCTCGCCATTTTGAAAGTAGTTTTGAATCATTGTGGCGAGATATCCACAAGCCATCGTTATGCGGTGAAACCCATAATACCGGCACTGTCTCACAAGTATATCTAATAGAGGAATCCCATCGATAGGAAGTAATCCTTTGGGAAAAACATGAGTATAAGGACGCATCCGCTCTCCTTTACCACCCGTCATAATAACAGCATGCATCAAATCCTCCTCCTCCTGAAATACACTTTTTTGTTACACTACATATTGATCAGGACGATACCCCTCAGGGTTTGAGCGAATCCATTCGACTGTTTTCTCTAATCCCTCTCGTAATGAGACTTGGGGTTCCCAACCCATAACTTTAAGCGCTTTCGATGAATCTGAGCAAAGGCGGTCTACTTCACTTTTAGCTGGTCGTAAACGCTCATCAGCCACTCGGATCGGCAGTTCTCTTCCGACAATTTGTTTAATATATATGGAAAGATCTTCGATACAAATCTCTTTTCCAGAGCCCGCGTTTACTGTTGTACCAATCGCCTGCTCACTAGTAGCCGCGTGAATGAACGCTCTTGCAGTATCTTGAACATAAGTAAAGTCTCTGGTTGCCTCTAAGTTTCCTAAGACGATCTCATCTCGATGGATAGCTTGATTAATAATGGTTGGGATTACTGCTCTCATGGATTGACGTGGTCCATACGCATTAAAAGGTCTTACTGTGACTACGGGTAAGTCAAAAGAACAATAAAAACTTTCTACACATTTATCTGCACCAATTTTACTAGCTGAATAAGGAGATTGTCCTTGCAGTGGATGGGATTCAGGAATCGGGACTATTCGAGCTGAACCATATACTTCACTCGTGGAGGTGTGTACCATTCGGGATATTCCATACTCACGAACTGCTTGTGCTACATGCAACGTACCAAGAACATTTGTTTGAAATACATCTGTAGGGTTCTGGTATGAGTACGGGATGGCAATCAATGCTCCCAAGTGCATGACTATCTCTTGATTCCGTACAGCACTTCGGACTGCATCTTGATCTTTTAAATCCCCTGTGTAAAAACGGATTTGACTTTGCATCTCCTGGGGGATTCGATCCAACCATCCTTTACTTCCATTGGAATTATAATGAATGAAAGCCGTAACGTCTGCACCAAGTCTCACCAATTCTTCTACCAGGTGGCTCCCGATAAATCCCCCTGCGCCTGTTACCAGTACACGCTTTCCGTTCCATGTCACCTTCATCCACTCCCTACATAATCAGTTTTACATTTTATTCCGCTAAAATCAGGATGGCCACAAAAAAATCGATAAAGCAATTTCTTTTATAAAAAATGAGATATAAAATCATCTCAACTTGACCATTTATATAGACTCTCTATCACTTTTTATTCATATTTTCATAGAATAGGAAGATCGATATTATTACTAGATTAAAAAATAGGTAAGATTATTGGAACCTTATTATTCATATCTTCATAGAATATGAAGATCAATATTATTACTAGATTAGAAGAATAAGTAAGATTATTGGAGCCTTTTATTTTCTTAGAATACAAAGATCGATTTATTGCTAGATTCTCTGAGAAATCTCTTTCATCTTGTGCAAAAACATCAGGAGGGATGGAACGAAATTGGCCATTCATTTATCGGCTGAAGAGAATATTTTCCATGAGAGTCATAAAAGGGTTTGTTTTATCCACATGCGTGTCTTGAGTTATTGGAAGGATATATTAGATAGACAACTAAAAAGATTATGCTCATCGGGGTTATATCAAAAGTTAGATGCTATTTTTATTACTTTTGTTATAGATGATATTCATAATACCCAATATATTAAAGATCACATCATAGACCCCTTGAGTCATTATGATGATATCATTCAATATAGGATTCTCCCTCAAGAACATCTGTATGAGAGAGCCACCTTGTATTGGATGCACAAGTATTGTAGCTCAAGTACAAATAATGTGGCAGTGCTGTATCTTCACTCTAAGGGAGTAAAACATGGTGAAACATCACCCTATAAAGACAGTATAGATGACTGGGTTAATTTGATGGAGACTGTATTAGTTGACCATCACGAAGTAGTCTTTGAGTGTCTAAAAGAAGTAGATGCTTGTGGAACTATCTTTTTCCTTCTCCCTCCATATCCACCACATTATTCCGGGAATTTTTGGTGGGCAAATAGCAACTATATTAAACAGTTAAATGGAACAATTCCGCCGGATTATATCGCACCAGAAATGTGGATTTTGTCTCATGACACGGTTACATTTGCTGATATATTTAATTCTGGATATGGACTTGCAGCTCACTATTACACCCGATTTCCAAAAGAGAACATCCCCGAACACTTTCAACCAATTATTTATCAAAAAAATGGAAGCGAAATAAAAAGAATTAGTTCTTAAATAGATGTTTTTTAAAACAAAACTATAATCTGGGAGCGCCCTATGTGTATTTTAAAAATAGGGTTGCTCCCCTTTCTGTTCTTTGAGTAAAGTTTGTATAAGCATTCATTTTCTTATGAAGAAATAAAGAAACCCTTCTGAAAAATAAAAATCAAAAGGGTTTCTCTACGGTTAATCGAATAATGCTTACTTTATAACCCTGACTCCTCTATCAATTTTTTTATTTTGATATCCTTCTTACGATTACTAGGTATTAAAATTCCTAGGCCTGAGCAAGGAAGCACTTTGTGAAAAGTAAGATTGAAGCTTGTCTTCTTTAAAAAGTCTTCAATGGCGGTTAAAACTCCGTTCTTTTCACCATTTTCATATAAAGCATTATTTAAGTGATGATTACAACCACCCTCTACCAATTCAGAAACACCTGGACACATGCCTTTTTGTTCATAAGGCTTTCGATACGCTTCTGGAATTGTCTCAGGCATATAGTACATATCTCGCCTACCATACGGCCATTCTGTATCATGAAGAAAAACAAGAGGGAATTTTTCTATTTTTTTTGCTCTACGTTCAATCACACCCAACTCATTAAACACCGTATACCAATTATGATCACCATCGATGAGTACTGCATCATATTGGCTGATGTTAGGCAGAGCCATTAAGCTAGTTAAACGTCTCATTTTCATATGACGCTGATAATTCTTTTTTAGAGCACCCACATGAAACTTGGGATAAGGGTCAATGATATATGCCGTTCCATTCACTTTCCGGCAGTAATCAAGAATTTTTACTGTATTCATCCCCCCATTAGCGCCAATTTCTACAATCGTTTTCGCCTTTTCCATCCTGAGAATAGGCTTAATCACTTTCTCCCAAAATGGATGCATCGAAAACACCCCCTATGTATCTTATTCAAACCGTTGCTAGATTGATATTATTTCGCACACCCATTTTCTATTATGTAATCATAAAAAAAGAGAGCATAAGCCCTCTTTGGAATGCTTTACTATTGGTTACGCCTGCTTATCTTTATTAGAGGAAGAATCTTTAGAAGCCGCACCACACGAATCTTTACAACAACATCCTGCACACAACGATACAAGTGCTAAAACCCCCATGATGATTTCATTCGTAAGTGTCGCCTGCATAACTCCCAGGATCTCATCTGTAAATAAGCCAATCACCGCTAAGAGAGCAAAAACCACTCCAATCACTCGCGCTGCGCATTTACTCATTTCCTCTGATGAAGAGGAGGCTAGCCAAGCAATTCCTGCTACAATGTACAATAAATTACTCCACAAACTTGGGGCTACAGCTTCTGTGACCACTCCCGAATCAGGAAGAAAGAAACCAACAAGCCCCCACACCAACAATAAAATACCAAGACTAACCGCATATTGCTTCTTCATAAATCAGAACCCTCCATTCTTGGTTCAACAGACAGAATAAAGTGCTCTACAATTTATGAGCCTAATGCCTCTTATATTCATAAAGATTATTTCCATTTAAAGGATTCTAATATTTTCCTTATTTTTTTCGGTTCTTTGCATATAGAATAGTATATAGATTGCCGAAAGGAGTAAAAGTGATAATGCGACGTATTCTTCCTATCGTAACATCTATTCTAATCTTCTCTTTTGTGATAGTTGCTTGTACTTCAGCAGCTGATTCTGGAGGAAACAAAACTCCAGCTGCATCCACCGACACATCCCAGACAGCACCTGTACCTACCGAAACGGCTAGCTCTCTCTCTACCAATTCGAGTGACCCAACCAAAAACGAGGCTAGTAGTAAAGAAGAAGAGAAAAGCAACAACACGGCTGAGTCAAATCAAAAAGAAAAAAATGCAAAGCCAACAAACAGTCCGACTACCCCTAAAGCACCTACAACACCAGAAAAAAGTAAAGCACCTACCAAACCAACAGCAGGAGCAACAACTCCTAGTAACAGCGCTCTATCCTCTGCTGAGAACGAAGTAGTTCGATTAGTTAATATTGAACGACAAAAAGCTGGCTTAAAGCCTTTAGTAGCTGATACGAAGATCTCCTCCGTAGCAAGGGTAAAATCGCAAGACATGATCGACAATCGTTATTTTAATCATCAGTCACCAAGATATGGTTCTCCATTTGATATGATGAGTCATTTTGGAATTCGTTATCAAACTGCTGGTGAAAATATTGCAGCCGGACAACCTACTCCAGCTGAAGTAATGAAGAGTTGGATGAATAGCCCAGGTCACCGAGCTAACATTTTATCCAGTAATTTCACCAAAATAGGAGTCGGCTTTGTAAAAGGCGGATCTTATGGTATGTACTGGACTCAACAATTTGCCGGATAATCTTACTTACATCATGAAAAAACACCAACATCTAAGGGATTATCTCTTAGTGCTGGTGTTTTTATTTTAACCTATTCTCTACTTAGATCGCACTCCGCTAACGGAACTACTTTCGTACGTTTGGTGAATTTATATCCCAACCAAACGAGCACGAATAACGGTAACCCCACATAGGAAGCAGTCACTCCATACCAATCAATCTTATCTTCTAAAAAGGCTTGATAGTTTTGGCCAAAGATTACGATTGTACATAGGACGAACGCAAACAGAGAACCAAAAGGGAAAAATCGTGCCCGGTAAGGTAGTTCGCTCAAGCTTCGTCCTTGTGCTTTGAACGCTTTGCGGAAACGGTAATGGCTAATCGCGATGCCAAACCAAGCAATAAAGCCTGATAAGCCCGATGCATTTAACAACCATGTATATACAACGCCATCCCCAAACAAGGAAGCAATAAAGGCTAACGCTCCCACAGCCGCTGTAACCAATAATGCAGCTACAGGCACTCCATAACGATTTACTTTTGCTAGAAAACGAGGAGCTTTTCCCTCTTTCGCAAGAGTGTAAAGCATACGGGTGGAAGCATACATCCCGGAGTTTCCTGCTGACAAGACCGCTGTTAAGATAATCGCATTCATAGCAGAAGCAGCAAATGCTAGGCCTGCATTTTTGAATACCAGCGTAAACGGACTAACTGCTACATTTTCAACTTCGTTACTTAATAAATTTGGATCTGTATGTGGAATGAGAACTCCAATAATCGCAATCGCTACAACGTAAAACAGTAAAATCCGCCAAAAAATACTTTTCACTGCACGTGGGATATTTTTCTCTGGTTCTTTACTTTCACCAGCCGCTACTCCTATTAACTCAGTCCCTTGAAAGCTAAAACCAGCCACCATAAAGACTCCGACAACTGCTAAAATCCCCCCATTAAATGGAGCTTCTCCTGCCGTTAGATTGCTCCAACCAGCCGTATGTCCTTCTAGAATTCCAAAGATCATCGCTAAACCAAGTATAATGAAGATAATGACGGTAGCCACTTTAATAAAAGCAAACCAAAACTCTGATTCTCCAAACCCTTTCACAGATAAGAGGTTAAGCCCGATGATCAGTAATAGAAAAAGTCCACTCCAAAGCAAAGAAGAACTATCTGGAAACCAAAACTTCATAATCAAAGAAGCTGCTACCAGTTCAAACGCAAGCGTAATCGCCCAGTTGTACCAATAATTCCAGCCTAATGCAAATCCAAAAGCAGGATCTACATAACGAGTTCCATACGTACTAAATGAACCTGAAACCGGTAAATAAGAAGCCATTTCCCCCAAAGCTGTCATTAAGAAGTAAACCATGATCCCTACGATCACATAAGCAAGCAACGCCCCACCTGCGCCTGCATTTGCAATCGAAGCTCCACTCGCGATGAAAAGACCTGTTCCGATCGATCCACCGATTGCAATCATGGATAGTTGACGAGCATTTAGCCCTCTACGTAATTGATTCTCATTGGTTGACATAAAAATAACCCTCTCCCTGCCGTTCGTGTTTATCACGCGAAAGCTGGTTTGGGCATAAAAATAACCGCCAACAAATACAGACGGTAGGATCTCTTCTACCCGCACCAACATTTCGCTAAGATAGCTCAACACAAACCATATGCGACATGGTTTGTGACAGTCCTGTCCCTATTCGGTAACAGTCCCAGCAAAACTACATGAGAGTATGTAGTTTGCTTCGGCGGTTGTGCCTTTCCTATGTAGTCCTTGATGTTTACTACGACGTAAGTGGTGTCGAAACTCTCCATCTCATACAAAGTACTATTCAAAACCGCGACCTCTACCTCACCTTATTTGATGAGGGTTGAAATATATAATCCATTTAGGATACTTGAAATAATTCTACACGATCATAAAAAATCCTGCAATAACTATTTCATGTAGACTTAATTTTTGATATATGTGGCATGCTATTTATAGGTATCTATAACATGGAACATTAGGGGATTGAGATGGATAAATCACGGAGAAAAACAAACAAACCTAGACGAAAAAAGTGGAAGTTGATTTTTTTAACCCTATTAACCGTTATTTTTTTAATAGCAGGTGGTATTACCGCTGTCATCGTGCAAGGAAAAACATTTGACCTTGATCAATTAGGCAATATCCAAAATAATTCGGCCATCTACGACCTCGATGGGACCAAAGTAGCGGAACTAGGAAATTTCCAACGAGAGATTGTATCTCTAAGCGATATAAAAAAAACAAATCCTCTTCTCCCTCAAGCTTTTCTCAAAGTAGAAGATGTTCGATATTATCAGCATAGTGGTATCGATTTTTATGCATTGGGGCGAGCCGTCTACGCTAACATCATCCAACGTGATAAAGCCCAAGGAGCCAGTACAATTACGATGCAGGTAGCTGGAAACGTAATCCTCGAAGATCGCCGTAAAACCTATACCCGCAAGGTCAAAGAAATCGCAACAGCTTGGAATTTAGAACAGAAATATAACAAAGATCAGATTCTGGAAGCATATCTGAATTACATTTACTTTGGCAATAACGTCAGAGGAATCCAAATGGCTTCGAAAATTTATTTTGGAAAAGATGTAACGAAAAATCGTCTCACCATTTCAGAGATTGCTTTCTTAGCCGGTTTGCCCAAAGCCCCCGAAGCGTACAATCCATATGCCTCCGAGAAATCCGCTCAAAGAGCAATCGAACGACGAAAAATTGTACTGACCGAAATGGCTGAGAAAAATGAGATGAATGCACTCATCACCGAAGATGAGAAGCAAAAAGCCCTACGCCAGCCCCTCGGAACGGATGAAAAATATCTCGTCCGCTATGGCAAAAAGGATGGCTATCAACCCTACAAACAATTTGTACTGAAGGAATTAACAGAGCGCTTTGGAATCATCCCTTCAGATGTGGAAAGTCGTGGATTTCGAATATACACCGGAATTAACACTCGGGCACAAGCAGAAACAGATCGTGTTCTCAAACAAGACTCCACGTATAAAAAGCAGGCTATTTTAGATGGAGGATCTGCCACCGTTGATCCACGCACAGGGCTTATTGCCGCAATCGGAGGCGGCCGTCACTACGAAGGCCAAGGCTTTCGCATTAACGGACAACTTCCGATTCAACCCGGCTCGGCCATTAAGCCTTTAACCGTTTATGCACCTGCCATCGAAAAATCAGGTGGCGACATCAACGAGTACACCATCATTCCAGATCGTGCTATCACCATTAACGGGTACAGCCCTCGTAACTATGATCGCATCTTTAGAGGTGATGTACCGCTATCCGAAGTAGTAAAAAGCTCCTTAAACGCTGCTACAGTTTGGTTGCTAGATAATAAAGTGGAAGTTGCAAATGCGTTTCAAACCGCTCAAAAACTTGGCCTTCCACTTGAAGAAGCAGACAAAAATATCGCACCCCTTGCCTTAGGTGGGCTTACAAAAGGAGTTAGCCCTCTGCAACTTGCACAAGCATATACAGCTTTAGCGAACAATGGAGTCGTCATAAAAGCACATGCAGTAAGAGAAGTGAAAGTGACTGAAAATGGAGTAGAGCAGAGCATCCCGCCTCAATCCGAGCCAGAGAAAAAACGAGTTTTTAGTCCCAAAACCGCCTACTATATGACCCGCATCCTAGAGCAAGTCGTAGAAAGTGGTACGGGACGCTCAGCACAGCTTGCAGGCGGACGACCGGCTGCTGGGAAAACAGGAACAACCAATAACAACGTTGCCGCTTGGTTTGCAGGCTATACCCCCCAATACGTAACCGTTGCTATGGTATACAACACGAGTAAAACCCCCTTAGAAAATCGAGTAGACGACTTAACAGGCGGACACTATGCCACAACCATTTTCAAAGACGTCATGAACAAAGCATTATCAGGGGTTCCCGTTGTAGGATTCTCCAAACCATCTGGGGTCGAGGAACCAACTCCTCCTTATACATTCCAAGCCCCACAGCTACAAGCAACCTACAGCAAAGAAGCTCAGGCGATACAAGTAAATTGGAGCAGTCCATCCGATCGAGTCACCTATCAATTACAACGCTCCGAAGATGGAAGTAACTTTGGTACGATCTTCGAAGGGGCAGGAACAAGCTATACGGATCAAAACATCCAGATTCCTGGCTACAACTTCATGGGTGGTCAATCGAAATCCTACTATTATCGTGTAAACGCCATCGATTCGCAGACCGGGGAATCGCATACTTCATCCCCTGTAAAAGTAGACATCAACTCAACTCAGTCTAGACCACAACAACCCGATCAGCGACCCAAATCCTTTCCACCTAGACAGCCCGAACAATCTCCATCCAATCAGGAACGCCCGAACAGACAGCCTAATCAGGAAAATCAGCAACAACAACAGGAAAACCAACAAAACCCTCCTGATCGTCGACCATTTCCATAACAGCCAAAAGCGAGCACCCGTTTCCGAAACTAGTGCTCGCTTTATTTTCTTCTACAACTTAGTCAAGCTGTTATGAAAGAGTATGCACTAGGGCAAACTCATAGTTTCATTCATCACTTACAAAACCTTGCTAGCAGAAATCGCCTTTGTAAAGGTAACCAGTTCCTCAACTACTCCACGGAATCGTTTATCTGCCGCTTCGATTAATTGTCCATTTCCGGTTAAGTCAGCAGGGTCAATAACAACTTGTTGAGGCAATCCCAAACCGAGTATCCCACGGATTACGGTTCGCACATTATTAAGCGCATTGATGCCACCTTTTCCGCCACCTCCTGCCGCTGCAATGGAAACAGGCTTTTGGCGAAAATAGGAAGATCCCAGGAAATCAAGAGCATTTTTCAACGCCCCACTCATAGCGCTATGATATTCAGGGGTAAGAATGAAAAATGCCTCCGCTTGGCTGGCATAATCACGCAACTTTTGGACATTTGGGTGCAGTTCTTCTCCTTCTGCCCCTGAATAGAGAGGAAGGATATCATGACCTACATCAAAAAATGTAACATCTGCTCCTAGTTCGGTAAGATATTTCGAACCGAGATTCGCTACCTTTCTTGTATTTGACTCAACTCTAGCGCTTCCACTTATCACTAAGATTTGCAATCGAAATTCCTCCATATGTATATAACATTTTTTTGATACCATCATAGCACGATTTTGTCTCAAATTTCGATTTCTATCCCATACTAAGTAAGGTAGATATAACAGAAAAAACCGAACTCACTTACTTTACGACAGTTTGTTCAAGATACTGATATAGTAAGTTCAAAAATGGTATGATATTATGCGAATTGACTATAACGTATCTTAATCAGATTATCCATCAACTATACAACAGACATGTTACTCCATTCATAGCTGTATAGCTGGTGAAAAGGTGGATTTTTAATGAGTAAACCATTTAATGATGCATTCTTAAAAGCTTGTCGAAAAGAACAAACTCCACATGTTCCAGTATGGTATATGCGCCAAGCAGGGAGATACCAGCCAGAATATCGTGAGATTCGCAAGAAATATACATTCTTCGAGATGAGTGAGATCCCAGAAGTTTGTGCAGAAGTAACTCGTCTTCCTGTCGAACAGCTAGGGGTAGACGCTGCGATTTTATTTGCGGATATTATGACACCCCTACAACATATTGGTGTAGATGTCGAAATCCGCTCAGGAGTCGGTCCTGTCATCGATAATCCGATCCGTTCGGAGAAAGATGTAGAGCGTTTGACGGAAATTGATCCTGAAACGCATGTGGCAACCACGTTGGAAGCGATTCGCATCTTGAACCAACAATTATCCGTACCTTTGATCGGCTTTGCAGGTGCTCCTTTTACATTGGCAAGCTACATGATCGAAGGCGGACCATCGAAGAATTATCATAAAACCAAAGCCTTTATGTATGCCGAGCCTGTTGCATGGAAAGCCTTGATGGAGAAGCTAGGTGCGATGACCATCTCCTACTTAAAAGCCCAAGTAAAAGCTGGCGCACATGCCATCCAGGTATTTGACTCTTGGGTTGGTGCACTAAATGAACAAGATTATCAGCTGTATGTCGCACCGATTATGCACAAGATCTTCCAAGCTTTAAAGGAAATGGGTGTACCAACCATCTATTTTGGAATTGGAACGGGACATCTTCTTACCGAATGGAACAAGCTTCCTGTAGATGTGCTTGGATTAGACTGGCGCACATCCATCACGCAAGCACGAGCAAAAGGAATCGACAAAGCGCTACAAGGAAACCTAGATCCTTCTCTACTAATTGGCCCATGGGAAGTCATCCAAGAACGGGCAAAGGCAATTTTGGATCAAGGGATGGCACAACCTGGTTATATCTTTAACCTAGGACACGGAATTTTCCCAGATGTACCTGTAGAAAACCTACAAAAACTAACTGCTTTTATCCATGAATATACAAAGAGGTAATCAGTTATGGAAAACACCACAATTGGATTATTAGTAATGGCATATGGTACTCCTAGAAGTCCTGAGGAGATCGAACCTTATTACACACATATCCGTCGCGGGCATACACCACCACCAGATCTTTTAGAGGATCTAACGAATCGCTATGAGATGATTGGCGGAGTTTCTCCCCTCGCTCGAATTACAGAAGAGCAAGCATATGCTTTAGAAAAAGCTCTAAACGCAAGAAATAGCGAGAAAACGTTTAAAGTATACCTTGGCTTAAAACATACCACTCCTTTTATTGAAGATGCGGTACAACAGATGCACGCAGATGGAATTAGAGAGGCAGTAAGTATCGTACTTGCACCTCATTACTCCACTTTTAGCGTGAAATCGTACAATAAACGGGCCCAAGAAGAAGCAGAAAAACTAGGCGGACTTGCCATTTATTCCGTAGATAACTGGCATACGGAACCCAAGTTTATTTCTTATTGGGTTTCTCAGTTGCAGAAAACATTCTCTTCTATCCCTACGGAACAGCAGGCGAAAACGATTGTTATTTTCTCTGCTCATAGTTTACCAGAGAAAATTCTTCAAGTCGGCGATCCCTATCCGGTTCAACTAGAGAAGACTGCTGAGCTAATCGCTGAAGAGTCCAACATCCCCCACTACGCCATCGGCTGGCAAAGTGCAGGCAACACACGTGATCCTTGGATTGGCCCCGATGTTCAGGACCTGACTCGCGAATTATACGACAAGCACGGATATACTTCCTTCGTATATTGTCCAGTTGGGTTTGTATCGGACCACTTAGAAGTTTTATATGATAACGATTATGAATGTAAAGTCGTAACAGACGAAATTGGAGCAAACTACTATCGCCCAGAGATGCCAAATACAGAGCCTATCTTTATCGACGGATTAGCAGATGTCGTAGAAAAGCGTTTATCCATGGAGAAAGGGACTAACTATGAACTCAGCTCCCTCTAAAAACATCGTCATCGTAGGCGGCGGTATTACAGGACTCTCAGCAGCGTTCTATCTACAAAAGGAGCTTCGGGCAAGAAATCTTCCTTGGACGATTACCTTGCTCGAATCCAAACAACAACTAGGTGGAAAAATCCAGACTATCGTTCGAGATGGATATACCATGGAGCGAGGACCTGATTCGTTTCTATCACGGAAGCCAAGTGCAACGCAGTTAGTTCGGGATGTAGGCCTCGAAGCCGATCTAGTACGAAATGAAGTCGGGCAAGCCTATATCCTTCGGCATGGACAGCTCCTTCCTATTCCAGAAGGGGCCGTGATGGGAGTTCCTACGGAAATAAAACCGTTTGTCACTACTTCCCTCCTATCTCCCCTCGGAAAAATGAGAGCCGCTGCTGATCTAGTACTTCCTGCGTCCAAAATGCTATCGGAAGAAGACCAGTCCGTAGGAACGTTTTTCCGACAACGTTTGGGAAATGAAGTCGTCGAAAATATCATCGAACCCCTTCTCTCTGGGGTTTATGCGGGTAATATTGATCAGATGAGTCTCATGACGACTTTTCCTCAATTTGCTCAAATGGGAAGAGAGCATCGTAGTTTAATTCTCGGTATGAAATCCTCACGCCCTAAGAAACAGGCAAATCAGAAGCCTGTAGGGATCTTTCAAACGTTAAAATCTGGACTCTCTTCACTAGTGTATGCGCTGGAATCTCAGTTAACAGATGTTGACGTAAGAAAAGGGATCTCTGTAGAAAAGATTGTGCGAGATCAAAATCAATATAGATTGTCCCTTCCAAACGGTGAACTGCTGCTAGCAGATAGTGTCATTCTAACTACTCCGCATGGACTCGCCCGTAAAATCTTAGGGGATCCTGACTTTTTAAAGCCCCTCCACGATCGCCCCACCTCTGTGGCAACTGCTATCTTGGCCTATCCACAAGAAGCGATCACATTGGATAAAGAGGGAACAGGATTCTTGGTTCCACGCAGCGAGGAAGGGTACTCCATCACCGCTTGCACATGGACCAATAAAAAGTGGCCTCATACCGCTCCTCTAGGAAAGACACTGCTACGTTGCTATGTAGGACGTGCAGGCGAAGAAGCAATCGTCGACCTGGATGATTCAGAGATTGTGGATACAGTAATTCAAGACATCAAAAAGTTATTCAACATTACAGGTGAACCAGAATTTAGCTATGTGACACGTTGGAGACGAGCCATGCCACAGTTTGTGCCGGGACATAAAACATGGCATTCTAATGTACAGAAGCAAATCCGCAATCAATACCCTGGCCTGTTTCTTGCTGGCTCATCGTACGCTGGCTCAGGGATTCCTGATTGTATCGATCAAGGTAAAAATGCCATCACCGACGTAATCGATTACGTATCGTCCATATCTTTATCCACTGCTTTGTGATAGCCATCACAATTGAAGCAAATCTATTGGTTAAGAAAAAGCATGTGTATCTTTTAACCGAGATACACATGCTTTTTTGATTTTACAACATAACCGAGGCATCACTTGATTCGAATATCTTTACTACTTCTCTCTCTCTCATCATCACAATATAATTCACATAGAGACGCCACCACGCTTGCCAGAGTTCATCCCCATATGGCTTGTACACGACATTTAAGCCGATGCTTTTGGCATCAAAATGATCGATCACTTGCCCATGGTTCGGGTACTTCTCGATGTTGATCAGTTCTTCGGCAATTCGCTGAGCTTCTTTTAGATTTCCTTTATGCATCGAACGAGAAAGCCACTTAACTGCCAAACGTTTCGAATGTTCGATCGATTTTAAACAATAATCGATTAAAGCTGCGTCTACACCCTTGAGAAACGGATAGTAGGCTGGGTTTAATGCTTGACCGTTTGCATGTTCTTTCTTAATCATCTCAAGACCATTCAAAAATGCTTGAGCAGGCCTGAAAGCTAGTCCAAATGAAGTGGGAATCGTCACTTGTGGATCAATCGGACCTAGCTCAGAGGTATTACTCATGACAATTTCATCTGCCGCCAAACTAACTAAAGTAGCTGCACTCTTCGCTGCTTGTGGAACAACAACTCGCAAATGTTTCGTTCGTGATAGAAGTGTATGAACGATAATCTCGGCTGCATTCGGATCTCCACCAGGGCTTTGGATAATAAAATCCACATCACTATCTTTATCGATGCTTGCGATAATCTCATTAAACGGTGCGATGTCCTCGCGCAAAATCGCACTATCTGAGTGATTCAGATTCGACATATATACAATGACTCGTCGCCCAGTTACTTTCTCAATCTCTTTGATAAAAGCTTGTCTATCATACCGATCGCGATTCACCGCATGTGTGAGCGGTTGGTTCGGTAAGAAGAGAGAAAGAGATGGGGGTACTTGTGGTTGATCCATTTTTATTACCCCTTTACTCGAAATTAAACTTGATACGGTCTGCCATGTAATCTCTCTTTAGAAGGCTTATTTTCTATAGCCTCCATATGCTTTTCAAACTCCTGAAAAGTCGTAAGGAAGCTGTCAAATTCTTTTTCGGTACTACCTTGCGATACAAACTCTTGTTTCGCTTTTAGCAAAGTCTCAAACTGTCTTGCCTTGATGAGTGTTTCCATCATGAAACCTGACCTCCTTTGCTTACTCTACATACTATATGCGAAAACATGCGAATAGACCTCCACTTTTCACATATAGAGAATCCTAATTTATATTTTATCAAACATCTCTATTAATTACATCATATTGAACGGAAGAGTTTGATAGCATACTTCTTTATTGTTGACTACATATGAGTAAGTTAAACAGCCAAATACAGGAACAATCCCAGATGATCTATCTTTCCATGCTAAATAGATCACCTAGAATCATTGATTGACTAGTTAACTTACAGACACAGCTTCTGGTAACAAAGGAGACGGATTATCTGAAGTAAGCACAACGAGTGAGTGGAGGGCACGAGTACATCCAACATAGAGCAGCTTTGCTGTCAGAGCATCATCTGGATACTGCTCGTTATCGACGTCAACTAAAATGACTGCATCGAATTCCATCCCTTTTACTAAGTAGATCGGTGCTACTGAGATTCCACCCGCATACTGGTTTCGATCCGGTGTAATCAAATGATGTTCAGTCCCGTTGGAGAGTAAATCTGCCGATAGTATGGATGCTGCCTTCTCGGTACGAGTCACAACGGCAATCGACTTCATTCCTTGAGCGGATTGGTTCTGAATCCATCCCGCTACTGCTAGTGTACGATCTTGATCACGTACTTGCTCCACTTGAACCGGCTCCCCACTACGGAATACAGGAGTGGCTGGAGTAAGATTCCCTCGATAAGAGTGAATCACCTGATTGGCAAATTGGATAATTTCCACTGTAGAACGATAACTTCGGTCTAGCTGAAAATAAGATACCTGTTCCTCTGGAAACAAATGTACAAACTCATTCCAATCGTAAATTCCTTTGTATGCATAAATATTTTGCAATAAATCTCCGAGAATCGTAAACGAATTCCCTCTCACATGCCCCTTTAATACGTACACTTGAAAGGGAGAAAAATCCTGAGCTTCATCGATAACCACATGATCAAAGCGATGCTCCGTCTCAATCCCGTAGAGGAAATTGTAAATATATAACAATGGAGCTAGATCTTCTGGATCAAACAGGACCTTTTTCCGTTCGATCGTAAATGGCTGAATCACATCGGATTTCTTAGCCAAATCAACATACATTTGGGATACTGTTCGACGATCCCAGAGATTTTTATATTGGCGAAACTTCTCCATCGCTTTTTTCTTCATCTCATTTCGTGGATCCCGGTTTCGAATATCGCGATGCTCCATCTCAATCCATCTCTTCATTCGAGAGAAGATCCTCTCTTGACGCTTACGCAAAGGTTCGTGTCGATACTCTACATGGAACCAATGGGAAATTTCTTCAGCCGTCAATTTCTTCTCATCCCAAATGGCAAAACCAACTTGTGGGACAAACCCCTTCTCCAAAGAAGCTAATTGCTGCTGAAGATACTCCAAAAATACAAAAGAACCCTTATAGCGGGCTAGCATCTCTTGCTGTTCACGTTCCAAATCGGTTGATTGGCCTGTTTCAAACCAACATTCCTCTCGATCCGTCTGATTCCGTAGGGTTATGGGTTCGGGTAATAAATCGAGTACCCATTCGATGAAAGTAGTCTGCTTAACGCCACCAATTCCTAGCTCAGGAAGAACATTCGAGATATAATCCAAGAACATCTTATTAGGAGCAAAGATCATGATGCGATCTGCTCGGACCTGATTCTGATACTGATACAATAGATATGCTAGACGATGGAGAGCTACCGTAGTTTTCCCTGAACCCGGGACTCCTTGAATAATAAGGGATTGATTCCGCTCAGATCGGATAATCTTATCTTGTTCCACTTGGATCGTCGAAACAATATCCCTTAATCGATGATCTTTGTTCTCCCCTAGACGATAAAGGAGAAATTCATCTGTAACCTGTAAATTCTCCCCGCCCCGAACATAACTGTCCACAACTCGTTTTAACGTCTGTTCTTCAACAGCCAAATTCCGCTTTAGATGGATAGTCCCTTCTACCTCACCATCAGGAGAAACATATCCAGCACGATCTCCTTGCCCCGTAAAAGAGTAAAACATACTGGCCACAGGAGCACGCCAATCAATCACAATGGGTTGATGACTATCAGGGTCTTCTACACCCGCTTTTCCTAAATAGAGCGGCGTCAGTTGTTTTCCGTCCTCTTCAAAATCAATGCGGCCGAAATAGGGAGACTTTTCCGATAACTGCAATCGATTAACCGTTTGCCTCCTCTGATCATCCAGGAGCTGTTCCACCAAATCTGAGCCTTGATATCGTGGAATCAATTGAAGCTCTTTTAACTGTTGTTGAATAAAAGAAAGTGTTTCTTGTAACTTCGCTTGCTCATATTGATAGATTTCGTCCATAGAAAATATTCACCCCTCTTATTGACAGAAGGCTATTATACAAGAATGGACTACCTTTCGCAAATTAATTTACAAAAAAACAAAAAATGATCCTTTTTGTACGCTCACACTAACATATCTACTATCTTCCACTCTATTTTCGTCTATAATGCGATATCATTTTCCGTAGTTCTAGCACTATAAAAAAGTCAACCGTCTGTAATTTCGGATTTATAATCGGCTCGCTAGCAATCTTTGCTCCAATCCAATAACATCTTTTTAACGAAGCAGAAAGTTTACGTTGTATTTTCTGTGAGTCCATTTTTTCGGGACTAATCAGATGTAATCCTTGGATGCGAAACTCTTCTCTTGGCTCAATACCATAACGATCAATTACAAAACCACTATACACTAGGAAACTATATATCTCGTTTATCTCTTGAATCTCCATCTGGGGTAAACTCGTACAAGTTACTATATATCGATATGTATTTCGGTTCAGATAATCCCTAATCCCTTTCCATAACATCTGAGTCACCTTGCCATCTTGATAACCAGCAGCCACACAACCGCTTCCTATTTCTACTATTTGGGATATATGTTCAGTAAGATGATGAAACTCAAATAATGATTGTGAATAGAGCCCTCCTAGGTCAATCACTCTTTTACCCGGTAAAAGCCGATATGTACCTACCACTTGATTTACCGTCTCGTCAACTACTATGAGATGGTCACTATAGAGATCATAGTCTTGTTCAGATACGTTTTGTAACTGTCGTAGTTGATAAACTTGTGCCTTCTCCTCTTTCGTCTTCGCCAGACGGGTCACCCATGAATGAGCAAATCCCTTATCTATCTCTTCCATTTATGTCATCCCCTCATTCCAACATTCCTTTCCCATCTATCATATTACATTTTAATAAATTAAATATTCATTTTTTTGAAACTTTTATAAAAAATGTTGCCTTAAGCAAACAAAAAATGAACAAAGCCCGTTTATCGATGGCCTCATTCATTTTTTTGTTTGCTCAATTCTTATTTATAAATAGGAACCCAGCCTTCTTTCGTTTTGAAAATCCGAATCGCTACAACCTGACGATCTTCCATTAACGTAAAATAATGTCGATATCCCTCTGGTACAGAAATAAGGTCTCCCGGCTCCAATTCCACATCAAAAAAATGACCCTCCAGACTCTGAATAGCAAAAATCCCATGTCCACTCACGATAAAGCGTACTTCATCGTCACTATGATGGTGTTCAGCTAAGAAATTCTGCAGCAATTGATCGAGATTCGGCGTCTCTGGTGAAAGAGAAATAACATCATTTGTGGTGTAACCTCTACGTGCTGAGATCGTATCAATTTCACTTTGAAATGTATGAAGAACCTCCGTTTTTTGCCCCTCGGTTAAATGGTAATTTTCCCGAAGACTTGCAGGTAGTTTCTCGATATCCCAATGCTCATAAATCACTCCTTGAGATTGTAGATAAGAGCTGACCTGATCTTGAGCAGATACATACTCATCTGTATGATGAAATCGTATTTGTGCCATGAACATCCTCTCCCCACTTAGCATATAAATTTGGTTGCAACAGACGTAGCTTAATATGATAGGAAAATAAAAACTCAAATGCTTCTAAATACTTCTTCGCTTCGAGCGGTGTAGCTCCCCATGTAGTAATCCCGTGATTCCGAATCAGGATTCCCTTCAACAGAGGATCTTGTAGCAGAAGACTTCCAAACTCCTTAGATAGCAGATCTAGATCGGCATAATTTGGGATAATCGGAATCGATATCTCCCCATCTTCTTCCCAGATTCCAAACGCTTTGATTAGCTCCTGTCCGCAAAAAGTGACTCGTCCTTCGCTCGCATATAACTCAGAGATCAGGTTGTTATCTAATGTGTGGACATGGAGACAACATGTTGCCCCTGTTCTCCGATAAATCTCTGCATGGATTCCTACTTCGGCCGAAGCTTTGAGATGCGTGTTTCCTAGCGGATTTCCATCTTGATCTACCAATAAAAAATCTTCTTCGGTACGCTTTCTTTTATCTTTTCCACTAGCTGTAACGAGAAACGTAAGCGGATCTTCGCGAACCCTGATCGATAAGTTTCCACTTGTTCCTGGAAACCAATCACGAGCCGCAAGCTCATCTTTTATATCCGCCAGTGTGCGCCATTTTTTCGCCACCTCTATCATATGGGTTGAAACACCTCCTCTTGCTCTAAAACAAAGCGAATATCGTGAAATGTTTTAAATGGAGAGTATCGAATCTTCTGCTCTTCACACTTCCCGATTAAGAAATCCCTCGCAAATACTTGATCTGCCATCTTCGCCGCTTGTAAGTCCGTTATCGAATCACCGATCACAATACGATGGACCTCCGTAGAATCAAACTGACGCAAAATCGTTACCTTGCAACATCCACAATCATTTTGACACGGATGATCGCAAGTATGCGGCCATATGATTTCAATTTGTTCACCTGTAAAATCACTGTGATTACAATAAATGTTCTCTGGCTTTACGATCCCTTCAAGAGCTGGATAAACAAAGAAATCAATTCCTCCGCTTACAATCCAAAATGGAATTCCCATCTCTTCTGCCCAACCTACAAACTCTTTAAATCCTTCCCGAAGTCTCATTTGCTCGAGGATATATCCCACAATCTCGTCCTTTTGCGAGCTGGGTAATAGTCGGAACAACTGGGTAACTCCATTCCGAATCGAAATACGTTGGGCTAGGATATCATCTTTGATAGCGATCCATTCTGGTGGCGCAAACTGTTTCATGATCGCAATAATGTTATCAGATTCCGTTACCGTCCCATCAAAGTCACAAAAAATGACAGGTTTCTTTTTCATTTACTCGCCTCCCCATAGAGCGATCGCTTGGTTTAACTCCGTATACTTCGTATCAGAAGCTACCTCTGACAGTGTCTTCCCAGCAAGTACAACCTCAATCGCTTGTCGAAATGCTTTCCCACCTGCCACTGTCCCGCTTGGATGACCATGAACTCCACCACCCGCATTAATAACGCTATCCATTCCAAAATCTTGAATCAGCCGTGGTACGATCCCGGGATGAATTCCAGCTGAGGGAACTGGAAAGGCCGGACGTAATGCAAGTTGATCGGTACGTAGCGAGTGCGCAATCCGAAGTGTTTCCCCTTTTTCTAAAACGACACTGCCATAAGGGGAAGGGAATAACGACAAATCAGCTCCCGCCACACGGAGTAAGGTTCCAAGTGCTAATGAATGGCTTAAACCATAAAACGCTGACGATGTAAATGCCCCAGAAAAAGCGGGATGTGCTAAGATTGGGACAGCTACTTCGGGATCTTCCGCCAACTCCTGTAAAATGTCCAAACCATAGGTGAAAACATTAAACAAAAGAGCACTGGCTCCTAATTCGACTGCTTTGCGTGCACGATCCCGTAATTGAGAGCTCCGGCCTGTGATATTCACCGCATACAACGTTTTCTCTCCTGTGAGAGATTCTGCTTCGCGCAGTACTTTAACTGCTGTACGGACACGATCTTCCCATGGAGTTAGCGGGTTATCGAATAAGATTTCATCATCCTTAACAAGGTCAATCCCGCCTAAAGCCTGCAATCTTAACTGTTCTTGGAAATAGTCAAGATCTCTCCCGATAACACTTTTAAAAATACTCATTAGAAGCGGCCGATCGGTTACGCGGACCTTTTCCCGAACCCCTCGTATTCCGTATTTGGGTCCTGGATAGAATGAAAGGTGCTCATCAGAGAAATGAAGATCGACTAACTTCACCTCACCATCGAGTGATAATTTTCCAAATACCGTAGTAAGAATGGCTGGTAAATCATGAGAGAAATTAGCTGTCGGATATGCGATTTTTAATAATCCCCTAGTACGTGTTCCCCCTAAATATTGATTTGCTTCCGGGTCTTCATCTAGCTCTATTACCTCTACTACTTCTCCCTTATGAAGCTTCAATTGCTCTTGAATCAAAAGAGGTAACTCTGTCCACGAACCAATCGTCAACCCCAATGCGATCGACTCTGCTTTTTTCACTAAATCTTGTTTTTTGTCATGAACCAAATAAGTGGCAGTCAACCGTGTCATTTGTAGAACCTCCCATTGCCTTTTATCTATAACAAATAAAGCCTCTCCCATGTGAGGAAGAGGCGCAAAAAGTCCGTCATCTTCCTCTCATCTCTCAGTCCATTTCTGAACTGCAAGAATTAGCACCGTTTTTATCGTTAGATAAGTCGGTTGCCGGGTTTCAAAGGGCTAGTCCCTCCACCTACTCTTGATAAGAGAAATATCATCTTTCAATTATTTAATTAGTCTGATTATGCCCGAATCCATTTGCGATGTCAACTATATTTTTACTTGGTGATAACAACGCGCCATTCTCTCTGCCGCTTCGATCAATCTCTCTTCCGTCGTCAATAAGCCAACACGGATATATCCATCTCCACTTTGGCCAAAGCCAACTCCCGGAGCTACCGCAACATGCTCTTGTTCCAGCAACAAATCAGCAAATTCTTGTGATCCTAGCCCACTTGGCGTCGGGAACCAGCAAAAAAATGATCCTTTTGGTGCGTGAATATGTTCCACACCCAGTTCCTGGAGTCGCGATATAAAGGCATTTCGGCGACGTTCATAAACCTCTACCAATTCATTCACACATTCCTGAGAGCTGCTTAGCGCTACTGCCGCCGCTTCCTGGACTGCTCCGAAAATGCTTACATAAAAATGATCCTGAATCAAATTAATCGACTTGATCACTTGCTCATTTCCTACAGCAAATGCGATCCGCCATCCCGCCATATTATAGGTCTTGCTCAATGTATATATTTCAATCCCCACATCTTTCGAGCCTGGGATTTGCAAGAAACTAATTGGTTTTTTTCCGTCAAATCCGATTGCTCCATAGGCAAAATCATGTACAACTAGCACCTGATGTTCTCCTGCACGAGTAATCGTTTCCTCAAAAAATTCTGTGGTGGCAATGCCCGCAGTTGGGTTATTGGGATAGTTTAAAAACATTAATTTTGCCTGATTCCATTGCTCATCTGAGATTTGCGTGAAATCAGGTAAAAATTGATTTTTTTCTAACAATGGCATTGTCACCATTTTGGCCCGTGCCATAGCAATTCCAGACCAATAATCCGGATAGCCTGGATCGGGTACAAGAGCGACATCATCTGGATTTAAATAACACTGGGATATTTCCACTAAGCCCACTTTCCCTCCAAAGAGAACCGCTACTTCACGCTCAGGATCCAGCTCCACTCCATATTCACGAGCGTAGAAATTAGCTACCGCTTCCTTAAGAAAACGATGCCCCTGAAAAGGAGGATATCGATGATGCTCAGATTTGGCTGTCGCCTCTTGCATGGCACAAACGATATGTTGTGGGGTTGGGAGATCAGGATTACCTTGCCCCAGATTAATGACATCTGCCCCGCTTGCAGTAAGATGATTCACCTTTTGAACGAGATTGGCAAAGAATTGCTTCGGTAGTTTTGTTAATACATCTGCTTGTGTGAATTGCGCCACTATCCATCACTCCCCGTCACTTTCGAACATTCTTGAAATGATAATGATATATGTTATAACGTGTAGAGGAAGTTGTCAAAGGGGAGGATTTTGGAATGAAGCAAACAATTTGTCTGATTCAGATGGATATCACATTTGGAGATCCAGAGGCTAATGTGAAACGAGTAAAAGACCTCATGCATCAAGTAATGAAACAGTTACATCCACCTCACGTGATTGTGTTACCTGAGTTATGGACGACTGGCTATGATTTAAAGCGCCTACATGAGATTGCGGATCCAGAAGGCGAACATACACAATCTCTATTCGCCGAATTAGCAAAAAAATATCAAGTTCATATAATCGCAGGGTCGATTCCTAAAAAAACAAAAACAGGCATTACCAACACGCTCTATGCCTTTAATCGTGAGGGAGAAGTCGTAACCGAATACAGCAAAGCACATCTCATTCAGTTGATGGACGAACATCTGTATCTTACTGCTGGTTCAAGTCTGGAACCATTTATGCTGGATGAAGTAGTAAGCGCAGGCTTTATTTGTTATGATCTACGCTTTCCTGAGTGGATTCGAAAAGCCATTCTTGCTGGTGCTGAGGTACTCTATATCCCTGCTCAGTGGCCTATCCAACGTCTTGCTCACTGGAGAAGCCTCTGTATTGCCCGGGCAATTGAAAACCAATGTTATGTCATTGCATGCAATCGGGCAGGAAGTGATCCAAACAACCAATTTGCTGGTCATTCCATGGTGATAGATCCATGGGGCGAAATATTGGCTGAGGCCGATGAGAGGCCCGCCATCATCCAAGTAAAAATTGACACCGACCAAGTACAAAAAATACGCTCTACTATCCCGATCTTCATCGATCGTCGTCCAGAGATATACTAGGCTTATTTGAGTCAAAAAAAATTTGTATTGACAACAAATTCCGAAAGCCTATATGATTGCATTTGAAAAGTTCAATTAAAAACTCAATTATATATTTTTGGTCTCTTATCAAGAGCAGGTGGAGGGATTTTGGCCCGATGAAGCCCAGCAACCGACCGTAATACCATCGCGAGATGGGGCGTCCACGTCAAGTGAGAGTGGGAGCCTTGACATATAGTCAAGCACGGCACGGTGCTAATTCCAGCGGAACGTATTTTATTTGACGTTCGCAAGATAAGAGGCGCGGAATGAAACAATTCCCTGCCTCTTTCACACCGAAAGGGGCAGTTTTTATTTGCCCCGAATCGCATCACTACACTTCGGGGAGGAAATGATCATGACACAACCGGCTGTTGTAAACCAATATGCTCCTTTTACCACGCAAACCGTGGTGGAGTTTGTAAAAACTCTTTCCATCTTTGATCATCCTAATCGTCTAATCGCCAACGAAATTGGAGATGGCAATCTAAATCTCGTTTTCCAATTAGTTGAACTAGAAACCAATCGTTCCATCATCGTCAAACAAGCTCTTCCTTATGCGAAGGTGGTAGGAGAAAGTTGGCCCCTTTCCCTCAATCGAGCAAAAATTGAGTCAGAATCACTACGCATTACCGCAAAAGTAGTACCCGATCTAGTGCCCCACGTTCTACACACGGATCACGAGTTAGCATGTACAGTGATGGAGGACCTATCTGACTATAACATTCTACGAACAGAGCTAATTTCAAACCATCACTATCCGTTACTTGCTGAGCACATAGGGCGTTATCTCGCGCAGACTTTATTTTCTACCAGCGATTTCGCGCTCCATCCCTTTGTCAAAAAAGAGCTCGTACAAAAATTCACCAATCCAGACCTGTGCAAAATCACGGAAGATCTTGTCTTTACAGACCCTTTCTTCGATCACCCAACCAATGATTTTCCAACAGAACTCAGGCCCGCAGTTGAGGCGATATGGGCTGATGAAACATTACTCACCGAAGTAGGAATCCTAAAATTCCAATTTCTCACCCAAGCAGAGGCGCTTTTACACGGCGACTTACACACAGGAAGTATCTTTGTCACCTCACAGTCAACCAAAGTTATCGATCCAGAGTTCGCTTTCTTCGGACCGATCGGTTTTGATCTGGGGCAATTCTTCGCCAATATCATTTTAAATGCCCTATCAAAGCTCGCTACTACCGAACGCCCAGCACTTCTAAGTGAACTTCTACGCACCACCGAACGAACTTGGATTACCTTTGCTCAAGAATTCACCAAACTTTGGGACGAATCAAATCAAGAAATCTATACTAATGTATCCGGCATCTTGCCACGTTTCTTATTAAAAATTTGGACGGATGCCATTGGGTTTGCTGGTTGTGAAATCGTTCGCCGTACGATCGGATTAGCTCATGTAGCAGATCTTGACTCCATCGAAGACTTTCACACCCAAATTGAAATCAAAGAGCGTGCCCTTCAACTTGGTGCGGACTTAATCAAATCCCGTACTCAGCTCTACAGTTTAAGCCATTTCATTCAACGGATAAAAGGAGCATTACGATCATGAGCAAACACACACCCATACAATCTGTACAATACCGGGGAGATCACCTACTCCTCCTAGACCAACACGAGCTTCCACACAAAACCGACTTCGTCCGGATTGAAACAACCGAACAACTATGGAATGCGATTCACGCCTTACAAGTGAGAGGTGCCCCTGCTATTGGGATTGCAGCCGCTTTTGGTCTCTCTCTATGGGCAAATCAACAAAAAGAAGAGTCAGACTTACGAACTTTTGTCCATCAATTAAAGATCCAACGGAATTATCTTTCCTCTGCTCGTCCAACAGCTGTTAACTTATGTTGGGCATTGGATCGTGTTGTGCAATCCATTCAGCTTGCTGAAACGGTTCAAGATGCCATTCAACTTATGGAAATCGAAGCCCTCACAATTCAACGAGAAGACGAAACCACTTGCCAACAAATTGGGGAATATGCCCTTAGTTTATTTCAACCAGGTGACCGTATTTTAACCATATGTAATCCAGGATCGATCGCTACTGCACGCTACGGAACCGCGCTCGCCGCCTTCTATCTTGCTCAAGAACGAGGGGTTCCACTATCGGTTTATGCCTGCGAAACCAGGCCCTTGCTCCAAGGCTCTCGCCTCACCACTTGGGAGTTACAGCAGGCTGGTGTGGACGTCACCCTCATCACAGATAATATGGCAGCCCATACCATACGTATCAAGAACATCTCAGCCATCATCGTAGGTTGCGATCGGATCGCTGCCAATGGGGATACTGCCAATAAAATCGGAACCTTTGGTCTTGCGCTCCAAGCAAAAGCACTCGGAATTCCCTTTTACGTCGCTTCTCCCTTATCTACGATTGACTTAGACACCCCGACTGGAGAATGCATCCCCATCGAAGAACGTCATCCAGAGGAAGTGACTCATCTAGCAGGGAAACGGATTGCACCTGAGGGAGTCCGGGTGTATAATCCTGCTTTTGATGTCACACCACATGAGTATATTTCAGCTATTATTACCGAACAAGGGATCATATTTGGTAACTATCGAGAGAAGTTAGCCATGGTCAAAAACCAGATGAATCTACTAATAAGCTAAAAGCCTGCTCAACGATGAACAGGCTTCTGGCTTTCTTCTATTCACTTCTTCATTGTTACTGTTTTTGAATCACTCCACAAGCGATACGTGCTCCAGAATTCCCTGATGGATCCGTCTTATAATCATCTTTGTCTTTATGAATGACAATCGCTGTTCCACCAGGATGGAATAAAGAATTACCTTGATTCCCTTTTAAAGTAACATTTTCTAATGCAAATTCAGCCATTCCCTCACCATTATCATTGATTTCTAAGTTGGGTAAATCTCCGGCATGCGGTCCTGCCGCATTTTCAATTCCATGCTTTTTCTCTGCTGGATTTAAATGAGCCCCAGCCGTTTCAAAAGTAGGAACATCACATTTTCCTACTGTGTGGACATGAATCCCATGTGGTCCTTCAGGCAGATCTTTTACTGTTACCCTTGCCATCACATAGTCCTGCTCCTGCCAGAATTCAGCTTTTCCAATAGTTGCGCCTTTACTGTTTATGATTTCGGCTTGCGCTTTTTCTGATGAAGTTGGAAGTTGCTTCATCGTGGGAGTAGAGTCATTGCATCCTGCTAGGGATAAAGCGAGAACAGATAGTCCAATCATGGATTTAATAGAACGTTTCATAATTCCTCCTTATAAGAAAATAATATAACAATGGTAATTTCTTCCTTTTAAACCCTTTTCCTTTTTTCAGGAATTATTTTTTCACATACTCTCTAAGCTGCTCTCGTCCATGATTTATAATAAATAGGAGGAGGGCGTACATGAACATTCAAGAAGGCTTTATTCACATGAAAGATGGGACGGAAATCTATTTATACACATGGCTACCTACAGAAACACCTAGAGGAATCGTTCAAATTGCGCACGGTATGACTGAGCATATAGGCGTATATAACGAATGCATAGAAGCCTTGCTAACCGCCGGTTTTGGGGTATACGCTCACGATCATCGCGGACATGGGAAAACCGTAAAACAAGAAGAAGACTATGGACATTTCGAGCCTGATGTAGGATGGGATCAAGCTGTTATGGATATCATCTTCGTTTCCGACCTCATTCGTGGCAGGCACGCCTGCCCACTCTTTTTGCTCGGGCACAGTATGGGTTCTTTTTTAGCAAGACAAGCTGTACAACTTCAAAGTCATGTATGTGATGGATTACTTCTTTCGGGGACAGGGGGGAATCCAGGACTTCTAGGAAAAATGGGGTATCTATTAGCAACTCTGGAAATGAAAATACGTGGAGCAAAAACAAAGAGCCACATGCTGAAATTGTTGTCATTTGGCACTTTTAACTCTCAATTCAAACCAAAACGTACCGATTTTGATTGGCTATCTTCTGATACAAGTCAAGTGGATCGCTACATAGCGGATCCAGCATGCGGCTTTACCTGCACAACCGGCTTTTACCGTGAATTATTTAAAGGCGTACTCAGTGTAAATCAACTCAAAGAATATAAAAAAACACCCAAAAACCTCCCTATCTATTTATTTTCAGGAGATCTTGACCCAGTTGGAGATAAAGGAAAAGGGGTACAAGAAGTATATGAAACATATCAAAAATGTGGCATTATGGACGTAACCATGAAGCTATATAAAAACAAGAGGCACGAGATGCTACATGAAGATAATCGTGAAGAGGTTTACCAAGATCTCATTGATTGGATTACAAAAAAATTGAATTAACATACTCTCTACGATATAAAAAGTACCACTTAGATAGACAGTTAAGAAGCTGTCTATCTAAGTGGTACGTGTATCAATCTATTCCAGACAAGACCTTTAAGCCATCTCCATATTTATGATATACAACCGGCTGGAAATGGGATGGAATTTCTTCTTGAGGGAATCGATGGACATAATGACCTGCGAGTGGATATCCAGAATTAAATATCTCGGCAAATGTAGCCGTATGATTAGATAAAACCCACATTTCTGGCGCTAACCAGTCCGACGGCACCGTTCCTGGTAACTGTCTAATATAGTGACTATTTGCCCACCAAACATTCCCCGAATAATGGGGTGGGTACGGAGGGTGAAGAAAAAAGTTAATTCCACAAGCGTCCACTTTTTTTAGATATTCGAAGCTCACTTCATGATAGTCCACTAATACGGTCTCCATTAAATTAACCCAATCTTCTATACAAGCTTTATTGTGTACCTCACCATGTCTTACTCCTTTGGAGTGGAGATATAGCACTTCTACATTATTCACACTTGCGCTACTATACTGATGTATCCAATGCAAGGTAGCTCTTTCATACAGATACTCTTCAGGAAGAATCCTATATTGAACGGTATCATCATAGTGACTAAAGGGATTTATAATTTGATCTTCAATATATTCAGTATTATGAATATCATCCACGACAAAATTAATGAAAATAGCATCCACTTTTTCATATAACCCCGATGAGCATAATCTTTCTAGCTTTTTTTCTAATACATCCTTCCAAAAACTCAGAGTACGAACATGAATAAAGCAAACCTTTTTATGATCCAGATGATATATGTTTTGTTCAGGTGATAAACGAATAGCCAAGTTCCATTCCTCCTCATCTACTCTACCGTTCTGTCATCTTCCTATGACACTCTCATTGCTGCTACTAGATCAGCTCGTATATGTTATTCTTTGTAGAGAGTACAGGTGATAGTTAGATAGATGATAAAATGGAAAAAGGGCTAGTTTGCATAGATCCCTTATTTGAGGGACAAGGGGGTAGATACTCCCCTCTTATGTCCCACAAAAAGTTTGATAGGGCGGTGAGGACGGATCAGGTAGTGAGCAGTATGTAGCTTGTCCCACTGTATAGGCATATGGATTGGAAAGAGCCTCTAAAAGCTTGTTCATCACACTAAGATCTCCTCGCATCGCAGACTTTAACGCTTCCTCTACTCGATGATTTCGCGGAATGATGGCTGGATTATGATTCCTCATTAACTGTTGTGAATCTGATTTTGAAGCTTGTTCTCGCTCTAATCTTTTTTGCCACTCTTGGATCCACTGGTCCCATTCTGGCTTTCCATAAAAAGCTAACTCCTCTAATTGGCCTAGCGTGAGCGCACGAAATGTATTGTTATAGTCAGCTTGGTACTTTTGCATCATGTAAAGAAGACTTTCAATTAACGATTCATCCCCTGCTTCTGCATGAAATAGCCCTATCTTAGCTCTCATCCCAGCAAGCCAATCATTTCGATAGATTTCAGGGAACTGGGAGATCGCCTCTTGGGCCACTTCCACTGCTTCAGACTCATTTTCGTGAAGCAACTGCAAGAGAGCTTCTGCAAATCTAGCCAGATTCCATCCAGCAATTCGAGGCTGATTCCCATAAGCATAACGCCCCTGCTGATCAATAGAACTAAAGACTGTTTCCAAGTGATAGGTATCCATAAAGGCACACGGACCATAGTCGATTGTCTCACCACTAATGGTCATGTTATCCGTATTCATCACTCCATGTATAAAGCCAACCAGTTGCCACTTCGCAATCAATGACGCTTGACGGTTGATCACCTCTTTTAATAGAGAAAGATACCGATTTTCATCTAGGGCAACCTGCGGAAAATGACGTTGCAACGTATAATCTGCTAAAGTCCGTAAATCCTCCTTACTCCCCCATCTAGCTGCATATTGAAAGGTACCTACACGAATATGGCTCTTAGCTACACGAGTTACGATAGCTCCCGGCAAATCGGTTTCGCGGATAACCATTTCTCCGGTCGTCACGACTGCTAGACTTCGAGTAGTGGGAATTCCGAGCGCATGCATGGATTCGCTAATGATATACTCGCGTAGCATAGGACCAAGCGCCGCACGACCATCACCTCCACGAGAGTATGGCGTTCTACCTGATCCTTTCAGCGCAATATCAAATCTCTCTCCTCTAGGTGTAATCTGCTCTCCTAGCAATATAGCCCTGCCGTCCCCTAACATCGTAAAATGACCAAATTGATGGCCTGCATACGCTTGGGCCAGTGGCAACGCACCTTCTGGAGCCTTATTACCAGCAAAAATTTCCGCATCCTTTTGCAGAGCTTCCGCATCTAATCCCAGAGAGCTTGCTAATGACTGATTTAGGAGAATCAGCTCTGGAACACGTACAGGGTTCAGAGCCGCCGTTGAGAAAAATACTTGGGGTAAGGTAGCATAACTATGATCAAAGTTCCATCCTACTATTCTTTCATTTTTTTGCGTCATGAAATCCCCTATTCTGTATTCGTTTTGACATCACTTGTCGTGAATTATACCCTATTCGCACTCCTCATAACAAAAAAAGAGCACCCATTAGGATGCTCAGTATTGGCAAATACTTTATGTTTGGTTATATAATTATCTGTACCAGATGCTACCACCAAAGCCACCTGAAACAGCAGTTCTCTTTAATTGCATACCAGTTGCTGTATAGTAAACAGTGAATGACAAGTTTCCGTGGCTCATGACTGCACCTCTTGGTACGTCAGCCCATGTACCCGCCGCTTTATCTCCAGTTAATTGTCCTTTAAACACGTTGGTCCAGTTGGTTCCCACTCCATTGTTACTCAAACCTGTCCACCAAACAGTGTTTCCAACTTGACGGATATAGTATAAACCACCATCATTGCCTCGCCAGACACCTGTGACATCAATAGCTTGTGTTCCAATACCTGGTTTTGCTTGCTCCTTTGCCAAAACACCGTTACCAGAAGCAACGAGCCCAACACTTAACATTAAGGCAAATGCTAAACAAACAGAAAAAAACTTCTTCATCCAATTCACTCCTACAATTGTATTGAAATACAAACTAATTATAACAGTTATATTATTCAGAAGATACATATTAACAAAAACTTAATGATATTTTAACTTTGTCTTAGTAATATTTTTCATCGAGGTGGTTCCACAGAGCCTTCCTGAAACTGAATCCACCCTTCCGTTGCATCGATTTCGGTAAGTACTCCTATCGGCAACGTCCAATTAGGTTGAGTATGCCCTACGTTTAAGCCATAATAACAAGGGATTCTAAGTGGCTTTACAATACTATCTAAAATCTCTCGAATGGTCAGGCTCTTCTCTTCATCTTCTGCGGTACAGTCCGTGAAATCAGTAAACACAATTCCTGCTGCCCTTTGAAGTTTAGTAGCATGACGTAACTGAGTTAGCATACGATCCAACCGGTACGGATCTTCGTCTACGTCTTCAATAAAAAGAATTTTCCCCGTTGTATCAAATTCAAATGGAGTTCCGAGTAGAGATACAAGCAGAGATAGATTTCCTCCGATTAATGGTCCTTTTGCGGATCCTGCTACAATAGAATGCTTCTCCACTAACTCTTCATACCTAGGAACTGGAGCGTTACTGGTCAAGTGTTGAAACAAGGTAGACCATGAATGAAAATCCGGCTTCCTCGCAAGCTCCGTAATCATAGGTCCATGAAAAGTAACCAAACCCGTAAATCGGTGAAGCGCTAGGTGTAAGGCCGTAATATCACTGTAACCCACAAAGATTTTCGGATTTTCCCTAATGATCCTATAATCAATTAGATCGAGAATACGCGGCGCTCCATAACCACCTCTCATGCAGAATATAGCATCCACTTCAGGATCTGCAAACATCCGGTTCAAATCATCTGCCCTGATCCAATCGTGTCCTGCCAAATATCCATGTTGTTCCCACAGCGAATTCCCTAATTTAAGCTTAAAACCAAACTCAGAAAAAATTTCCAACGCTTGTTCTTGCTCCTCTGGATTCGTCGGACTTGCAGGCGCGATAATCCCAATTGTATCCCCTAGCTTTAACGCTCTGGCTTTCATTGGAGGACCCCCTAAATAAAAGCGACTTCCATTCCTTATTTAGATAGTATATTTACATCATGAAATAAGAATCATCTTATATAGTAAGATTATTCGAATAACAAATAAAACCTTATCATACCTTCTAAAGAATAACTCTCTAACAAGGAGGGATTTTTTTGAGTCAAAAAGAGCGTTGTCACTTTACACCTATGAAAACATATGACGTATACCATGGACCCTTTGATCCCTGTCCCCCTATTGGGCATAAATACTACTCTACTCCCCCTCATCTTTATATGGGCTTTCAGCCCCGTTGCTTGGAGCAATTTCCTATTCGTGAAGCCTTATTTCGTGGGACCTTATGGAAAGAATTATATGATCCTTATGAAAATCCATATCGAAAAAGGGGGGAACTTCGATGAACACTCCCCTACCACCTGAATACTACGAGCTTTTGGAAGAATTACAAGCCGTGGACTTCGCCTTAGTAGAGTTAACCCTTTACCTTGATACTCACCCAAAAGACATGGATTCCATTCGCCAATTTAACGGATTAGCCAAAAAACGAAAAAAATTAGCTAAAGAATACGAAGCACGATATGGTCCTCTCTTACAATTTGGTCGTAGTTACTCCGATGAAGATTGGTCCTGGGGAAAGGCTCCTTGGCCTTGGCAGGTATAAAAAGGAGGTTTCCGGTCAATGTGGGTATATGAGAAAAAACTGCAATATCCCGTAAAAGTAAGTACATGCAATCCCTATCTAGCAAAACTACTGGTTGAACAATACGGCGGAGCCGATGGCGAACTCGCCGCAGCACTCCGCTATCTCAATCAACGATACACCATCCCCGATAAAGTGGTTGGACTACTAACCGATATCGGCACAGAAGAATTCGCTCATTTAGAAATGATTGCTACCATGATTTATAAATAAATAATTTCTTTTCAGCAACTAATCATTTATAAAAAACAGAGCATCAACATTTCATTGATTTGCTCTGCAATAATAGGCGGACCAGTTTCTCCATATCAAGTGAACCGTAAACTCTAACCGTTCCCTTATCCTCAATTATTTCTTCAAACGTTATGGGCTTATCTTTTAAGAGTTCTTCTATTCGGTTGTCCATAACAACCAGCTCCTATAGTAGGTTCGATTTAATGTATTAGTGATTTGGATTGTCTTATTACTACGAACTGTTAATCGGTAAATGGATCCCTATTAGACACAGAAAAGGATCCCTTTTTCCTAAGGAATCCAATGGGGATGCAAAATATCGGGTAATGGAGTGAAGCTATACATTAATAGAAACCTGTTTGTACTCTTCTGTTTGTATGCCTACAAGGAGATCGTTTTGGACAACTTCTTTTTCAGTAAACAAATGCTCACAATCTAATTCAAAATCAATTGAGGGATTCGTATTTCGGCAATGATATTTAAATTTAGGTCGGTGAGCAGGCCACGCAACCATTCGGAGATCAATCAACTCAACAAATGTGTTACCAATGGAGTCCTGAATAGTTATGTCAAACTCCCAAGAGATAGTGCCATTGCACTTACTCTGTAGTGAAGTATATGGAGAGTCTAAGTTTGTCCTTGCTTGTGCAAATTTCATTTGGGCACTGGTAAGCTTGTCTTTTGTTATGTGGAAATCATGTAGTTCAAACATTTGCATAGAGAAATTTATTAATTCTCCGGGTGGTAACAAAATTGGAAATGGATCATATACATTCGGCTTGCCTTCAAAAAAATAAGATGTACCAATGGTGCATTCTACAAGATTTATAGGAACTACTCCTATATTGGTTATTGTCACCAAAAGTATACGGTATTTTTGTTTTCCAAACTCATGTTCCTCAATAACTGGACGTATAGCTATTCGTGGTTCGCTCGCAGCAGCAGTCATTTTTCTTTGTTCTTCTAATTGTCTAAGAGCAAGTTCTCTTTGCTCATTCATTTGTAACATAGCAATTTGTTTACTTTCCTCGGTCTGTTTTAGTACCACTTTCACTTGTCTAAAACCTACGTATACTGCCAGTACGGTTCCTATTGCACCCGCCCATTGACCGATTGCGCTCCACCAATCGGGATCTTTATACCAACTCATATGCTTCCTCCGAAAAAGGATTGTTTTTACACATTCTACTTTATTTAATTTCTAATAACAATGAAATTTCTAATTATAATCTTATAAATTATAACTCGAGATGAGCAAATTCACTGGAAATAATTTACAAATGATCAAAAAGAAAGACATGGTACCCCCTGTGTAGAAGTTAGTGGTTCCCGCCAAATAACTTTGTGAAGGAGATAAAACATGTCTCGTAACGTCAGACTACCACATCACGAAACAATCAACCAGTACTTACAGAGAAAGAAATTCAATTTATATTACAGTAAACCTGCTTTGGAGCATATGATTCATTTCATAGATGGCGTGACGCAAAAAGGTTTTTCAGGGACACTTACAGATATTCATGGCTCCAGCCATGATTGCACCATCGCACCACTTTAGGGCATTTTCTTCAACACGGAAAATGGCAAGAAGATTGGCTTCTTAAAAAATCTCAAAGTGATGTGTTACGTCAGATCTACAAAGAAGCAGAACAAACGTAATTCCCCATCCATGTAACTGTTGATGATACCCTCTGCAAGAAGACAAAGCCTTCGTCACAGGCGACGTCGTCCATTCCAAATGCTGAGTTTCACTTCTCCCATAAAGAAGGGCGTTGCATCTGGAGTCATCAAGTTATTGTCGTACTTTTCCAATGCGGAAAACTCCGTCTTCCTTACGCTTTTCTACGATATGATAAAGCTGGAAAAAGCAAAATTGATCTTGTGTGCGATTTGCAGGCATGATCGAATGGATTTATTCGCAATGCCGTTTAGGCATTCCGCTTAGTTGTATAAAAAAGCAACTGAATGCGGCCTAGCCGTAGTCTGTCTATTGGAACTGGATATTTCTGTTAGCAGATTCGCTCATCTCGAGTTAATTATATGATTCAAGCATATGAAGCCGTAGTGTAAGAATGGACCTGGATAATCATTAGAAGCAAATGTATGAACTGAAATAAAGTCTTCAGGAATTTCACTTGCTTTATGTCTACTAAAGTACATACTGAGTGTATTTGTTTCAAATTCAGTTAGCCCATTGAATTCGATATACTCCTTTATCCCCAACAAATCTTTGTATTTCAATTTTGTACCTCATTTCAATCCTGTAGAGCTGTTATATCAAAAAAGCGTGACTAAAATCACGCCTCATTCTGCTCTCATCACTTCATAACAATTTTTATATCAAATTCTTTACCGATCTTAGTATACACGATAACTTCTACCAACTCTCTTAAAATCGTGTTCACTTCACGTTCTGGAAGTTTGTCTCCGTGCGTGAGGAATCGACTCATTTTCTCAAGTGTTACTTCCACTCTGTCTAACTCTGTGATATTTCCTTGTTCTTTGAGCTCATCGACTTGCTCCTCTAGTGTCTTGATCTGTTGTTTGGCTTGGTAAATTTGCTCTCTTGCCTCACCCTGTGTGAAAATCTCCAACATGAACCCTTGTTGAATTCGTTTAATATCGTTATTTAACTTTGTAATTTGTTTTTGCTTTGATTCTAGCTCTTGTGTATAGTCTGGTGAATCGTTCAAATCATGTTCTCTTATCAAACCAACGTACTGTTCTAGCTGTTTTACATGCTGGGAGAAATACATATAGAATAGCTCTTCAAACTGCGACAGCTTTGCTCCACTGTTTTTGCAAACGGTGTAATCATCCCCACTACTATATATCCTCGTTTGACAAGATGCGATCCGCTTACCTCCGTATCTACTCCCTTGAAATGAATGAATGGCCCCACATAGACCACAGCGAATCAGTCCGCTAAACTTATGCTTTCCTAGTCTCAATGATGGTGGTCTACTATTTCGATCTTTCTTTAGCTGTTGAACTTGATTAAATAGCTCTTGAGATACAATGGATTCGTGCGTATTCTCAACTAAAATCTGCTCGGATTTATCTGCATATGTTATGGTACGTCTTCCATCAACCGTCTTTTGGATTGTCTTTCCATATAAAGAGTGTCCAGCATACACAACATTGGAAAGCAATCTTGACACACTAGCAGAAGACCACAGCATATTCATTGTGGTTTTGACTGTTTCCTGTGTGAACTTATACGCTATATCCTTAGTAGACAGTCCAGCTATGTACAGGTCAAACATTTCCTTCATAACGGGGGCATCTTCTGAGACTTCTAACCGCTTGGTATCTCGATTATATTTGTATCCAATCGGAGATTTTTTCCCTAACCAGTTACCATCACGGGCTGATTGCCTAGATCCTCTAATAAGACGAGCTTTGATTTTCTGGTATTCTTGCTTAGAAAGAACACTTTGAATATCCGAGATAAAATCATCATCGTCTTTTCTAAAGTCGTATACTCTCGAAGGAGTAACAAATAAGCAACCTGCATTCACTAAGATTTGTTTTATTTGATCTAAATGACCTACACTACGACTCAAACGGTCTTGGTCGGCAGAAACAACGGCATCATAATGAAAAAGTTTGATTCTTGAAATCATCTTTTGAAGTTCTGGTCGATCGAGTTCTTGAGAACTTCCGACCTCTTTATAAACATCATATTTCCAATGGTTACGTTCGCATAAATCAATAAGAACAGATTGTTGTCGTTGTAAAGTGTCTTCGGTTTCTTCTTCTCTAGACTTACGAACATATACAGCAACTATTTTCTTTGCTTCCATTCCCTAACCCCTTGTTGCTTAATAGTTTAATTTGCATGATTACTATAACAGAATAGTATCAAAAAAGGAATAATCTGTAAACTAACAAAGGACGCCACTCCAGAGCAATTAAAAGCCGCGGGGCTTGATTCGCATTATGTGGCCCATGATAGTGCCTTATTTTACAATAATTCTGCTGGCGTACCCTTTACAGCCGCTTATATACAAGCGAAGGGTGATCCTATCGCTGACTTGTATGAGGATATCGCTGCGGAGGAGAAGGCACGGGCGACTTATCAGTGGATTATCGATCAATCGGATGATCCCGATCTAAATGACTCCCTGAAGTTTTTAAGGGAAAGAGAAATCGTCCACTCCCAACGCTTCCGAGAGGCTGTGGATATTTTGAAGGATGAGCGGGGGAAAAAGAAGATCTTTTGATCGTTAAATCCATCAAACAAAAAAGAACAAGCTCCTTCTCACGGGCTTGTTCCTTTTTCCTTTTAGCTATGAACAGCAATATATTTTTGATATAAATGGTTCGCTATTTCTACATCGTGGGTGCCGTGGATGAGTACACGACCATCTCGGAATACGACAAATCGGTATGGATTCAATTTAAAAGTAAGCAAGTAGTCATTCACATGTATGTGCTCTGCTTCTCTCTTGATCAGTTGTTGTAATCGAGTTAGATCAAAGTCCTGATGGGAAAGGGATCGAATTTGAACGGTATCTCTTCCACAAAGAGCCGTTATTTTAGCTCCGTGTTCTGTTTGAAGAGCTGGATAGGTTGCATTTTGGCCACAAGATGGGCAGTCCTCCTGCCTCAAATGCCCGACTTGAACGGAAGAAACTTCATTCTTCCAAACATCGAATGAGTACAGCTTTTGGCGTAAATATTCGGTCTGACCAAGTAATATTTTAAATGCTTCTGTGACTTGCTCCGCCACGACCATCTGTACAGCTGGGGCGATAATGCCTGCTGTATCACAGGTTTCACTCTGGACTTGGTCGTCTCCTAGTAGGCATCGTAAACAAGGAGTAATCCTTGGGAGGATGCTATAAGTGACTCCATAACTTCCTACACAAGCTCCATAAATCCACGGAATTTGCTGCTTTTGCGCTATATCATTAATTAGAAACCTAGCTTCAAAGTTATCGGTGGCATCGAAGATAAGGTCCACTTGCTTCACGAAGGAGAAGATATTATCAGCTGTAACATCACTCACATGGGCATGAATGGTCACATCTGAATTAATCTGTTCCAACCGATTTTTAGCCGCAATCACTTTGGGTAACGTTTCTGCTTCGTCCTGCTCTGTATACAAAGTTTGACGTTGTAAGTTGCTCAGATCCACATAGTCACGATCCACAATCGTAATCGTCCCAATCCCTGCACGAGTAAGCATCTCAGACAGCGAACTTCCTAAGGCCCCCATCCCAATGATGAGAACATGCTTCTTCTTTAGGAGTGCTTGTCCATGGGCACCGATTGGTTGAAACCGTTCTTGCCTCGAATACCTTCCTGTTATCATACAGGGATTCCGCTCTCCGGACTGCTTGCTGTCGCATAAGGACGTTTGGAGATTCTCCCTGCTTCAAAGCCCATTCTGCCAGACATGACCGCATATTTCATGGCAAGTGCCATTTTGACAGGATCTTGTGCCCCTGATACGGCTGTATTTAACAACACTCCATCTGCTCCCAGTTCCATCGCTAGCGCAGCATCCGCTGGACCCCCGATCCCAGCATCGAGAATGACTGGAACGGTAGCCTGTTCGATGATAAATGAGAGATGAAGTGGATTAAGTAGCCCCATCCCAGATCCAATCGGGCTTCCTGCGGGCATGATTGCATGTACGCCAAGCTCCTGAAGTCTGCGAGCGAGTACCACATCATCCGAAGTGTATGGCAATACAATCATCCCATCCTCCAACAATTGTTCACAGGCTCGTAGGGTTTCTATTGGATCGGGCAACAGAGTACGATCGTCGCCAATCACTTCTACTTTGATCATATGACATAATCCTGATTGATGAGCCAGTCTAGCGATTCGTACCGCTTCCTCGGCTGTTTTCGCTCCAGCTGTATTAGGAAGCAAATGAAATCTCTCTAAATCAATGGATTCCAAGAAGTTAGGCGCATCTGGATTATTTAAGGGTAATTTACGAACCGCAAAGGTTAGAATTTCCGATTCTGATATCTCAATCGCTTGGTTTTGTGTTTGAGCATCGGGAAATTTACCTGTCCCGAGTAATAAACGGGATTGAAAGGAATAAGGTCCAATTTGTAACATGTTTAGCCACCTCCCACAAAATGAATCATTTCAATTCGATCTCGATCTGAAAGCAAAGTATCTTTATATTGTTCAGGTAAAATAACGGTGCCATTATGTTCAATGATGAGTCGCTTTTTTTCCAAGCTGAGTTGGATGAGAAGCTGTTCGATTGTTTCGGGCATAGGAGTAAATTCTCGTAATGAATCATTCAGATATAGCATGTTTATTCCTCCATCTCTCTGGTGCAAATGGCTGTAAGTCAAATGAACTCTTCCCGTGGACAATGAGGTCCGTTACGATTTCACCTGTAATCGCACTGAGTAAAATTCCATTTCGATAATGTCCGGTTGCATAAATAAGTCCAGGAAGATCAGGATCTAAACCTAGATAAGGAAGACCATCCTTTGTTTGCGGCCTTATTCCTGACCAAGTCTTTTCAATCTCTCCATCGAGAACAGGTGGATATATCTTAGAAGCATTTAGAAAGAGCTTGAATAACTCTTCCATCCTCACAACAGGGTCCCATTCATACGGGGATTCTGTGGCACCTACTAGCAAACGATTTCCTGATTTAGGAACAATGTAACAATCCTTGGTGTAAAGAGTATGCATAAGCTCCATCTCGGGAAGTCGAAGAGAAAAAGCATCTCCTTTCACAGGATAGAGCGGAATGTGATACTCATCAGGTAATAAATCATTCGTCCAAGCTCCTCCTGCTAATACAACCGTTTCAGCGAAATACTGTCCACTTGTCGTGTTAACACCACGAATTTCATTATGATGAATTTCGAGCGACAGAACGGTTGTGTTTTCATACACTTCGACTCCCCGCTCCTGTGCCACCTTCATCAATAATGGTGCAAGACGAACTGCTTCTAACTGTCCATCTGAAACATGGATTCCTCCTTTGACCGCCGGAGAAACACCGCGTACCCGATTACAAATTTGATCATAGGTGAGAAGCTGGCTTGAAAGCCCTATTGCGGACTGAGCCTGATGTAGTTCAGCTAACTCCATCAACTCTTCATCTGTACGAGCAAGGCGGATTATGCCATTTTGGTTTAAGTGAAGCTTTTCTTCAGTCACATTCTCTAATTGCTCAACCAAATCCACAAAACGTAATTGACTCGCTCTTGCTAGATGAAACAACGGATTATCCGGCTTCAACTCCACTTGTGCACCTAACATGCCTGCAGCTGCGGATGAAGCATGAGAACCGACTTTATCTCGTTCGATTACCAGGATTCGTTTCTGAAATCGAGACAGATGGTACGCAATCGAAGCCCCGATGACCCCACCACCCACGATAATCACATCATACATCCAGTTCCCCCCTTGCTCGGTTATAAGAAGCGAGTGCTTCCACAGGCTTGTCCGCATTTAGAATTCCACCCATCACCGCAACTCCGTGGAAGCCAATCTGATGTAAGGGTGCGATATGAGCAGGCTGTATCCCGCCAATCGCAATGACAGGTTGATGGACGGCTTCAATGATTTGCTTTGCTTCTTTTTCGCCCAGCGGCTGTTTATTGGGCTTGGAAGCAGTTTGATAAATATGACCAAGCATGAAGAATTCTGCTTCTTTTGCCTGCTCCATTTCCATGAGCGAATGTACGGAGACACCGATTTGCAAGAAAGGGTAACGCTTCTTCACTACTTCAAATCGGGGGCTTCGAAAGCCAATTTGCACATGAGGTAGCCCCAGTTCGGCAACCAGATGCGGGCGGTCATGAAGAATGATTTTGGAGTCTGGAAAGGATTTACTTCTCAGCTCTTTCACAAGGGAAAGTAATTTCTGATCTGAAAAATAGTGGAGGCGCAGATGAAGCATATCAAAATCATCTTGCATAGGCGGTATCGTCGTAATCAAAGTTTGAAATGAACTGTTCTCAGGTGTAATCAAATGCAACCTCATCCCGATCACTCCTAGCCTTGTTAACTGTAAATTTTACCGCCACTCTCTTGAAAGTCTTCTGCTTTTTCTTTCATTCCTTCCTGCATCGCATCCTCTAAGCTAAGGCCCTTCTGCTCCGCGTATTGTCTAATGTCTTGCGTAATTCTCATGCTACAAAACTTCGGACCACACATCGAACAGAAATGAGCGGTTTTAGCTGGTTCGGCAGGCAATGTCTCATCGTGGAATTGATGAGCTCGCTCTGGGTCTAACGAAAGATTAAATTGATCTACCCAACGGAACTCAAATCGAGCCTTGGATAAAGCATCATCTCTTACTTGTGCTCCAGGGTGCCCTTTTGCAAGATCAGCAGCATGGGCCGCGATTTTATAAGCAATGACCCCTTCTTTCACATCATTTTTATTAGGTAGCCCCAAATGTTCCTTCGGTGTTACGTAACAAAGCATTGCAGTCCCAAACCATCCAATCATCGCGGCACCGATCGCGGAAGTGATATGATCATATCCAGGAGCAATATCGGTCGTAAGAGGTCCAAGTGTATAGAAAGGCGCTTCCTGACAAACTTCCTGCTGTATATCTACATTTTCCTTGATCTTATGCATCGGGACGTGCCCCGGGCCTTCAATGAGCACTTGCACATCGTATTCCCAAGCAATCTTGGTCAATTCCCCAAGCGTATCTAATTCGGCAAATTGAGCTTCATCATTCGCGTCTGCAATAGAGCCAGGTCGTAGTCCATCTCCAAGTGAGATCGAAATATCATACTCTTTTAGGATCTCGCAGATTTCACGGAAATGGGTATAAAGGAAGCTCTCTTGATGATGAGCCAAACACCACGCCGCCATGATCGAACCCCCGCGGGAAACGATTCCAGTCACTCGCTTTGCAGTAAGCGGTATATAAGCAATCTTTACTCCTGCATGAATGGTGAAATAATCGACTCCTTGCTCCGCCTGCTCAATCAAGGTATCCCGGTAAACTTCCCAAGTGAGATCTTCTGGCTTTCCGTTTACTTTCTCCAGTGCTTGATAGATCGGAACCGTGCCTACAGGTACAGGAGCATTTCGAATGATCCATTCGCGAGTGGTGTGAATGTTCTTCCCGGTAGACAGATCCATAATGGTATCTGCTCCCCAGTGAGTCGCCCATGTCATTTTCTCCACTTCTTCTTCAATGGAGGAGCTAACTGCTGAGTTCCCAATATTGGCATTAATCTTAACGTGGAAGTTTTTGCCGATAATCATGGGTTCTAGCTCAGGATGATTAATATTAGCCGGAATAATCGCTCGTCCAACCGCTACTTCTTCACGTACAAACTCAGGACTCACTTTTTCACGTATAGCGATAAACTCCATCTCTGGAGTAATGATTCCTTGTCTAGCATAATGCATCTGCGTCACATTTCGGCCTATTTGGGCACGTAATGGTCTGATATGGTTAGAGGGGAAAATAGCTTGATTCACTTTTTCTTCAGAACGATAACCGTTGTCGATGGGTAATATTTCGCGTCCTTCGTATTCTTCGACATCCTCACGTTCTAAAATCCAGTTACGTCGCAATGGAAATAGGCCTTTGTTAATATCAATCACTACCTCCGGATCCGTATAAGGACCGCTGGTATCATACACTTGAACAGGCTCATTTTCTGTTTCACCGCGCCAATCGTTAGTGGGTGAAAGTGCGATTTCGCGCATCGGAACACGAAGGTCTGATCGAGATCCCTGCTTATAAACTTTCTTGCTAGCTGGAAATGGGTATGCGTTCACGTCCATTTCTCCTCTCATCCATCCAAATCAACTCATATACGCAAGCTAGGGCCTAGAATTCCAGTTTCATAGGCATAAAAAAAGCCGTACGCCAATAGCGCACGACTTTCTAATTTCGAGTATTAGAAGTCTACAAGATCAGAAAAGTTCCGCTAAAAAATAAAAAGCGAATCTTGTCCATCCCTACGCTGGCATTATCCAGATCAGGTTATTGGTCGGTGGCAGAGCTCTCCACCCTCTCAGCTTGGCTATCTCCAGGCTCCCATTTGATCGTATAAAGTTGTTATTTTGAATGTATCATACTCTTTTTCGGTTAGCAATACATTTAATTTATGAATTTTTTTATACAATGTATTAATAGCTTAGGTAAGCCGTTTTTTTAGGTAATATCTTGTATGTTGACCTGGGTAATCTAGAATCCCAAAGATCTCATATCCATTTTTCAGATAAAAATCTTTTGCTTGAAAGTCAAAGGTATCTAGATGAGCCATGCGGCAACCCTTTTCTCGCGCATCACCTTCCATATGGCGTAATAAGTTTGAACCCAATCCACCCCTTCTATCTTTCTCATCAATCCAAAAAACAGTAATAAACAAACAACTTTCCTTCCAGTAGATAATTCCATTGATGCCGCCTCTAATACTTCCGATAGAATCCTTGATATGAAATCCAATTGAGGAAGCTTTGATGGGAACATGTGAACTGTTATATTCGTCAAGTCTTTTGTCAATAAAATCACGCTCATGCTTTTCACTCGTATAGATCAACTCTATCACTCCTTACGTTTTTACAAACCAAAACACACCTGAATCCAATCACTTTGGACTCAAGTGTGTCTTTATATGTTGGACAGGATTAACTAACCTATCCCACCTTATGCTCAATTCGCAATTTATCCGCAACCATAGCGATAAACTCGCTATTAGTCGGTTTTGCTTTGCTTACATTGATCGTGTAGCCAAATAAGGTACGGATCGAATCCATGTTTCCTCTGCTCCAAGCTACTTCGATCGCGTGACGAATCGCGCGTTCTACTCGGCTTGGGGTCGTTTTAAATTTCTCTGCAATCCGGGGATATAAGGTTTTCGTAATCGCACCCAGAAGATCAACTTCGTTATATACCATCGTAATCGCTTCTCGTAAATAGAGATATCCTTTGATATGAGCAGGTACACCAATTTCGTGGATAACACTGGTGATACTCACATCGAGATGATTGGAGCGGGGTGAGAGTGAAGCAGCCATTGCATTGGTACGTGGGCGAATGACACTGCTTACTCCTTTCATCTGCCGAATTCGCTCGGTGAGAACATCCATATCAAATGGCTTCAAGATATAGTAAGATGCCCCCAATGAAACAGCTCGTTGCGTAACCTCTTCTTGTCCAAATGCAGTTAGCATAATAATCTTTGGCATCGGTTGAAGTTGTAATTCTTGAATTTGCTCTAATACGCCTAATCCATCTAAGTGAGGCATGATAATATCGAGGACGAGTACATCAGGTACCTCTTTTTTTAAAATTTCAATGACCTCTCCGCCATTATAAGCTACTCCAACCACTTCTAAATCAGGTTGTGAAGATAGATGCTCTTTGACAAGCTCAGTAAATTCTCGATTATCATCTGCTAATACAACTCGTATTTGATTCATAACCTTTCTCCCCTCGTTGGTCCTGTCCCGAGAACTGGATAGAGTACATTTTCGACAACTTACCAAATCATTCCTTCTATTTATATTTAATTCCCTAACTTTTCCATTTTTTTGATAACGAAACAAAAAGCGGCTACCTGTTAAGGTCTCCGCTGATTGGTTTTCTAATGCTCCTGCATCTTTTAACATCCATTCGATATAAGTTCCATATCCAGAGCTTGGATCATTTACAAAAACGTGAGTAACAGCACCCACTAGCTTTCCATCTTGAATAATCGGACTTCCGCTCATCCCTTGAACAATACCCCCCGTTTTGGCTAGGAGACGAGGATCCGTCACTTTAATGATAAGTCCTTTTGTGGCAGCAAATTTCTGCTTAACGGCATGAGTAATTTGAATTTCAAATTCCTCCACCTTCTGTCCTTCGACAACGGTGTAGATCTTCGCAGGACCTTCCTTTACTTCATCGGAGAAGCCGACTGGAATCGCTTCACCTTGATTCGAAAGTTTTTCATCCATGCTCCCAAAAATACCAAAAGGCGTGTTTCTTTTTATGTTTCCTAGCACCTGATCTTCGTTAAAAAAGATCGCTCTCTTTTCTCCAGGTTTACCAGAAGCACCCTTTTGAATCGAAGTCACATTGGAGTGAACGATTTTCCCATCTCCAACTTGAATTGGCTGTCCTGTATCCAAATCAGAAATGATGTGGCCAAGTGCACCATACACTTTCTTTTGGGGATCATAAAACGTAAGCGTGCCCACACCCGCGGCAGAATCACGGATGAATAGACCCATTCGGTATTGTTGATCCTTCTCATCAAGCGCTAAGGGAAGGACTACTTTATATTGCTTGTCATCACGTCTCAGCACGATTTGTAGCGACTTCGTTGTATTTCCTGCATCTTTAACAACCTTTGCTACATCTTGCGTACTTTTCACTTGTTGTCCATTGATCTCAACTAAGTAGTCTCCTACATGAATATCTGCTTGTTCACCGGGAGACTTCTCACCCTCTTTTGTTGAAACCAGATGATGTCCAACAACTAAAATACCGGACGACTTTAATTTGACCCCAATAGACTGTCCTCCCGGGATTACCTGTAGCTTAGTATGCTCTTTCGCATCAGGAGAATCCCCTATTTTCTGAAGACCTGCCATCGTTTGCACAGAGGACCTATTACTCCTTTGCAGGGCATTTGGAGTAGCAGGATTACCTGTAGCCGTGATGGGAATTGACAAGAATACGAGGTCTTCCCTTCCTTGGATCAAGTGTTGATTTCGAGGAAAGGAGAAATATTGTTGAAAAAGAGAAGATGTACTTCCCATTACCAAGAGAAGCACCAGGAGAACACCTAAAAATTTGATTCGTTGTCTGTCTTTACGCACGTAAGAATCACTCTCCTGAGCTTCCCGCCAAACCACCAGCCCAAGCAATTACAGTTACATCTTGTACCATACGTTTAAAGTAACCTCAATCAACTCTGTTTATGTTACTCAAAAGCTTCCATCGAATCAAAATCACAGTCTCTGGAGCAAACCAGTTTTTGGTTAATCCACCAGCATACTCCAGCGCTTCTCTTTTACCACATTTGCCAAACGAATCATCTCAGTAGCGTGGTCTTTGGTTTTATCCGTGACTTCTACTCCACTTAACATTCTGGCTAGCTCTAAGACACGACCAGAATGGTCTAAACGGTCGATCTTGGCTCGGGTAGACGTAACTGTGCTCTGTTTCGAAATACCATAATGATGGTCCGCCATACAGGCCACTTGGGGTAAATGGGTCACACATAACACTTGAAAACGTCCTGCGATATAAGCGATTTTCTCTGCGATAGCTTGGGCGGCTCGTCCGCTTACTCCTGTGTCCACTTCATCAAAAATCAGTGTATCAACTTGCGTCACATCGGCAAAGATACAGGTAAGTGCCAGCATGATTCGAGACATCTCGCCGCCAGAAGCGATTTTTGCTAATGGACGAAGCGGTTCTCCCAAATTGGGAGCGATTAGAAACTCGACACCATCTTGCCCTGTACGAGTAAGCCGTCTTTGCGCATTTTCTTCCGCGTGAAAATGAACCCGGAATAAAGTCTCTCCCATATACAGGTCTGCCAATTCACGTTCCATTTCCACTTCTAATTTACGCGCTGCCTTCTTTCGAAGCTGTGTAATCTGCGAAGCGAGTACAAATAAACGTTCCTTGTACAGATCTTGATTCTTCTCCAAATCATCCCTGTGCACATCGCGGTCCAATAGTTGTGATAGCTCTGCTGAAATTAATTCCTCATACTCGAATATGTCTGGGATCGTTTCTCCGTATTTACGCTTTAGTTGCCCGATATGGTGAGCGCGCTCTTGAGCCTCCGCTAATCGCTTCGGATCAAAATCTAACGTATCTTGATAGTTGCTCATGTCTCGGATGATCTCATCTAACTGGTCGGCTACGCTAAGCAATTGTTCATGCAATACTTGCAGCTTCGGATCCAGATCCGCCACATTCGCTAGCTCTGATAACGCTTGCTGAAGGAAATCTAAGCCTTGGTGCTCCCCATATAAACTGCGATAGGAACGACTGACATGAGCCATTAATTTCTCCGTATTCGCTAGTTTTCGGCACTCGATCTCTAATTCTTCATCTTCACCCAAAATTAACTGGGTATCTCGAATCTCTTGCAACTGATATTCTAACAAGTCGATACGTTGTACCCATTCTCGTTCATCTTGATTTAATCTTGCTAATTTACGCTCTATTTGAATAAATTTATCATAATTTTCTTGGTACTCTGCTCGTGTGGTAAGAAGCTCATTTCCTCCATATTGGTCAATCCACTCAAGATGCATATCGATTTGATTTAATTTTTGGTATTCGTGCTGACCATGAATTTCAATCAGATGAGAGCCTATTTGTTTTAAAGTCCCGAGCGTAACCAATCTACCATTCACCCGGCAACTACTTTTTCCATTTGCCAATAGTTCTCGGCGAATCCATAAACTGCCCTCTTCGAGCTCAAGGCCTTGCTCTTCAAACAAGGCAGATAGCTGCTCACTCAGTTCACAGTCAAATACAGCTTCAATTTCAGCTTTTTCTTTTCCATGACGGACGAAATCAGCAGAAGCCCGGCCCCCCATCACTAGCCCAAGAGCATCGATTAAGATGGACTTTCCAGCGCCTGTCTCCCCTGTCAACGCATGAAAGCCATGAGAGAAATCAATATGTAATTCTTCGATGATGGCAAAGTGACGAATTGATAACTGCCGAATCATATTCATCGTCTCCTAAAGCATATCTAAAAATCGTTGAACGATAGTAGGTACTAGTTCTTTATTACGTACAATTAGCATGATGGTATCATCACCTGCAATGGTTCCGATTACCTCATCCCATTCTAAATTATCCATCAAAGCTCCAATAGCCTGAGCGTTTCCGGGTAGGGTCTTCATGACAATTAAATTTTCTGCATGATCGATCCCTACAAATGTTTCTTGTAACATTCTCTTCAATTTTTGGTTGGGATTAAAACGATTATCCAACGGAAGAGAGTATTTATATGTGCCGCTATTGGTAGGAACTTTTACCAGATGTAATTCTTTAATATCACGAGATACCGTTGCTTGAGTTACATTATATCCAGCTTTTTTTAATTCTTCCACCAGTTCGTCTTGTGTTTCGATATCACAGTGGGTAATGATATCCCGAATCTTAATGTGCCTTTGCGCCTTCACAGTTGTTACCTCCTGTAGTTAACCCTTCTCATCGCCATGAAGCTTTTTACGTACTACTTCAAAGAAGGAGCGTTCTCTCCACTTTACTAAATAGGTTTGATTTTGAGATCTTCTGATCCGAATCAAATCACCCTCATGAATCTCAAAGCCAATTTGTCCATCAATAGTCATCCCCATCTCATGATGCGCAGCAGATACTCGTACTTCTAACTCACTCTCTGCTGGTAACACCATGGGCCGAGAAGTAAGGGTATGTGGGCAGATCGGGGTTAACAAGATCGCTTGAAACCCTGGCCACACAATCGGGCCACCGCAAGATAATGAGTACGCTGTAGAGCCAGTAGGAGTGGAGACAATAATCCCGTCACCTGAGTAACTACCTAAGAACATCCCATCCATACTAACCGAACAGTTGACGATTCTCCCAAATGAACCCTTGGCGATCCCGACATCATTAAAGGCGGTTCCTCGATGAACAATCTCTCCTTTTCGGATGCATTCTGCATCAATCATCATCCGTTCTTCAATACAAAAATCATTATTTAGGACTCGATCTACAGCACTTCCTAGATTATCTGGCTCTGCCTCAGACAAAAAACCTAAGTTCCCTGTATTTATCCCTAGTATTGGCAACTTCGCCCCAGCTAACTCACGACCCACTCCTAAAAGTGTGCCATCTCCCCCTAGAACAAATACGATTTCCACACGATTGGGAAATTCTTTCAGCGGAATCCCGCAATCATCTCGGCCTAACACACTTGCTAAGCCCTGCTCGAGTAACACAAACGCATTTTTCGCACAGAGGAGTTGCATTAATTCCTTCGCAACCTGCAAAGCATGTGGTTTGCTGGCATTCATCATAATGCCGATTCGCTTCACAACTCCTACCCCATTTCTATTTGGTTATCGACCATGCTACAAGCATTCCTAATACAAACACAACGATATAGCTCCACGGAAAAGGGGATCGTTTCTGAGAAGGAAATTCATATTGAAACGTGATTTCCTGCACACTGCGCGCCTCTACATCCACATAAAGCAAACCCATTGGCTTCGCTAATAAGTAAGAAGCAAAAAAAGAATCTCGTAAGGAAGCCCCTACTTTTTTTAGTGGTCTCCTCCGCCTTGAGGTGATCACAGCATAACGGTTCCCATACTCATCCGTAGCAAATACATCGACAAACATCCGGCTATCAAAGCTTTCTTCACCGATTTTAATATGGAGGGGAATCTTCTGCTTTTCCGCATACGCTTCGTATCCATTTTCCTGTAAGATCGAAGGGATTTCACCCCTGAGCGGTTCAGGATCAGGACGAGTATTAAAAACCCAATCTTTCATCGAAGCAAACGAAAACCATTTTCTGAGGAAAAAGAAGAAGATGACTCCAACTAATAGGAATAAGACGATCGGATCTCCGGAACGTGTCATACGCACCTCCCCCTTCCCCTACTAATTCGGAGTCATGAAAAAGAAACCTTTTTATTTTTAGGAAAAACGTTGATGTACTTCCTGTACGATTTTTGAAATTTGAGTCGCCCAATCTTCTTGAACAGGCGTCTCTTGTTTTTGAAGCAAGCTGATAAATTCAATATTTCCTTCTCCACCTGTAATAGGGGAACCCGAAATCCCTTTTACAGAAAATCCATTGGAGTTGGCTGTAAACACAAATTTCAATAATACTTGCTCATGAATCTTAGGATCTTTTACAATCCCCTTTTTCCCAATCTGTTCTTTCCCCGCTTCAAATTGGGGTTTTACCAAGGCAATGGTTTCTCCGCCAACTGGCAAGAGTTGCCGTAAAACGGGCAAAATATGAGAAAGAGAGATAAACGACACATCTATCGTAGCATAGGTAGGCTCTTCACCTGTCAGTTGCTTCTTTTCTAAATATCGAAAATTGGTCCGTTCCATGACGACCACACGGGAATCTTCACGAATCTTCCAAGCTAGCTGTCCATACCCAACATCGATCGCATACACCTGTTTCGCACCATTTTGCAGAGCACAATCTGTAAATCCACCTGTTGAAGCACCGATATCTAGCACGACTTGATCTTGAACAGAGGTAGGAAAAACCTGCAACGCTTTCTCTAACTTTAATCCACCTCGGCTCACATAAGGAGAAACCTGTCCTTTAATCGTAATCGTCTTATCTACTGGCACCTTAGTCCCAGGCTTGTCGATTCGCTCCTGTTCAACCAAGACAAGCCCAGCCATAATGGCACGCTGGGCTTGCACGCGACTTTCATAAAAACCTTGTTGTACGAGTAACACATCAATTCGCTCTTTCACTGCGTATCCTCTTATACTTCCTGTTTTTTCTTTACAAAGCGGGTTACTTGATCAGCAATTTGAGGTGGCGTTAGTCCTACTTCCTCCATCTGCTGAGCCATACTTCCATGCTCTACAAAGTAATCTGGAATCGCAAGTAACTTTACCTTTGCATCATAAATCTCTCTTTGTGCAAAAAACTCTAACACTGCACTTCCGAAGCCACCTTGTAGGGCCCCTTCTTCCATTGTAACGATTGGCATCTGATCGTGATAAAGAGATAAGAGCATTTCTTCATCCAATGGCTTCACAAACCGAGCATTAACCACTTTCGCGCTAATTCCTTGTTTTTGAAGTAATTCTGCTGTTTGAATAGCTGGCTCAACCATGGACCCAAATGCTACTAAGGCTACATCTTCTCCATCTTGCACGGTTTCTGATTTCCCGATTGGAATGAGCTTAAACTCTTCGTCCATCTGTACTCCAGTACCGTTTGCCTTCGAATAACGAACCGCAATTGGTCCTTTTCCATATTCGGTTGCTGTATAGAGCATGTGTTGAAGCTCATTTTCATCTTTTGGCATCATCATCACCATGTTTGGCTGGGAACGCATAAAGCCGATATCATAGATCCCTTGGTGAGTCTCGCCATCTTCTCCCACAAATCCAGCGCGGTCGATCGCAAACACGACATGTAAGTTTTGCCGACAAATATCATGAACGACTTGATCATACGCACGTTGTAAAAAGGTCGAATAGATCGAAAAGACAGGGATAACCCCTTGCGTAGCAATACCCGCTGCAAAAGTACCAGCATGTTGTTCCGCAATCCCGACATCAAATGTGCGATCCGGGAACCGCCTCTGGAACTTCTCCAGTTTTGATCCTGTAAGCATGGCTGGAGAAATCGCTACGATCTTTGGATTCTCTTCTGCTAACTTGATCATCGTCTCCCCAAAAACAGCTGGGTAGGCTACTGGTCCGCCGGATTTTTTGGCAAATGCTCCTGATTCGATCTTATACGTTCCAACCCCGTGATAGTTCACTTGATCCTCTTCAGCAGGTTGGTATCCGTTCCCCTTACGAGTCACAATGTGTACTAGTACAGGACCTTTAGTATGCGCCGCTTGACGTAGGCACTCCATTAGATCCGTTAAATTATGGCCATCTATCGGGCCAAGATAGGTGAAGCCCAACGTTTCAAATAAAACTCCGTCTACAACTAGGAATTTCAAACTATCTTTGACACGTTCAAGCAGATGGGCAAATGGTGTACCCACAGAAGGGATTTTTTTAATAAGTGATTCCAGATCATGCTTGGTTTTCGAGTATGTCTTGTTAGTGCGTAGACGTCCTAGATAATTATGGAGCGCTCCAACATTCGGACTGATTGACATTTCATTATCATTTAGTACCACAATGAGGTCTTTTTTCTCTTCCCCAATATGATTAAGCGCCTCGAGAGCCATACCACCTGTCAAGGCTCCGTCACCAATGATGGCAACCACTTTATTATCTTCACCTTTTAAATCACGTGCAGCCGCCATCCCCATCGCACCCGATAACGATGTACTACTATGTCCCGTTTCCCACACATCATGTTCACTTTCGCTCATCTTAGGAAAACCGCATAAGCCTTTGTATTGACGAAGCGTTGGGAAAAGATCCATTCGTCCTGTCAATAATTTGTGAACATACGCTTGGTGACCCACATCCCATAAAAACTTGTCCTTCGGACTATCGAATAAATAATGCAGAGCAATAGTCAGTTCTATTACACCTAGGTTAGAGGCGAGATGTCCGCCTGTTTTTGATAAACTTTCAATTAAAAATTGACGAATTTCCTCCGCTAACTTAGGTAATTCTTCTACTGGGAGTTTTTTCAGGTCGTCTGGTGATTGCATCTGCTCCAAGAGCATCGCGATCGCCTCTCTTTCTAGTTTCTTTATGCACAAAGTATAGCATTTAAATTGACTTTTTATTGGTTGAAATGATCATATCAGAAAAACGCCGGTCACGAATCTTGGTTCGAACCGGTTACGATCTCAATCAAATCCCCTATGTATGTACATATCATTCTTTTTAAACGTAATTATTATTATACCATAATCTAACGATCACGTGACATTAGGTAATCAGCTATCTCCATTAGTCTCCCCGGGTTGCAATCTGGAATATTCATGAGCGCTATCTTTGCTTGGGAGATACAGTGATGTAATTTCTTCTTCGATTCTTCCAGCCCTAATAATGACGGGTACGTCGACTTGTGATTCGCTTCATCACTCCCCACACGTTTCCCAATCTTCTCTTGGTCACCGATTACATCTAAGATATCATCTTGAATCTGAAAGGCCAATCCAATTCCATAAGCAAATTGGCTCAAAAAGTGCATCGCCCCTGGGGATACCCCAGCCACACGAGCTCCCATGCGAACCGAATATGCAATCAAATCGCCAGTTTTCCGTTTATGAATAGACTGGAGATCTTCTAAAGCAATTTGTCGATCTTCAGCTAAGAGATCACTTACTTGTCCCCCAACCATTCCCCTTGCACCCGCTAAATCGGCTCCTTCTCGCACGATAGTCATCGCCGTATGCACAGGTAAATGAGCCTGAGTAGCTCCATCTGCCAACAAGCCAAACGCTTCCGTAAGCAAAGCATCTCCTGCTAGGATCGCCATCGCTTCACCATAAACCTTATGATTCGTTAATTTGCCACGACGATAATCATCATCATCCATGCTAGGCAGATCATCATGGATCAGTGAATAGGTGTGAATCATCTCCACTGCGCAGGCAAATGGAAGGATTCGCTCTGCCTCCACTCCAAACGCTTCTGCCGTCGCAAGTGCAAGGACGGGCCTGATCCGTTTCCCCCCTGCTAATAGCGAATAGCGCATGGAATCTAACAACGGTTGCGGAATATCAGTAAGATGGCTTGTATATGTATCTAGCTCTTCATGCACGAGCTGTGCTTTTTGCTGTATGTAATCACGAATGGTCGGCACAGTCTATAGTTCCTCCTCATTTTGGAAAGGTTTCTTTTTCCACTCCCCGTTTTCTTGAACTAGCATCTCCACTTGTTGCTCCGCCCAATCTAACTTTCCTCGACAAAAAAAAGCTAATTGGTTTCCTTCAGCAAACAAACAAATCGCTTGATCAAGAGGCACTTCTCCTTGCTCCAATTGTTTCACAACCGCCTCTAAGCGCTCCATCGCCTCTTCAAATGAAGTGGGCTCAGAAGGTTGTACACTTTGATTATTACTCATCGCCCTGTTCCTCCGTTCCAAATACTTGGCATTTTAAAATTCCGTCCTGCATGCGTACTTTTAATAAATCACCTAGTTTGACTTGAGAAGTAGACGCGATTAAATCTGGTTGATGAAAACGATACACTACCGAATAGCCTCGTTTCAATACTTTTAATGGGCTAAGGGCATCTAATTTTTCTAAACTACGTTCCAAACGATTCCCTTCTCGATCCATCGTAGCATTCATCGCTCGAAGTTGATCCCGGCATAATCGAGATAATTGCTCTTGGTATGAGATAATAGATTGATGGGGACGGAGCCTATATAGTCGTGAAGATAGCTGTTCTACCTTTAGAGCACTTTTCGCTGTCTTAGACTGTGCATAACTACGCAGATCACGTTCTAGATAGTCAAGCCTTTGCGAATACTGCTCCAGACGTTCCCCTGGTTTTTGAAAAATAGGACGTTCGAGTACAGAATGTAATTTACTCCGCTTTCCTTCGATCACCTTAATAGAGGAGTGATAAAGCCTTGTATGGAGAGATTCAAACCGTTGCGCGATCTCTTGAAAATCAGGGACCACCATCTCTGCTGCTGCAGTCGGAGTAGCCGCTCGGAGGTCTGCTACATAATCGCTCAGCGTATTATCTGTCTCATGTCCCACAGCTGAGATAATCGGGATCAATGACTCGGCAATCGCACGAACCACTACTTCCTCGTTAAAAGCCCACAGTTCCTCTAACGAACCGCCACCTCGTCCTACGATTAATACATCGACATCAGCTAATCGATTCATCTCCAGAATCGCCTCTGATATCTCCCGTACGGCATGCATCCCTTGGACCGCCACAGGAAGTAGCACGATTTGAGTAAGCGGATAACGCCGCTTCATCGTCGTAATAATATCCCGAACCACCGCTCCTTGCGCCGAAGTGATAACCCCCACACGACGTGGATACGTTGGGATTTGTCTCTTAGGGCGTGTAAATAACCCTTCCAGCTCTAGGCGTTCTTTTAGCTGAAGATATTTGCTATATAAATCCCCTTGCCCGCTATTCTTCATCTCTAAGACTTTTAGCTGTACTTGTCCGTCTTTTTCGTACACATACAGCTCACCACGAATGGTTACTTGATCTCCATTCTTCGGCTTAAAGAGTAGAAAGCGACTCGACCATTTAAACATGACAGCTTTCATCTTAGCAGATTGATCTTTAATGGAGAAATACATGTGTCCACTGGAAGTGTGATGAATAAAGTTCGTAATCTCACCTTGAATCCAGACCGCTTTACTACGCTCGTCTCGGTCTACTAGTCCTGAGAGGTGAGAAACAAGCTCAGATACACTCCAGATTTCGCGTTCTTTGCGATGGGGCATGTTGGTTCCTCGCTATCTCTATATGTATGGGATGGGGCTTGAGTTAGGGCTTTTGATTGGGCTTTGACAGAACGACCGGAGAAGCTTTGGGGGTTCAGTGCTCTTGAAGCCTTGCGCAGATGTAAAAAGACCGCTACGGCAATTAGCTACGGGCGCGAGCAAAACTCGCATTCGCTCAAACATGTTGCTCGCTTCCTCCCTTCGCCAACCGCCTCCGCTCTGTAAGTGGCGTTCAAAGGCACATTCACCACCAAAGCTTCTTCCGATCGATTTCGTCGATAGTCCGTTTGAGTGACGTGTGTAATGTATGCTTTTTGTACCAACCTAAATCCATAAATGATTGCAACTTCTAACTACAGTCATCTAGTCATAAAACCCAATCACGCCGTCTGTTATTAATCAGATAATGGAGATGGAATAGGGGCAATGTGTCTGACCACTGCGATGTTAGTGAGTCTACTTAGCGTAGTTCTTCGAAGCAAGGGCGTTTTGTGGCAATGTTTGAGCGTTCTTTGCGAGTTTTGCCACTTGCCCGAAGCTTCGATGGACGAAGCGGACTTGCTTTTCCACATCCGTGCAGGCTCACTATTTGAGCTGTGGTCAGACACATGCCCCGGGACATCCTATCTAGATAAATCAACAGAAGCACTCAATCAACAACTCATCTCAATCAGCGAATAAAGCTAGTCCTAAACTTACTCCACACTATCCTCACTCGCACGTTTCGCCGCTTCAATCGTATTATGCATCAACATCGCAATCGTCATCGGCCCTACACCACCCGGCACAGGCGTAATAGCAGATGCCTTATCGAACACCTCATCAAACAACACGTCACCAACCAACTTACCTTCCTCATTCCGATTCATCGCCACATCAATCACAACCGCATCCTCTTTGATATGATCAGCTGTAATCAAGCCCACCCTTCCCACAGCACTCACAATAATATCAGCCTGCCTAGTAAAGGTTGCTAAATCCGGCGTACGAGAATGACACATCGTAACCGTAGCATTGGCACGTTGCAGTAAAATCGAAACCGGCTTCCCTACAATATTACTTCTTCCAATCACCACTACATGCTTTCCATCTATTGTAACATTAGAACGCTCTAAAAGTTGCATAATTCCAAATGGCGTACACGGTAGATAACAATTCAATCCAGTCATCATTTTTCCTACATTAATCGGGGTAAATCCGTCTACATCTTTCTCGGGTGAAATCGCTTCGATTACTTTTAACTCGTCAATATGCTTCGGTAGAGGTAATTGTACCAGAATCCCATGAACCGCCTCATCTTGGTTCAATTCTTCAATTCTATCAAGAAGTTGCGTTTCCGTTATATCTTCGCCCATCCGAAGGACTTCTGACGCAATCCCAACCTCTGTGGCCGCACGAACTTTCCCACGGATATACGACTGGGAAGCTGGATTATTCCCAACAAATATCACCATCAAACCCGGACGAATTCCCTGTTGCTGTAACTGTGAGACTTCCTCTTTTAACTCTTGACGAATATCACTTGCGATTTGTTTTCCATTGATTAATTGTGCCATTTGTCATCACCCTTATAGACCGTAGTTTTTAGATATGTTATGGTTTCACATATTATCATCCAGTTTATTCGTTTCTACGAAAGCTGTAAAGGAAAATCCGAACAATATAAAAAGAGAGCGAAGCAATATTCGCTTCTACTCCCCTATTATTGTATTTCTTCCCGTAACTGATCTAGATCTTTCGCCAATTTACCTAAAATCCCATTGATAAAGCGGCTTGTTTCCATCCCACTAAATGCTTTGGAAAGCTCTACTGCTTCGTTTAGCACCGCACCAGATGGCGTTTCTGGTTGATAGAGTAACTCCAGCGTAGCCACACGTAGCACAGCTCGATCCACGGCAGAAAGACGGCTTAGCTTCCAGCCTTCTTTTACATACCGCTCTAAAATAGGATCAATCTTAGGATGATGCTCCTTCACGCCTTGGACCAGGAACCGATAAAAACCCAAATCTTCCCCTTGAACCTTCTTCTCCAATTCGCGAATCATTTGGAGATCTGCTTCAGGATGCACATCTTGCTGATATAAAGATTGAATCGCTATTTCTCTTGATAATCTCCGACTCATTTAAAATCCTCCAAAAAGAAACCCGAGCCACCTTCTTGGGCCCGGTTTCGATGTAACTTCTTACCTACTATCTTACCTTACTCTTGGGTTAGATTCCCCGTCTTTTGTTTTTTCAGGTTGTGGAAATTTAATTCCTTCGACACGAACCACAATCTGATCTACTTGGATACCCGTCATCGTTTCCACAGCCGATTTGATACTTTCTTGTACTTGTTTTCCTACTTCCGGGATTGGCACCCCGTATTCAACAACAAGCGATACCTCAATCGTTGTGGTCTCATCCAAGTTTACCGTAATACCTTGACGCAGGCTTTTCCGACCAATCAGCTGATTAAAGTTCTCGACGACGCCGCCACTTAGACCAATAACTCCCTTGACCCCAGTCGCAGCTAGCCCAGAAATAACTTGCAACACTTCTGGTGCAATCTCTACTTTGCCTAGATTGCCATTTTGCGTTGGTAGATGTTCCATATTAGCTTAGGTTCCCTCCTCGTATATATTAGTCGTTTCCAAAAACTGAATATGAAAATCACCAGAGCGAAATTTTGGGTGCTGGATCATGAGTTGATGGAAAGGAATCGTAGTATGAACACCATCAATCGCAAATTCATGCAATGCACGATTCATGCGGTCGAGTGCTTCCTCGCGATCCTTTCCCCAGACAATTAACTTCGCTACCATTGAATCATAAAATGGAGGAATACGGTAGCCCTGATAACAAGCGCTATCCACTCGAACTCCCATACCACCTGGAGCTAAGTACGTTTTAATCGTACCCGGCGATGGCATGAAGTTTTTATCAGGCCGCTCAGCATTGATCCGGCATTCGATCGACCAGCCGTTGATAGCGATATCTTCTTGTTTCACTAAGAGTGGTTCTCCTGCGGCTACCCGAATTTGTTCTTTAACTAGGTCAATCCCTGTAATCATCTCTGTAACAGGATGTTCAACCTGGATTCGAGTATTCATCTCCATAAAGTAGAAGTTTCGATCGCGATCAAGGAGAAGCTCGACCGTACCTACTCCTTCATAATCAACAGAGCGCGCTGCAGCGATCGCAGCCTCACCCATTCGCTCACGCAATTCTGGATTAAGGGCTGGAGATGGGGCTTCTTCAATCAGTTTTTGGTATCGACGTTGAATCGAGCAGTCCCGTTCACCTAAATGAATGACATTTCCATGGGAATCAGCTAAGACTTGAATTTCAATATGGCGAGGCTCTACTAGGAATTTCTCTAGATACACGCCTGGGTTACCAAAGTTGGCTTCGGCTTCCTTCTGCGCTAGCGTAACCGCATGGCGCAATTCTTCTGAACTATGTACAATTCGCATTCCTTTTCCGCCACCACCAGCTGTTGCTTTTACGATGACGGGATAGCCGATGGAAGTAGCAATCTCTTCAGCCTCATTGAGATCTTCAATGACACCTTGCGTTCCCGGAACGACTGGAACTCCTGCTTCTTTCATCGTTTCACGAGCCGTTGTCTTATCCCCCATCTTCAGGATGGCTTCTGGCGATGGACCGATAAAGGTAATGCCACATGCCGCACAAAGCTCAGCGAAATCGGCATTTTCCGATAAAAATCCATATCCAGGATGGATCGCATCTACTCCAACTAGAGTTGCCACACTCAGCAAATTAGTCATGTTTAGATAACTTTCACGAGATAGAGCTGGACCGATGCAAAAAGCCTCATCTGCCAAACTCACATGTAATGCCTCTCGATCCGCTTCGGAATAAACGGCTACAGTGGCAACTCCTAGCTCTCGACAAGCTCGGATGATTCTAACAGCAATTTCTCCACGATTTGCAATAAGTACTTTTTTAAACATGCACATTTTCCCTCCTGAACAATCAGGACGTTTTTACCAAGAACAATGGTTGTCCATATTCTACTAACTGGCCATTTTCTACTAACACTTTTACAATTGTGCCTTTTACATCCGCATCAATCTCATTCATCAGCTTCATCGCTTCCACGATACATACGATCGTTTCGTTTTGAACCAGATCTCCTTCTTTTGCATAGGGCTGAGAATCTGGGGAAGGTGCACGATAGAATGTCCCTACCATAGGAGAGACGATTTTATGTAAAGTAGCATCCTCCATATCAGGTGCTGCTGCAACCGGAGTTGCTTCTACTACAGGTGCTGGACTCGCCACCTCTGCCGCAACAGGTGCTGCGACTGGAGTTGGTTGTTCCACATGTTGAATCACTGGTTGTGTCGCAACAGGGATGCTTACTGTCTGTGCAGTAACCCCATTATTTTTTTTCATCTTAATGGTGGTTTCTTCATTTTGGATTTCAAATTCTTCGATTTGAGATTCATCTATCAATCGAATAAGTTCACGAATTTCATGCATTTTAAATGCCATTATATTTGCTCCTTTCTAATCAGGTAACGGTTTAATCATAAAGGTTTTTGCTAGGCTTGACCAGTCCTTATGCGGGAATTACCCATTCAGTCAAAATGATGACACTTCTACAAGAGAATATTATCATGCACTTATTACATAAAAATCCATTGGGAAATTCGGCGTACTTGCAATCCGATTTACCTCATATCATCACATAGGTATAATAAAGATAAGAATGTCCATTTTTATCGTTTTATATCATAAGGAGGATCTAAGATGGAATCGAAAGCAAAAAAATTACCAAAACGATCTGAAATTGCCATCCCAGATACATGGCGATTAGAAGATATATTTGCCACAGATGATGCATGGGAGCAAGAATATAAAGATATTAAAGCGACTCTTCCCGGGTTTGCCCAGTTTCAAGGCAAGCTAGGAAGCTCAGCCGATATCCTTTTTCAAGCATTACATATTCGTGACCAAGTTTCAGAGAGATTAGGCAAAGTATTTGTGTATGCTCGTATGCGTTACGACCAAGACACCACCAACTCCCATTACCAAGCGTACAATGACCGTGCGGCTAGTTTAATGACAGACGCAAGCAATGCCATGTCCTACTACCGCCCAGAAATCTTAGCAATTCCCGAAGAGAAAGTTACCTCGTTTGCCAAAGATCACGAAAAACTTTCTTTATACGGATATGAACTGGAAATACTAAATCGTTTCCGTTCTCACACCTTATCAGAAAAAGAAGAATCTCTACTCGCACAAGCGAGTGAAGTGCTAGGATCCTCTAGCCGCACCTTTAGTTACATAAACAATGCCGACATCAAATTTCCCTCCATTCTAGATGAAAATGGAGAAGAAGTGGAAATTACGCACGGTCGCTACATCCAGCTTCTCGAAAGTAAAGATTCTCGAGTACGTAAAGAAGCGTTCCAAGCCGTCTATGAAACATACGGTAAGTTACGTAACACGCTTGCAAGCACCCTATCTGGACAGGTGAAAAAGCAAAATCTTATTGCTAAAATTCGTCAGTACGGATCTGCACGTCAAAAGGCATTAAACGATAATCAAATTCCGGAAACAGTATACGACCAACTAATCGAGACTGTTCACGAACATCTACCTCTTCTCTATCGCTACTTCGATATCCGAAAAAAAGCGCTTGGCTTAGAGGAATTACATCTCTATGATTTATTCGTTCCCCTCACTTCTGAGCTGGAGATGAAGGTTAGTTACGAAGAAGCAAAAGATCTGCTTCTTAAGGGCCTACATCCACTTGGGGACGAATATCTACAAGTGTTACAAACAGCTTTTGATAACCGTTGGGTCGATGTTTATGAGAACCAAGGAAAGCGTAGTGGGGCTTACTCTTTTGGAACCTATGGAACCAACCCGTACATTCTCATGAACTGGCAGAACTCTGTCGATAACCTGTTTACACTTGCTCATGAGTTTGGCCATTCCATTCATAGTTATTACACTCGAAAGACTCAACCACACGTCTATGGGGACTATTCGATCTTTGTAGCGGAAGTAGCTTCCACCTGTAATGAAAACTTGTTAAACGACTACCTATTGAAAAACACAACAGATCCACAGAAACGTCTCTATCTGATTACGCATCATTTGGATAAGTTCCGTAGCACTATTGTTCGCCAAACGATGTTTGCCGAATTCGAGCTACTTATCCATCAAAAAGATCAAGCGGGTGAGGCATTAACAGCAGATGTGCTTTCTCAGATGTACTACGATCTTAACAAAAAATACTTTGGTGAAGGCGTCGTAGTCGATCCGGAGATTGCATTAGAGTGGGCGCGTATCCCTCACTTCTATTACAATTTCTATGTATATCAGTATTCCACAGGGATCAGTGCAGCTACCGCCCTGTCTAAGCAAATTCTCGAAGAAGGACAGCCAGCAGTTGACCGCTATCTAGACTTCTTGAAAGCAGGAAGCTCACAAAGTCCGATCGACATCCTCAAACATGCAGGCGTCGATATGAACTCTCCAGAGCCGATTCGCGAGGCATTTGTAGTGTTTAAGGAGTACTTGGATGAGTTGGAAATGTTGTTAGGGCAAAAATAAGGGATTTGAGCATGAAAACAGCCTAACCGTACATCGGCTAGGCTGTTTCTTTTTATAATAGTTTACTAATAGTATCAAAGGGACTTTGTATCCCGAAACAAACTAAGAAAATCAACAACACTATGCAACTCATAACGATCTTAAACATTTTATTATCATCCTGCCATATCTTTTCCCCGCGGAATTTACTCACAATAATATCTGTAAGAAAGTAGATATAAGAGAAAAATAGAGTCAAATATATCATAGTGAACGTAGAATCAAAAGATAGCATTGCGTCTACCATGTAGCCAAAGGTACCGTATAAAGCAATTTTTAAAGCCCATTTGAAACCTTTATTCTCCACATCGTGAGACACCCAATCAATATAAATGGAAGAAGCTGTGCCAAAAGAGGCCGAGATAAGAAAGCATGCGAAGAACGTAATGACAGCATAGACTAATAAACTCCCCGGACCCTCCATAGCATCTATACCATCAGAACTCGTAAAATAATATAGAAGTGCACAAACAAAACCAGTAACAGCGGCAATTTTCGTTTTTCTAATAATAATATCGTACATAAAGTTCACCTTATTCTACAGATGACCTCTTAGCGCCACCACAAAGAGGTCGTATTGGGCAAACCCTAACCAAACGATCAGTTAGGATCACTTATTTTCTCTTAATCAAAACTCTTACTATTTAATCCCTCTGCCTGCAAACGGTCATAAATGGGCTTCGTCTCTGGTTTCGAGCCAAACTCGGGATCGTTCACAATCAAAGCCGCATCCGCCCTGGCTACTTCCATGATCTTCAGATCCTCTGCCAAATTAGCCACTTTAAACGCAGGAAGCCCACTTTGCTTCACACCTAGAAAGTCGCCAGGCCCCCTCATCTCTAAATCACGGCGGGAGATCTCAAATCCGTCCGTTGTTTCCGTCATCACTCTCATTCGCTCATTTCCTTGCTCGGAGCGTGGGTCTGCAACCAAAACGCAAGTGGATGCACCGCCGCCCCTCCCTACACGTCCTCGCAACTGATGAAGCTGAGCAAGTCCAAAGCGATCAGCATCATAGATCACCATCACCGTAGCATTGGGAACGTTTACGCCTACCTCGACGACTGTCGTAGAAACCAGCACTTGAATCTCATTTTCCGAAAAGGCCCTCATTACCTCTTCTTTCTCCGCTGGGTTCATTTTTCCATGAAGAAGTCCGACTCGCACAGGAGAAAGCTCCAAAGTTAGTTGTTCATATAAGTCATGCGCGTTTTGCAAATCTAACTTCTCTGATTCTTCAATGAGTGGACAAATCACATATGCTTGATGACCTGTCTGGCACTCTTTTTCGACAAAGGTAACGATGCGGGGAAAGAGATCTATTTTCACCCAATATGTATCAATCGGTTGCCGCCCAGCTGGCATCTCATCGATCGTGGAGATATCCATTTCTCCAAAGACAGAGATCGCTAGCGTACGTGGGATCGGTGTCGCTGTCATGAATAGGACATCGGGATTACTCCCCTTCTCACGAAGCAAGGCACGTTGTTTCACACCAAAACGATGCTGCTCATCCGTAATCACGAGGCCTAATTGCCGATAAACAACTCCCTCTTGAATGAGAGCATGTGTCCCCACGACAATATCAGCTAATCCCATTTGAATCTGACTTAACGTATCTCGTCGCTCTCTCGCTCTCATATTCCCTGTGAGCGAGACAATCGTAAGACCCAGTGGACGCAAAATGGCTCGCAATGATTCGGCATGTTGATCCGCTAAGATCTCCGTTGGCACCATAAGCGCACCTTGGTAACCAGATAAATAGTTCGCATACAAGACAATCGCGGCCACAACGGTTTTCCCAGATCCCACATCCCCTTGCAATAAGCGATTCATCTGAGGGGAAGCTTGTAAGTCATCTAGGATTTCATCTACTACTCGTCTTTGTGCACCTGTCAGAGGAAAGTCTAACTGGGATACAAGCTCCTCTACTTTTTCATGATCAAAGCGATGGGAAATCCCTTCTATCTCCGTTTTTTGAAGCCTCCGTAGATACAATAATTTCGCTTCATAGAGGAGGAGTTCCTCATATGCCATCCGTCTGCGTGCTTGATGACCTTCCTGCTGTCCCTTAGGGAAATGGAGATAGTACATCGCTGTGGCACGAGGAAGTAAACGGTATTCTTCAATCAAAGTAGAAGGTAAAATCTCCCCAATCTCCCCGCCAAATCGCCTATAAGCCTCCTCAATCAATTTCCGAAGCCAATTGATTTGTACATTAGCATTTACAGAGTAGACAGGCTCCAAACGACCCGCCTGCTTCTCTTGCTCAGCCTCACTCACAAACGTCCGCTTCGCTAAAATCTCTAGCTTATGACGATCAAAGCGCCCCGAAACCATAATCGTTTTTCCGGGGATCAGTTTATCCTTTAAAAAATGTTGGTTAAACCAAACCACCTGGACCATGATCCCATCCACATCCAGACGAGCGGATAACCTGGAGCTATTTTTCTTAAACCATCGAAAACTGGGGGTTTGATACACTTTTCCTTGAACGGTTATCTGGGATTCGTGCTCTGCTTCCCCTAGATCGGTCACCCGATAGTCGATATAACGATATGGATAATACTCCAAAACATCCTGAATCGTGGAAATCCCTAGCTCCTCTAGATGCTGTTTACGCTGAGGTCCGACGCCCGACAACACATCAACCGGATACTGAGCCAAACTCATTCGGATGACTCATTTCCAAAAATTTGCCGCTCCAAACTACGACCAGTCGGAGTAGCCGCTAAGCCACCCAACGCTGTCTCACGCAATGATACCGGCATATCTCGGCCAATTTTATACATCGCATCGATCACTTCATCCGTCGGAATCACACTTTCAACTCCCGCTAATGCCAAATCGGCGGCTACCATCGCAATCGCTGCACCCATCGCATTCCGCTTCACACAAGGGGCCTCTACCAATCCGGCTACAGGGTCACAGACCAGTCCGAGCATATTTTTAAGCGCAATGGCCACTGCTTGTGCCGATTGGGAAGGAGTCCCTCCAGCCATTTCGACCACAGCGGCCGCGGCCATCGCAGTCGCAGAGCCCACTTCCGCTTGACATCCGCCAGCCGCACCGGAGATACAAGCATTATTCGCGATACAAAAACCAATCGCACCCGCTACAAACAAAGCTCGTACCATGTCCTCACGACTCGAGTTTAATTTTTTCGATGCAGTCGAAATCGTGCCAGGCAAAATCCCGCAAGCACCCGCGGTTGGCGTTGCTACCACAATCCCCATCGCCGCATTTACTTCTGATACCGCTGTAGCACTCGCAACCGCTTCCAGAACAGTCGATCCCGTTAACAGAACCGGAGCGTTCTCGCGATACATCATAATCTTCCGTGCATCTCCACCTGATAGCCCACTTTTGGACTTCAGATCTTCGGTTGTACCCCGTTCAATGGCTAATTCCATCACTCGAAGGTTTTCTTCCATTTCACGATAAATTTCTTCTATCGGACGATTCATAACATCTGATTCTTGCCGCATCATCACATCCGAGATTTTTAGTTGTTCTGATTCTGCATATTCGACTAGTTCTGCCACTGAGCGAAACAACATGTTTAGCTCCCCTTTCCAACAGTAGAATAACCCAAGTAAAAGACACTTTCAAAGGCCTTCTCACTTGGGTTACAAGTTGTTATTTTATGAAAGAACGGTGACTGAAAGCATGCCATGTTGCTTGCGAATCTCTTCTTGGAGCAATTCATCCACAACCTGGTCTGTCTCGATCGACATCAATGCTTGAGACCCTTTTTCTTTACGAGATACTTGCATATATCCAATATTAATTTCGTGCCTAGCTAAGATAGTCGCTACCGCCGCCACCGCTCCATGTCGATCATGATGGTAGACCAATAAGACAGGAGCATTTCCCGACAAACTCAACTGGAAGCCGTTTAGCTCGGTAATCTCCATCTTTCCACCACCAATCGAGATGCCTACTACTTCTAGACGATGGTCGCCATCTTGAAGAATCAGGCGAGCCGTATTCGGATGATCTGTCAGTTCATCTGATTCGATAAACTCGACAGCCATGCCCTCTTCACTCGCGATGTCTAACGACTCAGCCATACGAGTATCAAACGTATCAAAGTCAAGCAATCCTCCTACTAAGGCGATATCAGTTCCATGACCCCGATACGTTTTTGCGAAAGAGCCATATAAAATGATACTAACGTGCTGAGGCATCTTTCCAAACATGGTACGTGCCGCCCTACCAATCCTCGCAGCGCCTGCTGTGTGCGAGCTAGAAGGACCAATCATAACAGGTCCAATGATATCAAAAACTGTACGATATTTCATATGCAATCGCTACCCATCCATCTAAGATCTACAAAAATCCTCATTCACCAAATCCTAATTATTAACAAATGTATCAGACCAAGAAAAAAGGTACAAGGGGATTTCTTCATAGAGCTTCATTTAGATTTCGATATACGGTGCTACTGAGATCGCAACAGTACCTGGTCCTGCATGGGTTCCAATAACCGGCCCAATCTCCGTCACAATTAGTTCTTTCACTTCAAACTCCTGCTCAATTCGTCGCACCCATTTATCAGCCTCTTCTGGATTACGCGCATGCATAACTCCGATCGACACAGCTCCAGCTTGAGTCTGCTCTTTTATAAGTCCAAACAACCGTTCAAACGCTTTATTTTTACCTCGTACTTTATCAACCGCAAATACAACGCCTTCTTGGTTTACAGACAAAATGGGTTTAATGTTCAAAAGTGAGCCTACAACCGCGGATGCTTTTCCAATTCGTCCACCTTTTTGAAGGTATTCCAATGTATCCACTAAGAAAAAAATAGAAGTGTGCTCTCGATTTGATTCCAAAAGCCCTTTGATTTCCTCTAGAGACTTACCCGCCTTTGCCGCATGAGCAGCTGCAATCACTTGTAAGCCACTTCCTAAAGAAGCAGAACGAGTATCAAATACCTCAATCTCCACATCTGGATTTTCCATCATCGTAGAAGCGAGCACGGCGGTCTGATAAGAGCCACTTAGACCCGATGAAAGAGAAACGAGAAGAATTTTCTTCGCACCTTCATCAATTGCCTTCTGATATGCATTTACATAATCCATCGGCGCCGGTTGAGAAGTAAATGGGATTTCCTTGCTTTCTGCTAATTTTACATAAAACTGGTCCGCAAAGAAGTCAACACCATCATAATACGTCGTTCCTTCAATATGACACGGAATCGAAACGAGGCTGATTCCAAGCTCTTCCCTTAACTCTTTCGGTAAATCTGCTGCGCTATCACAAATTACTTTTACTTGATCCATAAGGCACCTCGCTATTCAACAGAAAATAAGAAGTAATAGAGTGGCTGTCCTCCATCATGAACCTCAATTTCTACATCTGGGTAAGCATCGCCCAAACGTTTTGTCAGCTCATCTGCTTGATCTGAAGATACATCTTGACCGTAGATAACAGTAACAACATCTGCTCCATCAACCGCCATCTCACCTAATAACGTAAAAGCAGTATCCATCAAATCTTGCCCCACTACCTCAATCTTACCTTCTGTGATTCCTAGATAATCACCTTGTTTAATCTGATGCTCATCAATCTGAGTATCACGTACGGCATAAGTAAGCTCACCTGATCGTATGGCCTTATAAGCAGAAGTCATATTGGTTTTGTTTGCCTCAGGTGTAGCATCCTTATCAAATGCTAACAATGACGCTAATCCCTGCGGAATCGTCTTAGTAGCTAGTACCGTTACCGGCACGTCCACTACCTCGCCCACTTGTTCTGCAGTCCAAATAATGTTCTTGTTGTTCGGTAAAATGATAATATGCTCTGCATGAATTTGCCCAATCGCTTTCACGATATCTTCCGTACTTGGATTCATCGTTTGACCGCCCTCGATCACCACATCGACTCCCAAACTACGCATAATATCCGCTACTCCAGAGCCTGCCACAATCGATACAATCCCGTATGGCTTTTTCTCTACTTCTATGGCTGGTTTTTCTACTTTTGAACCATGAGAATGGGAAGATGTATGCCCTTCCGTTGCCGTTGCATATTGTTCACGCATATTTTCAATCTTGATCTTAATGAGATCACCATATTTTTGAGCATAACTAAGAGCGTCACCTGGATGCTCGGCATGAATATGCACCTTTACAAGCTCTTCATCTGAGATCACTAAGAGTGAATCCCCAAATTGAGATAGCTCTTCGCGAAAATCCCCTTCCGAGAAAGCATCTACTGGACGACGGGTCGTTTTTAAATCCACCATAAACTCTGTACAGTAGCCATTTTCAATCGTAGCTGGATCAATTTTCGCTTGTGCATTATCATGATGAGCCATTTCAGCTAAACTTTCTAAACTAGGAAGATCCTCTTTGGTTGCTGGTTGGTCCGCGACCACTTCACCTGTTAAAACAGAGAGCATCCCCTTATATACTAGCAACAATCCTTCTCCACCTGCATCCACAACACCTGCTTGTTTTAATACAGGAAGCATCTCCGGTGTACGGTCTAGGGTGACTTTTGCTTCATTTACAACGGCTTCTAATACTTCAATCGGATCGTTCGTACTCCGAGAGCGCTTCACACCAGCCTCTGCCGCTTCCCGCGCAACCGTGAGGATCGTTCCCTCAACTGGTTTGAGAACCGCCTTATAAGCCGTTTCCACTCCTCGTTGAAATGCTTCTGCTAACTGGCGAGGGCTCATCGTTTCATTTCCGGCTAATGCTTTTGAAAAACCACGGAAAAGCTGAGACAAAATAACGCCCGAATTTCCTCTTGCCCCCATCAGTAATCCTTTTGCAAGCGCTTCCGCTAGTTTCCCGATGTTTGCTTCATCCGCAAACTTCTCCATCTCTTTCACACCAGATGTAATCGTCAAACTCATATTGGTTCCAGTATCGCCGTCTGGAACAGGGAAAACGTTGAGGGCGTTTACCATCTCAACGTTGCGATTAAGATTGTTCGCGCCCGCACGCATCATTTGTAAAAATAAACTTGCAACAATTTCGCGTTGTGCCAACTGGGCTCCTCCTTACTCTTCATTCACCAATCGAACACCTTGAACAAAGACATTTACATAGTTTACTTTAATTCCTACTAATTGGTCTAAAGTATATTTCACTTTTGCTTGCACATTGTGTGCTACCACGGAAATTTTCGTGCCGTAACCCACAATAATATGCATATCGACAATCAGTTCGCTTCCTTCTTGACGAACCACGATGCCTTTACTGAGATTTTCACGACCGAGCAATTCCGCAATTCCATCTTTAATTTGTTTACGGGAAGCCATTCCGACGAGACCATAGCAATCCATCGCAGAAATCCCTGCTATGGTAGCAATAACATCATTGGAAACTTCGATTTGACCTAGGTTGGTCGAAACATCAATACTCATGACTACTCCTCCTTGAAGAAGGTTTCTCAGGCGTTTTTACTAGGACAATTTTACAACAACCCTCTTGATAAAGAAAGAGAAAAAGCCTTATCTGCTATTATACTCGTATCTCGCAAATTCAATAATGGAAACTGCCTTGCAGAGAATAAGCATGTGTGTTAGAATTGCATGGTGATTTATACCGACCGATCGTACGTGATTGTGATGGTTTAGGTAGGAGGTGCAAAAATGGCTCGTCGTTGTTTTATTACTGGTAAACAAGGCTCTACTGGAAACAAAGTTAGCCACTCTAACCGTAAAAGTCGTAAAAAATGGGGCGCGAACGTTCAAAAAGTGCGCATCTTGGTAGATGGTAAACCAAAACGCGTTTATGTAAGCACCAGAGCTTTAAAATCTGGTAAAGTAACCCGCGTTTAGTTATCGTGGGTTTTTTAACGCCCAATCCATATTGAAAAAAGCACTCGATTATACGGGTGCTTTTTTTGTATCTTTATAATTCCCTATCAGATTATTTCTATCAGCTTTTTTTAAATACCCCGATCAATGCCTTGACCATCCCACCGAGGAATTTCGGAAGCTTGATGGTATAGAACTTCACCCCGATTCCCTCCTTGTTCTATTAGCGTTTGGATCCGCACGATGACGAGCCCCATCGTGTCATCACTTATTTATATTCTATCCTCGCTATTATGTACCTAGAACAAAGAAAGAAAATTCCCTTAAGAAAGTTAAAAATCCGCACTTTGAATGCAAAAGCATTTGCCTGAATGGATCGTAATCTCGCCTGATTCCTGAGTGATTTCGTTGCTTACTCCTAGGCTTAGGCCACGAGTCAAAGTGGCATCGTTTAGAGGGTAGCGAAAGCCCTTTAATGTGACCCCGACAACTTGAGAACTACAAGGCAGCAGAGAAATGTACCTAGTATCTCCCTTCGTTACACAAATCGTCGTGGGACCAATCAGTAAGCAAATCTGATTTTTTCCAGCAACGAGCGTGCAAGGAATCGATGTCGTAGTAGCCAGCCACTCTAACAAATATAAGTTTGCTAGAGCATGGTCAAATCGCGCTCCACCTAATGCTCCTAACAATAAAATCTCATTAGGCTGTAGCTTAATAGCTTCTTCTAGTGCAAAATGCGTATCTGTGACATCCTTTTCACTAGGCAGTGTACGGTACGAAATTTGTAAGTCTTCGAGCTTAGAGAGGTATTCCTCTCCTGCTGTATCAAAATCCCCTACAGCTAGATGAGGATTCATACCCAAATCAAGTAACGGCTCAATCCCTGCATCAGCTGTGATGAGGAAGTCATCTGGACGGATGTGATGCAGGTCTTCTTGGGTTACTTCTCCTCCCGCGATCACGACAACTCGTTTCATGGATTTAGCTCCTATCTAGAGACCGATAAAGCCGCATCACGAATCTCGGTGATGGCACGAGCACGATCTTTTGCACCAAAGACGGCTGAGCCTGCCACAAGCACATTTGCTCCTGCTTCCGCTACTAGTGGAGCCGTCTCTTTATTTACACCGCCATCTATTTCGATATCTAAGTTTATTCCTAGTTGATTGGCGATATCCCGCACTTGACGGATTTTAGGGAGTACGGAGTGAATAAATTTCTGCCCTCCAAAGCCGGGATTAACTGTCATCAGTAGCACAAGGTCTAGATCAGGAAGAATGGATTCGATTGTGGACGCAGGCGTGGCTGGATTTAATACCACCCCAGCCTTAGCTCCGCACTCTTTGATGTGATAAATCGTACGATGAAGATGAGGACAAGCTTCCTGATGAATGGTAATCAAATCTGCTCCCGCACGCGCAAAGGAAGGGATATACTGGTCTGGATTTTCAATCATGAGATGACAATCGAGTGGTAACTTCGTGTGCGGACGAATGGCTTCTACTACAAGTGGCCCTAGGGTAATATTGGGGACAAAGTGGCCATCCATCGCATCTACATGGATCCAATCTGCTCCTGCTTGGTCAATCAATCGTATGTCTCGTTCTAAATTAGCAAAGTCTGCTGACAGAATCGATGGTGCAATCTTCATGTTAGTACCTCCGAAGTTGAAGTTCTTTGATCTCTTCTAAGAATGTTACATAGTGATCATAACGTTTTGGATCAATTTCGCCGGTCTGGGAAGCTTCCCTTACCTTACAGCTTGGTTCATTTACGTGCAGGCATCCGCGGAAACGGCATCCTTCTGCCTTCTCACGAAACTCAGGGAAACAATGCCCTAAGTCCGCAGGCTCCATGCCATCAAAGGTGAGTTGGCTAAATCCAGGTGAGTCTGCTACCAGTCCCCCTGTTTCTAGCGGGATAATCTCCACGGAACGGGTAGTGTGTCGTCCTCTTCCAATCTTCTGACTTACTGCTCCTGTTTCTAATTGATGATTGGGTAGAATCCGGTTGAGCAGGGACGACTTACCTACACCAGATTGTCCCGCAAACACGGAAATCTGGTCTTTTAAATATGGCATGATTTGCTCAATCCCATCTGTGGTTTCGATACTGGTAGCCACGATGGAATAGCCTGTGGGAGCGTAACTGGCGCGAATTGCTTCCAGCTCAGCGGGGTCTTCTAATAAATCTAGTTTGGTTAGCACAACGACGATTTCGAGCCCAGCATGCTCTGCATGGACTAAAAAGCGATCCAGAGGCATTTGTTGGAACGCAGGCTCTCGCAGTGAGCACACAACCACTGCCTGTGTTACATTGGCAATTGCAGGGCGTACTAGCTCTGTCTGACGTGGTTCGATTGCAGTTACGTATCCTTTGCCTGCGTCTGTTTCGTCAAACTGTACATAATCCCCTACTAATGGCTTACATTTTTTCTTCTCAAACTTAAAAACCCCACGCGCCTTACATTCGTAGGTTTCCCCTTGATCGGTCCGAACATAATAAAATCCGCTAATTGCTTTGATAATTTGACCTGATGGCATACATACCTCCTGTAGGCTATGATAGTCTTCTATATGTATAATCTTATGTAGACCAAAAAATGGCTTTGTCTAACGAGATCATATCGAATCTCGATAGAACAAAGCAACTTTTTTGTAACCATTGGATTTTCTGCCCACTTTAAAGAGGCTTGCCTGCAAAGCCATTTGCCTTTTGCTCTGCTACTTGAACTTGCGTATTTCCGCCTGAATCTCCATTAGCACTACCATTGCTATGGCCACCCAAAAAACCAATAACCATATTAAATAACCATAGTGCAATGACAAAGATGAGTACGACAGTAACAAGTCCAAAGATCGCTTTTTTCCACAATGGTAGTTTTTGTTGGACATCGTCTAACCAAACAACCGTTTTCTGAAGAACCGTCTGCTCACCAACTGGAATGTTGCGCAGTGCTTCAATTCGACTCTTTGTCAATCCAAATCGACCCGTATGTTCGCCCGCAGGACGATCAAATTTACGCTCTTTCTCCTGTAAGTCATCGCCACTACGAAAACGATTCCCGCTCCTTATCGGTTCTGCGCCTGCCGCCGATTCCTTTTTAGAAAGATGAGTGTCTTCCATCAGTGGAACGGTTGAATAAAAATCTTTGGTACGCAACTCATCCTTATTGCTTCTCCAAGTAAGCTCATTGCGATGCCCAATCTGCAAGGCATAGCGAATATCTTGCATCATCGCTTTTACAGACGTATATCTCATCAATGGATCTTTTTCTAAAGCACGAAGTAAGATTTTAACAATATTATCTGGAATCTCTGGATTCATCTCCTGTGGATCTGGCACAGGCTCTTGCAAATGTTGCAACGCAATCCCGATCGCCGAATCACCATCAAAAGGCAGCTTACCCGTCAGCATCTCATAAAACACAACACCAAGGGAGTAGATATCTGATTTCTCCGTGATCACTCCGCCCCTCGCTTGCTCAGGTGAGAAATAATACACCGATCCCATAACAAAACCTGTTTGGGTAATCGTCGAAGAACTGGCAGCCCTGGCGATCCCAAAATCGGTTACTCTTGCCCGACCACCGGCACCTAGCAAGATATTATGTGGCTTAATATCTCGGTGAACGATTCCATTATCATGTGCACTGGATAAGCCATCGCCGATCTGAATGACGATCTCTGCTACTTCTTCCACAGGGAGTAGACCTTGTTCTTGAATATACTGTTTAAGTGTTGGACCTTCTATTAATTCCATGACAATAAATTGCGTGTAATCGTCTTCCCCTACATCGTATACATTTACAATATTGGGATGAGACAAACTAGCTGCCGCTCGGGCTTCGCGACTAAAACGACGAATAAACTCTTGATCATTACTAAGTGATTCACTAAGCACCTTCACTGCTACATTACGATGAAGAGACATGTCTTTTGCTTTATATACGACTGCCATCCCACCGCCACCGATCCTACTTAGGATCTCGTAACGACCACCTAGCCTCTTCCCTTCCATCCCCATAATTACTTTGCTCCTCTTCAACCCATTTACGATATCTCTGTATTCTCTTAGTAGGATTACGGAAATATTATCTTCTCTATTATTTTCCAGTTTATAAAATAATCAATAGTCACTATTAAAAAGGTATAAAATATCTAATTAACGGAAATACACATTTGTTACACACTATATTATTAAGAGGTTGCTTTTGTCTGTAATGAGACGGAAGCAACCTCTTGTGAATGAAAAATCATCTGTCCTTTACTCTTTTACTGATCAACATCATTGAGAAGGCGGATCCACTGAACATTTCTTTTGAGCATTTATCCATACTCGTACTTTACGATCTGCTGGAATTGGCTGTCCTGGAGCAGGATCAGTTGCCATAATTTGACCCCGAGAAGTTCTTAAAGATGTATCATTCCCGCAGTGGCTGTTGTCACTTATCACTTCAATATTGTACTTACTTTCTATACTTTTAAAATTGCTTTGAAAAACGCCTATAATCTCTTCCGGAACGGTACCTGCACTACTATCTGCTCCAGCTTTAGGCCCAAGACTCAAAGTAACCGTTACAGTGCTACCCTTTTGCTCAACATCAATCACTGTATCTTTCGACTCATCACTTTGCTGAAAGATTTTCTTATCATCAATCTTTATATTGTTGTCTTTTGCCCATTTCTTCAGTTCATTAAAAGGCTTCCCTTTAAAATCAGCAGCCTTCTTTTGCTCTTTCTCTTGAGCCTGAGAACTCCCACCAGACTCTGGTTTCGCGCCACCTTTACTATCTTGGCCGAGGAATCCGATAGCGGTGTTAAATAGCCATAGAGCGAGGGTGAAGATGAGTACGACGCTAATGAGCCCGAAGATTGCTTTTTTCCACCATGGTAGCTTTTGTTGCATATCGTCAAGCCAGACGGCTGTTTTTTGAAGAACCGTCTGCTCGCCAACGGGAATGTTACGAAGTCCTTCAATCCGGCTTTTCGTAAGACCAAACTTCCCGGTGATGGAACGATCGAATTTCCGTTCGTCTTCCTGTAGCTCACTACCTCCTCGGAACTTATTATGGCTCTTTGGCACCGCATCTGCTTCAGAATTATCTTTTGAAAGGTTTGTATCACCCATGAGTGGGACGGTTGAATAAAAATCTTTGGTACGTGATTCCTTAGTGCTACCCCAAGTAAACTCATTGCGATGCCCGATCTGCAAGGCATAGCGAATATCTTGCATCATCGCTCTTACAGACGTGTATCTCATCTCCGGATCTTTTTCCATCGAACGGAGTAAGATTTTGACGATATTATCGGGAATGTCTGCATTCAGCTCTTTCGGATCGGGTACAGGCTCTTGCAGATGTTGCAAGGCAATCCCAATCGCCGAATCACCATCAAAAGGAAGCTTTCCTGTCAGCATCTCATAAAACACAACACCGAGGGAGTAGATATCTGATTTCTCCGTGATCACTCCGCCACGTGCCTGTTCTGGTGAGAAATAGTGAACCGATCCCATGACAGATCCTGTTTGGGTAATCGTCGAAGAGCTTGCGGCCCTTGCAATCCCGAAGTCGGTTACTTTTGCTCGGCCATTTCCACCTAGTAAGATGTTATGTGGCTTAATATCCCGGTGAACGATACCATTATCATGGGCATTGGATAAGCCATCACAAATCTGAATCGCGATCTCCGCTGCTTCTTCTACAGAAAGAGGGCCCTGTTCTTGGATATGTTGCTTAAGTGTAGGACCTTCGATTAATTCCATGACGATAAATTGCGTATAGTCGTCTTGCCCTACATCATAAACATTTACAATATTCGGATGAGACAAACTAGCTGCTGCTTGAGCTTCACGACTAAAACGACGAATAAACTCTGAATCATTACTGAGCGATTCACTGAGCACTTTCACTGCTACATTACGATGAAGAGACATGTCTTTAGCTTTATATACGACTGCCATCCCACCGCCACCGATCCTGTTTAGGATCTCGTAACGACCACTCAGCCTCTTCCCTTCCATCCGCATAATAACTTTGCTCCTCCTCAGCCTATTTAAAATATCTCTGTATTCTTTAGTAGGATTACGGAAATATTATCTTTGCCACCTGCTTGTATGGCTAGCTGAATTAGTTCATCAGCTTTTTCTTCAATCGTGATATCACTTGATAACACTAATCCAATCTCGCGTTCGGCTACCATATCAGTTAAGCCATCCGAACATAGAAGCAACATGTCATCCGGATTCCATGGAGTGTGAATTAAATCCACCTCTACATCCTCAGCGGTGCCAATCGCTCTCACAACCATATTGCGTTGAGGGTGATTCTTGGCTTCCTCTGTCGTGATTTGCCCGTATTTATGCAACAGATTCACATAGGTATGATCTTCGGTTAACTGATAAAGACCACCCTTATGCAACATGTATGCCCGGCTATCCCCTACATGACCCAGTACAACCTCACTTGAATCCATGATACCCGCTATTACCGTAGTGCCCATTCCTTGATATTGCTCGTTATTTTGCGATAAATAAAACACTTCTGCATTTGCTTTTCCAACCGCATTCAGTATGGAATTGGTCCGCTCTTCTGTGGAGACTTGAGAACTTCCATTTTGTAAGGTGGATTCAATCACCTTGACTGTTGTCTGACTGGCAATTTCACCAGCTTGATGTCCCCCCATACCATCTGCCACAATTGCAAGTACTGATCCATCTTCACGGCGGACAAGAACAGCACTATCCTCGTTTAAGTCACGCACGAGACCGACATTTGTGCGGTGTGCAATCTCCATTGCGGCTTACCCCTTTCCCATCGGCATTCCTAAATACTAAAGACCCATATGTGAAGAAATACCTTTCATTTCTATCATTTTGAAAATGGAAGAAGAAGATAGGAGCTATATCTCCTTCTTCGTTCAGGGTACTCTAACTCTATATTATATTGTAAACGATTTGGGTTAAGTTAGACTAACTTATTATGCTTCGCACGTAGTTGTCCGCATGCAGCATCTATATCGTGCCCTTGTTCACGGCGAATCGTCGTATTGATTTTATATGAATCCAATACTTTTTTAAACTCGAAAATCTGATTACGGGAGGTTCTTGTAAAGTCTCGCTCTGGTACATAGTTAACAGGAATGAGGTTTACCAAACAGTTCATTCCCTGTAACAGTTTCCCTAGTTCATGAGCATGCTCCAGTTGATCGTTTTTCCCACCAATGAGTGCATATTCAAACGTGAGCCTGCGACCTGTCGTCCGTAGGTAGTACCAACAAGCATCTAAAAGCTCAGCCAACGGATGCCTACGGTTAATCGGCATTAAGCTAGAGCGTAAGTCTTGATTCGGTGCATGTAGGGAGATGGCCAATCCAACTTGCCAGCCTTCATCTGCAAAACGATAAATATTAGGAACCACGCCACTGGTCGAAACCGTAATATGACGTTGTCCGATGTTAAGCCCTTTTGGCGAGTTGATAATCTTAACAAACTGAATCGTCGGCTCATAATTCTCAAACGGCTCACCCGATCCCATAATCACAACCGATTTTACTCGCTCTTCGGATTCGTCTAGCGCTTTTTGAGCCGTCATCACTTGCGCCACGATCTCACCCGCTGTTAGATTCCGTTTCAAACCGCCCAGAGTAGAAGCACAAAATGTACAACCAATCCGGCACCCTACTTGAGTCGTTACACAAACACTTACCCCGTAATTATGACGCATAACCACAGTTTCAATCGCGTGATCATCCACTAATCCAAATAAAAACTTAATCGTTCCATCTTGTGACTCTTGAGAGGTGATAATTTTTAATGGCTGTAGCTCAAATGCATCAGCTAAGTTGTCACGGAGTTTTTTAGAAAGGTTGCTCATTTCTTCAAAAGAATTAACTCGTTTTTCATATAACCAGTCCATTACTTGTCCAGCACGGAACTCTGGCTCACCATGCTCTTTCATCCAATCTTTCCAATCAGGTAAATCTAAATCATATGCAAATGGTTTCATAAACTTTTTCACCAGATCTTCCTCAATTTGTTCTTCATCATCCTTTACAAAACTTTCCCTATTATATCAATCCATAACGGGAAAGAAAAGGAAATAACCCCCTTTTTCAGCTCTTCTTGTTTCGAATTTTTGACAAGTTAGTCTGAGCTAATCCCATACCGATGAATTGTTACATGATACTTGGTTGTAATGGGGATGTTCGGATAATCCTCTTGCCAATTGATGCTTTTGTAAAATTTCGGTTGATACGCTCTCACATACTCTCCTAGATTAAAAACATCTGCCTTTAACTCTTTTTGAGAATGATTAACTAAATCTTTCATCTGCTTTTGATAGATCGTTGATACTTGATCACTAACATCTTGTAACACTTCCGTTTTTGATAAATCATCTGTGGATGTTTTCTCTTGAATAAGTCCAGTCACACCTATATTAATGACAACGGAGCCATCTGGATTCACCTTAATCTTTCGTTTACTACTATAAGGATGAAATGCGATCATGCCATCCTTACGCGGTACGATTACCACATGTCCTTTTTGATTGGTTCTAACTTGAAGGACGCCGGCAACATCTTCTCTTCCCTGTATGGCTCCAACCATTTTTTCTCCTTTAAATACAGCGATCCCATCCCACTTATACCCGCCTTCCGTGGGCTCCATATAGTTCATAATAGGAAATTGACACCCCGGAAGCCCCATATCAATTAGAAGTTGCCCAAGTGTAATATCGGCAAAAATGCCATTTCTCGTTCCAGAACGCAACATTCCTCGTATGTAATTGACTGGAATCTCTTCAGATGGCACTTTTACATTAAGCGCATCTTTTGCTTTTCCCTTCACTACAATTGGATACAATTGGCGTCGAACTTCGGAAGTACGTTTAATCGCATCCATAAAGCGTTCGATCCCCTTCTTAGCTTGTTCTTCAGAGATCATAATCACCTGCATATTCCCAAAGAATAATGGATCATTAGAAGAGACAACAATTTGATGCATAGCTTCCGAATACGTCTTTCCAACTCCGGACAGTAGTTCAAACGGCCCACTCGGCCCTTTCCCTCCTTCCGCTTGACCACCGCCCCCTCCTCCCACTACTTGATTTGGAATTGGGATTTGAACACTAATCTCTGCTATATCATCATCCTCTGTACTATCAATAGCAATAGCCGATACATATAACCGATCCTCTATCTCTCTCCTATCCCAACAACCAGCCAAAAGAGGGAAAATCAACGTGAGAATTATGATCTTAGGAAGATGTCGCATGATGATTTTCTTCTCCCTTCTGGTCTTTTTTCTTAGACGGGATTTTCTTACGACGAATGATCGCCAGTAAAAATAAAACGATTGGTACCACGATTGAAAAAACAAAGCCAATATAGCTGTATTCTTGAAACTTGGTGAAGAAATCACTTATATTTTCTGAAACCATCGCTCCACCATAGAAAAAAGGAAGCAACGCCCAAGCCACATACTTGGTTTGTTCTTCTTTTACTCGAAATGCTTCACAGATGGTACGAACTAAGACAAACTGTAAATTCGTAATTGCAATAAAAGCGATCACGACCCAAATTCCTAACACAAATGCCTCAATTCGCTCGATGACTAACAATTCAGGCCTCACCTCTTTATAAAAATCGAGGGCCGACCATAAATTTTTAGATAACGCATCTACTCCAAAAACAAGATATTGGGCAATGATGGTACTGGACAGTAAAACCGTAGTAGTCAGAATGGCCTTAGCACTCACCTTAGCAGAATGCTCCACCTTTTGGCTGTAACCCATTACTAAAAACAATACTTCAAATCCAGAAAACCCTAGGCCATTTGATAATATCCCTTTTCCCAATCCCCTCCAATCACTTTGGAGGAGAGGAAATAGATGAACCCATTCCCCTTTTTTAAACACAACATATAACTGTAATAAAAAGGGAAGTAAGATAATCGGAAATAAAAATTCATTTAGCATCCCAATCACTGCCGGACGAGAGTAAGAAGCGAAGGTAGACGCCAACAATAATGTCAGAATCGTAACTTCAATCGGTGTTTTAGGCAACAATGTAGTATTTGTCGCTTCACTAAATAGCCGCACTTGAAACGAAATCTGGTTCATCCAGTACAAAGCAAAACAAATAATAATCAAACTAGCAATTCCCTTACCGATCCACTTCATCCGCTTTGTTTCAAAAATTTCCGGGATGAATTGTACAAAAGTTTGACCTGTAAATCGTTGACATAGCTTACTGACCATATAAACGAAACCTGTAACTAGCAGTCCTGAGATCACACTCAACCAGACTCCATCTGCTCCTGCCTCCGCTGCTACAAAGCGAGGAAAGTTCAGTAAAGGCGCTCCAATAATAGAAAGTATAATCAAAACATAGATCTGATAAGAAGAAAGACTGCCTCGATGATCGACTTTTTTAGAGGAAGCTGACTGAGGAGATTGTGATGAATTATTTGGTGTCATTGGACGCATCCCTCCCTGTCTTCACAGCCTCTTCTGAGCTCAGGTTTTTCTGCCTATATCGATCCTGTGGCTTCAAGAAACTAGGACGAGCATTCATATACTTCCACGGAACCCGTATGATAGCGTCCCTCACTGCCTCCCAACGAAGCGGAGCAAATGGAGTCATATAAGGCACACCAAACGAGCGAATTTGAACCATATGAAGAATCATCAACATCAGAGAAATCATGATCCCAAACAGCCCTAGGATCGAAGCAGCAATCATGAGTGGAAATCGTAGCAAACGAATACTAATCGCTGCATTATAACTAGGATTGGCATACGAACTAATCGTCGTCATCCCAACCACAATCACGATCGCAGGCGATACCAGTCCCGCTTGTACGGCCGAAGTACCGATTACCAAACCCCCTACGATTCCGATCGTGGGTCCAATCGGTCCCGGCAAGCGAATACTTGCCTCCCTGAGCACCTCAATACTTCCTTCCATCAACAGTGCCTCGACAATAGATGGAAAAGGAACAGATGCCCTTCCCGCAGCCATCGCGATGGATAATTGGTCTGGAATCAACTCAGGATGAAACGAGACAAAGGCGATATAAAAAGCAGGCAACAACAAGGCAATCGCAAAACTAAATAGACGAATCAGCCTTAAGAAACTAGAGATAAGATAACGCTCATAATAATCCTCAGGACTATTGTAAAATTGGGTAAAAACAGCAGGAGCAATCAAAGCATGGGGAGATCCATCTACCAAAATAGCCACTCTTCCTTCTAGTAGATGTGCCACTACCGAATCAGGACGCTCTGTGTTTTGGATTTGCGGAAACGGTGTCCATGTTTGATCCTGCAAAAATTCCTCTAGGTACCCTGTTTCTAAAATCCCATCAATCTTGATATCTTTTAACCGGTTTCGAGCCGTCTCCACGATCTGCTCGTTCGTTAATCCTTCTACATAAAGAAGGGAGACAGCCGTTTGGGTCCGCTCTCCAATCACAAAAGATTGAATCCGAAGATCTGGATCTTTAAATCGATGCCGAATCATAGCCAAGCTAAAAGTAGAAGTTTCACTTAAGCCCTCACGAGGTCCACGCACTACAGACTCCGCACGTGGCTCCCCGACACTCCTCGTGGTCCAACCCTTCGTACCGATCACGAGAGCTCGAGTCGTCCCTTCCAATAAGAAGATCGTATCACCGTTTAAAATCCCGTTGATCACGTCCTTCATCTTCGTGATTTCCTTGACCTCTCCCGCCTCGATCAACTTCTGGACAATATTCTTCCATATATCCGTTTGATCCTGAATTTCCTCTTGCATCAAAGGCCGCAAAATATAGTTATGAGTGATATCCTTATTCACCATCTCATCGATATAAATAACCGCACCCGTCGAATGTTCTGGTGTTTTCATCGCAAATGTCCGAGTAATAATATCGGTTGAGTTTCCAAATACATTCTTTAGAAAATCCAGATTCTCATCCAGATTCTTAGAAACACCTTTATTTTCAGAGCGTTCTTCCACTTTCTTTTTACTCTGTTGCTCTAATATTTTCTTCCGTTTCTGATCACGTAGAAAGCGCAACTTTCTCATTTTCATATACATTCACCACCACAAGATTATGATGTGCGTGATGCATAGAAAGAATACGTGATGTTTGCGTAATTCACTGACATAGTTATCAACCTAATTCTCATTTATGGTATTTATGTTATTTCGTTCATTTTTCTTAATGGAAATGTTATTGTTATAAAAATACATAACAAAGGAGGAATAGTCCGATTTTTTATGGCATGATTTTTATCCTAGAAAGTAAAAGGGGAAATAAAATGAAACATATAAAGCATTGGTACTCTTTGTTAATGGTTGTAGTTCTTGCTTCCTCCTTATCATTCTCAGGCTCATTTACCGCACAAGCGGCGCCTGATAAAATCAGTACCACTGAAAATGGAAGAATCATTGTCAAATTTAAAAAAGAAGTCTCTTCAGAACAAAAAAATAGTCTTTATCAACAGAAAAATGCAAAAGTGATCTCCCACAATTCACAAATCGGCTTTGACGTCATTCAGGTTCAAGGGAAATCTGTACAAGAAGCACTGCAAGAATATCGTAAAATGCCGAATGTAGAGTATGCAGAGACAAGTAAGGTCTCTCAAGCAGTATGGACTCCCAATGATCATTACTACTCTTCAAATCAAAGCGCACCCTTGCAAAAAATGCAGATTCCAGAGGCATGGGATATTACCCGTGGAAGCAGTGATACCGTGGTAGCGGTTGTTGATTCAGGCGTTCAAAGCAGTCACCCTGACCTAAAGGGAAAAATCATCGCAGGTTATGATTTTGTACAAAACGATAATGATCCAAGTAATGACGAACTGGGACACGGTACACATATAGCAGGAACCATCGCTGCACAAACCAATAACAGTATTGGAGTTGCTGCAGTAGCTCCAAACGTGAAAGTACTGTCCGTTCGTGTGCTAGATCGAAATGGATATTCGTACAGTGAGGTCATCGCAAACGGGATTACGTATGCCGTTGATCATGGTGCGAAAGTCATCAATGTAAGTATCGCTATGTCAACCCCTGCTCAAGTATTAGAAGATGCGGTCAACTATGCCTGGAGCAAAGGAGTCGTATTAGTAGCAGGGGCAGGAAATTCTTCTACTTCAGAGCCTTATTACCCAGCTGCCTATCCTAACGCGATCTCCGTCGCCGCAACAGATTCAAGCGATGTAAAGTGGAGCCGCTCCAACTATGGCACCACAGTAGATGTAGCCGCTCCAGGGGTAGGAATCATGTCGACCATTCCAACCCACTGGAACCCCGAAGACCCTTATACAACAAAAGAGGGAACCTCGATGGCTACTGCTAACGTATCTGGGGTAGCTGCACTGCTAGCCTCCCAAGGCCTCTCCCACACACAAATTCGCTCTGCACTCGAAGAAAGCGCAGATAAAATCGCAGGAACGGGCGAATATTGGAAGTTCGGAAGAGTAAATGCTTACAAGGCACTGACTAGCGTTCATTAAATAAAAAAGCTTGAGAACCCGTAATGGATTCTCAAGCTTTTTTATTTAGTCGTAACAGGAAAAGGTAGACACGATGACGCGCTATTTAGATAATAAAACATACAGCCACAGGAAAAAGAAAGGTGGAGAGACCATGCGAATTGTATCAATCTGTCCTAGTAATACAGAAATTATCCACTACTTAGGGGCAAAAGATCTGCTAGTCGGAGTGGATGACTTTTCAGATTTCCCCCCTGATTATGCTGATCTACCACGTTTAGGCCCCGATTTATCGATTCGAATCGATTTAGTCGAAGAATTACAACCGGATCTCGTCATCGCTTCCTTAAGCGTTCCTGGAATGGAGAAGAATATTCAACAGCTTGAGGAAAAAGGAATTCCCCATATTACGCTCAATCCAAAATCTTGGAATGATATTCTGGAAGATGTCTTGCTTGTAGGATCTTATATCGATCGATTACCAGAAGCTCAAAAGTTAGTGGCTCACTTGAACCAAACCATAGAGACAATCCGTTCACATATGCCCTCGCCCCAATCCATTCCTCGGATTTACTGGGAATGGTGGCCCAAGCCAATCTTTACACCCGGACAAGGAAATTGGTTAACCCAAGTATGCACACTAGTAGGATCCTATAATATATTTGCCGATTATCCTCAAGAAAGCGTCCAGACAAATTGGCTTGAGGTGGTAAAACGTAATCCAGACCTCGTTATGGTTGTATGGACTGGGATTGAGAAGCATCGAATCAAGAAGGATATGTTTACAACTAGGCCCGATTGGCAAAACACCCCTTTAGCTGACCCTAACCTCATCCATATATGCGAAGAAGGCTGGTTTTGTCGACCCTCTCCCCGTCTGTTAGTCGGAATCAAGCATTTGGCTCACGTATTAGCTCCCTCTCACTTCGAGCCCGCTACTGAAGACCTGTGGCAAGATCCACGGATTCAAAGAACTCCATATCCGAAGTGAGGTGATCATTTGTGAAGCATAACTTACTTGCCTTTTCATCAATTCGTATGGGCGATGACGACGATAACGCATAGACTGATCTTTTCCACTATAAAACTTCGCCCGATCGGGCTCACACATAAAAACAACTGAGACGGATAAAATCGCCTCAGTTGTTTTTTATCGTAATGCATAAGACTGTTTCGTATTACCATTACCTTCACTTACAATCTCCACGACTTCACCGCGATAATAATAGATTTTCGGAACTCGGTACGTAATCATGGAAGGGATTTCTTGAGGAACGCTCCCGATATGCTCTGCTAAATCATATAAGGTAATCTCTTCCTCCCCCTGTCTTCCAATCAATGTTACCTTCGTACCAAGTGGGTATTTACTAGGAAGCCGTACCATAATCTGATCCATACATATTTTACTAATAATCGGCATCTTCTTACCATCTATCAATACATCCATTCCTTGGAAACAGCGAAACCAGCCATCCGCATATCCAATGGGGATCGTGGCAATCCATTCTTCACCTTTTGCTTGGTACGCATTATCATATCCCACAAAGTCCCCTGCTTGGAGCTTCTTGATATGGGCAATTTTCGAGTGCAGAGATAAAGCGGGTTGTAGGGAAAATGGGATGTTTTCTTTCACATGTTGGGATGGATAAATCCCAAACATAGCCACACCAATCCTGACTACATCGAGTGCGTTTTCTGGGAAGCACAGGGAGGATGCGCTATTGGCACAGTGATAGTAATCAACCGATATCCCTGCTTCCTTTACCCACTCCATCATTTCTTGAAAACGAGCATACTGCTTATGGTAGTAAGTCGGATCACTGCTGTTAGCAGTTGCAAAGTGGGTATATACGCCTTCTACGATCACATCTCTATGACTTAGTAGAGAGACAATCTCGAGCCATTCCGACTTTTCACGAATTCCGATCCGCCCGAGTCCTGTATCCATTTTCAGATGAATCTTAAGGGGAGTTGTACTTTTCTTATACTGTCTCATCTCTTTTAACCACGATTCTTGGAAAACGGTAAGTGTCAGATCATGGTCGATAGCCAGATCTACATTAGATGGTAGTATAGGTGTTAGCACTAAGATAGGCCCTTTAATTCCTTGATTACGTAATACAATCGCTTCACTAAGCAGAGCTACTGCTAACGAATCTGCTCCTGATTTTAGGGCTAATTTCGCTATTTGAGTATCTCCATGCCCATATGCGTTCGCCTTTACGGCTGCCATGAAATGAGTAGCAGGAGGTAAATGACCCCGAATTTGACGGATATTTTCCTCTATACAATCCAGATGAATTTCGACCCATGCGTCACGATGTATCATAGAAGTGTTCATGAGACCTCCACTGCCTCTCTTGTGGAAGCACTGCTATCTTTCAACTCTTCTACTACTATATCTAATTTATTTTCTCTGGATCCTTTAATCAAAATAATGGAATCCGTTTCGGCAATTACTTTTAATTGATCGATTAATTCTCCTTGCTCCGCTGACTGATAGGAAGTTACTCTTCCCTCTGGAAAACGGCCTTTTGCTACCTTCGCAATATGTTCAGCAAGCTTACCCACTGTAAAGACATAATCGATGTGCTTTGGATCTAATTGTTCTCCTACTTTCTCATGTAGGGAGACTTCATCACTACCTAATCCATTCATATCGCCTAGAACGACTATTTTTTTTTTGTAATCTAAGGTTGAAAGTGTTTCTAACGAAACACAAAGGCTTGATGGGTTTGATTTATAGGAATCATTCAAGATGGTATATTTGGGTGTTTTAATTAGCTCATTACGTCCTCCCGTAATTTTAGCTTGTAAGAAGCCGTTTCGAATCTGTTCGTTCGAAATTCCATAATAGTGACAGACAGCGATGGCAGATAGAGCATTCAATACTTGATATTTTCCTAACATCGGTAAATAGAATATAGGTCGCTGTACGGGTAGGGAAAACGAGATTCCTTCTCTTTCAATCGAGATAAAAAATGGATAGTACGAATTACTAGATTTCAGCCCTACCGTAACCGCCCGATCACCTAGATTTTGTATTTGAACGGCTTCTTGTAATAAAGGCTCGTCCCCATCGTAAATGAAGGTGCCATTATGTCTTAACCCCGAGAGAATTTCTAGCTTAGCTTGAGCGATCCGCTCTCTCGTTTTTAATTGATCCAGATGCGCTTCTCCGATATTCGTGATAATCGCCACATCCGGCAAAGCAATAGAAGATAATAGCTCAATTTCTCCCAAGCCAGACATCCCCATCTCGATCACAGCCATCTCCGTTTCAGGTTCCAACTGTAAGATAGTCAAGGGCACTCCCAAGTGGTTATTTAAATTACCGAATGTTTTTTGTGTCTTAAATTGCGTTTCTAGTAAACTTGCTAATATGTCTTTCGTAGAGGTTTTACCGTTACTTCCTGTAATCCCAATCACTTTGGTTTGTAGTTGCTTCCGATACTCCCTCGCTAACGTTTGTATGGCGACAAGCGTATCTTTTACATAGATAACGGGGATTTCAGTGGGTGGACATGGCTCTCCTTCCATCCACAGTGTAGCGGTAGCACCCAGATCTATGGCTTTTTGCACAAATTCATGGCCATTAAAATGTTCTCCTTTAATGGGAATGAATAGGTTTTTAGACTGCACGGTTCGCGAATCAATGGAAACTCCTTGAATCTCTACATGTTGATCTAGATTCGAAAAAAATGCTCCATCCAACATCTCTACTATTTGATGTATCGTTCGTTTGATCATGTCTACTCACCCCTTGTATATTGGATTTGTCTTGAATTCTGATGACGTTCGATAGCAAGATCAATAAATGTTTCGATGATCTCTGGATACGTCATGCCATTTGTTGCTTCCCACAGTGCAGGGAACATACTGTGGCCTGTGAATCCTGGGAATGTATTTACTTCATTTACATACAGGTCATTTTCTTCGGTAACAAAGAAATCTACACGCATCAATCCAGAACCATTTAATACTTGAAACGCTTGTTGGGAGATTTCTTGCATTTTTTTGTGAAGTGAATCCGGAATATGGGCTGGTATAACCGGAATCAAATTTCCATCTACGTACTTAGCGTTATAGTCCATAAACGATTTCTCTAAAATATACTCTCCGGCAACGGAGCATTCGGGATTTTCATTACCGATTACGGCTACTTGCATCTCGCGTCCGATTACTTCTTTGTCTACCACTACTTTTTGATCAAAGGTAAAAGCATCCTTTAATGCTTCTATTAGCTCATCTCGATTCTGACAACGGTGAACTCCCACACTCGATCCTAGTTTTGCTGGCTTGACGAAGCATGGATAGCCAATTTTATTTTCAATTTGTTCAAAAATTTGGCTATCACGTCGCCTCCACTCCTGAATCGTAAAGAATACATATTCCGCCTGTGGAATTCCTACTTTAGAAAAGATTTCTTTTGTCATCGCCTTATCAATGCCGATGGCAGAAGGCATAATTCCATTCCCGATATAAGGAACATCGATTAATTCTAATAGCCCTTGTATCGTTCCATCTTCACCATAAGTACCATGCAGAGCAGGGATGACTACATGTTCTCTTCCCGGTGAAAAACACTCCTGTAAAACGGTTGCTAATGAGAGTGTAGGAGTCATATCAACGTCTACTTCCCCTTCTCTTAGCTCTTTCAATTCTTCTGTTACCTTTCCTGTATTACACCAAATTCCCTCATTATTTATATAGATTGAATAAACATCGTACTTCTCTTTATCTAACGCATTTATAATCGCTAATGCCGTCCGCTTTGATATTTCATGTTCAACAGACTTTCCACCATACAGGACATATACTTGTGTATTCATAACTTCCTCCGTTTTTATATACATTTACTTACATATAAACAATAGAATTTATGTTAAATAAAACTTGCAATCTATTTGATAACCAATTGAATGATTTATACTCTATATGAAAAGGAGAATTCCTTCTAACGATTTACCTTAATAGAACCTTACAGTTTTGTAAGTCAAAAAGGCTACTTGGGATCACGGAATCTGTATTATCAACGACTATAACCAATAGGGATCAAGATAAGATAAAAATGAAATGAAGATAAAATAAAAAAATAAACACTATATCACCTAGGTCCTTACGTTATCCCAAAGAATGAACAAGAAGACTCAAAGGCACCTTACCCTTTGAGTCTTCTTGTTCATTCTTTGGATGATATTATGGAGTGTTATCTTTCTTCACCATTACCGAAAGAAGCTCTAATTCACCATGTGGCTTGGTCATGTTTGTCCAATGAAACTCGATTACATTTTCGCCAACATAGTATAATTCGTGGAGATTTCCAGCTCCTATATCAGAATCAAATGGTTTACCCAATGATTTCTCCACTTTTTGATGCGTGAGGGCTAGGAGCCGTGAATCTCTTGATGAAACGGATGAGACCGATTGTTTTGTTAGGCCAAATGTGACGTTTCGTTTGGAATAATCAAGGGTGAATCTGTCTTGATACGCAGGTTTCCCCCATTTTTTCAGGATCTCTTTTTTCTGAGAATCAAGCCCAAATTTCCCGCTACCTAGTACTTTCCCTTCAGCAGCCAATTGCATGGTTTGTTTGAGAATGTCTTGACTTTGATTAGATGAATCTACTTGCGCCTCCGTGATCGGTGCAGCAGATGCTGGCGCAGTAAAATTCAGGCTACACACAGCAAATACTCCGATTGATGCCATAACAGCGCTTCCCCATAGTACCTTTCTACGTTTCGCCTTCATATTTTTCCCTCTTTTCTCTATATTTTAACTACTATCTAAAATGATACAGATTATTTTGTACAAAGGGAATGATCATATACATGTAGATGTGACAAAAATACAAAAAATTCCTTTTATCATTTACAGTCCAAAAGAAAAACACCCAAAGGCTATCGTTACCTTTGAGCGTTTTTCGTCATCCGCGCAATAAAAAATCCATCACTATAAAAATGATGTGGCAGGAGTTGCACCCAGCCATCTCCTGTAATCGCATGTTCTTTTACCACCTCAGGCAACAACTCGAAAATCGTAGGGTCGAGTTCGAACTCGGGGTGACGCTTTAGAAATTGCTCAATTTGCTCCCGATTCTCTTGGGGCTCCCATGTGCAGGTGCTATAGACAAGGGTTCCTCCGGGTTTGACAAGGGTCGCCATACGATCGAGTAATTCGCTCTGAATCTTAGTAAGCTCGCGAATCTGCCCTGCTTCTTTACTCCACTTAATGTCAGGCTTGCGATGAATTACACCTAAGCCGGAGCAAGGAGCATCTAGTAAAACCGCATCGTATAGTTCTTCTCCCGTATCCACCTGGATTTCTCTCGCATCGCTTACTCTTGTCTTAATGTGCTGAAGATCCAGACGACGCGCATGCTGACAAATAAGATCCATTTTATGATTATGGATATCGTAAGCGACGACGACTCCTTCATCGTTCATCAACTCTGCAAGGTGCGTTGTCTTACCACCAGGAGCGGCGCATGCATCTAGTACTCGCATACCTGGCTTGGGATCAACTGCTCGTGCTACTAACATCGAGCTTTCGTCTTGGACGGTGTAAGCACCTTCTTGATAGTAGAAGTGAGATGCCGCGTTGCCGCTTCCGTTTAAGATGACACCATCTGGAGCTAGTTTGGATGGAGAAGCTGTACCTGTCTCCTCCTCATTCCATGTCTCGATAAAAGCATCTCGGTCCCATCTCATCGGATTGATCCGCACGCTTACTTTTGGTGGCTGGTTTTGTGCTTGCAAGGCTTGCAGTGCTTCTTCATCTCCGTATACTTTGTGAAGTCGCTTCACCATCCAGAGCGGGTGGGAATAAACAATCGCTTCTTCTTCGTAGGAAGTGGGGGTAAACGTAGGTAAGAGCTTCTCTTTATTACGAACAAAGTTGCGCAAGACTCCATTTACAAGTCCAGAGATCCCTTTATGTCCCCTCACTTTGGCGATTTCTACGGTTTCATGGACCGCAGCTCTCTCCGGAATTTTATCAAGGTAGATCATCTGGTATAAGCCCAAACGTAGTAATTGCTTCACCCATAGTTCTACTGACTTACTACCTCGTGAGATAAGCTGATCAATGACCCAGTCTAAGGAGTTTTGCCGCTGAATTACACCGTAAACCAATTCCGTAACGAGCCGTTTATCGCGAATCTCTAATTCACTTCGTTCTAGAGATTGATTTAATAGTAGATTGCTAAATGCTTCTTTTGATTCATATTGAATTAATATATCCAAAGCAACATCTCGCGCAGATTGTCGCTGGTTATTCTTTTTCATAGATTATTCTCCTAATCGATCTCCTACATGAATCTGACGACCGTTTATCAGTTGCTCTGCCGTCAGACGTTTCTTACCAGATGGTTGCACATCCGTTAGCTTGAGGCACCCGTCTCCTGTTGCTACCACGATGCCATCTTTTTGTAAGGCAACTATGGTTCCCGGTGCTTGATCTGTCTTTTCATCCGCTAAAGGATCCGCCCACCATACTTTCATAGGTTGTCCATTCCATAGCGTAAATGCAACGGGCCAAGGGTGCATACCGCGCACTTGGTTATATAACTGCACAGCTGTACGATTCCAGTCTAGTATTTCTTGTTCTCGTTTAATATTAGGGGCAAAGGTAACTTGCCTCGCATCCTGGGGCACTGCTTGGATCTCGCCGCGTAAAAAGGCTGGCAAGATTTTTTTCAACAGGTCAGCTCCCACGATCGAAAGCTTCTCAAACATAGTGCCCACATGGTCTTCCTGCATAATCGGAATCGAGCCTTGTGCGATCATATCTCCCGCATCTAACGCTTCTACCATATACATAATGGTAACTCCCGTCATCTTCTCCCCATCGATAATCGATTGATGAATCGGAGCCCCTCCACGATATTTAGGAAGCAGAGAAGCATGTACGTTAATACAACCGTGTACGGGTACATCTAGCAACGCCTTGGGCAAGATTTGTCCGAAGGCAGCAGTGATGATGAGATCAGGGTTCAAATCAACAATGGGTTGCATTTCTTCGGGAATCCGTACTTTTTCTGGTTGATATACAGGCAACCCTAGTTCTTGTGCCGCTACTTTGACCGGAGGAGGAGTTAATTCACGCTTCCGACCTTTCGGGCGATCTGGCTGGGTCACGACTTGAATGATCTGATACCCTTCTTCTACTAGCATATGTAAAACGGGCACAGCAAAATCCGGTGTGCCCATGAAAACAATACGTGTATCTTTTGCGATATTCATAAACTATTCCTCCTCAGTTGGGCGGAATACTCGCTCAGCCACATCAGGGAATAAAATTCCGTTTAGATGATCGACTTCATGTTGAAACGCACGAGACAAAAACCCGTTTGCTTCAATTTCAATCGGGTTTCCATTTCGATCTTGACCTACTATCTTAATATAGTCAGCACGACGCACTTCCCCTAGTAGATTCGGGATACTGAGACATCCTTCTGGCGGATTGAACTGCTCGCCACGCTTCTCAACGATCTCTGGGTTTACCACTTCATATAATTGTTCATCTACGTCGACCACAATGACTCGCTTAGAAATCGCGATTTGCGGCGCAGCTAGCCCCACTCCGTTGGCATCATACATCGTTTCTGCCATATCATCTAACAATTTATGTAAACGAGCATGGAACTTTGTCACCGGTTTTGCTTTTTCTTTTAATATCGGTTCTCCAATTTGCACAATATTTCTGATGGACATCCCATTCTCTCCTCTTCAAAAAACATACCATTACCCTTTATCATACGCCATCGCGCTGTACCTGAATACGTAGATCTGCATCGTCCTGCACCTGGGTTGCTTGCCGAACGCGTTCTTTTACGTATGCGTTCAGATCTGGGTTAGCTTCATATTTTATCATGATTTGCAAACGATAACGATCTTTTATCTTAGGAATCATCGCCGGAACAGGGCCTAACACTTGATAATCATATTGAAAGGTTCCTTGATTTAAGCTACGTGCTATCTCTTGTCCATATTGCAATACGCGGACACGGTCTGGATGACTGATCACCATCGTGTAGAGACGTCGGAAGGGTGGATAGAGGTGTAGCTTTCGCATCTGACATTCCTGACGATAAAAATCCTCAATCCAATGTTCTGCCGCCGCCTGAATACTATAGTGATCAGTGGAATAGGTCTGGATGATCACTTTTCCTAAATACTCATGGCGTCCAGCACGTCCGCTTACTTGCGTGAGCAATTGATAGGTTCGTTCTGCCGCCCGGAAATCAGGCAGATGTAGCATCGAATCTGCGGCTATGACACCTACTAATGTAACTTTAGGAAAATCAAGACCCTTGGCGATCATCTGTGTCCCCAGAAGAACGTCCGCCCGTCCAGCACCAAAGTCATGTAATAAACGTTCATGAGATCCCTTACGCGAAGTCGTGTCCACATCCATCCGTATCACGCGAATCCCGGGAAACGCTTTGCCGAGCTCCGCCTCTACCTTTTGCGTACCCGTGCCAAAGTGACGAATATGTTCACTCTCACATTGTGGGCAACACTTGGGAAGTTGACTCGCATAACCACAATAATGGCAACGTACCGTACGATTGGTCTCGTGGTACGTTAAAGAGATCTCACAATGGGGACAAGCTAGTGTTTCCCCGCAATCTCGGCACATCACAAAGGTAGAGTATCCACGACGGTTTAGAAACAAGACCGCTTGCTCCCCGCGATTGATACACTCCATCAGTTCCGTTTTTAACGACCGACTAAACATCGAGCGATTTCCTTGCGCTAACTCTTCTCGCAAGTCGACCACCTCTACTTCTGGCAGTGGTCGACCGTGCACTCTTTTATGTAGATTTACGAGACGGTACTCTCCCGTACGAGCGGCATAATAGCTTTCTACTTGTGGGGTAGCGGAGCCTAAAACCAGAGCCGTTTGATGTTCCTGAATTCGCCACTGAGCAATCTCTCTCGCATGGTAACGTGGATTCTCTTCTTGTTTGTAAGAGGATTCGTGCTCTTCATCGATGATGATAATGCCTAGGCGTTCAAAAGGAGCAAAAATCGCCGAACGAGCCCCTACAACTATTTTGACTTCCCCACGACGGATCTTCAGCCACTCATCAAAACGCTCTCCACTAGACAGACGGCTATGGAGGACAGCTACTTGTGAGCCAAATCTCCCTTTAAATCGATCGACCATCTGCGGTGTGAGGGAAATCTCGGGTACGAGTACGATCGCTTCCTTTCCCTTCACTAACACTTCCGCGATCGCTTGAAGGTAAATTTCGGTCTTACCGCTTCCTGTAACACCGTGAAGCAAGATCGTCTCAGCTTCACCCTGCTCAATCGGCTTCATGATAGCCTCAAACGCAGCGGCCTGCTCATCTGTAAACGAGAGTGCTGTCGTTTGTTCAAACGTCCGATGCGCATAGGGGTCACGATACTCTTCCCGCTCTTCCCACGAAATGATACCTTTCTCTACTAAGCTTTTCACCGTAGTGCGAGCTGTCGCCGTAGCAGAAAGCAAGTCTGGAAGGGGTACTTCTACACCTTTTTCTAGCAGATACGAAAACACTTCCCGTTGCTTCATCGCTCGTTTTGGTAGATCGCGTAACATCATCTCTCCATCAGAAGGCGATGTAAGCCAGACCCATGTCGTGGTTTGTTTAGTAATCTTATCTCCCACCACTTCATGAATCCGAATAAATCCTTGCTCCGATAATCGTTTTAAGATGCCACGATGGATGCCCTGAATCTGGCATGCCTCATCCCAAGAAATAACTCCATTTCCTTCTGAAATCGCTTGGCTTAGAGAACCAAACATTTCTTCGAGCGATGCAGAGACTTCCCTCTGATCATAATCCGTCGCAAGCGTGATTTTCTTTTGGTAGGTTCCCTTTAAAACAGAGGGAACCATTGCCTGTAGAGCGGTAATCGTCGTACAAAGATATTCATCCGCCATCCGTCGTCCAATCCCGACCAGCTCAGGTGTAAGAGGTGGTTGCAGATCTAGCACTTCTTGAATCGCTTTTACTCGGGGAGGAAGCTCTCCCTCTCTCACATCGACTACATACCCAATTAACGTCCGTGGGCCAAAAGGCACCTGCACCCGGCTCCCGATCTGAACTTCTTCTCGCCATTCATCCGGAATGAGGTAACTATAAGGACGATCGACCGCTTTAGCCGGCACTTCCACATATATATCCGCCATCCAGCCATTACGTCCTGGCATGTAATCGCTCTCCAATCACTTGCACAATATGACGTGCCACCTCTTGTTTGGAAAGCTGAGGCAACTCGATTTTATCTCCATCCCGGTCATAGATGGTCACAATATTTGTATCCGTACCAAATCCAGCACCCGGCTTCGTCACATCATTGGCAATGATGAGATCCATGTTTTTCCGCTCTAATTTACCTTTGGCATACTGCTCTACCTGTTCCGTTTCAGCGGCAAATCCGATTAGCATCTGATCGGGTCTTTTCACGCGTCCCACTTCTGCGGCAATATCCGGATTCTTTTTCAACTCTAGGATGAGTTCTTCCGAGTTTTTCTTGATCTTCTCATCAAATACGACTTTAGAGCGGTAATCGGCTACTGCCGCGGATTTGATAATAATATCGGATGTAGCAAGCTCATTCATCACAGCATCCATCATCTCTGTCGCCTGTTTTACCTCGATTACCTTTACTCCTTTTGGAGGCGGTATCGTAACAGGGCCACTTACCAGAACCACTTCCGCTCCTGCCTTTTTTGCCTGCTCCGCAATCGCATAGCCCATTTTGCCAGAGCTATGGTTAGACATGTAGCGAACCGGGTCAATCGGTTCAACTGTTGGACCTGCGGTAATTAATAGCTTTTTCCCCGCTAAAGGCTTCGAAGCTTCATAGGCAAAATATTGTTCAATCCAATTCACAATCACTTCTGGCTCTACCATTCTCCCTTGTCCAACGTAACCACATGCTAATTGACCGGAAGCTGGTTCGATAAACTGCATCCCTAATTCCCGCAGAGTTTGGATGTTTTTCTGAACGATCACATTTGCATACATATGAACATTCATCGCAGGTGCAATGACGATTGGCGCGGTTGTAGCGAGCAGAGTAGTAGATAACATATCATCACCTAATCCATGTGCTACCTTTCCGATGATATTCGCCGTGGCGGGTGCGATTACGATCAGATCCGCGTGATCTGCTAGATCAATATGAGAGACTACTTCTGGATCACGCTCGTCAAACGTATCCGTATAAACTTGGTGATGAGTAAGCGTTTGCAATGTAAGAGGGGTGATGAATTGCGTCGCCGACTTCGTCATGATTACACGGACATCTGCCCCGCGTTGATAGAGTTGACTTGCAATCGTAGCCGCCTTGTAAGCAGCGATTCCCCCGGTAATCCCAAGCAGTATTCGTTTCCCCTTCATAACGCCCATCCCTCTTCATATCATCTAAAAAAATAACAACCAACTGTGGTTGTTATTTTTTTAGATGCATCATATTCGTTACGCGTTTTTCGTTTTTCCTGGTGTGACAATCAAATCAACCGCGATTTCTTCGAGAGCAGCACCTACGTACTTTTTAGAGCGTGGCTTTAATTGGAGCTCACTTGTTCCTTCTAATAAACCGCGAGCACGCTTCGAAGCGAGTACAACTAAAGCGTATTTACTATCTGCTTTTTCCATTAACTCGTCAATCGATGGATATAACATATTTTAACCCCCTATCTTTCCTTATTCTGACATGACTAAGCGATCTGCCCGGCAGTGTTCTGCTAGCAAAACTGCTTCTACACGATCACATGCTTTTTGTACTTCATCATTTATCACCACATAATCATATCGGTGAATATGTTGATACTCGTCTTTTGCTGCACCAAGGCGATTTTCGAGAGAACTCGTCGTCTCGGAACCCCGATGTAAAATACGAGTACGTAAATCATCCATAGAAGGAGGAACAAGGAAAATAAACACTCCATCCGGAAATGCTTCTTTCACTTGATAGGCACCTTGTACTTCGATCTCAAGCACAATATCTTTCCCAGATGCTAGCGTGTCCTCCACATACTTGCGTGGGGTTCCATAGTAGTTTCCTACATACTCCGCCCATTCGATGAGTTCATCATTTTGAATCATTTGTTCAAATTCTGCTCTCGTCTTAAAAAAATAATTAACCCCATCTCGTTCCCCTGCACGAGGCTGACGAGTAGTAGCAGATACAGAGTATGCAAGATTAGGCAATCGTTTCCGAAGAGCTGTACATACTGTTCCTTTTCCTACTCCAGATGGACCAGAGACTACGATCAAAAGACCTGATTGATGATATTCTGCTTTCATCTTGTCAACCTTTCTACTAATCCGCGACTTCTTCCGATGCCTGCTCTTTACTTGCTAAGCGGTGGGCCACTGTCTCTGGCTGAACCGCAGACAAGACCACATGATCACTATCTGTAATAATGACTGCTCTTGTACGACGACCATATGTAGCATCGATTAATACTCCGCGTTCCCGAGCTTCTTGGATAATTCGTTTAATGGGGGCAGAATCTGGACTAACAATCGATATAATTCGGTTTGCTGAAACAATGTTACCAAAGCCGATATTAATGAGTTTGATTCCCAACTCTGGTACCTCCTCGCCCTAATGTAACAATCCTAGATGATGTTGAATTGGCTCATTCGTTCTTCTCGAATTCATCCTGCTTAAGCTATTGTAGACCGTTTTCCATCAAGAATCAACGAGTTAGCTATGTTTCATATTGAATTACTCCAGATTTTGCACCTGTTCTTTCATTTTTTCCAAGATACTCTTACAATCTACCACCCAAAATGCAATTTGTGCATGATTTGATTTAGAACCAATCGTATTCATCTCTCGATTCATCTCCTGAATCAAGAAATCAAGCCTTCTCCCAATCGGTTCATCCCGTTCAAACGAACTCCGAAACTGCTCACTATGGCTGACAAGTCTCGTAATCTCTTCCGTAATATCCGTACGTTCTGCGAAGATGGCCACCTCTGTCAGCAAACGTTCCTCTAAATCTTCCATATTCGCACCTAACTCGAGTAAGCGATTTTGCAACCGTTCACGGTAGTGTTCAGTAGCTTGCGGGGCCACCTCTGATATCTTCCCTACCGTCTCTTCGAGAGATGTTAACATCGTGAGCAGGTCCCGCTCTAAAGCCTGTCCCTCTAGCATCCGCATCTCTTGCAATTTAGTTAAGGCTTGCTGAATCGACTCCCGGATCCATTCTCCATACTCACCCCAATCCCGCTTCGTCTCCTCCATCTTCCACAGTTCTTGCTTCTTCCATACATCTTGAATCGTCAAAGAGCCCGTTACAATCCCCTCATCACATAACGTTTGACTAATCGCCAAGTAGGATTTTAGTAGCTCTTCATCCAACACAACCTGCTTTCCTGACTCCCCTTCTTCCTTTATATAGATCGCTAACTCCACACGCCCCCGGCGAACCGACTCACGCACCTGCTTGCGAATCCACTCCTCCTGCTCCGCAAATCCTTGAGGCAAACGAAGAATCAAATCCAAAAAACGATGATTTACCGTACGAATCTCCGTGATAATCTGCATCTCAGACGCACTTACTTCTCCACGTCCAAAGCCAGTCATACTTGCTGTATAGGTTTGATTTGATTGTATAGGTTCCATATCTCTATTGTGACAAAAAAAATAGCCTCTGTGCAACGGGGGATCTATTTTGCGTCTATATAATCCACTCAACGCGATTTTTGTTTTCCAATATGTTATGATAACCCAAGATATTTTGGACTGACAGAAAGGATTGCTTCTATGGAATTAAAACCTAGATTTCGTGGCTTTATTTGTACAAATGCTCATCCGGAGGGATGCAAGCAACAAGTCAAAGAACAGATTAATTTTATTCAAAAACAACCTACTTTAACCAATGGACCTAAGAATGTGCTTGTGATTGGGGCTTCGAAGGGTTTTGGGTTGTCGGCGCGGATTGTGTCTGCTTTTGGAGCAGGGGCAAGTACGATTGGCGTTTTCTCGGGTGGACAAGGAACTCCTAAACGAGGTGCATCAGCTGGTTGGTATAACTCGATGGCGTTTGAAGAGTTCGCTCATGAAGCAGGGCTCTATGCCAAGCATGTAAATGGAGATGCTTTTTCTAATGAAATAAAGGAAGAAACGATTCAGCTGATTAAGCAGGATTTAGGCAAGATTGACTTAGTCATCTATAGCCTCGCTACTGCAAAGCGGACCGATCCGCAAACGGGAGAGGCCTATTACTCTGTCTTAAAACCAATTGGAGCACCGTATCAAAATAAGACGGTACATTTCCACACAGGAGAAGTAACTCAGGTGGAGCTACTGCCAGCAACCGAGGAAGAAATTGCGGATACGGTAAAAGTGATGGGCGGAGAAGATTGGAGTGCTTGGATGCTTGCGCTAAAAGAGGCCGATGTTCTAAGCGAAGGTGTGAAAACAATCGCTTTCTCCTATATCGGTCCGGAGATGACCCATCCGATTTATCGCAATGGAACGATCGGACGTGCGAAGGATCATCTGGAAGCAACGGCTCATGAATTAAGTAAGGAGCTTGCATCTGTAAATGGACAAGCAATCGTAACGGTATGTAAAGGACTGGTTACCCAATCAAGTACCGCCATTCCTGTTATCCCACTCTACATATCTGCTTTGTACAAAGTAATGAAGGAAAAAGGGATTCATGAAGGTTGCATCGAGCAAATGAGCCGTCTCTATCACGATTTTCTCTACTCCAATCAGCCACTTCAGCTCGATGAGGAAGGACGAATCCGTATCGATGATTGGGAGATGCGCGCGCACGTCCAGCAGGAGGTTTCCGAGATTTTAGAGAAGGTGAATTCGGAAAATGTATACGAGCTCACAGACCTAAAAGGATTCCGAGAAGACTTCTTCCATCTATTTGGCTTTGAGGCTGATTGAGGAAGATTGACGGACAACAACCTTCTTTTCTTTTCAAATTTGACATCTTCGTACATATCCAGAATATACTTAACCTGCTAAAATAAACATCATGTACTTTTCGCACAAAGGAAGTATGAATCTATGTCAAATAAGTTAGTCAAAGGAACACTGATCCTAAGTGTATTAACTCTTTTTACAAAAATTATCGGGAGCCTGTTTTGGGCTCCGTTTCAAAATATCGCAGGTGACCATACAGTAGGAATTTACCGAATCTCTTTCCCGTTCTACTCTATTCTTTTAATGATCGCCACGGCTGGGATTCCGATCACGGTTTCAAAGTTTGTGGCAGAGCACCTCTCTCACGATGATTATCCGGGTGCACGACGAATTTTGCGAGTTGCCTCTATCATCTTAAGCCTGACGGGGATTCTTTCATTTTGCATCTTATTTTTTGGAGCAGAGTATATCTCGAAGGTGATACTCGAAAACTCGGCCGCAACCCCTTCTATGAAAGTATTGGCATGTGCGATTCTGTTTGTCCCGATCATGGGTGCATACCGTGGATTTTTTCAAGGACAACAGCAAATGGTGCCAACTGGAATCTCCCAACTGATCGAGCAGATTGTGCGGGTGGGAGTGCTCATTGGGCTAACGTACTGGATGGTTCAAAAAGGCATGAGCCAAGAGCTCGTAGCAGCTGGGGCAACGGCTGGGGCCTTATTTGGCGCGATTGCGGGTTTAATCGTCATGCTCTGGTACAATCGCCGAGACAAAAAAGAACAACTTTATAAAAAATGGAATCCTCCCTTACGTCGTCCTGAATCATTTGGAAGATTATCGAAGAAAATTATCGCCTATGCGATCCCGATCTCGTTAGCAACACTTGTGCTTCCTTTAATCGGACTCATTGATTCCTTTACCGTACCTCAGTTACTAAGGAACTCAGGATTATCGGTTGAAAAAGCCACGGAATTATTCGGCATCTACGGCCGGGGAGAGCCATTTGTTAATGTGATCTCGGTTTTCTCTAGCTCGCTTACTCTCGCCCTGATTCCGGCGATTGCGGCGCATATGTCTCGTGAAGAATACGAAGCGGTGGAGCATAAGATTTCGCAATCTTGGCTGATGACACTTGTGATTAGCTTACCGGCAAGTCTTGCATTAGCCATGTTAGTGGAGCCACTTAACATAGCCATGTACAAAAATAATAACGGAGGAGACACGTTAGCAATCCTTGCGTTCTCTGCCATCTTCAGTACATTAGCGGTTACTTGCTCGGGGATTTTGCAAGGATTAGGATTTAATAAACTCCCTGTCCGTCATCTATTAATCGGCGCTGTTGTGAAAGTCATAGGAAACTTCTTGTTTATCCCTACTATGGGAATTCGAGGTTCCGCACTGGCCATGGTACTCGCTTATGTAGTCGTTTGTTCGCTCAATCTATGGCAAGTAGTACGAATCACAGGCATTCGTTTCCGCTTTGGTGCTTATGTCTTAAAACCATTACTTAGCACTGGAATTATGTTAGCTATCCTCTATCTCTTCTATAAATCCATGCTCTTCCTAGTTACAGAACCAAGTCGTCTCTTTTATATCTTTATCAGCTTGGCTATGGTATTGATTGGATCGTTTGTCTATTTATTTGCCTTGATCATCACTCGAACTCTTACAGAGAAAGAGCTTCAGATGATCCCGATGGGGAGAAAAATCATTGCGCTCTTCACTCGTCTACGAATTTTACCACGATAATAGAACGGAAAAATGCTAGAAAGGACAGAAATCGTTCTTGCTAGCATTTTTTATTTGTAAATAAAATTTATAATTTACTAATAAAAAAGAAGGATTTGAATGTTAGTTATAGTATTATATATCTATGACTTGAATCATGGGTCAATATTCACACCTTTGGGAGGGCAATTCATGAAGAGAAAATGGCGTATTCCTGCGTCTATGCTTCTAAGTGGAGCATTAGTATTATCCAGTGTATCAAGTGTATTGGCAAACGATCCAAACACGGATGCCAAAATTTCTACCCCAGCTACCTCAGGCTACTACTTTGTAGAGCTAGCAGATGAGCCAGTAGCTACATACGACGGAGGCGTTAAAGGCTTTGCTGCCACGCAACCAGCTCCTGACAAGGTGTTAAACACAAAATCTTCCGATGTAAAGAATTATCAGTCTTATCTAACGAAGAAGCGCGATTCTGTAAAGAAATACATCAAGGAGAAGACCAATTCGAAAGTCGTTTCCGAGTTCAGTACCACTTTCAATGGCTTCTCGGTAAAAGCTTCTAGCACAGATGTTAAAACGCTTGAAAATGCACCAGGCGTTAAGCGCGTTGTGCAAAGTAAGCAATACCGCCCGACCATGAATAAGTCGCTCGAACTGATAAATACTCTTCCTGCATGGAAGTCTGGATATAAAGGTGAAGGCGTAAAAGTAGCCGTAATCGATTCTGGAATCGATCAGAACCATCCATTCTTTAAAGATTCATCTCTTAAAATGCCAGAAGGATTCCCAAAAGTACAAGCTGACTTAAGCGGAATTGGCTCGATGGATGAATGGTTAAAATATACGAGCAATAAAGTAATCGTAGCAAAGGTATACCATCCAGAAGCGGTAAACTACCAAGCAGATGGAAAAGGGATTCGTACACCAGAAGCAATTGGTTCTCATGGATCTCACGTTGCAGGTACGATTGCCGGAGTTGAAGGATATAAGGATCCATCTGGTGTAGCTAAAACTCCATTAAGCGGCGTTGCACCAAAAGCATATTTAGGAAACTATAATGTATTCCCTTGCGACGACTGTAACGCAGACAGCACCTTTATCGCAAAAGCAGTAGAAGATGCTGTAAATGATGGCATGGATGTAGCAAACCTAAGCTTAGGTGGCCCTGCTACTACTGGCTTTGACCTACTTGTAGAAGTAGTGAACGCTGCTTCTCGTGCTGGCATGACAACCGTTATCTCCGCTGGTAATAACGGTCCTGGTGCACAAACCATCGGCTCCCCTGGGATTGCATCGGATGTTATTACAGTAGCGGCTGTGAGCAATAGCCATTTCTTCGGAAAAGCAATCCAAGCAACTGTACAAGGTCAAACTAAAACACTTCCAGTCGGATCTGCTTCTCCAGGTGGAATCGTTGAAAAAGAAGTGACAGCTTCCCTTCTACCTGTAAAAGATGCTTCTAATAATCTCGATCTTGCTTGTGACCCACTCACAACAGACTTAACTGGGAAGATTGCCGTTGTGAAACGTGGTACATGCTCCTTTACCCAAAAAGCAACTAATGCGCAAGCAAAAGGAGCTGTTGGGGTACTAATCGTAAACAACCAATCAGGTGCTCCTACCTCCCCGTCCGTTGAAACAAGCGTAACGGTACCAGTTGCGATGGTTTCTGATATGGATGGAGCATGGCTCACAAGTGGAGAAGGATCTGTGAAGTTCACTCCAGGTGCTGACACCGAATTCTTCACTCCAGATTCACTACAAATCGCAGGATTCTCTTCTCGTGGTCCAACGATTAACTACACCTTGAAGCCGGATGTAGCAGCAGTTGGCGTAAACGTTTACTCCAGTGTTGTGGGTGGCGGATTAGCAGCTTACAATGGTACTTCCATGTCTGCGCCTCACGTTACGGGTGCATCTGCTCTCTTGACTCAAGCTCATCCTGACTGGACTCCACAAGACATCAAGTCAGCATTTATGGGCACAGCTATTAATCCAAAGAGCGCGGCTCTTCCAGTCGAAGTGGGTGCTGGTGTAATCAACGTAGGAAAAGCGCTAAATCCAGTCTTGATGGCAAATCCAGCAAGCTTAAGCTTTGGAAAACTATCCAAGACAGGCGATCAAGTGAAACTCCAAGTTACGTTGAAAAACCCAACCTCCAAGCGTCAAGTGTACCAAATCAAAGGAAATTCTCTAGTGAAATCGGATAAAACCTTACTTACCCTTGCCAAAGGAAAATCCACTACATTTAATGTAACGGTAAATCCGAAGAAGAAAGACGATGGCGACTATCAAGGTTATATCACGATCGTGAATGAGAAAAACGAACCAATCCGCATCCCATTCTATTACTATGTAGGTGCATAAATCACAACATGATGATAGCAAAAAGCCTGCTTCTTCACGTGAACTGCACCCCAATTGTTGGACACGAAATTAAAACCCAACAGTTGGAGGTGCTTTTTCTATGGCTAAATATTCATTAGAAACAAAATTGAAAGCTGTAGAAGCCTATCTCGACGGCGTCGAGTCGTATCAAACCGTTGCTCAACGGTATCAAGTAGGAGAAATGGATGTAGTGAAATGGGT
>NZ_SLXV01000007.1 GCF_004341445.1 Baia soyae
AAGATAAAACTAAAAGGTATGAGTCCAGTTCAATACCGAACACATACCCTGCAGGTTATTTAAACTTTTGTGTCTAACTTTTTGGGTTCACTTCAATGTCTCTGCCATGTCTTTTCACATTAATCAATAACAGTTGTGCTCCCTACATAGTAATCCTGCCACTGCTCACGAAGCTCTCGCTTGAGGAACTTTCCTACTCCTGATTTAGGAATCTCATCTACAAACACGATATCGTCTGGAATCCACCACTTAGCAAACTGAGTGTGTAAAAATTCGAGAATCTCTAATTTGAGATTTTGCCCCTTGTACAAATCCTTTAAGACGATACATGCTAATGGACGTTCTTCCCATTTTTCATGGGGAATCCCCACCACACAAGCTTCAAATACTGCCTCATGTGTCATAAGCGTATTCTCTAAATCAACGGATGAAATCCACTCCCCACCACTCTTAATTAAATCTTTCGTTCGATCCACTATTTTGATAGAACCTTCCTCATCAACGGTTACAACATCACCAGTGTGAAGCCATCCGTCTTTAAACGTGTCATCGCTTCGTTCATCACGATAATATTCGCTTGCAATCCACGGGCCGCGAAGTAACAACTCCCCCATCTCTTTGTCATCCCATTTTACTTCACCCTCTGCTCCCACTACTTTCATCTCGGTTCCCTGTACCATATACCCTTGTCTCGTCAATGATTGGATGCGATCTTCCTCAGAACCATCTTGATAGCTTTTTAACCTCGCAAATGATACCAGAGGGCTTGTCTCAGTCATACCATACGCATGATAAAAAGGAACTTTCCACTTTTCTTCAAAGGCTCGTACCATCGCAAGTGGGGCAGCTGAGCCACCGCATAACAAACCACGCAAGCTAGAGAGGTCATACACCTTCTGCTCCAATTCCTTTAGTAACCCTAACCAGATGGTCGGGACACCACCTGTGACGGTAACCTGCTCCGTTTCCATAAATTCAGCCAGTAATTGAGGAGTGAAATAAGGCCCCGGCAAGACTTGAGTACTCCCAAACCATACACATGCAAATGGTAAGCCCCACGCATTTACATGGAACATCGGTACGACGGTTAAAACCGTATCCCTTTCCGAAACGGCTGTACTATCTGCCAAACCAAGGGCCATCGCATGAAGGACGATACTACGATGGGTATAAACCACACCTTTGGGATTTCCTGTGGTAGCAGATGTATAGCACATGCCCGCCGCTTGATTCTCGTCTTCTATAGACGGAAACGAAAAAGCAGGGTCCGATTCGGCTAGAAGGGTCTCATAGGAATAGAGTGGCTTTAAGGGAGAATCCGGGAGATCCGTATTAGACATGAGCACAAACGCTTTTACAGTAGAAAGATAGGGTGCAATCGCCTCCACAAGGGGGAGAATATCTGGATCAATCAAGAGGACTTTATCTTCCGCATGATTAATGATATAAGCAATCTGCTGAGGAGACAGCCGAATATTAATGGTATGCAAAACAGCTCCCATGCTGGGAATCGCAAAGTATGCCTCCAGATGGCGATGATGATTCCAAGCGAGCGTCCCCACCCGCTCCCCTTTTTGAACTCCTAACTTTTCTAATGCATGAGCAAGACGACGTGTTCTTTGTGCAATTTCTCCATACGTAAAGCGATGAACCCCTCCAGCAGTTCGAGAAATTACTACCTTCTTAGAGAAATAACGCTCTGCATGTTCAAACATCATAGGTATTGTAAGTGGAACATTCATCATCATGTGCATCTGCTCCTTTGATTGGTTGTTAAAAGTCAGTTTAATCGGAAAATTAATGTCATATGAGAAAATACCCATAGAATTCGTACAAAAATGTATTTCTAATTCATTCCTGATTTGATACTCATGCAATAGTATTAATTCTATTCTTTAAATAAAAATTCCTCTTTGCAACGCGTATTTGAATGACAAGCTTACAAATGTGTAATCGATCTGTTATCGATTTCGATAGAAATGAGCTCCTGAATCCCTTACAGTGTATCTATATTTTGTGTTCCAGTGTAAAAATAGAAGAAAATGAGAAAAAATAAGATAGACACAGGTTCACAAGGAGAGTAGGGGACGAGCATGAATATACTAGAACTGAAAAAAGTATGCAAAATTTACGAAGGAACCGTCTCCTATCAAGCCCTCGACGATATGGACTTTACTGTGAAAAGTGGCGAATTCATAGGTGTGATGGGTCCCTCTGGGAGCGGAAAGTCAACCTTGCTTAATGTGATCTCCACCAACGATTTCCCGACTTCTGGACAAGTTTTCTTGTTAAATCAAGACCTTCACCGTCTATCAGAGGATTCGTTAGCCCAATTTCGCCGGTCCAATTTAGGATTCGTATTCCAAGATTTTAACTTGATGGACTCACTCACGATACGCGAAAATATCCTTCTACCCCTAGCACTGGAAGGAACCCGATTCTCTACTATGAATCAAGCGTTACAGAAAATAGCCATGCAATTAGGATTAACTGAGATCCTCGAACGATTTCCGTATGAGATTTCAGGTGGCCAGGCCCAACGGGTAGCCATCGCACGTGCCATTATTCATCGCCCTTCCCTGTTACTAGCAGATGAGCCTACAGGAAATCTAGATTCCCGTGCATCTCACGATGTATTAAACGTCCTAGAGCAGATGAATCAAGATTTCGGTGTAACGATTTTAATGGTTACGCATGATCCGATCGTAGCTAGCCATTGTCACCGAGTCATCTTTATTAAAGATGGGCGCATTTATAACGAAATGTACCGTGGCGCAAATCAACAAGCGTTTTACCAAGAAATTTTAAATGTACTTTCATTACTAGGAGGAGCCAGATATGACTTTTAAACAGTTTGCCCTGCGCAATGTACAACGAAATCTCTCCTCCTATTTGGCTTTTTTTATGGCAAGTACCATTTCCGTGATGGTCTTTTTTATCTTTTCAGTCGCTTATTTTCATCCCGATATGAATCTATCAAAAGATTCAGGACACTTAACCGTCATATTAACGGCTATCCTACCTTATCAATATGGATGTTCGTTAGTATTTATTCTGTACTCATTAGGAACGTTTCTCCATAGACGGTGGGGAGAATTTGGTGTACTTCGTCTGCTGGGCATTACAGATAGACAGTTCATCAAACTCATGTTTTTCGAAAATATCCTGATTGGTCTCATTTCGATTATCTCTGGAATTCTACTAGGGCTACTCTTTTCGAAGTACTTCTTTTTCGTCATATCCATGATCTTTCAGTTCCCTTTGGGATTCAGTTTATCTGCTTTTCCAATCGTGCTCACCTTTATCGCGTTCATCAGTTTATTTATGTTGGTGTCAATCCTATCGCCTTTTTTTGTTCGCTCCCAAAATATCTACTTCTTATTAACAAAAAGCCGAAAACAGAATCGTCAACCGAAAGCGCCTCTCCTAAAAGCAGTATGTGGTATAGGCATCATTTTGTTCCTATATGGGTTATTACTCAATGCCCTCCGAAATCCAGATGGACTAGATGACCTATTACTTGCAAAAATGGTGACATACTTAGAGTACGACAACATCCTCGCTGTATTTATCATACTTACCATTATTACGTACCTCATATTCTCTCACGCCAGCACTTTAGGTGTTACATTATTAAAACGAAATCTGCGCTTTTATTTTCATAGAACGAACTTACTCTGGATCTCCAGCCTAGCCCATCAAGCCAAACAAAATGCCCGAAACTTGTTTATCTCTACACTGCTAATCACGATTTCGATCGCGATTACAGCTAGTTTATACACAAGCTACCTGTATACAGCAGAAGGGATCATAAAAGACTTCGTCGGCCCTATCTCCTATGTATCGTATCCTCAAGACAAACAGCTTAAAGAAAATATAAATTATATTGATACGTATCTAAAAAAGAATGGATATGAATATAAGAAAGTCCAGATTCCTGTACTCGCTCTGAGCAAAATCGAAGATCATACAGGACAAAGGCCTGCCATAGCGCTTATATCTAACTCCCATTTTAATCAACTGGCTCGTTTTCTAGGTAGGGAAACGATTTCTCTAGAGGGAAATAATTCTCTTGTGCTGGTATGGAAAGGTTATGGAACGAAGATGGATCCCCTTGATGAGATTGAGTATCAAGAGATGGTACTAGGGGGCAGGAAGATAAATGTAATCGAAGTAACGTATAAACCCTTTTTAAATTTTGGAGCACTAATTTACTATGTAATTAGCGATTCATTGTATCATCAAGTGAAAACAAACTATCCAACATACACCTTTGTGGAGTATCAAATTCCAAATTGGACTCGTCTGGGAGACTTTAGTGCACAAATCACAGAACGATTTAATTATAATGAAGGACCTAGGCAAGTACACACGGCAGCGAATTATTTTCAATCCGATTTAATACACAATAAAACCTATTTCTTTCTTGGTTCCTTTATTAGTATGGTCTTCTTCATCGCGGCGATCAGCTTCCTCTACTTCCGCTTATTCGCAGACATCCAAGGAGAGAGGGAGAAGTATCACAACTTAACCAAAATTGGGCTCAAAAGGAGAGAAATCAAGCGGATTATCACCGGCCAATTAGCTATTTTCTTCTTTTCTCCTTTTGCAATCGCTTCTATCCATACTTACATGGTTCTCATTCTCTGGAACCATGAAAACGCAGAATCGGCACCATTTGATAAAATTCTTCAGGTCATTATCATCTTCGGCGTGATCCAAATTCTCTATTTCATATGGATTCGATCTAAGTACATTCGTACAATCTTTCACTACTTGGATCAAGGGAAAAGCTGACTTTGCTTTATTGCTGGAATACAATCGTTACCTGTGTCCCTTGGTTTAACTCCGAATGAATGTGTACTTCATGTGTTAATTCATCACAAATCTTTTTCACAAGAAATAGTCCAATACCCGTCGATTCACCAAATACACGTCCGTTTTTACCAGTAAAATATAAGTCAAATACGCGGGGAATGTCCTCAGGAGCAATCCCCACCCCCTGATCTGTTACAGATAAATAAACTTCCCTTCCCCTTTGCCCCATTCGAATCTTAATCCTTTTATTCTCACCCGACGTATAGCGAATCGCATTGGTCAACAATTGAAAGAGAACAAACTTCAACCATTTGCGATCTGTCGGAACCGTAAACTCTCCCTCTGCTTCGATCACAGGAAAAATTTCCTTTCGAATAAAGAGGCGTTTCATTTCATTGATCGTTTCCGTTGCAATTTGATTTAAAGAAACTTGTTCCACATAAAAATCATTCAGGAATGACTTGATGCGCGATAGATATAAAACCATATTTAAACTATGCTCGATCCGATCAATCTCCTCTTGCATATCATCAGCGCTGTCCAAGCCTTCTTCTGCTTGGACAGTTAGCTTCAATGCCGATAATGGCGTTTTTAATTGGTGTACCCAGTGATAGATAAAATCGATATGTTCCTGCTTCTTCTTAAGTTCCTCTTGCGAGGCTAGGCGAAGAAGACGGTGCTGTTTGGAAAATGTTTTTTTCACCTCATCTGTAAGGGGAGTTCGGTTCTGAATCCCTAAGAACTCATCCCCTTGCTCCCACTCCTTCTCTAACCTCTGATAAAACGATCTCTCCATCCCCAAGCGCACAAGCAGAAACATAGCAAATGGAAATAAGCTCACCAAAAATATATAAAGGACGTTTCCTGTGATCGTCACTTCATCTAAATACCGAAGCGTATAGTATAAGAGCAAAAACTGAATCACATAGATCAGGATAAAAGGGCTGTATACCTTAAAAAACAACCTCATTCAACGTCTTCCTCCCACGTAACATGGATTCGATAGCCAACTCCCTTTACCGTCTCGATCGCATGATCGATCTCTAATTCTTGTAGCTTCTTACGTAGCCTTGCTATGTATACATTTAATGTGTTTTCACCAATAAATATTTGTTCATCCCACACATGCTCAAGCAGTTTATTCCTTTTCACAGAGCGAGGATACACACTTATGAGAAGATCTAACATATCCATCTCTTTCTTCACTAGGAACAATTTCTGATCACGAAAATGTAACTCAAGCCGTTCTGGATACAAAATTAATCCGTGAAAACGAATTTCTCGCTCCTTATCCGAAGATGGGGTCACAGAGAATTCACCGTAGCTACGGCGAACTTGACTCTTAATCTTGGCCATGACGATATCATAGGAAAAAGGCTTCGTAATAAAGTCATCCGCTCCATATTCAATCGCCATCACCTGATCCATCTCCCCAATCCGTGCCGAAACAAAGATAATCGGGCATGAAGAAAGCTGTCGAATCTTTTTGCACCAATAATAGCCATCATACTTAGGAAGATTAATATCCAGTAAAACAACATGCGGAGAGTGCTTTAGAAATAGATCATCTATCTGGTCAAAGTCATCTACTAAAATCGGTTCATAACCAAATTTAAGCAAGTGATTGGATAAAAGTTGAGCAATTTTCTGATCGTCTTCTACGATAAGGATCTTATACAACTGCCGATCTCTCCCTCCCACAATATACGTTTATCGTTTATAAACAAAAAAATCCTTTACTCGTCCTAAAGAATTTCTTCTGATAAAAATGCCCCTTATTCCTTTTCAGTTCGTTTGATGAAATCCTCAACCTCATGGAATAAAGCTTTTCGCTCTCGATCCAGCGTAATAATATGACAAGATTTCTCAAACCAAGATAACGTTTTATCTTCGGATTTTATATGTGCATAAATATAGTCCGCGCTCTCAGGCCGAACAGTCTCATCGTTTGTAGATTGAACAACGTAAGCAGGTATCTTCACTTCATGAAGCTTACGCCTTACTTCTCGGATCAGCTTTAGAAGCTGGGCAATGCTACCTAATGGTGTTCGATTAAACGGAACCATCGCATTTTGAATTTGTGCGCTTCGCTTGCTTCTCTTCTGTGATGTATGGTATAAGTTCGGAGCAAAAAAATGAACGATCTCTACATATTTCGTCCGCTTGTCTTGTATCCAGATAGGCGAACACATCGTAATCACTCCAGCAAGTGAGCGATTCATGGCTAATTTTAAAGCCAATACTCCGCCCATAGATAGGCCAGCAACATATATCTTCTCTACGCCTGATTGCTTTAAATGATCGTACGCATTTAGAACATCTTGAAACCAGTCATGTCGATCCGACTTTTGTAAATCCTCTGGAGTTGTTCCATGCCCTTTTAAAAGGGGAGCACACACAGAATACCCTAACTCCTGGAAATATTGACCCATTGGTCGCATTTCTGATGCAGAACCTGTAAATCCATGTATAAGTAGAATGCCCGTTTTTCCACCTGGATAATAAAATGGCTCTGGAGAACGCTGAATCGTTTCCATCGTTGTTATCTTCCTCCATTTCCCGTAAACCTTTATCATTAGGATAACACAAAAATTTTTCCTTTAAACCTCATACACCATTACCCAGTACTTCTCTTCCAAATTACCTTCTTCCACCACTTTTCTCCAACCATGATCTTGATAGAACTTCATTGCTTTAAGATTTTTCGATACACATTTTAATCGTATCGGTTGTGTCATTTTTTCTATAGAAGCCTTAAGCAACTTAGTACCGACCCCTTTTCCGGAGAACTCGGGGTGGACAAATAGATTATGGATAAAGTTATCTGGTAAATACAATGAAGCAAATCCAAGAATGCTCTGATTCTCTTCTGCTACAATAATATGTTCTTCTAAAGTATGTTGGTCAAAATCCTCTAAAGTCATCTGTTCCACATTCGCCCAATAGAAGCTTTTGCAACGGGATTCTAGATATAAGTGCCTTAATTCAGGGAAGTCAGCCTTATTTGCTTCTCTAATGTTCAAACTCTCACTCTCACTTTCTTTCGTAAATAATTGGTTATAAAGTTAAAAACACTGCCACAAACCAAGTAAACCCAGTCACAACTTTAAATCTAGCATATAAATATTACACAACACTATAACTGTACATCATTTACTGTCTGCATAATCCATAGGGAGGGAAAACATGCAATTAAATGACTGTGCTAGGCCTCAGCCATGTCCTCCTTCTCCACCCCGTCTACGCCGAAACTTTCGATGGAGAGGTCGCTATATTGTTCCCGATCTAAACATCAATGTGCCTTTTACATGGCACGCAAACAATGGCAATGTCCAGATGATTGCTGGGAGCGAAAATCATCGTATTCACTTCACAAACCTCATCTACAACCATCATCTCTATACCTACACATATAAGTGGCCCGGACTTCAACCAGAATTCTTACCACCGCTGGAGAGTTGCGCCCCTCTCTTACGATTTAGTTTAAGAGACCTAAACGCCTTCTTTGCCACGTCACAGTATGTAGGACCAGAGATCTTATTAGGGAAAACAAACAGGCATGTCCATCATTTTCGAGCTACTGTAGTCATACCAGAGCTTCCCTCCGGATTCTATCCCCGTCTCCCAGTATCGTCGGCCGACATCTATGTAGATCAATCAGACTCCACTCAATTTGTACAAGTACTCCATTTCGGCCTTCAAAATATCTACGACCCATCACTCGACGAATGGATCGTCATCAACCAATTCTCCAACCGCCCAGGCAGAGTCGTTCTTCCTCCTGTTTGTACCTAAATGTAGCTTATTCATTTAAGGGCAACAACTGGACAACAAATACAATCTAATTATTAGTAAGCAAGTTTCCTATTACTTTAAACACAACGAAAAAATCCTGTAACATCAACACATACAGGATTTCTATCTTGGTGCTGATGACAGGATTCGAACCTGCGACCCCTTCATTACGAGTGAAGTGCGCTACCGACTGTGCCACATCAGCGTATGGAATTTTTGACAACATCATCATTATAGTAAGCGGTATCTTGTCCTGTCAATATAAAAAATGGCTCTGTTTGGTAGCAGAGCCATTTACTTGTCTTACATAAAGTTGGTGGAGGCGAGCGGAGTTGAACCGCTGTCCGAAGACCTCGCCACATAAGCTTCTCCGAGTGCAGTCGTCGTATTGGGTTGTTTCATCATTTGAACTGCCCAACGACAGGCCTCCCAAATGACTAGCTACTAATGCTTCGCCTTTTAGACAGTAGCCGTCTAAAACGCTAGCCTACTAAGTTATGAGACCCATCTACGCCACATAGGCGATGGAGCAGTGGATCCTAGCTGCAATTAAGCAGCTAGAGCAAAATTGTTTTGTTTGCCAGTTATAATTGGCGTCCGCGTGATTAACGAGAAACGCAGCCCCTCGACTCGCTACTTATGCTCGAACAATCCCCGTCGAATCCCATAAACGCCCCCATAATAGAAGGGTTTAGAGATGATATTCTAACAAGTTTCATCTTAACATGTAAGAATACGTCTACTCAATACCAAATGATACCTACTGATTTTGTTCTTTTAAACGACGTTGAATCTCACGCTGTGCATCGCGCTTAGCGGCGGTATGACGCTTGTCGTACAGCTTCTTACCACGTGCTAATCCTAAATCGACTTTGGCAAAACCACTACGCAGATGGACGTTAAGCGGAATCAAGGTAAGACCTTTCATCTTCGTTTGTCCAATCAATTTACTGATCTCTTTCTTGTGCAATAGTAGCTTCCGTGTACGTGTTGGATCCACATTAAAGCGATTCCCTTGCTCAAACGGGCTAATATGCATTCCAACGATCCATACTTCTCCTCTATCCACACGAGCATAGGCATCTTGCAGATTGACGCGGCCTTGGCGAATCGACTTGATCTCTGTACCAGTGAGCACAATGCCAGCTTCAAAAGTCTCTTCAATATGGTAATCATGTGTTGCTTTTTTATTGCGGGCAATCACTTTTGTCCCTTTGGAGCTCATTGTACCACCACCTACAGAAAAATATCCATTTAACATTTTACCAGATTTCTACTTCTAACGTCAAATGAGAAAGTTAGCATTATTTTTAAAAAAGATTACTCCACATTAAAATATACCCGCTCTTTGAGAATCGAAACCCAAGAGCAGGGGTGGGGAATCCCCGCTCTTATAAAGTTTTTATCGATTTCTCTTTCTACGAGTGTCCTGCTTCGGTCCTTTAGATGCAAATGATTGATCTGGACTCGTAGTACTAATTCGACCTTTTTTAGAACTAGAGCTTCTTTTTTCAGAACGCTTACCCTTTGAGCCTCTATTGCCAGTTGATGATTTTGGATCGGAAGATTTTGGTCTCCGTTTTCCTTGGCTTTTACCACGACGGCGATCTCCACCACGATCTTTTTCGCCCGGCTTCGATCTTCTCGCTTTTGACTTCTCTCGATGGAAGAAGCTCTCATCCAATTCATGTTGGGTGATGTGCTCCACTAATTCAAAGTCCACTTTTCGTTCCTCTAAACTAGCTCCACTTACCCGAATTTTGATCGGATCTCCCATTCGGAATATATGCTTCGTACGTTCACCAATCAAGAGATACGCCCGTTCATGGAAGTTGTAATAATCATCCGTTAGATTACTAACATGAATCAAGCCTTCCACGGTATTGGGCAGCTCTACAAAAATCCCGAAATTCGTGATACTGCTAATTACACCTTCAAACTCTTCTCCCACATGTGACTTCATATACTCTGCCATCTTCAGCGCATTCGTCTCACGTTCTGCATCAACCGCTACTCGCTCACGAATGGATGACTGCTCAGCCGCATCTGTTAAATAGGCTTGTAGATGCTCCATTCTCTCCAGTGAGATATGTCCATTCTCCAATACTTCACGAATGACGCGATGAATGAGTAAATCGGGATATCGGCGGATTGGCGAGGTGAAGTGAGAGTAAAATGTTGCCGCTAAGCCGAAGTGTCCAACGGATTCAGTAGAGTATTTCGCTTGCTTCATCGAACGTAGCAAAATCGTACTGATCACCATCTCTTCAGGACTACCTTCCACTCTACCTAATAAGCTTTGCAGAGCTCTCGGCTTTACTTTATCCGCTTTCCCTTTGACGTTATAACCAAAATTATTTACTAACTCGTAGAATGACATTAGCTTTTCCGGATCCGGATTTTCGTGAATCCGATAAACAAACGGGACATCTAGCCGATAAAAGTGTTCCGCTACTGTCTCGTTGGCTGCTAGCATGAATTCCTCGATCAATTGCTCAGCCGCTGTACGTGGTCGTTTAACAATATCAGTTGGCTTTCCGTGTTCATCCACCAAAATCTTCGCTTCCGAAAAGTTAAAATCAATCGCTCCACGGTTCATTCGTTTCTTCCGCAATGTATCTGCTAGGCTCGCCATCAAACGGAAATCTTCTACTAGATGCTGATATTTCGCGATCAATTCTGCGTCTTCATCAATCACAATTTTCTTTACGTCTCCATATGTCATCCGTTCATTCGTACAGATAACAGAGGCATAAATATCATGATTCACAACCTGACCTTCCGAGTTAATCTCCATATCACATGTCATCGTAAGCCGATCTACTTTCGGGTTCAAACTGCAAATCCCGTTGGATAAACGCTTAGGAAGCATCGGAATGACACGATCTACCAGATAAACACTACACCCGCGTTCATACGCTTCTCGATCTAGTGCGCTTCCTTCTCTAACATAATAGCTCACATCGGCAATATGGACTCCTAAGCGAACATTACCGTTTGGAAGGCGCTCTACCGAGACTGCATCGTCCAAATCCTTCGCATCTTCTCCATCGATCGTTACCATGACACGCTCTCGCAAATCACGACGATGTTTGATTTCTTCTTCACTGATCTGATCTGGAACGCCTTCTGCTTCTTGCTCCACTGCTTCCGGAAACTGCTCTGGCAAACCATGCTTACGAATAATGGACAGAATATCAATCCCAGGAGCATCTTTATCTCCCAAGATCTCTACAATCTCCCCTTCAATCGTAAATTTATCCGAAGTGTTAGGAACAATCCGTACTACGACGATCTGGCCATCCTGAGCATCTAACTGCTTTTCGGATGGAACAAAGATGTCTACATTCAGCCTTGATTCTTCGGGTAAGACAACTCCAAACAAAGGAGACGAGGCCTTAAAGCGTCCTACAATTTTTTCCCGCCCACGTTTCAAAACATCGATAATAATACCTTCTGGACGACGATCCCCTTTGCGAGGCTTATTTAGCCGAACTAATACGGTATCGCCATCAATCGCACCATTCATATCACTTCCATGGATGTAGATATCATTGATCTCTTCTGATTTTGGAAGCACAAATCCAAATCCTTTTGCACTTCCTTGCAACTTCCCTACAACCATGTTGTAATGTTTGGGGAGACCAAATTTTCCTCCTCGCGTCTGGACAATCTCACCTTCCGTCTCCAACCGGTTTAGTATGGAGACGAACTCTGCTTTGTCCTCTCCTGACACCTGAAGTTTGCGCATTAATTCCTCTGAACCAATTGGTTTATAGAGCGGATTTTTCAACATCTCTATTACTTGTTTTGCTGTGACCAAACTTTTAGCTCCTTTCAAAGCTACTTCCTTTTATCCAACCTATGGGATACATTTCAGAGGCTAAATTGATAATCATACATGAGTAGAATACCCGTTTTTCGATAAAGCTACTTAAATCAATCCTCAGAACCTAGCATATCACAATTTTTTCCTTTCCAACCTAAGTTAATCAATTTCGAATCAGCAGTTTCTGAAATGGCGATAACCGGTTTTCAAATAAAATTTCACCTAGTTCCGCTGCGATTAATTCAGCTCCATTCCATTTGGAATCAAACCAATTATATGGAACCACATTGTTGCTTAAAATAATGATCTCCGTGTCATGATTCATATTTAATTCCCATCTTGAAATGAAGCCAGATGGATGAGCCCCTGAATATCCAATACTCATCCCATGGATAAATTGATAAAACCATCCGCTCGCAATCAGCGATACATCCAACCACTTTTTACGCCGGAACGAAACCGTCTCCATTCTGTTTTTGCTATCACGATTTAGAAGCTCACATCTCTTGTAGCATTGCAAAAATTGATACAGATCCATCGCTGTAGAAACGATATCTCCACAACCATATCCCTTGTTAGCATTCCGCAAGTTCTGCTTTTTTCCTTTTATATGTCCTTGAGCTAATAGCGACAAATGCTCACCCTCAAATCCCGAACTCCCCATACCCGCCGGGGCAAATATCTTTTCTCTTACATAATCGCGATAAGGCCTACCGGTTACCTTTTCTAAAATCGTTGCTAACAAAAAAGTATTGGTATCATTGTAGGAAAACTTGCTTCCTGGTATAAAAGACAGATTTCGATCTTGAAACTGTCCCCAGATTTCATCCGGTTTCCGGCACCCTCTATCTGAGGTTTCATCCGAACCATTTTGATCATCTACGATTCCAGAGGTATGGTTAAGTAAATGTTGAATGGTTACTCCATCTAAAGGAGAACGGGAGAAAAATTTATCCAAAGAGTCAGATAAACATAGCTTTTTTTGCTCCATTAATTGAAAAATCGCCAGAGAAGTGAACGTTTCCGTAAGCGATGAAATTGGAAAACGAGTAACAAGGGTATTCTGAATCTCTGTATCAAAATCAGATTTACCAAAGGCTTCATGAAAAACAACTTTCCCTTTCTTTGCAATCAAAACCGTTCCAGAGAAATTAGTCCTTTTCTCTCGGAAATAGGTAGCAAGTCTTTCCATCTTAATCCCCCTCATGTAATTAGTTTACCGTATTTTCTTGTATTATATTCTAATTTAGATAAACATTGAACTAATTTTGAATATAATAACAACAATTCATTCTACATATAACAACTGCTCAATTAAATTAGATATCTTGTTTTAAGTAATTGTAATAATTTTACGATTATTTTTTCTAAAAAGTATGGTTTAAAATAAGCAGAAAAGTTAATATATAGTTGTTGCATCTTTCGATGCCTTCCGGAAACGGATGAAAAATTATCAAAGGAGAGTACATAACATGAAAACGTTGATTCGTTCTACTTCTATACTTATGTTAACCACAACATTGCTGATTGGGTGTCAACCCAAAGAAGCAGCAAAACCTGAGAAAGCGAAGGATACCCAAGCTACTGTTGAAACGAAAAAAGAAGAACTTACTACCGATGAGCTTATGGCCAAAATTGAAGCAAATAAAAAGGCCCACACTTATCAGCTAATGGTTAAAGGAGCTTTGTCAATTGCAGGTACACAAGTCCAATTTGAAGAGAATTCGATAGTTGAAGAAGCTGTAAATCCAAAAATCAAACACCAAGTAGGGACTTCAAAAACACTTGGATCAAGCGAGAAAGTAGAATCCTATGAAAAAGATGGCTTGACCTATTCTTATCAGGATAAAAAGAAAACATGGACCAAAACAAAATCAGCTAAGAAAGCAGATCCATTTTCCAATATGGATACTTCTCTTCAATCGTTCAAGTCGATGAAAGAGGCAGTATCTTCTTCACACGAAGGGAACCAATATAAAATTGTATTCGATATCTCAAAAGCAAAGAATCGCTCGGCACTGGAGAAAGAGTTAACAAGTAGCTTTACTCAAGATGCTGACTCTCAAATGAGGGCCGCATTTAAAGGAATCAAACTTAAAAGCTACACCCTAACTTTCACATTTGATGACAAAACGTTTGCTCAAACATCTCTAGAGGGTTCGCTGGAACTTTCAACTGATAGCAAGACAAAACCTACTTCTGTAAAAGCAACTGTTAAACAAAATCAGTTTGCACCGTTCAATGGAACAATTACGATTCCAGCTGATGTAGTGAAAAAGGCAAAACAAGTTAGCGAGTAAAGAAGGAAATTTTAATGAATATAAAAAAAGAACAAAGCCATTATGCCTTGTTCTTTTTTTACTATTTTAGAAAGAAAGCAACTACGATTGCCATGATCATAAACAATGTTGCGAAGACGGCTGTCAGTTTGTTTAGCAAGGCATCGATACCACGTGCTTTTGCTTTCCCCATTACTTGTTCAGCACCGCCACCGATTACACCAGAGAGACCTGGGCTTTTGCTGGACTGAAGCAAGACGACTACGATCAGTAAGACGCTAATAACTGCAAGGAATACTTTTGCAGCAAGTGCCATAATGTTGACCTCCCTTGCGCATAACTATCTAACCCTACTTTATCATAGAGTAGAATCGTGATCAATGAAGGAAAAGAAGGATCGTGCTTAGTAGAGAAGGAACCTGATGGAAATGTAGGAGTAGACGAAAAAAAAGCAATGCATAGGACTATCTCCATACATTGCTTTTTCCTTCCATTCGTTCCTTACTTGTTACGTAAGTTATAAAAAGCAGTCAATCCTGGATATTGAGAGGTGTAACCTAGTTCATCTTCGATACGGATTAATTGATTGTACTTCGCTACACGATCGGTACGGGATGGAGCACCTGTTTTGATTTGTCCAGCACCGGTTGCCACGGCGATGTCAGCAATCGTGGTATCTTCGGATTCTCCAGAACGATGGGAGATAACCGCTGTATAACCAGCACGTTTTGCCATCTCAATAGCATCAAATGTTTCCGTAAGTGTACCGATTTGGTTCACTTTTACAAGGATGGAGTTCCCGATCCCTTTCGTGATCCCTTCATGCAGACGTTCTGTGTTGGTTACGAAGAGGTCGTCGCCAACTAATTGAACTTTGCTACCTAGTCGCTCGGTAAGCAATTTCCAACCATCCCAATCGTCTTCAGCAAGGCCGTCTTCAATGGAGATAATCGGATATTTAGAGATCAATTCTTCGTAGTAGTCTACCATCTCAGCGGAAGTACGGGAAACACCTTCTGCTTCAAAGTGGTATTTACCATCTTTATAGATCTCTGTGGAGGCAACGTCAAGAGCAAGCTTAATTTCCTCGCCTACTTTGTAACCAGCATGTCCAATCGCTTCAACGATGGTGCTAAGAGCTTCTTCGTTAGAGGAAAGGTTTGGTGCAAATCCACCTTCGTCGCCTACTGCTGTATTTAGCCCTTTTGATTTTAATACTGATTTCAGGCTATGGAAAATTTCAGAACCCATGCGAACCGCTTCGGTAAAGGTTGGAGCTCCTACTGGCATTACCATAAACTCTTGAATATCCACGTTGTTATCCGCGTGAGCTCCTCCGTTTAAGATGTTCATCATCGGAACAGGAAGTGCTTTCGCATTAAACCCACCTAGATAGGTGTAGAGTGGAACACTAAGTGCTTCTGCTGCTGCACGAGCTACTGCCATGGATACACCTAAGATAGCGTTAGCGCCTAATTTACCTTTATTATGCATACCATCTAGTTGAATCATGAGCTGATCAATCTCCACTTGCTCCAATGCGTCCATGCCCTCGACCGCTTCTGCGATGACTGTATTCACGTTTTCTACTGCTTTCTTAACACCTTTACCGAGGTAGCGGCTTTTATCACCATCACGAAGTTCTACTGCTTCGTGAGCACCAGTCGATGCGCCAGATGGAACAATCGCACGACCTACTGCGCCACTTTCGAGTGTTACTTCCACTTCTACGGTGGGATTTCCTCTAGAATCGAGAACTTCGCGAGCGTATACATCCATAATGATCGTCATAGTTTCATTCTCCTCTGGTATTCCTTATTTTTGAACGAGAGACGTACCCGTCATCTCTGTTGGTTTCGATACTTGTAATAGATCCAAAAGGGTTGGAGTAAGATCGGCCAAGATTCCATCCTCACGTAGGGTTACTCCCTCTTTCGTAATAATACAAGGAACTGGGTTGGTGGTATGAGCGGTAAATGGCCTTTCGTTATCATCAATGACCATGTCGGCATTGCCGTGGTCCGCTGTGATGATGGCTACGCCGCCTTTCGCGATAACGAGGTCCACAATTTTACCTAGACACTCATCAACCGCTTCTACCGCTTTAATCGTTGGCTCTAGCTTGCCGGAATGCCCAACCATATCGGGATTGGCAAAGTTTAAGATGATCGTATCGTAGACATCTTTGTTGATCGCTTCGAGCAAGGAATCCGTCAGTTCGTAAGCACTCATCTCAGGCTTTAAATCATAAGTAGCTACGTTAGGAGATTTGATCAGGATACGATCCTCGCCTGGGTACGGCTCTTCCCGTCCACCGCTAAAGAAGAACGTAACGTGTGGGAATTTCTCTGTCTCCGCAATTCGAAGCTGACGCAGACCTTGTTGCGAAATCACTTCACCATACGTGTTATCTAAGTTCGTAGACTTATACGCCACATAGCCGCCTACTGTCTCGCTAAAATGAGTGAGACACACATAGTAGAGATCTTTCGGAGCACGCTCTCCCCGATCAAATCCACGAAAGTCAGTATTGGTGAAAGCGAGTGAGATCTGAATCGCACGATCAGGACGGAAGTTGTAAAAGATAACGGAATCGTGGTCTTTGATCGTACCGACTGGCTTTTGATCCTCATCTACAATCACAGTTGGCATCACAAACTCATCATAGACCGACTTATGATAGGATTCCTCAACCGCTTTAATCGGGTCAGTATAGGAAGGCCCCTCGCCGTATACCATCGCACGATACGATTTCTCCGTACGCTCCCAACGTTTATCACGATCCATCGCATAATAACGACCTTGCACAGTCGCAATTTGCCCGACACCCAGCTCTTTGATTTTATCTTCTAGGCGCTTGATATAGGACACAGCGCTATCAGGTGCCACATCCCGACCGTCCAAAAACGCGTGAATATAAACTTCTTTCACTTGTTCTTTAGCCGCTAGTTCGAGCAAGGCAAACAAGTGCTCAATGTGACTATGAACGCCGCCATCTGATAATAATCCGTACAAATGAAGGCGAGTATTATGCTCTTTTACGTGACGAATCGCTCCTAAGAAAGTTTCGTTTTCAAAAAAGCCTCCTTCGGAAATAGACTTCGTTACACGGGTAAGCTCCTGATACACAACACGACCTGCCCCGATGTTTAAATGCCCTACTTCCGAATTCCCCATCTGCCCATCAGGAAGCCCTACGGACAAGCCGCTTGCTCCTAGAGTAGTATGCGGATATTGATCCCAATAGCGATCAAAATTAGGTTTCTTTGCCTGAGCCACTGCATTGCCATGCTCCGAAGAACGTAAGCCAAATCCGTCTAAGATACATAATAACGCTGGTTTGGGATGGCTCATGCTAGGTCACCTTCCCCACTCGCAGCCTTCACAAGTCCTGCAAATGATTCTGGACTTAATGCAGCACCACCAACAAGCGCTCCATCAATATTGGGCTCTGCCATATAAGTAGCAATATTTTCAGGCTTCACGCTACCGCCATACTGAATCCTTACTTTCTCAGCGATCTCTCTACCAAACTCATGTGTCAACGTTTGGCGGATATAAGCGATCACTTCTTCCGCATCATTTGCTGAGGAAGCACGACCTGTTCCGATAGCCCACACAGGCTCATAAGCGAGAACCACTTTATTCAATTCGCTCGCATCGATTCCTTTTAACGCTTTCTTCACTTGAGAAGCAACCACGTCAAAAGTACGACCACTCTCACGTTCTTGAATGGTTTCACCTACACAAACAATCGGAGTGATTCCCGCGTTTAGGGACGCTATCGTTTTCTTGTTCACTTGTTCACACGTTTCCGCAAAGTAGGTACGACGTTCGGAGTGACCCAAGATCACATAGCCAACTCCGAGGTCTTGAAGCATATGAACACTTACTTCTCCTGTATATGCCCCTTCTTTTTCCCAATGGGCATTTTGTGCTCCAAGTCCAATCGAACTACCCGCTAGTTTGTCTTGCAAAGTAGGTAGAGTGAGAAACGGCGCACAAATTACCGCTTCTACATCTTGTGGAAGATGATTGGATTGGATAGTTTCTATAAATTGAATGGCTTCGCTTGCCGTTTTATACATTTTCCAATTTCCTGCTATGATTGGAGTGCGCATGAGCGTCATCACCTAACTTCTTTATCATTTAACACTGCTACACCAGGTAGTATTTTTCCTTCTAATAATTCTAGAGAGGCCCCACCACCTGTGGAAATATGATCTACTTCGTCCGCAAGTCCTGCCTTCTCAATCGCAGCTGCGGAATCCCCACCGCCAACGATGGATAATGCTTCAGAATCTGCGAGCGCCTTGGCAACGGTATTCGTCCCTAGTGCAAACTGATCAAATTCAAATACACCCATCGGGCCATTCCAGATGACAAGCTGAGAAGAACGAATAACATCGGCATATAACTCACGTGTTTTCGGACCAATATCAAGTGCCTCTAAATCAGCTGGAATTTGGTCAATATCCACTATCTTCACAATAGGTGGATGCGGAGAAAATTCATCGACTACCACAACATCGACAGGCAAATAGATGCGGACTCCTGCTTCCTCTGCTTGCCGTAGATATGAAGCAGCCAATTCAATCTTATCTTCTTCTAAAAGAGACTTTCCTATTTCAAGACCTTTTGCTTTGATGAAGGTATACGCAAGCCCTCCGCCAATGATTAAGTTATCCACTTTGGTCAATAAATTTTCGATCACACCGATTTTATCTTTAACCTTGGCTCCACCCACAATAGCGGTAAAGGGCCGTTTAGGAGTCTGGAGAGCACTGCCTAAAATCTCTAACTCTTTTTGTAATAAGAACCCTGCCACTGCTGGGATATAATCCGCAATTCCCGCAGTAGAAGCATGAGCACGATGAGAGGTGCCAAATGCATCATTTACAAATAAATCCGCTAAAGCGGCAAATTGACGAGATAGTTCAGCATCATTTTTTTCTTCGCGCGCATCAAAACGAACGTTTTCCAAGAGGAGAACGTCACCATTATGTAATCCAGCTACTTTTTGTATGACTTCTGGACCAATCACTTCATTTGTCTTCGTCACTTCTTTCTCTAGCAGTTGGCTTAAACGCTCAGCCACAGCCGTTAAACGCATCTCTTCTACTACTTTTCCCTTTGGTCGTCCCAAGTGGCTTGCTAGGATCAGCTTAGCCCCTTGATCTATCAGGTACTGAATCGTAGGTACTGCTGCTCGAATTCGCGTATCATCTGTAATCTTACCTTGCTCCATCGGAACATTAAAGTCTACCCGACAAAACACTCGCTTTCCATGAACATCAACATCTTTGATTGATTTTTTGTTCAAGGATGCCCCTCCTTATTTAAGAAGAAAGAGGAGAATTATTCTCCTCTTTCCAAATTTCCTACTCATTCATTCTAATTCTTAGATCCCACGTTTGGCAATATATACAGCCAAGTCAACAACGCGGCTCGAGTAGCCCCACTCATTGTCATACCAAGAAACGACTTTTACCATGTTTCCTTCTAAAACCATAGTAGAAAGGCCATCTACGATCGAGGAATGAGGATTACCGTTATAGTCAGAAGATACGAGAGGCTCGTCCGAGAATGCTAGGATTCCGCTTAGCTCATTATCTGCTGCATTTTTTAATACTTCGTTTACTTCTTCAATTGTTACAGACTTATCTAGCTCTGCTACTAAATCCACAACGGATACATTTGGTGTTGGAACACGCATGGAGAAACCGTTTAGTTTCCCAGCAAGCTCTGGAAGTACCAAGGAAACAGCCTTAGCCGCACCTGTAGAAGTAGGGATAATGTTTTCAGCTGCTGCACGCGCACGGCGTAAGTCTTTATGTGGCAAATCGAGAATTTGTTGGTCGTTGGTGTAGGAATGAACGGTTGTCATCAAACCACGACGGATCCCAAATGTATCATGTAGCACTTTTGCAAATGGTGCTAAACAGTTGGTGGTACAGGAAGCGTTGGAAATCACATCATGTTTGGTTGGGTCATAACTTTCGTGGTTCACACCCATTACAACAGTGATATCTTCGTTATTTGCTGGAGCAGAAATGATTACTTTCTTCGCTCCACCTACCATATGTTTCGCAGCGTCTTCACGTTTGGTAAAGCGGCCTGTCGACTCAACTACGATATCCACACCGTAGTCTGCCCATTTTAACTCCGCAGGGTCACGCTCTGCTAGTACTTTGATTTCGCGGCCGTTCACCACGATACTACCTTCGTTCGCTTCTACTTTTGCATCTAATTTTCCATGAACAGAGTCATATTTCAAAAGATGAGCAAGTGTTTTAGAATCGGTTAAATCGTTTACTGCGACTACTTCTAGTTCCGAATGATTCAACATCGCACGGAATACGTTACGTCCAATACGTCCAAAGCCGTTAATACCTATTTTTGTTTTTGCCATTTGAGTTTCCTCCTATGTTTCCTATTGTGTAGTATGACCCGGTAAGTTTTGTCTTATTTATTTCATAGCGGGTGATTTTGCGATAAAATTTTGCGTGCCGCAGCTTCGTCTGTAACCAGTGTGTCCTGCGGAAATACAGAACAAATCGCTGCGATCGCTTCCGCTTTACTAGCTCCACCTGCTACAGCAATCTTACGACCCACTTTCGGAAGATCGCGAAGACGTAATCCTGCTGTCTTAGTACGATGGACAATCGTTCCGTTTCGATCGAAATAATATCCGAAGCTTTCTCCAACTGCTTGTTTCTCTTCAAGTAGTTGCATAAACTCACGGCCATATTTTCTCCGGCCTGCCATCGTTTTTGCATCCCCAATACTATAAACCAACACGCTGGCTTCTTGAATCATGTGAAGCACATCTGAAATCTGTGTTTCCTGCGTTAATAGCTGGTATGCCTCTTCACTAATTTGGTCTGGAACGTGTAACATTCGATAGCGACCACCTGAGTTTTTCGCCATGCGGGAAGCGATGTAATTCGCTTCGTGTTCCACTGCATCGCCTACTCCTCCACGTGCTGGTACAAAGGTAGTCCGTTTGAACGTTGGAGTAGGACTCATCGATTCAGCAACAGCTTGCATGGTTGATCCACCTGCTACTGCTACCACTTGATCCTCTCGGACCCAGGATTTAATCAATTGAGCTCCAGCCCGTGCCAATTCTTTCTTGGCCCACTCATCATGTTCTGAGTCCCCTGGAACAATCCAAACTTCTTGGATATTGAGTCGCTCCTTTAGTTCCCCGGAAAGCTGTGAGTAGCCCAGATACTCTTCGATAAATGGCTGGAGTTTCTGCAAAACCTCCAACCCTTGCTCTGTTAGTGTCATCCCTGCTTGAGCGATATTCACCAATCCTTGCTCACGTAAAAAATCAACTTCTGAGCGGAGAATTCGTTCGGTCATCTGAAGGGATGAGGTAAGGGAACGCCTTCCAACGGGCTGAAGATAATAGATTCGTCTTAGAACCGTATATCTCTTATGCATGATGGAAAGTAAATCGGGACATAACTGACTTTGAAGAGTTAAAAGGGTTCGCATATTTTTTCCTCCAAGGGACTTATTATGTCCCTGTAATACAAATTAAGTCCCACATAGAGCAAAAAAATAGATCCAAGCTTTTCTCCTTCATTTTAACGGAAAGTCTGTTGAATGCAAAGGGTTTTTTTGTTTCTTTTTTTGCAAGCGGTTACAGTTGGGATAGGGCCTGCGGTAGATATTTTGTGGATTTATAATAGCAGGTTTGTTGATTAGCTATTGGGTGATCGAGAGCAGGAGAGTCTGGTCGATACCTGCTCAAATACCGATCCAAGCAGAGAAGTGGGAACTGTCCGCTTCGCTATTCTCCGCTAGGGCAGGTGCAAAACTCGCAAAGTACGCTCAGACATGTTGCACCAAAAGCGCCCTACACTACGGATTGCTACGCTAGGTAGGATCGCTAACATCGCAAGGATCGAACAGACCCTCCCTTCCCTCTGAACTTAATTTCTCGTAATCAACAGACTTGTTCATGTGTTGTGAGGATAGATAGATAGATATATGGCATAATTTATTCCCCATTACTCATCCATCTTTACACCCTACGTCTCTTAGTAGAAGAGGGAATCCCTAGCTCTTCGCGGTATTTGGTAACGGTTCTGCGGGAGATAACGATACCGATTTGCCGGAGCAAGTTAGAAATGAGTTGATCGGATAGGGGCTGGGCCCGATTTTCGTCTGTGATGAGTTCGGCTATTTGATTCTTCACCTTTGTTGTTGTCATCTCGACTCCATGTTGGTTGGTAATACCGTTGGGGAAGAAGTAACGAAATGGGAAGACACCTCGGTCTGTTTCAATAAATTTGTTTTGTGTGACACGACTTACTGTCGATTCGTGAACACCAATCTCCTCTGCCACTTCGCGTAGGTTAAGAGGGCGGAGATGGGATTCTCCTTGCTCAAAAAAGGCACGTTGATGCTCCATTACGGTTTGAGTAACAGATAAAATCGTTTTCCGGCGCTGTTCAATTGCTTTGCTTAACCAGATTGCACGTTGAATGGCACTCCGTACATACTCCTTAGATGAGTCATCCATTAGATGATAGGTGGCTTCGTCGTATCCGGAGTGAATCTCGATCTGCGGAATTAATCGCTCGTTTAGCTGAACTGTATATTCCTCTTGCTCCCAATGAATTCGAATATCGGGTTCAATATATCGTGGAGATTCCGTACTATAATTGGCTACAGGCCTAGGATTGCAACGTTTAATTTCGCTTACTGCGGATACGATCTCGTCCAATGTGCATTGATATCGTATCGAGAGCTCCTGGTACCGCTCTTCGGCCAATTCGATTAATTGATAAACTAATTGACAAGCAAGTTCAGTCGCCTTCATTCTCCGAAGCTGAAGTTCTAGGCACTCAGATACATTTCTGGCTCCGATTCCCGCCGGATCTAAAGACTGGATCGTATGTAGCGCGCGGGAAACAAGTGATTCAGAATTTTGTAAGCGCTTACATTCTTCTATGGAAAGGGAATCGATCATCCCACGTTCATCAAGTGAATGTATCAGAAACAGACAAGCATCTCGCTCTACAGCAGTCAAAGGAAGCAATCGAATCTGCTCCTCTAGTTCTTGTGTGAGAGACGGACTCGTTTCTACCTGATACAGTTCCTGATTGTGATGGTCGTAACGTTGCTTTTTAGATGTGTAGCGGGCTCCAAAAAGACCCACTGACTCCTCATTCTTTGGTTTTTCTTTAAGAGAAATAAGCGGATTTTCCTGTATTTGCTCATGAATATACAACGCTAATTCAGAAGCTGAGTATTGAAGGAGTTGAATGGATTGACGTAGTTCAGGGGTCATCGTCAATTGTAAACGCTGTTCTTGCTGTAAGTGAAACCCAAGTTCAAGAGCCAATTCTCCACCTCCGAGCCATAAATGAGTTCGAGTTCGTAATATATTTGTATTCAGATTATCTAGCAATGGGAATCATTACACTTCAGACAAAATGGAAAGCTATTTTCGTTATATTCATCTTATCATAAAGGGGACTTACTCGTATGTAACAAAAGTTAACAGCAAAACGATCTCCTGTCACTCAAACGAAAATATTCTTGTTTCTCAATAGATAGATATGATATAATTTCATTTGATTTGATGTGCGCCTATAGCTCAGGGGATAGAGCGTTGGTCTCCGGAACCAAGCGCCCAGGTTCGAATCCTGGTAGGCGCGTAAAATAGAATACCCTCAAACATGATATCACCAAGTGTGCCAACATGTTTGAGGGTATTTTTGTTATGAGGAAAATGTGGGATTTCTAACGAGTTTCTAACATCAAACTAGTCTCTATTTCCAAAAAAATCATCCTCAATTTCTAATTCATCGTACAATATTCACATAAAAAACTCCTTTACTTCCTAATTGTGATTTGATAAGATGCTTTTAAAATTTGATACAAAAAAATCAATGACCGAGAGAATAGATGTAGGGGTAGTTTTCCAGCAAGCTAGGGACGTTGCGAGCCTAGTAAACACCTTTCATTGAAGCGCACTCATGAGTTGTTACGTTGAAACAAAGTAGGCGTATCCGGGGCAATCCCGTTATCATAAATGAAAGTGGCAATTTATATTGCAACTGGAGTGGTACCACGGGAAAACTCGTCTCCTTTATGGAGATGGGTTTTTTATTTTTTACTTAGGAGGAATGAAATTGGACATTAAAACGATGGTAGTTCAAGCACTCGAACAAACGTTAAAAGATCATCTAACTGGCATAGAAATCACGGTGGAAAGGCCTAAAAATCCTACTTTTGGCGATTATGCAATCCCTTGTTTCAGTTGGGCTAAATCACTTAAGAAGTCTCCACAGGATATTGCACAGAATTTAGCTACAGTGATTAAACATTCTCTTTTTTCGAAGGTCACGGCAGTTGGTCCATATATCAATGTTTTTCTAGATAAGACGTACGTTAGCAAGAAAATTACCAATCAAATTATCTCATCGAAAGAAAAATTCGGTTCTAATTCGGATGGTCAAAAGAGCAATGTAACGATTGATTTATCTGCCCCGAATATAGCAAAGCCGTTTTCTATGGGGCATCTTCGCTCTACAGTTATCGGAAATGCCATCGCAAACCTTGCAGAAAAGAACGGTTATACTCCGATCCGTATTAACCATCTAGGCGATTGGGGTACACAGTTCGGAAAGTTGATTGTTGCCTATCTGAAATGGGGTAATGAAGAACGTGTAAAGGAACAGCCGATTTCAAAGCTTCTAAGCCTGTACATTAAATTCCATGATGAAGTTGAAAATCATCCCGAGTTAGCCGATGAGGGTCGTCGTTTCTTCAAAATGCTCGAAGATGGAGATCCTCAAGCTCGCCACCTATGGAACTGGTTTCGGGAAGAATCCTTGAAAGAGTTCTTTCGGATCTACAATCTACTAGGAGTCTCCTTCGACCATATACAAGGTGAAGCATTTTACAACGATAAAATGGATGAAGTTATCGAGATCCTTAACAGTAAAGGACTACTTGAATTAAGTGATGGCGCACTAGTAGTAACTTTAGATGAGTACGACTCTCCACCTTGCCTCATTCAAAAATCGGATGGAGCAACCATCTATGCGACTCGTGATCTTGCCACTGCATTATTCCGTAAGAGAAACTATGATTTTGCACGATCTTTGTATGTGGTAGGAAGTGAACAATCTCTACATTTCAAACAAGTAAAGCTAACTCTCCAGAAAGCAGGCTTTGAGTGGGAACGGGATATGGTTCATATCCCCTTTGGGATGATGTTGCAAGATGGCAAGAAAATGTCTACTAGAAAAGGTAGAGTTGTGTTGCTAGAAGAAGTTCTAAACGAAGCAACCGATCTCGCACATCAAATCATCAGCGAGAAGAATCCTAACCTCGAAAATAAAGAAGAAGTTGCCAAGCAAATCGGTATCGGAGCAGTTATCTTCCAAGACTTGAAAAACTTCCGAACCAACGATATTGACTTTTCTTTTGAGCAGATGCTTAATTTTGATGGGGAAACGGGACCCTATCTGCAATATACTCATGCTCGTTGCCACTCATTATTGCGTAAAGCTGGATGCTTCATCCCCAAAACAGGTTACTCTATTCGCGAGGAGGAAGCATGGCATACCATCTCCCACCTTACTCGCTTTTATGAAGTCGTAAAGCAAGCTTGGGAGGATTATGATCCGTCGAAAATTGCTCGGTATGCATTAGATCTAGCCCGTTACTTTAACAGTTACTATGCAAAGGTGCGAATTCTCGATTCAGAAGATCAAGATGCTCGTTTGTGCCTAGTGTACTCTGTTGCGATTGTAATCGAGGAGTGTCTAAGAATCTTAGGTATTCAATCCCCAAAATCAATGTAATAGAAGGATGCGGGCGGGATGCGTCTAGCACTTCCGAACAATAGAAGGTTATACAATCTAGATAATATACCTATGGGGAACGGAAGAAGTACTTGGAACGATGAAGCTTCTTCAACGATTGTTACGTTAGATTAATAGGACTAACTTCAGATCGAAAATCAAGACGAACCAATACGCCTCCTAATGTGTTTCGTGCTATTACCAACGAAATTTCACATTAGGGGGGCATATTTTTTTGTCTAGAAAAGGCAACACAATCTTTATGTGAAATCGATTCCTCCTTCATCTAATCTTTATCCCCCTCTTTTAAAATATTCAACAAAAAAGAAATCTCCACCATTTTTTGGGCAATACGATGTTGAGTTAAGGGGCTGGATACACTATGAAGAAACCAAAGCTATTAACTACTATGAAGAAGGGCAAGACAAGGACCCTAGAAGCACCTGTTACTCTTCCGCCTAACTCCGAACGTTTCCCTAAAAGAAAAGATCGGAGCCATTCGCGTTCTAAAGTTATAAAGAAACATGATGGTGGAAGCCGCAGTAAACATAAATGGAAAAAGATTTTGAATTGGAAGGTCATGCTAGCTGTAGTATGCCTTCCTGTTTTATGTGGTTCGATTTACCTTGCGTATCTTGTTTCTAAAGTACCTGATAATGCAAACGCGGAACTTCAAAAGCCAGACTCCCCCTCTACACTAGTAGATCGAAAAGATAACATCATAACGAAAATTGGTGCACAGAAGATTGAACCTATCAAACTAGATGAGCTTATGAAGGTGAATCCTAAACTGCCTGCTGCCTTAGTAAAAGTAGAAGATCAACGCTTCTGGAAGCATGATGGAGTCGATTTCTGGGGTCTTACTCGGGCCGTCTTCGATAACTTGCAAGGCCGTTCGGGGGGTGGAGGAACCATTCCCATGCAGGTCTCCCGGAACATGGTATTAGACTCGAAACAAAAAACCTTACAACGGAAGGTAAATGAAATCGCATCAGCCCGAAAGTTAATAAAGACGCATAAGCATGAAGGGGTGTTAGAAGCATATCTAAACTATATTGACTTTGGCCCGACCATCCAAGGGGTACAAGCGGCTTCGAAATTCTACTTTGGTAAAGATTTAACCAAGACTCCATTAACAGACGAAGAGGTTGCTTTGCTTGTGGCTATTCCAAACAATCCTACTCGACTTAATCCGAAGGGAAACGAAGAACAGAAGGTAAATGCCAAGGAGCGCCGTGATTGGGTTCTGAAGAAAAAGATGACTAGTAGCGAGGATACACCAGCGGTCATCTCGATGGAAGATGCGGATAAGGCTATTACAAAACCTCTTCAAGTTGCGAAAGACGAGCAAAATACATTCCTAAATGAATTTAAGCTAAAGAGCCATGCAGCTTATATTGATTTAGTGCGGACTGAATTAAAAGAACGATATGGAATTTCGAAAGAAGACTTACGTACCAAAGCGTATCAGATTAAAATTGCGATTGATCCCGAGATAGATAAAACGATAGAAAATGAGACAAAGAACACTACTGGAGGAGACTCTAAGACAGGGAAAAATAATGATTTAAATAGTAGCTTTACTGTACTGGAACGTAAAACAGGGCTCGTTCTCGCTTTATCTGGTGGGAAGGATTACATATCGGGAGGTCTGAATTGGGGAGTTACAAAACAACAGCCTGGCTCCGCGATTACGCCACTTGTTGTTTATAGCCCTTATGTGGAACTACATAAAGATGAAAAACCGGACCAAAATGAATATTCTCCTTTAGGGAACGTTACTCTTTCCCAAGCATTAGCTACTTCGTCTGGTTATGTAGCAACTAAGCTTTTCGTAGATGAAGTAAAAGTAGATCGAGGAGTTAAGTTCTTGCAAGATAAATTCCAGTTGCCTCTTGAAAAGAAAGATTTGGAATCACCGGATGCCATTGCGATCGGTGATGTAACCAAAGGCTTCTCCCCCATACAGATGGCTCAAGCTTATTCCACATTTCCTAATAACGGAAAATTTATAAAAACATACACTGTTCTAGAGGTGAAAGATAACAAACAAAATAAAATAGAACCATTGCCTAATCAGGAGATGGAAACAAATCAGAGTGGCGATCAAGCATTTTCTGCTAAAACTGCATACTATATGACACGAATGTTGAAAGAAGCAGTAGAAAGTCCTAAGGGAGATGATAAGGGAGCGAAAATACCAGAATTTGATGTAGCTGGTATAACAGGAACCACTCAGAATAAGAGATCAGGTTGGTTTGTAGGTTTTACACCCGATTATGTAGCATCTGCTGTAGTCTTTAATGAATATAAAGATGGGAAACAGGGCGATACAAAAGTTAGCGGTGACTCAGTAGCTGAAATGTGGGGTAAGGTCATGAAGAAAGTGGTGAAAAGTAGTGATACACGCCGCTTTGAAAAACCGTCTGGTGTCCCAGAACCGGTTCCTCCACCACGGTTAGAAAATTTTGATATCACTATCTCAACAGAAGGAGAGAGTAAAGATATCAAGATCAACATTATCGGTGGTTCTCGTGACCCTAATGTCACTTATAGAGTAGAAAGATTGGATTCAAAAGGTCAATACGTACTGGTCACAGAAGGGACAGCAGACTCGCTAAAAGATACATTTGCACCTGTGGATTCAAACACTCCAAACCAGAAGTTTACTTATAAGATTATTGCTAAATCAAAAGATAAATCCATTCTCCCAGCAGTCGTAGAGAAAGAGTTGACTCTTCAAAAATCGAAAGTACAATCGTCCGACAAACAGCAGAAACAACCAGATAGTCCACCAAATCCTAAGCCAAGCAAGCCAGATAATGATCAAAGTAAACCAGAACCTAATCCAAGTAAACCAGATAAAGAACCAGACTTAGGAGATCAAAATCAAGGAAAACCGGAGCCAGAAAACAAACGTCCAGAAGGGACAAAAGAGATAAGGCCTACAAACCCGACAAATTAGAAGGTACATTTTCTTCTCATTATAAGTTGTACACAGAATCAAAATTACATTGATCGAATACTTATGATGAGAATGATCAAAATCATGTATGGAGGCGATTTTATTGACAGGATTGACTACAAATCCGACCGTTCTACATGACGACCCTTTGGTGTCCTATTATGAACAAGTTATAACCCCAGAGGAATGTAATCATATTATTGAAGTCGCAAAGAAACATATTATTCCTGCCCAATCTTACGGTCATGGACCAGAGCGTACATCGGATTATACTTGGCTTAATCATTACTATGATGCCGTTTTCTCGAATGTATGTGTACGTGTAGCTGTTCTTGTAAATCAGCAGCTCAACCATTCGGAACCCCTGCAAGTAGCCACCTACCAGCCCGGGGGAGAGTTCCATTTTCATCATGATACTTATAATGTTCATACTGAATATGGAAAGGGTCAAGTAGAAAGAGGCGGGCAACGGATGTTTACAGCAATCCTCTACCTAAACGATGTTATCGAAGGGGGAGAAACTACTTTTGACTATCTAGATCTCAAATTTACTCCTCGCCAAGGTAATTTTCTATTCTTTGAAAATTGCATAAGAGGCACCAACGTTCCAAATGAACGTGCGATGCACGCAGGGCGCCCAGTGGTACAGGGCGATAAATGGATTGCCACACTATGGTTCCGTGAGAAACAGCAATATTAAGTAGAGTGAAGATATCCTATTCAAAATCAAAAACACTACCTAGTTAACAGTTCTTAGTTAGCTCTAGGTAGTGCTTTTTCGTATGATTTATCTTACTTTTTCTCAGCTAGTAGTTCGGAGACCGTCTTAAATGTGTAACCTTGCTTCCGCAAAGACTCTACGACTCCTTTTATCGATTTCAGGGATTCCTCCCTGTTCTTATACATAACATGCAGAAGGATAATCGATCCTGGCTTTACATTCTCTTTTACATGTTGAACTATTTTATCTGAATTTGAACCGATATCTGCATAGGAATCTGGTTCGATATCCCACATAATCGTTTTCCGGTTATGTTGGCTTAGATAGTAAGGTAGCAAGATCAGCTTTTTTCCATTTGGAGGTCTAAATAGGATCTCTTCTTGGTAACCTGCATCTCGAATGAGTTGATCTGTTTTCTCAATTTCATTCTTAATAAAACTAGGGGACTTTAATACCATTCGAGTGTGTGAGTATGAATGATTGCCTAATTCATGACCCGCTTGAACAATCTTTTTCCCTTCCTCTGGGTGTTGTTGTAACTCTGCTCCCGTCACAAAAAAAGTAGCTTTCACATCGGCCTCTTTGAGTACTTTTAATACTTCGTCGGTCTGCTCGGTCGGTCCATCGTCTAAGGTAAGGGCGATCACTTTCTGATTGGTATCAACCCGATCTGTTAGATCTCCAAATAGTTGGTAAGTTCTAGACTTAGAAAGCTGAAAGAGTGCATACATGATGATCAACAAAACAGCAAGGGTGAGCGTAACTCGAGTCGTCCATTTCTTCATAAAGTCCTCCATATCGTGTGAGTGGTTTTTGCCGATTAATCCACATATTTCTTTTTCAATTGATCAGCCCCTACTCCACCAATCAACATAAGTGAAAGAGGCAGGAAAATCCCTGAAAACACGGTTGAAATTAGGTTTACACTTTTTTATTGATTTCATTTGACCTTTTTTGACCTTTAGGTTATGATATATGTATTGAAATCCAATATTTTCTTTACATAAGGAGTGGCTTCGGATGAATTTAGTACCGATAGTTGTGGAACAGACATCTCGTGGAGAGCGCTCTTACGACATATATTCCCGCTTGCTAAAGGACCGCATTATCCTACTTGGGAGCCAAGTGGATGACCAAGTAGCGAATGCGATCGTAGCACAATTACTCTTCTTACAAGCGGACGATCCAGACAAAGATATTCATTTATATATCAATTCGCCTGGTGGTTCCATTACGGCAGGTATGGCGATCTATGATACGATGCAGTTTGTAAAACCTGATGTATCTACGATCTGTATCGGGATGGCGGCATCAATGGGGGCTTTCTTGCTTTCTGCTGGGGCAAAAGGTAAACGATACGCCCTCCCAAATAGTGAAGTGATGATTCACCAACCACTTGGTGGCGCGCAAGGTCAAGCGAGTGATATCGAAATTCGAGCACGCCGAATTCTGAAGATGCGTGACCAGTTGAACCATAAACTTGCTGAGTTTACAGGTCAGCCTCTTAAAAAGATCGAGAGAGACACCGATCGCGACAACTTTATGTCTGCACAAGAAGCACTAGACTATGGATTGATCGACAAAGTGATTACTTCGACCAATCAAACGTAAGTCCAAAAAGAACCCTTGTACACAATCGTGCTTGGGTTCTTCTTTTCGTCTAATCTATTCCGCTTTCATGACAATCGTAGCAAGCGCCTCTACCGCTTTCTCTTCATCGATCCCCTCGGCACTGATCACAATCTCTGTACCTTTCGCAACAGCTAAGCTCATCACACCCATAATGCTCTTGGCATTTACCTTACGACCTTCTTTTTCGATAAACACTTGAGAAGCATACTTATTCGCTTCTTGAACAAAGTAAGCCGCAGGACGCGCATGTAAGCCTGTCTCAAGTTGAACCTTTACTTTTTTCTCAACAGCCATTTGTCTTTTCCTCCCTTTACCTTTACTCTTCTTTTAATTGTTGGGCGATTTCATCCAATTTGCGAAGACGGTGATTTACAGCTGATTTACTTACTGGCTTAGGTAACAATTGTCCTAGTTCCGTAAGGTTTACTTCAGGATACTGTAGACGAGCCTCTGCGATCTCTCGAAGGCGATCTGGCAGCTCATCCAGTCCCATCTCTCGCTCTATCAGCTCTATGTTTTCCTTCTGTCTCATCGCCGCCAATATGGTTTTGTTTAAGTTAGCGGTTTCACAATTCACGAGTCGGTTCACTGAATTTCGCATGTCCTTTAATATTCGGATATTCTCAAAATGCAGTAGCGATGGGTGGGCCCCGATGACGTTTAAAAACTCGCCGATCTTGTCCCCTTCTTTAATATACACAACATAACCCTTTTTCCGCTCAATTAATTTCGCGTGAAGTTGAAACTCATTCATGAGTTCACATAAAGCTAAACTATGTTGGTAGTAGGTTGAGATAACCTCTAAGTGATAGGATGCACTATCTGGACTGTTCACAGAACCACATGCTAGAAATGCGCCTCGAAGATAGGCACGTTTGCAGCATGGATCTACAAAGAGAGCGGGCGAAATCCCTTCGATTCTCTCCCATGTATTCGGCCTCAAAATCTGTAAATCTGCTAGAATTTCTTGAGCACGTTCTGTTACACGAACCAAATAAACATTATTCTTCTTCAAACGAACTTTTCGTTGAACCAACACTTCCGGCTGAAGATGATAAATACTTTTGACTAACGTAAACATATAACGTGCTGTAGAAGGGTTTTCTGTGACCATGTCCATCACCAGATGCCTAGGCTTGAGATGAATCGTGCCATTCATTCGGACTAAGGCTGATAATTCCGCGCGTTTACAACAGATCTTCGACTCGACCTGTGTCAGTTCTTTTTTGGTTTCAGAGGTAAATGACATAGTTATTCCTTCCTATTAGCTCTTATCACACATGCGCTCTTGAATTAGGCGTAGAATGTGGCGGCTAATACGCTCTGCATCATGGCGCAAAACAGAGCGGTATAACAATAAGTTGTCGGCCAGTGGTTGACAGCCTAGTTGATGGACTAGCTCCAAATCTGGCAGAACCATGGTTTGATTTTGATTGGCGTATTGTTGTTGAATCACAGTAGGGGGAACTTCATTATTTAAAATGGCAACATCAAAAAAAGATTCACCCACATGGTCATAGATGGCACGAATATGATCGCTGGCGTGGAAGCCATCTGTTTCCCCTAGTTGCGTCATGATATTGCAGATGTAAATTTTTAGGGCTGGTGATTTTCGAATGGCCGTCGCCATATCTTTTACGAGTAGATTTGGAAGGATACTTGTATAAAGACTGCCTGGCCCTATTACCACCCCATCCGCTTCTAGGATTGCTTCAATCGCTTCGTCCAAAGGGAGCGGGGAAGAGGGTTCGAGATAGACTCGCCGAATGGGTTTGCCTATGTTTGGGATCTGTGATTCTCCTTTGACAACGGTTCCATCTATCATCTCAGCACATAGAGTAACATCTTGGACACTAGCAGGCAGAACTCTGCCACGGACCGAAAACACTCTACTTAGTTCTTTTACGGCCGTCGTAAAATCCCCCGTTATCTCCTTCATCGCGGCGAGCATCAAGTTCCCCAATGTATGCCCTGCCAGTCCCTCTCCTGTTTGAAAACGATACTGAAATACACTTTCTAATAAAGGTTCTGTATCAGCAAGAGAGATTAATACATTTCGAATATCACCAGGTGGAGGCATTTGAAGATCCGTGCGCAGACGACCGGAACTTCCCCCATCATCAGCCACTGTCACGATCGCTGTAATATCAACCGGGAATTTCTTTAGACCACGCAATATGACCGAAAGCCCCGTTCCACCACCCATGCACACGACTTTCGGTCTTTTGGATGACAATTTAGAAGCCGCCTTTCTCTATATCACGATGGAGCACTTGGCAACGCTCATCCTCTTTAAAATCCTCATAAAGAGCTTCTGCCATGGCTACGGAGCGATGCTGACCACCCGTACATCCAATTCCGACAACGAGCTGTCTCTTTCCTTCTTTTTCATACTTAGGAAGTAAAAACGTCAACATCTCTTTTAGTTGATCCAAAAAGCGATTGGTTTCTTCCCATTTCATCACATAATCGGCCACTTCTTTTTGCTTCCCTGTCAAAGGCCGCATGGACTCAACGTAATACGGATTTGGGACAAAACGAACATCAAACACCAGATCCGCATCAAGGGGAATCCCGTGCTTAAAACCAAATGACATAAAGCTAAGGTTTAATCCTGAATTATGTTGTTCCGAATACGTATGAACGATCTTTTCCTTTAATTCAGTGGGCTTCAAGTTACTCGTATCCAAAATTTGATGAGATCGGCCTCGCAGGTCACACAGTAGCTCCCGCTCTTGAAGAATCCCATCTAAAACCGTACCCTCTGGAGAGAGCGGATGAGTGCGACGCGTTAATTTATATCGACGAACGAGTGTTTCATCGTTTGCTTCGAGAAATAAGATTTGGTAGTTTACACCTCTTGATTCCTTTAATGATTCCAATGACTCTACTAAGGCACTAAAAAATTCACGTCCTCGTAAATCAATCACGAGTGCAACTTTCCGGAGTCCTCCATTGGTCTGCTCTAGGAGTTCAGCAAACTTGGATAACAAGATAGGGGGAAGGTTATCGATACAAAAATAGCCTAGATCCTCAAGACTCTGCACCGCAACCGTCTTCCCAGCACCGGACATACCCGTGATGACAACTAAATGTAACTCATTGCTTGGCATTGGTCATATCCCCCTTTGTTGTTAAGTATACAAAAAAGATGCAGAGAAAGCATCTGCATCTAACTTTGGACAAGAGCGGGTCTGGTTATTCCAACTCTCGTAAAAAGGTAACGACTTGCTCTTTTGTCTTTGCATTGCGAGATGGGAGACGTCCTACTTCTTTACCATTTTCAAAGACAATAAAGGTAGGGATTCCTTTTACCTGAAACTGCTGCGCAACCTCTTGGGATTCATCCACATCAATCATGGCAAAATCAAACGTAGAAGAAAACGTATTCTCAATCTCTGGAAGATCAGGCAAAATCCGTTTACAATCAATGCACCAATCTGCGCTAAATTCAACTACTTTGCGACCCGCGGTAATAAACTCAGGAAATGTATTTGTTTGAAGTTCTTTCATTGATATAACCCCCGTTTACGTAATCGGATATTTGTCAAACTCCTTCATCGCCTTGGTGATAGATGAAGGGGAGATCCCGTATTTTTGAGCAACATTTGCTTTTGAAAGCGGGCGATCTAATTGGTTGGAAACCCAATACTCTAGTGCCGCTGCCCATACTTCTAATTTGCGAGCCGATTGAAGAATGATCTGCGACTTGGGCTGAGTAGACCAAGTCCTCCAAAAATCCTCCATCGCCATCACGATCGGCTCTCCAACTTCCTGCAAATGGGGCAAGCAAATCTGCCATACCTGCCCAGATAGATCTGACTCTTCGTTTTGACAATCGGACCGCACACTCCCTTGGAGAATGACGGACAAGGCCTCATCTGGATTCATTTTCCGGACTTGCAAGATCGCAATCTCTTTTAACCAATCCGGCTCATCCGGACGCATTAAGAAGGCACGAAGAGCTCTCTCCGATTCAGCATCTTCAATCATTCCCAATGCGTAAATCACTTGCAACTTTGTATCCTCTTCGCCGTGCTTTAATCCCCATAACAGACTGGAGCGAATCAGAGGGCTTTCTTTTACCTGTTGCTGTAACTGTTTGGTATCGGTAATAGGTGCGCGCAACAACTGTTCCTCAAACGGAAGTTGCATCTGATAGCTCGCATAATGCAAGCTAGGATCTTCCCCGTCCAAGGCATTTAAAAAGAAAGAAGGAACCTCGGAATCTGGAGCCAATTGCTTTGCTTTATGCCAATATGAACGAGCACGGTCTAGCTTTCCAACACGATAGGAAGCAATCGCCGCGGCATGGTATAGTGCGGCATCTGGGCGATCTTCTAAACGAGCAATCCGGACAAACAGTTCATACGCCACCTCATGCTCACCTAGAATTCCCATCGTGGTTGCTAGTTTGTATGCCTGATCTTTTTGCAAAGGGATCAAATTACGTAACATCTCGATTAATTGTTCGTACTCTTCGTTCTTTCCTATATGGCTACATAGAACAGCCAAATTACAAAGAGCATGGATGTTATCTTCCTCAATCTCTAACACTTCCGTGACTGTACGGAAAGCTGAGTCCATCTGGCCCATATAGTAATAAGCTAATGCTAGATTATTCCGTGCAGGTAGAAAATCAGCATGTTCCTCTATGATCTCTTTTAACATCTCGGTTGCTTGCACAAACATACCTGTTTCTAGGAGTTGCCGTGCTGACTCATGCTTTTGGATATACGCCTCCGCAAAAAGTGGAACCACTTCTTTAGCTGGACGTCCTAATTCATAGGAAATTAGCATGAGAAGCTCTTCAGCCTCCTCTGCAAACTCACCTTCTGGATCACGTCCAAGATACTCCAACAAGTAGTCCTCAGCTAGCTCGAAATCTTCCATATTGGTAGCATTATTTGCTAGGTAAAACCAACACTCGGTGAGATTTGGATCTATTTCACGGACTACGCACTCCAATATATCGTTAGACTCTTGAAATTTACCCATCTCCGAAAGAAGCCCTGCTAGATTACAGTGGTTAACTGGGTTTGAAGGTTCTTTTTCGGTAGCAAAACGGAAATATTTTAGAGCCTTTTCATACTGCCGTCGATCTAACATTTTTAAAGCACGTTCAAAAAAGAAGCTGGCATCTAAATTAATGCTTACTACTTTCTTGCTCGTATTATCAAATTCTACTTGTCTCTTCATCATTTTCCTCCAACCAGCATGATTCAACCACAAAAGCTGGTGGTTTGGTAGCTTGGGCAAGTATACCACATTCTCCCTAATTTACACACCAGACTCCGAACGAAACAAGGTACTGATCGATCCACCCGAGATAATAATATGAATGGCCTGTCCTAATAAAGGAGCAATCGGAATCGTTTTATACTTGTCACTGTTTGGCGTAAAGGGGATACTATCTGTCACCACTACTTCGTGAATCCCTGGATGGTTAAGGCGTTCCAAGGCATTTGCAGAAAAGAGTGGGTGCGTGGCACAAATGTAGGCGGGATTGGCTCCCTTTTCCATAAGGCCCTCTACTACACTCACAATCGTCCCCCCTGTATCGATAATATCTTCAATAATGATCGGGGTGTACCCTTGGACGTCTCCGATAATATGGGTAATCTTAGCTGAGTTATGGGAAGGTCGCTTCTTCAACATGATGGCGAACGGTGCATCTAGATAAGTAGCTAGCTTCTCAGCCATTTTCGCCCGTCCTGCATCTGGAGAAACGACAACTGGATTTTTGATATCTTTTTCTTTTAGGTATTCCGTAATGTAGTCTAACGCGGTTAAATGATCCACAGGGATATTAAAAAAGCCTTGGATAGCAGGTGCATGTAAATCGACTGTTACAACGCGATCCACCCCTACTGTTTTAAAGATATCAGCGACCATTTTCGCAGTAATCGGTTCACGAGGTGCATCTTTTTTCTCTTGACGGGCATAAGGATAATAGGGAACAACTGCTGTCACACTTTTCGCAGATGCTCGATGTGCAGCATCTGCCATGATCAAAAGCTCCATTAGGTTTTCATGAACAGGAGCACCCATTGTCTGGATGAGGAACACATGACAATTACGAACTCCTTCTTCATAATGAACATAAATTTCCCCGCTTTTAAAACGGTTAATTCGAACCTCTCCCAGCGGTATCCCCAAATATGTACAAATGTTTTGTGCTAGTGTAGGATTAGAGGAACCAGTAAAGATTTTCACATTCTTCATATGGACAAGCAGCCCCTTTGGATGAGATCAGTCATTATGAGTTGATTACCCCCATTATAAACTAGAACGGTTCCAGATTAAAAATAGGTGATGAAAAATGTTAAAACAAATCGAGCGTATGAAGCCGTCCCTCTTTGGACTATTTACGAATCCGATCAGAGAATTTCGTTTGATTCGGGAGCAACCTCGTTTCGTTCTCTCTCTTCTCTTGCTCAGTTTCATCGTGTCGATAACATTCTATTATGTGGGAGAAACGATCGGTTCAAGCCCTGAAGCCATTGCCAATATTGAGAGACTCCAAGGACAAGCATTTCCTCCCGAAATAAAAGCCCAGGCGAATGTGTTCATGGGACTCTCTTACGGTTTCGCAGGATTCATGATTCCGTGGGTTACGTGTTTGCTAAACTCCCTTGTCCTTTTCCTACTTGTGAAGGCTTATCAAGGAAAAGCAACCTTTAAACAACTCTATGCTTTTTCCGCCCATTTGTATCTCTTAACCACGCTATCACTGATCGCTGACTTTTTAGTTAATCGACTGGCTGGACATCCTCTTGGTGCCCCTGTTACCAGCTTGGGTGTATTGTTTCCAGACCTCTCTGGAGGATTGCTATCTTCCTTACTAAGCTATCTCTCGCTATTTACCATTTGGTATGCAATCTGGCTCATCTCAGGCTTACAAGAGATCACTGGATTATCCAAACAACATTCTCAGATCGTCGCGATCCTGTTTCTGGTCATCGGATTCTTTGGACTTACCAATGTGACGATTTTTTATCCAGATATCGCAACGATGCTCATTCGTTAAAATAAATAAAGGTAGATCCAATCTCTCGGTTGGATCTACCTTTATTTTGACAAGCTACTTCTCTTGTCCATTGCCTCGATATACAACTTGTGTCAAAAACTGATTCAATAGCTGTGTTCCATAAGCACCACTTTTTTCAGGATGAAACTGCATCCCGACTAAATTTCCTCTCGACACTATAGCAGGAATGGACTCCTGATAGTTTGTATAACCGACTACATCATCTTCATTTTCCGCATCTACTAAGTATGAATGGGAAAAGTAAACCTTATTTTCTTCAAGGCCTTTGTAGAGACGATGTGGATGTCTAAACTTTAGCCAATTCCATCCCTTGTGAATCACACCATCCCCTTCTAATTTCTGTACATGACCCGGTAACAGATTCAAGCCTTGGTGGTAGCCTCCCTCATCACTACTTGTAAAGAAGAGTTGCATTCCTAAATTGATCCCCAAAATAGGCTTCCCTGAAAAAAACTCTTCCTTCACTACATGGTCCAATCCTGAGCTAGCTAAACCTGCCATTCCCTCACCAAACGTGCCGTCACCCGTTAGAATGATTCCCGTTGCCATTCGAACATCTGAGGCCTCTGTCGCGACTACATACGAACCCCCTAAATCATCCAACACTTTTAATAGGCCCTCTACATTATTTACACCGTAATCCAAGACAGCGATCATATCATCAAACTCCTCTCGTAACCGAACTCGATCTAGTCTCTTACATTTTCTTTCATCCAAAGAGCCATTTTATCGAGCATTTTTCGTCTATAAGAAAAGGATAATCGTTGTTCGATATCCATATCAGCCAACACTTGATTTCCACCATCAGGCACAAAAAGGGGATCGTAAGGGAATCCTACATTGGTCAGCGAATCGGTAGTAGGGATTCCTTCGACAATGGTTCCTTTTGTCATACCGGAAAATATTTTCTTCTGACCATGCGAATACAACGCAATCGCTCCTTCAAATCGAGCGCTGCGATCTTCCCCCGCTAATAACTTCTCAATCCCGTGGTATCCGATCCGTTGAAAGACCCGCTTCGCTAAGACCCCAGGGAATAAAGGATATGCTTGAAAAAATATACCCGCATCATCTACCATCACTCGTTGCAACTCAGGGTGAACTTGCAACACTTGCTCTAACTTTTGCATGGCAATCTCTTGCACAGTTCCTTCATCTGGCTCTATATAATTCACTTCTAGGCCCAAAACTTGATATCCTATCGGCTCTAGGACTTGCCTTGCTTCGTTTAACTTAGATTCGTTCATAGTAGCAAAATAGATCTTCATATTCTTCGACTCCTGATGAAATTTCGTCTCGAAAGAAAAAAGCAGGCGTTTTTTCTTGCAAAATCATGTACAATGAGGATAACCAACGCACAAATGACCGAAAGCCTCTTGTGACCAATTATGCACGAGAGGCTTTTGTATGACGTAAGGAGAGGATAACCAAATGTACCCAATCATGAAAAAAGTCTTATTTCGCATGGATCCTGAGGTAGCACATGAATGGACCGTTCGATCCTTACAAACCCTTCAACGAATGTCTTACCTAGCTAAAACCATCCAACAAAAATGGGAAGTAAAACATCCTTCACTATCCTCCCAAGTAGTTGGGGTATCATTTCCAAATCCAGTGGGGCTAGCCGCAGGTTTTGATAAACACGCCAACGTGTATCCTGCTTTGGCCCACTTGGGTTTTGGCTTTGTAGAAGTAGGCACTCTCACCCCGCGTCCTCAATCTGGAAACGATCGCCCCCGTTTGTTCCGTTTACCTGAAGACCAAGCGATTATTAATCGAATGGGCTTCAATAACCATGGGGTAGAAGATGCGGTTCGTTCTTTTCAGACGCTCTCACGTCCTACCATCCCGATCGGAATCAATCTCGGGAAAAACAAAAACACTCCCAATGAACAGGCTAGTCAGGACTATATCATTGGGCTTCAAACGCTCTATCTATATGGGGACTACTTCGTAATCAATATCAGTTCCCCTAATACACAGGGTTTACGAGATCTACAAGAGGCAAACGCACTTAAGAAATTGCTAACGGATATCTTGCAGACAAGAGATCACTGCATTCAATCGCATCAAGTGAAAAAGCCGATTTTCCTCAAGATCGCCCCTGATCTAACAGAGGAACAACTTACCGAAATCATAGAGATTGTTTTACATACAAACATCGACGGAATGATCGCAACCAACACTACCTTATCGCGAGAAGGGCTTCAGAATCAAGTATCCAGCCATGAAACAGGCGGATTAAGCGGACGCCCACTGACCAGTCGTTCTACTGAGTGGATCTCACAAATATACCGCATCACTCAAGGTAAGCTACCGATCATCGGCGTCGGCGGAATCTTTACCGCTGAAGATGCTTATGCCAAAATCCGCGCAGGTGCTAGTCTCGTTCAAATTTACACAGGCATGATTTACCAAGGGCCTGCTGTGGTGAAGCAGATTAATCAAGGGCTCGTACAGTTGCTAGAAAGAGATGGCTTTCCATCGGTAGAAGATGCGGTTGGAGTGGATGTTTCTATTTAGAGACATCCACTTTTTTTATCTCCCTCATCGGATTCCCCACTACAAACGTATAGGCTGGCACATCCTTACTTACCACTGTCCCCGCCCCCACGACTGCCCCATCACCGATCGTCACTCCAGGTAAAATCGTTACATTGGCACCGATCATCACGTTATCTCCAATATGTACCTCGCCCAACCGATACTCATCAATCAAATATTCATGTGTGAGAATCGTCGTATGATAGCCGATAATGGAGTTTCTCCCGATATAAATCATTTCTGGATAGAATAAATCCATCATCACTAAGAATGCTACAGCCGTCTGATCTCCTACTTTCATCCCCACTAGACGGTAAAGTCCATTCTTGATGCTCAAAAACGGCATATACCGAGCGATTAAAATCACAATCGTTTGGCGAAATACTTTCCAGAAGGAGATGGTATCGTATTGTTGCCATAAAGAATTACTACCTGTCACTGGATATCTCTTCGTATTTCTCACTCTAGCTAAACCCCTTATAGAAAATCCCTCTCCCGTGTAGAGAGAGGGTTCTCGTTAACCTTCTATCGCTTGTTCTTGTTCTTGATCTCGGTACGATTCTTTCGCAGTACCTTTTACGCGACGCCAGATGATCATTAAGATAGCCCCAAGCATCAACAGCAAGCTGATGAGCTGTGCAACACGAATGTTACCAGAATCCATAGCCCCTGCTTTAAACACTACTTTCATCGGGGACCAGAGCGCATTTAAAATACCCTCCAACCAGCCCGGCCCTGTAAAGGTTAAACTGTCCGTACGTAGCCCTTCGATAAAGAAGCGGCCTAACGAATACCAAGCAAAGTATGTAAAGAAAATTTCACCACGTTTTGGATTCCAACGACGCATGAGGAGAAGAAGAACCAAGCCAGCTAGATTCCAAAGGGATTCGTATAAAAAAGTAGGGTGATAATAAGTTCCATTTATCTGCATTTGATCGATGATGAAAGTAGGAAGGTGCAAATGCTCTAAGAAAGCTCTACCTACCTCACCGCCATGGGCTTCCTGATTTAAAAAGTTCCCCCATCGCCCGATCGTTTGTCCTAAAATAATACTCGGCGCAATAATATCTGCTACCTTTAGAAATGCTACATTTTTACGTTTCACATACCAGTATCCAACTATAATTGCTCCAATCAAACCACCGTGAATGGCTAAACCACCATTCCAAATCGCAATGATTTCACTTGGATGATCTTTATAATAACTCCATTCAAATAAAACATAATACAAGCGAGCTCCAATAATCGCCGCAGGAATGACCCAAAATACCAAATCAATGAGATCATCCTCTTTTACACCACGGCGCTTCCCTTCTCGAACAGCAAGCAACAATCCTAATAGCACAGCAGTCCCCATAATAATTCCATACCAATGGATTTTTAGAGGGCCGAGTTCCAATGCAACTGGATTGATTGCCGCCAAATATGAAGATAGCATGAATCCATATTCCTCCTAACCGAATCACGAACGTTATATTTCATAACCCTATTTTACCTGAAAACCCTTGGATATTATATGGTTTTCATCAACGGCTTCTCTATCAATCATAATCATCACCATCTGGATCTTGATCATCGATTGTTTCCCCTAGTTTTTGGACAAACTGCTGGGCGGCATCATATCCCATTTGCCTTAATCTCATATTCATCGCTGCTACTTCAATAATCACCGCTAAGTTTCGCCCAGGACGAACTGGCACAGTCAGAAGGGGTACATTGGTATCGATGATTTTCATTCGTTCCTCATCTAATCCCAGACGATCATACTGCCGATTTGCTTGCCATGTCTCTAGCTGGATGACAAAAGAGAGACGTTTTTTATTCCGTACCGCACCAGCACCAAACAGAGTCATAACGTTAATGATCCCTAGACCGCGAATTTCAAGAAGATGACGGATCAGTTCCGGTGCACTCCCGATCAGCATATTTTCTTCAGCCTGTTTGATCTCCACTGCATCATCCGCAACCAGCCGATGACCCCTCTTTACCAACTCTAGGGCTGTCTCACTTTTCCCAATCCCACTATCCCCCATTATGAGGACTCCCTCACCATATATATCAACTAAAACTCCATGAACCGTCGTGGTCGGAGCTAATACTTTTTCCAGATAGTTGGTTACTTTACTAGAGAAACGAGTCGTTGCAAGCCCCGTTCGCAGAAGCGGAACCCGGTGGCGTTTGGCAATCTGAATTAACTCTTCCGGTATCTCTATATTTCTCGTTATACAAATACAAGGAAGAAAGGGATGACAAAAACGTTCAAGCCGTTGCTTCCTAACATCAGGTGGGAGGCTTTCAATGAAGGTTAACTCCGTCTTCCCTAAAATCTGCAAACGTTCAATCGGATGATAGGTAAAAAAGCCAGATAGCTCTAGCCCAGGGCGATACAAGTCACTTACTGTAATATTTCGATCCAATTGTTCCTCACCACAAACAATTTCCAACTGGAAATGTTGCTGTAAATTACGGACGGACACCGTTTTCAACATTGAAATGAGTCCTTTCTGCGTAGCAAACGACCGATCCATTGATCAGTCGCCAGCTATTTTCATTTATACAACCGCTTCTTCGGTTTCTTTATCGAAAATATAAACTTGATCCATCTTCACTGATAGTGTCAACTGAGAACCCAAACGATATTCAGACGGCGACTTCACACGAGCTGTCATGCCACCCCGGCCCACACCTTTCAGGTAAAGGGTCATCTCGGAGCCTGTATGTTCCATCATCTCAATCTCTGCCTTAAAGGTGTTCGGTCGGCTTGGTGACTCCGGTTCATCCTGAAGCGCCTCGGGACGAAATCCTAAGATGATGCTTTTTCCAATGTATCCTTTTTCTCGAAGGCTACTTGCCTTTTCAGCTGGGATTTTCCATCTCGCACCTTCTGCTATGAAGAAGAGTAAACCATCCTCTTCGGAAAGAATTCCATCTAGTACATTCATCGTTGGGGAACCCATAAATCGTGCTACAAATAGGTTAGCAGGATGGTGATATAGTTCGTTTGGTATAGCAACTTGTTGAATGACCCCATCCTTCATCACCACAACGCGATCACCCATCGTCATCGCCTCTGTTTGATCGTGAGTCACATAGATCGTCGTGGTTCCTAATCGTTGATGTAACTTTCGAATTTCTGTTCGCATATGTACTCGTAGCGTTGCATCCAGATTAGAAAGAGGCTCGTCCAGCAAAAACAGCTCTGGCTCACGTACCATAGCACGACCAAGAGCCACCCGTTGATGCTGCCCGCCTGAGAGTGTCTTCGGCCTCTGATCTAGATAAGATTCCATATCTAACATCTGCGCCGCATGACGCACTCGCTGATCGATCTCTTTTTCATCCATTTTCTTCATTTTTAAACCAAATGCTATATTTTCATACACCGTCATATGTGGATAGAGGGCATGGTTTTGAAACACCATTGCGATATTACGGTCTTTAGGCTCTACATGATTCATGGTGCGATCATCAATGGATACAGTTCCATCCGAAATCTCTTCTAATCCAGCTATCATACGAAGAGTCGTCGACTTCCCACAGCCAGATGGACCTACTATTACGAGAAACTCCTTATCATGAATCTCGAGATGAAAATCTTGAATCGTTGGTTTATTATCTGAAGGATATTGTTTATAAATATGTTCAAGAACTACCTTGGCCATGTGGTCCGCAAACCCCTTTTCGCTTTTGTAGTACGCTTCTATTCTACTCTACCTTGACCATAAAAAAAATAACGCAGATGAGCACCTAACGGGCAACATCTGCTTTTCGACGGAGGATGAACTGCATAAGCTTCACCATCATCGCATCATCAAAAACACGTAAATCATAGCCAATCTCTTCGCGAATCTTTTCTAGGCGATAAAGTAACGTATTTCGATGAATATATAATTTACGAGCCGTCTCACTCACATTTAGATCTTCTTCCAGAAAGCACTGGATCGTCTTCATCATCTCTCCATCACTCCATAAAGGAGTTGTCGGGATCACAGCGCAAACTTGGTCTAGTTGATGCACTTGAAGACTATGAATGAGTTCATATAAAAAAGTGTTCCATGTCGTGACAATGGCTTGATCCGGATCGATCTTATATGACATTTTCTCTGCTCTTTTCATTCGATCCATCTCTTCAAACAGCGCTTCAGACGATACTACCTTTTCACCCACAATGATTCGTGCTTCTCCGCCTAACTCAGTTCGCACCCTTTCTAAAAAACCTCGCGCCTTTGAAAGCAACTCATTCCGCTGCGCCGTACGATCCCTCTGATCCAATTCACGATCTGGCTGCATCACAAGCCACTGTTCATAAGCAACTTCTACGAGAAGTAAATCTAGATCTACAAAATAGCTTTGTAGAAACTTCTCCCAATCCACTTCCATCTGCTCTCCGTGGATAGGTGCATCTACTTGAACATAGAACAAACACCATTTCTCTATTTTCTTAAAGAAATCGTGAGAAAGAGAGTTCCGAACTCCTTGTTGCCAAAACAGGACGACGCTATCTGAGTTAGAACAAGTTTGGGTTAATTCTTGAGATTTAGTCATTTATTATATAGAGAGCGTCTCATGTTTCTGCTAGATACACTCGCTCTCTCTCCCCTTCCTCTCACATTCCACTATCAAAATAGCCTACCATTTTTCAACACCATTCTCATATCTATTCACTCATACCAATACCGCAAAACATATGGGAAATCCTGCTACATTATCCTATCATCTTGCAATAAAAAATCGCAGTCTATTACAGACCCTATCTTAACTTTTTATCATATTAATATGAACAAAATGTGAAATTACCAAAACCACATCAAATCAGGACACAAAAACCAAGTTTATTTCGATATAGAGTATGAAAGAAATAATTATTTCTAGTTAATAGGAGATGACCATTCATGGTACGTATGACGAAACCGTTCGCAGTACTTGCGACACTAGCACTTTCCGTAACCGCTTTCCAAGGCGTTGTAGCGGCTCACGATGAAACAAAACCAACTACTAACCCAACCGCTACTACTGAGCAAAAACCGGCTGATAAAAAAGTAGAAGGTAACGCTGATACTAAAGTCGAGGATAAAAAAATAGAAAGCAAAATCGATGCTAAAGTTGAAGATAAAAAAGCAACTGAAGGCAAAACAACTACTCCTGCCGCTGAAAAAGGCAAGGTAGCTGATAAAAAAGAAGTAAAGAAAGTGGAAATCGGGGTAACTGAAACCGGATCAGTTCTAAAAGCGGAACTTAAGGGCACTAAAGAAGCAAAAGGTACCTGGAAGTTCTTTATTGGCAATAAAGAGGTCTTCTCTACACAAGGTGGAGCTTCTTTTGAATTTGACTTCTCAAATCCAGACCTCGCAAAGAAATTCATTGAAGCGAGTGCTGAAGCGAGTGCTGGATATGCTGTAATCCAATTTGAAGGAACTTCTAATGGAACTCCTATCAAAGGACAAGTTAGAAATGATTTGGCTAATGAACTTACTACAACAGCAACAGTAAAAAATAGTACTCTCACTGTGACTGGTAAACTCAATGGCGCTAAAAAAGCAAAAGGTACTTGGGTTGCTATAGTAAATACCAATATTCAGTTCTTTAAAAACGGAGAGCCTAATGAAACCATTGTTGATCACGAAATGATTGAAAACGGTGGCCTCTCAAGTAAATTTGCCTTCAAAGATCTAAAACCTGGTACTTACTTTGTACTTGTAGCTTTTGAAGGTACTGTTGACGGCAAAGATACAGATACTTATGACGTTATGAAAGTTGTAGTAAAAAAAGCAGGTAAAGCTGATTCGGGTAAGGATTCTGTAGAAGTTACTCCAGTTAAAAAGCCTGTTACAAAAGAAGCGACCAAGCAAGAAACGAAAAAAGCCATTGAAGATGCAAAAGGTGGTAAGTTACCAAAAACCTCTACTAGCTACCCAATCGCGACTGTTGCGGGTGCAGCTGTTCTGATGGTGGGAGCAGGTCTCTTCTTCGTAGCTCGTCGTCGCAAACAAAAACAACAATAATCTTTTTTAAGTAGAAAGCATACCTAACGTGGGTATGCTTTTTTATTTGAATGTGAATAAACAATGAATTCTATTTAAATTAATTGATTTTAGACACTAAAAAATAAGATGATTTCGATATATATTGTGTAAGCCTATTATTTGAAAGTACATAGGAGATGACCATTCATGAAACGTATGACAAAACCATTCGCAGTACTTGCGACACTAGCCCTTTCTGTAACTGCTTTTCAAGGCGTTGTAGCAGCGAACGAAACAAAGCCTGCTAATCCAACTGCTCCGGTCTCCACCGAGCAAAAGCCAGTCGATAAAAAAGTGGAAGGCACAATGGACTCTAAAGTCACAGACAACAAAAAGGATGGGAAAGCTACCAACACAACTCCTCCTCCAGCTAATGAAAAAAATAACAAACCAGCTAAAAACAAAGCACAAAAAGAAGTAGAAATCGACCTTACAGATACAGAAAAGGGTATCAAAGCTCAATTGAAAGGGGTAAAGGAAGCAAAAGGGACTTGGACATTGCTTGTTGGTGGTCAAGTAATCATCTCTGCACAAGGTGGAGCTTCTCACGAATTCGACCTCACTGATCCGAAAGTGGAAGCAAAACTAGCGGCTATCGACGAGCTCGCATGTTTGGAAGTTCAATTTGAAGGGACGACTACCGGAACTCCTGTAAAAGGGAACGGAAAGGATGAATCACCAGCTGATATTCCGGTTATCTCTGTCAAAACAGAAGTAAAAGATAGCACTCTTACTCTCAACACAAAAATCAAAGATGCAAAAGAAGCCAAAGGTCAATGGGTTGCTGTGGTAAGCAAAACTCGTGAGTTCAACAATAACGACCTCGTTGGTCATAAAAAAGAAGAGGGCGGGGCTTCTAAAACATTTACCTTTAAAGATTTGAAGCCAGGCACTTACTTTGTACTCCTTACCTTTAAAGGTACTGTGGATGGTAAAGAGAAAGAAACATGTACCGTTGTCAAAGTGGATGTCCCTAAGGGCGGAACACCTAGTACTGGTACCGGTACTGGCACCAATCCCTCTACTCCTGTAGAGCCTAAACCAGTTAGTAAGCCTGTTACAAAAGAACAAGCGAAAAAAGCGGTTGAAAAGGCAGAAGGTGGCCAGCTACCAAAAACGGCTACCAGCTATCCAATCGCTACCGTGGCGGGTGCGGCTATTCTAATGATAGGTGCAGGACTCTTCTTCGTAGCTCGTCGTCGTAAGCAAAAACAACAGTAGTACTTGATAAAAAAGCATGCCTAAGTCAGGTGTGCTTTTTCTTTCACTAGACAATCGATATAAAAATACATAACATAGAAAAAAACCACATAGAAAATGAGGGAGTGGTCATAATTCGAATATTATCTTGGTTATTAATCATAGCAGGAACTGTCGTTTTGGGATGGAACGCATATAATTGGTGGAGTGAAAGTGCTTCTTCCGTGCCCTATGAAGAGGCTACCATGAGCAAGATTGATAAAAAAGGAGACGATACTTCTCCACAACCAGCTCTTGCGAAAGGAATTCCATCCGATCTCAAACATAATAGGGGAGATATGATCGCTACTCTAAGCATTCACCGTTTAAAAAAGAATCTTGAAGTTGTGTATGGTGCAGACGCCGATTCACTTGAAAAAGGCGTGGGGAGCTATATAGAAGATAACGATCCTCAGACTAAAGATAAGACTGTAAAACCAGGTGAAACCGGACATGTTGTTCTATCTGGTCATCGTGATACCAAGTTCAAAGGGATGGGCGAACTAAAAGTCGGAGACCGATTAATTATTGACTACAACAATCACTACTTTATCTATCAGGTACGAAAGACGTGGGTAACACCCAAAGAAGACCGAAAGGTTATCGTCACAAAAGATAAACCAATCCTTACCTTAGTTACTTGTTATCCATTTAATATGCTAGGCAGTGCACCTAAACGATATATTATCGAATCTGAGTTAATCGAGATTCAAAATAAATAACAAAAGAGATTTCCTGCACTCCGTTGATATGCTCCCTAAAAGGTAGACAGTTGAAATAATAAAAACTGTTACCGAAGGGGAGTTTTTTCATGAGAAAAGGAATCCTTTTTTATAATATGGGACGCATTTATGTAATAAATTGGTCCATTAATGTGAACAAAATGTGAAATTAACTAAAATGACTCATTTTATGACACAAAAAAAGAAAAGTGTTTCGATATAAACTATGTAGAACTCATTTTATACATAATTCTTAGGAGATGACCATTCATGGCACGTATGACGAAACCGTTCGCAGTACTTGCGACACTAGCCCTTTCTGTTACCGCTTTTCAAGGCGTTGTAGCAGCAGAAGAAACAAAACCAGCCCCTACCACCCCACCTACTGAGCAAAAAACAACAGCTCCTGAAACCAAAGTAGAAGTGAAAGTGGAAGATAAAAAAGGTACAGAAGCTGATAAAAAAGCGGAAGTTAAACCAGAAGACAAAAAAGCAACCGAAACTGGTAATAAAACAGATGAAAAAACAGGTGACAAAGCGGACGGCAAAACAGATGGGAAGACGGATGGTAAAACAGGTGAAACACCTAATACCAATCCTTCAACACCTGGAACAAATAAACCAGCTGATAAAAAAGAAGACGAAGAAGAAGCTAAAGGACCTTACCTATATGCAGAAGCTTCATTGAAAAATGGGACTCTTACCATAACCGCTACCATTAAAAATGCAAAACATATTAAAGGTCTTTGGTATGCAGACGGATTCAAATCAGGTACAGAAAAGCGCGTATTTACAGATGAAATACAGAGTAAAAATGGTTTCTCTCAAACCTTTACCTTTAAAAATGTAAAGCCTGGTGTCTATAATTTGAATGTAGGCTTTATCGGAACAGTTGACGAGTTCCAGGCAGATGAAAGAAACTCCGTTCTACTAGAAATCGATACGAGAAAAGGCGGAGCTACAAAGCCAGCTAAGAAAGAAACTGCTGTTAAAAAAGCACCAGCCAAGAAAGAAGCTACTACAGAAAAAACCACCACTGATAAAAAAGAAACCCAAAAAGCAAAAGCTACAACAGATAGCAAAGGTGGTAACCTACCAAAAACCGCTACTAGCTACCCAATCGCTACCGCTGCGGGCGCGGCTGTCTTGATGGCAGGAGCAGGTCTATTCTTCATAGCACGTCGTCGTAAGCAAAACCAATCATAATATGAGATATGAAAGCATGCCTATACTAGGTGTGCTTTTTCTTACACTCGACACGTAAAGAAAAATGAATTAAACCGGCATTTTCTTATATCAAACCAAAGAATTCCGGTTTTAATAAAGTTGTCATTCTTTATTGAACGAACTGTGAAAGGAGCTAAAATGGCTCATTTTGAGACACAAAAAAAGAGAGTCCATCCGATATTAAATATGAGTAACGAAAAAACAAACGATTAATAACTAACTGGAGATGACTATTCATGAAACGTATGACGAAACCATTCGCAGTACTTGCGACACTAGCACTTTCTGTTACTGCTTTTCAAGGCGTTGTAGCAGCCGCTGAACCTCAAGTTAATCCTACACCGACTACCTCTACTACAGAGCAAAAAGCAACTCCTGAAACCAAGATTGATACAAAAGTAAACGACAAAACCAGTGAAAAAATGGACAGTAAAACAACTGACAAAAAAGAGAACCAAAATGACGGTAAAACCGCTGACAAAAAGGATGAACCAAAAGGGGATAAAGCGGATGGGAAGACAGGTGGACAACCTAACACCAACCCTCCAGCCGCTGGAACAAATAAGCCAGCTGACAAGAACGAAACAGTCAAAGAGCCGAAATTCCAAACATCCGCTGTAGTGAAAAATGGCACTCTTACTGTAACTGAAACCATTAAAAATGCAAAACATGCTAAAGGAGATTGGTACGTAATCGTATCAAAAGACTCTGAGCCAGATTGGAGCAAAGCAACACACAAGACTTCGAAAATGAACCGCAGTGGACTTACCCAGACATTCACATTTAAAAATGTAAAGCCGGGTCATTACAATGTGTTTGTTGGCTTCGTTGGAACGGTTGATGGTATAACCGGAGAAGGCTACTCTGAAGTGGCAATTGAAGTGAAAGGCGGAGCTGTCAAACAAGTTAAGAAGCAAACTAAGACACAAACTAAAAAACAAGCTACTGTAAAAAAATCTACAACTAAAACAAAAGTAAAAAGCACCACTACTAAAAAAGCAACGACTAAAGCTCCTACCAACGAAAAAACAACAAAACCAACTGTAAACGGCCAAGGGGGTAAATTACCGAAAACCGCGACTAGCTATCCAATCGCTACCGTCGCGGGGGCGGCTGTTCTAATGGCGGGGGCGGGTCTCTTCCTCGTAGCGCGTCGTCGTAAGCAAAATCAATCTTAGTCACAAAACAAAACAGGAGTCCTCGCTCAAAGCGGGAGTCCTGTTTTGTTTTCAATCTAATATAAGGCCAATGACCCAAGAAGTTACACTGATAATCAACGATGCTATTACAGCAGAGATAAAGTTTTGAATCTCAAATCCATCAACTAAAAATGCAGTTACGTATAACATCCCTACATTAATTAGTAAGGTAAACAAACCTAATGTTAAGATTTGAATTGGTAACGATAAAAATGAGATAATGGGACGAATGAAGATATTAGCCAGTCCCAAAACAATCGCTACCACTAATGCCGTTCCAGCTCCGCTGACGCTAATACCAGGCACATAGTGGGCGATGAGAAAGATCACAACGGCATTTAACACAAGCCTGAAAATCCAAGTCATAATACATACCCCATTTCATAGTGCTTGTATAGTTTTAAGGAAAAAGCAGACTCTATATAGAAGTACACTTCTTCTTTTTCCTACTTTTATGTTACTCTCTAATAATAAATGTTTCCATACATGAAATCGATTATGAGGTGAACGATTATGCAATTAGGAATGATTGGTCTTGGTAAGATGGGTTACAACTTAGTACGAAATATGTTAAGTCATCGTCATGAAGTAGTTGCTTACGATGTATCGCCAGAGCCTGCAAAGGAGTTAGCAAACTATGGTGCAGTCCCTGCTACTACGATTGAAGAACTCGTAAGCAAACTACACAAACCACGCACCGTTTGGATGATGGTTCCTGCTGGTAAGATCGTGGATCAAGTGATTGATCAAGTAATTCCTCATCTAGAACCAGGTGATATCGTCATCGATGGTGGTAACTCTCACTACAAAGACACCTTAGCACGGGGAGAACGGCTTCAAGCAAAAGGGATTCACTACATGGATGCAGGTACCTCCGGGGGCACCTCTGGCGCTCTAGAGGGCGGCTGTTTCATGATTGGAGGCTCTCCAGAAGCATGGGATCATGTAAAAGACATGTTCCACGATTTATCGGTTGAGAAAGGGTACTTATATACCGGAAAAGTAGGTAGCGGTCACTTCCTCAAAATGATACATAACGGAATTGAGTACGGCATGATGCAAGCCATTGCAGAAGGCTTTGAAATCCTAGACAAAAGCCAATTTGATTATAACTTTGAAGAAGTATCACGAGTATGGGCCAATGGTTCCGTCATACGTGGATGGCTGATGGATCTCATGGAAAACGCCTTCTCCAAAGATCCAAAACTAGACCAAATTCGCGGCGTAATGAACGCTTCCGGTGAAGGGCAATGGACAGTGGAAACCGCCCTTGACCTAAAAGCAAACGCCCCTGTCATTGCCCTATCCATGTTCATGCGCTTTCGCTCCCTTGAAGACGATACCTTCCACGGAAAAGTAGTCGCCGCCCTTCGCAACGAATTCGGTGGTCACGCAGTAGTCCGCAAGGAATAGATACATCAAAAATACTAACACCCCTATGATTAATCTCGATCATAGGGGTGTTTTCTATGAGAAGGCCTGATTACAGGTAAGGAACATTCTAGGGACAATGTATCTGTCCCGTATTCTCATGACAACGCAACCGCAGTCTCATCTTGCGTAGCCCGCTCATTCTTCTCTTGCTCCATCCGCTCTCGATCACGCCGCAATATTGGCTCTAGATACTGTCCAGTATAAGAACCCTTCACCTTCACTACTTCCTCAGGAGTCCCTTTCGCGATGATCTTACCACCACCGCTCCCCCCTTCTGGACCTAGATCAATAATATAATCGGCTGTTTTAATCACATCCAGATTATGCTCAATCACAAGCACGGAATCCCCATTTTGGCAGAGCCGTTGTAGCACAACCAGCAAGCGAGCAATATCATCGATATGAAGACCCGTTGTAGGCTCATCTAAAATATACAAGGTTCGTCCGGTACTCCGTTTATATAACTCAGAAGCTAACTTCACCCGCTGTGCTTCCCCACCCGATAAAGTAGTAGCTGGCTGGCCAAGCTTCATATAACCTAAGCCCACATCAAACAACGTTTGTAACTTCCTCTTGATACGAGGAATATTTTCAAAGAAAGTAAGCGCATCTTCAATCGTCATATCGAGGACGTCCGATACATTTTTCCCTTTATACTTGATCTCCAGCGTATCGCGATTATAACGCTTCCCTTTACACTCTTCACACGGAACATAGACATCGGGTAGGAAATGCATCTCAATTTTAATAATCCCGTCCCCACGACAAGCTTCACAACGTCCACCTTTTACGTTAAAACTAAAGCGTCCCTTCTGGTAGCCACGTACTTTGGCCTCTTGTGTAGCCGCAAATACATCCCTCACATCATCAAACACGCCTGTGTACGTAGCCGGATTGCTTCGTGGAGTACGACCAATAGGCGATTGGTCAATATTAATCACTTTATCCAGCTGTTTTAAACCCTTGATTTCTTTATACTGACCCGGAACCACCCTAGAACGATGTAGTTCGCGTGACAACGATTTCAGCAAGATCTCATTTATTAAGGTACTTTTTCCAGAGCCTGAAACCCCTGTGACAGCAGTAAACACACCAAGTGGAATTTTCACAGAGACATTACGCAAATTATTTTCACTTGCTCCTTTTATCTCTAACCACTTATCGCCCGTTTCTCTACGCTCCTCAGGTAAGGGGATAAACTTACGACCACTTAAATAAGCTCCTGTCAATGATTCAGGATTCTCCATCACTTCCTGGGGAGTCCCCTCGGCCGTTACGACGCCCCCATGGACTCCTGCACCTGGTCCAATATCGAGGATGTAATCAGCGGCTAGCATCGTATCTTCATCGTGTTCTACCACGATCAGCGTATTACCTAAGTCGCGCATCCTTTTTAAAGTCTCGATCAAACGGGTATTATCCCGTTGATGCAGTCCAATACTAGGCTCATCGAGAATATAGAGGACTCCCATCAAACTGGAACCGATCTGTGTAGCTAACCGGATTCGTTGTGCCTCTCCACCTGATAGAGTCCCGGCCGCACGATTTAAGGTTAAGTAATTTAATCCTACATTGACCAAGAAGCCAAGGCGATCCTTGATTTCTTTCATTACTTGACGGGCAATCTGCGTATCTTTCTCTGATAATTGCAGTTGATCAAAGAACTCCCACGCATCAGCGATCGACAAAGCGCCTACATAATGAATATTTTCTCCGCCAACGGTTACATGGAGGATTTCTTGACGAAGCCGCGCACCTTTACAGGTTGGACAAGGTTTCGTTGTCATATAAGACTCTAACTGTTCTCGAACCATTTCGGAGGATGTCTCTCGATAGCGGCGTTGCATATTCGTGATGACACCTTCGAAACGAGCGTCCATTTCCCGGGACATGCCCATCTCATTTTGATAGAGGAAGCGGAATTTCTCTTTTGATCCATATAAGATTAGATCTTGATGCTTTTTACTCAATTTCTCAAAAGCAATATCCATATTGATACCAAATGCCTCACAGGCTGCTGTTAACAACTTCTCGTAATAAGAATTCGGAGAGGAGTACCAAGGTTCAATAGCCCCTTCGCTCAGGGACAAGGAACGATCTGGAATCATGAGGTCTGGATCAATCTCCATTCGATTCCCCAATCCATCACAGGTAGTACAAGCCCCAAAAGGACTGTTAAAAGAAAACATTCTAGGCGATAACTCGTCCATACTAAATCCACAGGTAGGACAAGCCAGATTCTGACTAAACATTAATTCCTCGCCATCGATCACATCAATGAGTACTTCCCCATCTGATAATTGAAGCGCAGTCTCAATGGAATCTGTTAGCCTTGTTTCAATGCCTTCTTTGATCACAATACGATCCACAACCACTTCAATGGAGTGCTTTTTGTTTTTCTCCAGTTGAATTTCCTCGGAAATTTCCATCAGCTCTCCATTGACTCGTACCCTTACAAATCCCTGGCGCCCCACCTCTTGCAGGAGTTTGACATGCTCCCCTTTACGCCCTTTTACAATCGGCGCTAAAATTTGGATCCGTGTCCGCTCAGCTAGTTCCATAATTCGATCTACCATCATCGGTACGGTTTGGGAAGCAATTTCAATGCCGTGCTCAGGACAATGCGGATGGCCTACACGGGCAAAGAGAAGCCTTAGATAGTCGTAGATCTCCGTCACAGTCCCGACTGTAGAACGAGGGTTTCGACTGGTCGTTTTCTGGTCAATCGAGATAGCTGGCGAGAGACCTTCGATCGCCTCTACATCTGGTTTATCCATCTGCCCGAGAAATTGACGAGCATAAGCGGACAACGACTCCACATAGCGACGTTGTCCTTCTGCATAGATCGTATCAAATGCCAACGATGACTTTCCTGAACCACTTAAACCGGTTAGGACCACAAATTGATCACGTGGGATGGTAACATCGATATTTTTGAGATTATGCACCTTCGCCCCACGGATTACGATAGAATCTTGAGCCATATGCGTGTTATACTCCCTCTGCTTTTAATTCAATCAGCAAGTCACGCAATTCTGCAGCTCGTTCGAATTGCAGTTCCTTTGCTGCTTTTTTCATCTCATGCTCTGTCTGTTCAATTAGCTTCATTCGCTCTGCTTTAGATAATTTTTTAGCCGCTTTGCTGGTAGCATATGTTTCTTCACTCTCTGCTACTTTCGTCGCTTCGATCACATCACGAATCTTCTTCTGAATCGTGGTCGGCGTAACTCCATGCTTTTCGTTATAAGCCATCTGAATCGAACGGCGACGCTCTGTTTCTCGGATCGCGACATCCATCGATCGGGTCACTTTATCGGCATACATGATCACTTCACCATTTGCATTACGTGCTGCCCGGCCAATCGTCTGAATAAGAGACTTCTCTGCACGAAGGAATCCTTCTTTATCTGCATCGAGAATCGCAACTAATGAAACCTCTGGTAAATCTAAGCCTTCCCGTAATAAATTAATCCCAATCAGTACATCAAATTCACCGACGCGAAGATCCCGTAAAATTGCCATCCGTTCAATCGTCTTAATATCAGAATGAAGGTATCGCACCTTAATCCCAATCTCTTTTAGATAGTCCGTTAGGTCTTCTGACATCTTCTTGGTGAGTGTCGTAACCAACACACGTTCATTTCGCTTGATTCGCTTGTGAATCTCGCCAATCAAGTGATCAATCTGTCCTTTAATCGGATGAATGTGAATCACAGGATCAAGAAGGCCTGTCGGACGAATGATCTGCTCAATCACTTCAGGAGCTTTCTCTAGTTCATATCCTCCTGGAGTAGCGGAAACGAAGATTAACTGATGAATTTTTTGCTCAAACTCTGCAAACTTCAAAGGTCGGTTATCTTTGGCCGATGGTAAACGGAAGCCATGATCCACCAATACACCTTTTCGTGCTTGGTCACCGTTGTACATGGCATTAATTTGTGGAATGCTAACATGAGACTCGTCCGCCACAATTAAGAAATCATCTGGAAAAAAGTCGATCAACGTATACGGCGCTTCCCCCGGTTGATTCCCTATCAAATGACGTGAGTAGTTCTCAATCCCCGAACAAAAACCAATCTCTCTCATCATCTCAATATCGTAACGGGTGCGTTGTTCCAGTCTCTGTGCTTCCAATAGTTTATTATCAGCACGAAACTCTTCCAACCGTACCTCCAACTCTTCTTGAATCGTTCCAATCGCTCGTTCCATTACTTCCGCACTAGTTACATAGTGAGACGCCGGGAAAATCGCTACATGCTCACGGTCTCCTATGATTTCTCCTGTAATCACATCAATTTCACGAATACGCTCAATCTCATCGCCAAAAAACTCGACACGGACTGCTTGTTCACTCTTCGAAACAGGGAAAATCTCAATCACATCGCCCCGCACACGAAAGCTTCCCCGTGTAAAATTGATATCATTTCGCTCGTATTGGATATCCACGAGCTTGCGTAAAATCTCGTTGCGCTCCCGCTCCATCCCCACTCGGAGCGATAACACTAAATCCCCGTACTCCTTAGGAGACCCCAAACCATAAATACAGGAAACACTTGCCACGATAATCACATCTTGGCGCTCAAATAAAGCACTCGTAGCAGAGTGGCGTAATTTATCTATCTCGTCATTAATCGAAGAATCCTTTTCGATAAATGTATCCGTCGAAGGAACATATGCTTCAGGTTGATAATAATCGTAATAACTTACAAAGTACTCGACAGCATTATGAGGAAAAAACTCTTTTAGCTCCCCACATAACTGAGCTGCAAGTGTCTTATTATGGGCGATTACCAATGTCGGTTTGTTCACACGAGCAATGGTCTGGGCAATCGTAAACGTCTTCCCCGTCCCAGTTGCTCCTAACAGCGTTTGAAACTTTTTGCCAGATCGAATTCCTTCTGTCAACTGTTCAATCGCACGAGGCTGATCCCCTTGCGGCTGAAACTCTGACACAAGTTGGAACACATTCTCTTGCATGGTAGTCACCTCAATTTCCAAATCTCGTAAAAAATATTATATCATAATTTATATCAATACGAACATAAGTTCTTTTAATTCTTTACCATCATTCTCTAATCTAATCCATTTCATACCGTTAGAAGTAAAAAACGCTAGGAGCACACAACTCCTAACGTACGTGATAGAAAGACCTTACGTTCCCGTACTCATTTGCTCTTCCACTTCATGGCTAACCGTTTCTTGTCCCCTCTTAGAAATCGCTGGAATAGCTCCAATCATACCTAGATGCTTCGGCGTATCTTCATAAATCGCAGTATGCAAAATTTGATGATCATTTCGCTCATCTAGTAATTCAAACTTACTATACGCAGAAGTCGCCAGTGCACTTTCCATATCATCCATCGTATTCACGCGGATTCCGTTTACCTTTTGAATCGTATAGCCAGGGCGGATTCCCATCTCCGCAGCAGGGGTCTCTGGTACGACAGCGAGTACCTTCACTCCCCGTTCATCTGATACGAATACAGGCTCTTTTCGTTTCTCTCTATATTTTTCACTTAAATAGATCCATTCATGACCCACCAACGTTAGAACGGATGCGATCCAGATAAAAGGTTGCCATTGCAAAGAGATCCAGCTACTTACAAATAACAAGGTAGCAAGCATTAAAACATATGTAGACGTTAACCGTTGCTGACGGGCTAACGATTTTGTGCAATTATTACTGGCAAAGCTGAGTGGGATCGGTAATGGTAACCAACCACTTGAAGTTTGAACCATGGAAAAGATAGTCCATACACGACTTAAGAGATATCCACTTACAGCTTGTCCATGATTCTGTTTGAGTTCGATGGGAATCATACCTCGATTTCCCTCTAAACGAATAAGGGCCCACTCTATTAGTTGTGCACTTGCTACAATCATGATCCAATCTAAGACTGCAAAAGTCCGAATCGGCTCTAACCATGACTCATATTCAGCCGTCAAATGAAACTCCGGATTCGCCGCGAGGATAAGACTTACCACCGACAACAGGCCAACTGCATAAGACAAGCCTGCAAAACGGAAACGGAACAACGAAACAGCGAAACAGACAGCCCATACATACACAATCTGCTGGACTGTAATATCAAAAGAAAATGTCATCCAAGCAAGGGAAGCTACAAAGCCCCAGCCAATCCCGACGAAGCAAGTTCGCAATAACAAACGGATTGGGGATTCAATCGTTCTTCCATATAAACGATATTCACGCCACGCAAGAGAGAAAACTTGAATGAATGGTAACAAAAAGGCAACGAACCACCACGGCTGTTCCCACATCTGAACCCAAACTAACCCGACATCGCCAATTGATTTCAAAACATCTATTCCGTATTGTAACCAGACCGACCAATCCATGAGACTTCGCCCCCCAACCTCAAAAAAATTACCCCCAAAAAATATAGCTAAGGGGGTAATTTCGACGGGATTTCCATAAAATCCTTTTTATGACATCATCACTTCATATTCTTTTTTACAGTTTGAACGGCAACTTGTAATTGAGCATCTTGCTTCGGATCTTGTAAATGCTCACGGAACTTATTCAGAAGCTTCTCTGCTGTATTTTTATCAACCACACCTGAAGCAGATAAACCATTCGCCTTTTGGAATGCTGTAACAGAGGTTTCGGTTTTGCCATCAAAGTAGCCATCTGTTCTTCCTGGCGCAAAGCCAAGGGCATCCAGCATCCATTGTGCATTTTTCACTTGGAGATCATTGGAATCCTTTTTCCATGGTGTATCCGCATTAATCGGACCTGCCGCTGTATACGCAGGAGGCTTTACTTCAACATCTGGTTTAATTCCTTTTGTTCCTCCATGCTGATCCACCCAGTTGCCATTCGGTGTAAGCCATTTGGCAACCGTGATTTTAAGATTACTAGCATCTGCCAAATCAATCGCTGTCTGTACGGTTCCTTTGCCAAAAGTGGTTTCCCCGACTAACGGAACCCCTGCACTCTCTTTTAAGGCGCCTGCTAAGATCTCAGAAGCACTTGCGCTTCCTTTATTGATCAACATCGCAATCGGGTATGGCTTCCCTTCTGATACTTTGGAAGTAAATTTCTTTTTGGGTCCATCTTTTGCTTCCACTTGAAAGATCGGCTTCTTACTAGGAACGAGTTGTTCTGCCATCTGCTGAACAGCTGGAAGGAGCCCCCCTGGATTTTGGCGTACATCAATGATAAGCCCTTTCATGCCATCTTTCTCCAAGCTAGCAATACTCTTTAGAAACTCAGCTGCTGTGTCCTTCGAGAACTGGGTAACTTGAACATACCCAACTTGGTCAGGTAACATCTTCCCATGTACCGTGATCAATGGGATCTCATCACGAACCACACTTATTTTTTGAACAGTTGATACACCTGGACGAAGGATTTCTACGTTTACCTTCGAGCCTTTTGGACCTCGTATTTTGGCTACTGCCTCTTTCACACTGAGGCCCTCCATACTCATCTCATTTACACGTAAAATCTGATCATCCGGTCGAATCCCTGCACGCTCGGCAGGAGATCCCTTAATAGGCGACACAACGGTTAAACGACCATTTTTAATCGTAACCTCTGCTCCAATTCCGGAAAAAGAGGAATCCAAGTCTTGTAGAAACTCTTTTGCCTCTGTTTGGTTCATATAATCGGAGTAAGGATCGCCTAAAGCTTGAACCATTCCTTTCAAAGCTCCATCAATCAACTTATCATCCGCTACATCACGCACATACCGTTCTTTAATGATGCGATATGCTTCATCCATTTTCGCCTGATAGGGGGTACTATTTTTCCCGCTGGTCTGGACAAGGGATTCCTTCCCCCACGGGGTCATCATCACCGCTGATGTAACAACGCCACCTATTAGCATCGACCCAGCCATTAAAAGTGCGACTGTCTTTTTTCTAAACTCCACGTTCACTTCACCCTCATTCATCTGCGTTGCCGCTAAACTTGTCTCATAAAATATATGTTATCAGAAATCAAATCAGAACGTAATTGATATAGTTGAATTAAGCTAGACATATCAATTAGTTCAGCACCAAAGCACGAAAAATTTAGTTAATTGAAAATGGAATACAAACATGTTGTTAGGGAAGAAAACGAGAAACGGGCTTCTTCAGATGAGTCGGCTACAGTAGCTGACAATCCTACCATGACATATGGTTTATCCAATGTTTTAGAAGGGATAAAAGCACTCCGATACAACTCTAGCGCAGGGAGCAGATAGTCCGGAGCAAAATGGCTGGCAAACGCAAAGGGAAGACCAAGCCTTCCTGCCAACTGGGCAGTAAAGCCACCGGATCCTAGAAGCCAGATCGGAACATCCAGACCTTCTCCGGGATTAGCCCGAACCTTATTAACACCTATTTCTTCGGGATGAAAATAAGCATGTAACTCGTTTACCATCTCTGGGAAATCCTCACCGCTTCTCTCAGAGATTCCTCTGATTGCACGATTAGTAAGTATATCGCTTCCCGAAGCTCCTTCCCAAGCCCAAGTCAATACGGCCCGGAAATAGCGATTCTAGCGTTCCAAACTGTTCAGCAATAATTAATGGAGAATGGTTAGGTAGCATAATCCCTCCCGATCCTACACGTATTTTTTGCGTTCCGGCAGCTATATGGCCAATCAAGACTGAGGTGGCCGAACTGGCAATCCCGGGCATGTTATGATGCTCAGCAAACCAATATCGATGATAGCCTAGCTGTTCGGCATGACGAGCGAGTTCCAATGAATGTCGAAATGAATCCCTTGGAGTCCCACCTTTTAAAACAGGGGAAAGATCCAATACCGAAATTTTAGGACTAAGTGTATTCATCTTAATAACCTCCTATATCGTTTATATTATAGATTGAACGGTCCGAAAAGAGTAAATCATATATGAAGCATTCGAAATGCTCCTTAATTAGTCTAAAGTGGATTGGATGACGGCTACTATATCATCCCATACTTGCGGATTTGAAGTTATTTTGACCGCTTCAGTCAGGGCCATCTAAGTTCGCCTCCTTCTTGAGCTATCTTACCATTTACAGACCATTCAGGTTATATAGAAAAACGACTGTTACATATAAATGTAATAGCCGTTTTTTCTAGTTCTTATTGGAGAGGCGGCAACCACGAGCGTGGATTCACAGCACCTTCCTTATTTACATTGCCTACTCTTACTTCGAAATGCAGATGAGGGCCTGTTCCAACACCGTTATTCCCCACTGAGGAAATACGCTCGCCTCTCTTAACAGGGTCCCCAATCAGCTTCGTGATAACTTGCTGAGAAAAACTATGAGCATATGCACTATAGATCGCTTTTCCATCTTTATGGCCATGATAGATTACAATCAGCCAACCGTATCCACTAGAAGGCTTACTAGCCACCACAACTCCATCTGCCACTGCATTTACTGCCGCTCCATAGGAGGCATCTAAATCCAAACCATCATGCCTACTCCGTTTCTTCGTAACCGGATGGATTCGCACTCCAAATTCAGAATTCACCTTCGTACAATCACACGGCAAACTCATCGGACCTGTAAAAGGGAAGTTTAACTTGCCACTCTTTAATAAGTCTTGATTAATATCAATGATCTCATCTTCATAATGCTCTAATTCTTGATCGTATCCATCTACTTTCGTTTGACTAGCCTTCTGTTTCTCACGCAATTGATTTTGGGCCAGAGCAATCTTCTTCATTTTTTCCCCTAATTCATTTTGAATCCCTGAAAGCTTTTTTCTCTGTTGGTCCACTTGATCTGTTGCTTTTTTGTAGTGTTGAAAGTCTTCCACCATAAAGCCCATCACTGATTTTAATAGGTCAAATTGTTCTGCGAACTCGTTAAACCCATCCGATTGCAATAGATTCGCTAATGGACTATCTAAATATCCTTCTTCATATAAACCTTTCGTAGCCGCTATTACTTTCTTCATAGCCGCTGCCTCTTGCTCTCTGGCTTTCAACAAATCCTTCTCGACAGCTTGATATGTCTGACCTAGCTCGTCCATCTCTTTTTGATATCCAGCAACTTCGGACTCAAGCTGAGTCATTTGTCCATTCATATCATTTAACTTGACCTGTTCTTCTTTTTTCTTATTAGTAAGGTCATCTACTTTCTTCTTCGTATCCGTTGGTGACCCTGCATAAGCTGTAACAGCTGGTATGATCGCTACCTGTAGTACAAGCACCGCGAAGAATAAACGCTTCCACATACGCATAGATGTTGGATCTCCTATCGTTTAGGTATATGAAAATGAATCTACTAAAAGTAAAAAGTTTGAACCATCTTGTTAGTGAATCTACTATTTTCGTCCAATAACAAGATGGTTCAAATTTTATATCACAAACATATCTCTATCATTTAAGATAGTTTAATGGATTTACAGGAGTAGAACCTTTATGAACCTCAAAATGTAAATGCGGACCAGTAGAACGACCTTCATTTCCTGAGTAAGCAATCAATTGACCTTTTTGCACGGTTTGACCTACGCTTACATTAATTCCTGAACGTTTCATATGTGCATACAAAGTAGATAAATTGTTCCCATGGGCAATGACTACATAGTTCCCGTATCCACCTGGATTGGATTTAACTAATACCACTCTCCCAGAATCGGCTGCATAGATCGGTGTTCCTACTGGGACAGGGAAGTCAATTCCTTCGTGCATACGACCACCACGCGGACCAAACCCCGAAGACACTCTGTGGTTTTTCATTGGCCAACCAAGTTCACCTGAACCAGCTGGGCCATCATAAAATTGGGTTGCTTGTTGAACTTGTTTATTCTTCTCTGCGATTTCATCCTTGGCAACCTCTTCATCTGCTTCTAATTGCTTTACATCTTTCTTTAACTTCTCTTGTTCCTTGACTAACTCTTCATACTTCTTCTCTGCTTCTGCGAGTAACGGCTTTTGTGCTTCTAGCTTGACTTTCATCTCATCCTGCTGGCTCTCTAATTTTTTCTTCGAAGCAAGGTAGCGTTTAATTTGATCGTTTTGTGCATCTAGTACCAAACGAGTCTGATCTATCTTTTCAAAGAAGTTAGCAAAGTCTGCAGAGGAGAGTAATTGTTTAAAGAAGCTATATTCTCCTGATTCGTACATCTGACGAACCTGTCCTTGCAATGATTCTTTAGACTTATTCATCTTCTGCTCTTCTAATTGGATGTTCTTATTTAAATTGTTTAATTCTTCATCCAATTTCTCAATGTCTTTCTCTAGAGACTTCAGTTCCTTTTCTTTCTCTTCCATACTTTTGGAAGCATCCTTCAATTCATTCGTCGCCTTATCTTTCTCCTTTTGGATCTTATCCAACTTCGTCGCAGGATCAGTCTTAGCTGCATAGATATCCTGCACAGCAAACGGTGAAAAGACAAGACTTAGTGAAAATGTCCCCATTATAATCTGTTTCTTCATTTGGGCTCCTCTCCCTTTCATGTTGCTTCTCTATTCTATCTCTCTCAAGAAAAGGGGAATGGTCTTTCATCATTGAAGATAACTCGTTGGATTTACTGCATTATTTTCACCTGCATATACCTCGAAGTGAAGATGGGCACCTGTTACCTGGCCATTTGCACCTACGGAAGTCACTTGCTGACCCTTCATCACATGTTCTCCCACTCTAACTTTAATCTGATTTGGGTAACTATGGGCATATCGAGAGTAGATCGGAACTCCACTCTTATGACCGTGATAGATCGTTAGCAACCATCCATATCCGCCAGATGCTCTACTCGAAACGACCACTCCATCTGCGGCTGCATAGATTGGAGTCCCCGTAGGACTCGGATAATCGACGCCTTGGTGCATGATATATCTGCCGTAGATCGGATGTTTCCGCAATCCAAATGGAGAAGTCATGCTCGCATTAATCGGGCTCTTCATCGGACCTGTATAAGAGAAATTTAATTTACCGCTCGCAATCAGTGCTTTATTTACATCGATCATTTCTTCTGAATACTGCTCAATGATCTTATTTGCTTCTGCTAAAGCACTATCATCTTTCTTTTTCGCTTCTACTAGCTCTAAATAAAGCTTTTTTGCTTTATCGACTTCCTGTTGTTGCAGGTTTTGCCTAGCAACTAGCTCATCTCTTTGTTTCTTGACTTGGTTTCGACCCTCTTTGATCTTGTTAACGAGGTCATACTTTCGATCCGCAATCAATTTAACCGTATCCAGATTCGCTATAAATTCATCAAAGCCTTTTGATTGTAGAAGCATAGCAAGTGGTGAAAAAAACCCTTCTTCATACATGTTCGATACCAAATCAGCATACTGAGATTCCATCTTGTTTAATACAGTTGTTTCCTGATTGAACTTGTCTTCAATCGGGGTAATATCCTTTTGAATCTCACCAATTTTCCCCTCGATTTGCTTCATCTTTTGTTCAAACTCTTTTAACTCCGTATCCTTCACATCAATTTGAGATTGGAGTTTATTTTTTTCATCTTGAGCATCTTTAAATTTTTCTTGTATCTTACTAGCATTTTCAGCAGATACCTGAACTGAACATAGGATCGATGCGATGAGAACAGAAGCAGAAGACAAAGCGATCCATAACTGTTTCCTCAAAAGAGATGTCCCTCCCATATCGATAAAAGGAGAATCTTACAATACCAAAACTTCTTAACCCTCTAAATACTATCTCGATATATACCTCGATGGGTTTGTCGCAACGCCATTTATCATCACTTCAAAATGTAAGTGATATCCACCACGTGCTCCTCTTACGTTTCCTGTATTTCCAACACCTGCAATCTGTTGTCCCCTAGAAACGCTTTGCCCTGGCTTCACGAGGATCGTTCCGGAGGAAATATGGGCGTAACGAGTCTGTATCCCTCCACCATGACTGATGATAATACAGTTACCATACCCGCCACCGCTTGAAACCATCGAGACCACTCCGCTATCTGCGGCTAGAATCGGAGTTTTCGGAGGTGCAGCAATATCTAAGCCCTTATGACTACCACCACGAGTACCAAATGTATCCGTAATCGTCCCACCGCCTCCAACAGGCCACGTGTATTGTCCTGAACCTTTGGCAACCTTATCGTGAGGGGCGATCAACGTACGATCCTGCTCATTCAGCTCCGTTTGATCCTCTGTCTCTTTCAACGTGCGGATATCTTTACCCAATTGAGCTATCTTCTTCTCTAGTTCGTCTTGCTTTTGCTGCGTTTCTTTTAATACCTGATCCTGCTTCTCACCTAAATCAGCTAGCTTTTTTTTCTTTTCTTGAGCTACCTGTTTCGTCTCTTTCAGCTCTTCTACCGCCCGTTGCTGCTCATTTAAGAAGAACATCGTAAAATCGTACCGCTCTATAAAATCATTTAAATTGTTAGCATCGAAAAGTTGTGTGAGTGGGTACAGATAGTTTTCTGTATACATAGAGCGTAGGAGGTTCTTCACCTTTTTCTCTTGAAGCTCTAGCTTGTATTCCGTTCCAGCTAATAGAGAAGCCTGCTCGGTCATCTGTTTGTAATGATCGTCAAGCTTCTGCTCCAATTGCTGTACCTCTTGATCTTGCTTTCGAGCCTCTTCTTCTAGCGTCTTCTTTTCACTTTCTAGTTTGGTCTGTTCATTTTTGGACTTCTCTGCAAGCACAGGACTACCGAGCGTACTCATCACGGAAACACAAACAACAGCTACCGCTACTAAACGTTTATTGCCCAAAATGTTCTATTCCCCCCACCTTAGATTTTCAAGAAGCGACGGATAGATAAGACCGAACCAAATACTCCAATAAAAATTCCGATTCCAAGTATCGAACCAGTTAAGTACATGGCCATATCACCAAAGCCTACCATTTGTAATAGGTTTGCATTTTTGGAACCACCACTTATCATCTTCACAAAGCCTTGATACACAAGGAGTAGAACCCCAATTGGAAGAACCGAACCAACAAATCCGATAAAGCCTCCTTCAATAAAAAACGGCCAACGGATAAACCAGTTACTAGCCCCTACCAAACGTTGCACCTCAATTTCACGTCTCCGTGCAATAATGGTCAGTTTAATCGTATTCGAGATCAAAAAGGCAGCTAAAACAGCGAGTGCAACCCCAAATACAAGAATGATATTTTTAAACAGCAAAACAGAATCAAGAAGTTCTTTTGCTGTACTGCTATTCTTTACACCTTCAACCCCTTCAAGGCCTTTAACCGCATCCTCTACCTGCTTGGATACAGAGACATTTTTCGGTGTCACCTTGATCAAGTTTGGCAAGAAGTTGTTTTCCCCTTTTTGGAGAACACGTGTAAAATCAGCATCTTTCAAGTTCTTCTTAACTTCATCGACTCCCTCATCTTTCGAAATAAAGCGAGCCTCATTCACATTCGGTAATCCTTTGATTTTGGTCGTTAACGCAGTAGCCTGCTCTTTCGTAACCTCTTCCTTTAGGACCACATTCATCGATACGTTGTCCCCAACTTCATCGGTAATGCTTCCTAAGTTAACCGCAAAGATCACAAACACACCAAAGATCATCAACGTTACAGCAACCGCACCCACAGCTGCAAAGCTCATCCAAGAGTTCTTTACAATCCCTCGGTACGCTTCACGAAAATGGCGACGTAGGGTATCAATCTTCATAACCGTATTCGCCTCCTATTTCATCACGAACCACGATGCCTTGTTCAATCGCAATGACACGTTGACGCATCGTGTTCACAATTTCTTTGTTGTGAGTAGCCATTACAACAGTCGTGCCACGCATATTAATCTCTTCTAGCAAATACATGATATCCCATGAGTTTTCCGGGTCTAGGTTACCAGTAGGCTCGTCCGCAATAATAAATCCTGGATTGTTGACGATCGCTCTCGCAATCGATACCCGTTGCTGTTCTCCACCTGATAACTGCGAAGGTAGAGCCTTCATACGATCAGACAGACCCACAAGCTCCAGCGCTTCCTCTACTCTTGGCTGAATCTGTTTCGTTGGGACTTCAACCGCTTCCAGAGCAAAGGCCACATTATCATAAGCTGACATATGTGGTAATAACTTATAATCTTGGAATACAACTCCAATTTTTCTGCGCAAATGAGGGATTTTCCAGTCACGAACGCGCTTTACATTTACTCCGTTAATCAAAACAACACCCGAAGTAGGTTTTTCTTCCCGATACATCAACTTGATAAAAGAACTTTTACCAGCTCCACTCGGACCCACCACATAAACAAACTCACCCGTATCAATTGTGATGTTCACACCACGAAGAGCTTCGATTCCATTTGGATATACCTTCCACACATCATGCATTTCAATCACAGAATCACCTTCTTACGTTAATAACTTATTTGAATTCCTATCTCTACCATTACCGTTTTCACGTATGTATTCCTACTAACTTAATAGGATTTTGATCAACAACACTCCTATTATAGCATCCATCTGCTTGCTTTCTCGGACAACATTTTTCAAAATCATGATAGATCAGACACCGAAAATTACATAAATACCAGCCAAATGGAGAAAATATACTCCAAAGAACCTCTCTAAAACTAGTATTTAGATAATCATTCTACCAATAACTGGAATAACCTTTAATCCATATTGGGGCTATTCTATCAACTATCACTCTCTCTTTTTCTAACTTCTTCATTAAGTTATCATCTATCTTTACATACATTTTCCTATGAATCAATGACAAAAATGTAGATATTATTACCACTTTAAGACCAGAAAGGATGAGAAATCTTGATCCGAACGATGGTTATCACTAAGGAAGATAGACTCGTGTTAGATGCACCGATCGATGATATTTTAGCGAGAATTGACTTGAAATGGTACTGGATTGACTTCTCAAAACCTACTATAGAAGAACGTGATTCCTTACAAACATTTGGCTTTCATCCTTTAGCTATCGAGGATTGTCTACATTTAAAGCAACGCCCTAAAGTAGACTATTATGATCACTATCAATTCTATGTCATGAGTGGACTCTATCACAAAACATTAAAATCCCATGAAATCGGTGCCTTCTTAAGTTCCACTATGCTGGTAACGTTCCATACTTTGCCGCATGTCGAGATCGATGAAATATGGGACAATCTCGCATCGAATCAAGAAACGCCACGAAAAGATCCAAAATGGATTTTATATAAGATTATCGATAAAATGGTAGATGCTAGTTTTCCGCATCTAGAAAATATAGAAGAACAATTAAACCGCTTAGAAAGTAAGTCGTCTCGTTCCTATCAAATTCAAACGTTGATGGACGAATTGTTTGTGGTACGAAGAAAACTATCCCATATCCGCCACTTTGCCGTTCCTATGCGGGAATTGATCGATCGTATGATTCACTCCGAAAAACTAAACCATAATGAGGAAGAACGTAGACATTACCAAGATATCCATGATCATCTAGTAAAGCTTACCGGCATGATTGAAGCTAGTAGAGAGATCACTTCAGACATTCGGGATAACTATCTATCGATTAACTCAAACCGCATGAATACCGTTATGATGACCCTAACTGTCATTACAACCATTTTTATGCCCTTAACCTTTATTGTCGGGATCTATGGCATGAACTTCCAAAACATGCCTGAGCTCAAATGGCAGTATGGTTATTTTCTCGTTCTGGGTGTAATGGCCCTTTTAGGTTCTGCTATGTACCTATTATTTAAGAAAAAAGGATGGTTTGATGAATAAATCGAAGAAAATAGCAACTCTTGTCATGACTGTCGCTGTCTGCTCTATGATCGTGACTGCATGTCAATCGAAACAGACAAGTCCTACTGAGCCATCGGAACCAAAGAAGGCAGATGCTCAAACCAGCCCAAAAGATCAGACCACTTCCGACGAAAACCAAATCAAAGCAATCCGATCCCAATTTCAAAACGCTACCCCTACTCAGTGGGGCGAGAAAATGTCTGGGATCATCTCCAAGCTTCCCACTAACGAAAAAGTAATCGCACTCACTTTTGATGCATGCGGTGGCAAGCACGGAGATGGCTATGATGCGGAACTAATTCAATTTTTGCAAGAAAATCAAATCCCAGCCACTCTCTTTTTAAATGCCCGTTGGATCGAGTCCCATCCAGAACTAACCAAGCAACTAGCCAATAATCCATTATTTGAGATTGAAAATCACGGCTCTGAACATCGTCCACTTTCTATAAATGGACGTTCTGTTTATGGAATTCAAGGAACAAAAAATCTCGATGCCATCATCCAAGAAGTGATCGTCAATCATCGCCTCATTGAAAAAACGATAGGGAAAGCACCTCGATTCTTCCGTGCAGGCACTGCTTATTACGATGATATCGCCGTTCAGGTAGCCAAACAGTTGGGTGAGCAGATCGCCGGATTCCACATTACAGGAGACGCTGGCGCAACTTTCAATCAAGTACAAGTAAAAAATGCGGTGTTACAAGCTAAACCTGGGTCCATCATCCTATTACATATGAACCAACCGAAAGGCGACACAGCAGAAGGCGTAAAAGAAGCGATTCCCCTTCTAAAAAAGCAAGGATATCGCTTTGTAAAAATGGATCAGTACATTCCTGCTCAATCTTCATAAGGGATGACATAGATCACATATTTTTTTCGGTTTTCATCCACTTCTGTCGACTGCTTTTGCCAACAACGCCCTTGAATCAAATGCAATTCTGCTAACAAAGATAGCAACACATCCTGCGTAGAGGAATGCTTCTGTTCTTGTAAAACCGGATATTGAGTCCAATCTGGGTGGAAGTGCCGAAATTCTAATTTTACACCTCGCCAATTGGGCTCAAATACAATCCCCTTCTCCACAACCTGTTCCTCCAGATTGTGCTGTACATAAATCGAATAAATTATCCCATCTATCTCTGTCGATGTCTGCTCATATACTTTATGATCCTTCACCCAGTAATCACAAGCAAAGCGGAGGAGGATCTCTTCCTTAGAAATTCTCGGATAGTGGGCAATAACAGGGTATTTCTTATCTGAATCATCCAAAATATATTGCAAATAATGCACTCGAAAACTCTCCTTAATAGTAGATAGAAGCCGCTAGGATTAAACTACTAATGAGGCTGATTCGTGAAGAAAAGATCGCTACGGGAACATTTCCTTTGGGAATTTCTTTGATCACGCTAAAGGGAGTAATGAGATGGAAAAGATAGAATACCAGTACCTGAAAGACAACACCAATCACACCCCAAATGATGAAATCCACTAGATTTTGGGAACTTAAGATAGCAGAAGCTAATACGATGGTCAGCCCTAAAATCTTACCACTCAGATCATAAGCTGCTGCTTTACCCGCTGCCACCTTACTTGCATCATCCATCTGAGAAGCTTCTTTGAGCAACTGAAATTCTGGATACGGCGTCGTTACAGCAAAAACGACTACCCCTAGGATTAAAATAGGGATCGAAACCCCCAAATAAGTTAAAAAATTAATAAATGCCTCCCACTGCGTCATAACAAAATAACCTCCTTATTTATAACCAAATGGAAGGTAGTAAGCTAAATTGCCTGTGATCTCCTGATCCAAGCGAGTCACCAAGGCAGAAGCTTGACCTCCCACATAAAAACAACCCCATAATAATTTCCCACGATAGGAGCCTTTCATTGTCTCTACATCCATAGTGGGTAATTCAGCCAACTCTTGATAGATCATCATCTGATCTTGATATTCGCCCTCTCCATCCTTGGCTATAATCTCATCTTCAGCTGAATATAAGGTGACTGCTCCACCTTCCCGACCTAAGATCGGTTTTTTAACATATGGCTTTTCACCACGAAATTCATTATCTAAATAAGTAGGTAAAAAGTAAGTCTCAATCACTTCATGCTCTTCAGCGGTAAAAAATTGATTTTGCTCATGCAAGGACCATATGAGTGCCTGGAGCGCCTTAGTCTGAGCTACAAATGCGGATGGCGGGTTAATCATCGCAAGTCGCTTTTCCGCTACTAATTGTAGGGTGTGCGCACCAATGGGATAGCCTTGTTCCGTTTGGTCATTAGCGAAAAATTCCCCTGCATGTAACCGATACAATACATCTATTGAACTCCAATTTCCTTCATCTAGGTAACATAATTGATGGTTATCCAGAGAAATTCCTACTTGAGAGAGCGGGATATAGCGTCCGCCAATCCCACTATGTCTCATGAGAAATTTCGCTGTCCCCTCATCTTCTGCATGTCCGCCAATCGAAGTAAACACCTTTGTGTCTACACCGTATCCGGATTCCTGATAGGCCGCTACCGTTTGCCGAAAGGCTCTGGTGATATGAGCTTCCATGCCGTGATTTGGATTCTCCATTCCAAAAAAACGACAAACTTGTTCATTCACATAATAAGCCTCTACCACACTAGTTGGTGTATCGCTATTAAACTCCATCATCTTAACCCCTTGAGGAGTACAGGCAAAATCGAACCTTCCAATTGTGGTAATAAACGAAAGCGGGAGGGTCGTACGGCAAAACGGAAAGGCCGCACGAGGAATCCCTAGCTCGCTAAGTAATGGATCCGAACCTTGCTGAAGAAAATGCGTCAGCCGCCCGTAGAGATCTCCGATTCGCTGAGTTGCTTCCCGAATCTCATCGACAAACGACTCTGTTACAGTTTCACAATGCCCTAATGCATACTCTTGACCTTGCGTGAGATCCCAAGTGAAAATACCTTGTTTCCGAATGGGCTGGTACATTTGTTCTCGTGTTTGAATATATTTATTCATCTATCGTTCCATCCCTAACCACCAGACGAAACAGAGCTATCATTATATTTTACATACCCTGCTTTTTTCCCATCCATAATCAGGTACGAGTTGGGATTATACGTACTCTTCCCATCATCATCACAAAATTTATCTGCGTTCTGATCATCACAAAATTCCAAGTCGCTCCCACTACTACATCCAGAAAGCGGAACCATTGCCACAGAAGCAACAAACAGACCTACTAATTTGGCTGTTCTGCTTTTCATCTTACACCCCCTATAATTTTATTCATCGAATCCACTATTATCTAATCTACTATGAGGTTTGTACCCCATCCGATGCTTTTTTATTCTTCTGATTCTGAAGATATCCCCAAGCCAAAACACCAAGTACAGCTAATACTTGAACCCCGTAGCCACGCATAGAGCCTTCTGGGAAGTACGGTTTCATAAATTTCTCTCCTGTAAGCATCCCACCAGCTGTCCAAGCAACTACGCCAGCGCCCACATACAAGATCCATGGAAAACGATCCATCAAACGAAGGAAGATAGTACTTCCCCAAACAATAATCGGTATACTAATAACTAATCCTAAAATTACTAGTAGATAATCACCGTGAGCCACACCCGCCACTGCTATTACATTGTCCAAGCCCATTACTGTATCTGCGATGACAATTGTTTGAATTGCTTGAAATACCGTTTTCTTGGCTTCAATCTCATGACCTTTTCCGTCCACTAATAACTTGTATGCAATCCATAACAACAGAACGCCACCGACTAATAGTAGACCCGGGATTTTAAGCAACCATACTACTGCTGATGTCGCTACAATCCTCATGACAACTGCGCCTACAGTCCCCCAAAATATAACCGTTTTTTGTTGCTCTTTTGGAAGGTTTCTTGCTGCTAAACCAATGACAATTGCATTATCCCCTGCTAATACGAGGTCAATAATCACAATAGATATAAGTGCTGTTAGAAACTCAGTTGTAAAGAAATCCATATGAACCTTCTCCTTTTTTTAATTAAAATTACGTACCCACGAGAAAAGACCTTTATCCTACAAGGAAAAATTCCAAATAGGATAAAGGTCTTGCTAACAACGGTTACGTTGCCAACAAAGCCGGGGAATTCTCCCGTAATGACGACTTTGCTGTAACAGCTACTCCCCTTTATAACGTACATATAAGGTTTTTTGTTACTTCAATCATAATCGAGCAATCAAAATGCTGTCAATGTGTAATTCTTGTAAAACATGACACGAAATTCTATTAGTACAAACGCTTTTTCTTATTAGCTCTTTTTCTATCTTGAAACCCTTCGGGGTTTACTTTTTCCCGAGTAGCACTTGGCTCTTGTAGTTCCTTACTTTGAGAACGTTCTGGAGCAACCAGGGCCATTTTCACTGTCTCCATCGCTTCTACCACCGGGACCTGCATAGAGGAATCTAAACCTGTATCTTCCTCGGTAGAATCTACGCCTAGCAGATTTTGCTTATACAGTCGTCTCGTAATCGCTTTGGAATGAGTAGAAGACGATTGATCTTGATCCTGATCCAGCCCTAGCTCCGGTTTCACAACAGAATGGGCAGAAGTAGGTTCTTTTCTAGCAAAACGGCGACGTGCAAATGGTTGAGTTTGTGTTAGAAATTCTTCTTCATGATGATCATTCTGTATATTCTCTTTCCTGTCATCTTCCAGGAGGGTGTTTTGTGCATGTTGCTCTCTTCGACTTCTCCAAGAAGATGGCTGGCCAAATTCTGCTTTATCTACTTCTTTTTTCCTTACTAGTTTATGTTCAATTAACGAGGATGGTACATGATCTTTGTTAGTAAATTCTTCCTGCTCCTCGTCTTCTTGCTCTGTCTCTGATAAGTACTGTGCTTGTTGGAGTTTCCGTTCGCGTCTACGGGTGCTTCGACGCACTTTTTCCACCGATATGCTTGATGTTTCGAACTGCTCATCTTCTGGGAAAAATTGATTCAGCTCTTCCAATTCCTTGGCACGCTTTTTCCCAATGATGATACTAACTCCAACGATAATAACAATTATGATTACGCCAAGACCAACCCAAAGCATTGGTCCGTTAAGAAAAGACATAACGAAACCTCCATTGATCATTAATTTCCTTTAAAATGAGGACGACGTTTTTCGATAAACGCATCCATCCCTTCCATCCGGTCCTGCGAGTGGAAAGTGAGTCCGAAATAGGAGGCCTCCATACGCAAACCATTCTTGAGGTCTACTTCCACACCATTATGAATGGCTTTCTTTATAAAATGAAGTGCCAGCGGAGCCTGTTTCGATAACTGGCCAGCTAGACGCTTCGCTTCATCCATTAATTGGTCAGCAGGTACAACTTTCTGTACAAGCCCTAATTGATACGCTTCTTGCGCAGAAATACGCTCTCCCGTCATACAGAGATATTTGGCATGATTACGTCCAATCGCACGAGCAAGACGTTGCGTGCCCCCATAGCCTGGGATTACACCTAGATTAATCTCTGGTTGTCCAAATGAAGCTTGATCTGATGCTAGTATCATATCTCCACACATAGCAAGTTCGCAACCTCCACCTAGAGCAAATCCATTAATTGCCATGATAACCGGCTTTGTGAGATCCTCTATTTTTTGGAAGATAGCTTGCCCACGTAAAGCTTTCTGCTCCGCTTCAATCGATGTCTCGATTTGACGTAGCTCAGTAATATCTGCACCCGCTACAAAAGCTTTCTCGCCTGCACCGGTTATAATGACTGCGCGAACGGACTCTTCTTGCTGAATCCACGTAACAATCTGGTCTAACTCCTCTAACAATTCCACATTAAGTGCATTTAATACTTTCGGACGATTTAAGGTGACCATTACCACACCATCTGATTGCTCTACCAATAAATGTTTATATGTTTCCATCATATAAATCCACCCTTCTCCGTCTTTACCTATCATGCTTGATTCATCGCTTTCAAACAAGGGTTCTTTCAATTAGTTCAAGAAAGAGCAATATTCTCCTGCTGAATTATACAAAACGAACTATTCATTCATAAAAATATAAAAATTGGAAAATGTTTTCATCTGTCCCACTACTGTGAACCTCCTATATTGTAACATTTCACTGGGAGAAATGAAATCAAAGCGACCGAATTGTAAATCGGTCGCTTTGCGTAAGTTAACATTATTTCATTTTGCTACGTAGGTATCCTTCGATAAAGGAGGTAATTTCTCCATCCATGACAGCTTGGACATTCCCCATCTCCACCGAGGTACGATGATCTTTTACCATGCTGTAGGGGTGGAATACATAAGAACGAATTTGGCTTCCCCATCCGATCTCTGCTTGCTCCCCCTTTATAGCATTCATCTCTTTTTGTTGCTCTTCTAGCTGTCTTTCATATAAACGCGCTTTCAGGATCTTCATCGCTCGTTCACGGTTCTTAATTTGCGAGCGTTCCGATTGACAAGTTACCACCACGTTGGTAGGAACATGCGTGATCCGAACAGCGGAGTCCGTTGTATTTACGTGCTGACCACCTGCCCCACTCGAGCGATAAGTGTCAATCTTGAGATCTTCTGTGCGAATCTCGATTTCAATATCATTATCTACCTCAGGCATTACATTACAAGAAGCAAAAGAGGTATGACGACGTCCAGAAGAGTCGAACGGACTAATCCGTACTAAGCGATGGACACCTTTTTCTGCTTTTAGATAACCGTATGCGTTTACCCCTTTGATGAGTAAGGTAACACTTTTCACTCCTGCCTCATCTCCAGGCAGATAATCGAGGGTTTCCACTTTATATCCATTTCGTTCAGACCATCGTGTGTACATACGTAATAGCATCTCAGCCCAATCCTGAGACTCTGTGCCACCCGCTCCCGGATGTAACTCCAAGATGGCCGAATTTCGGTCATATGGCTCGCTCAGCATCATGTGAAGTTCAAAGGTATCGACATCTTTGACAAGTTGCTTAACTGCCTTCTTCTGTTCTTCTAACAAGTCTTCGTCTTGCTCTTCTACAATTAATTCCAACATCATATTTTGTTCTTCAAGCGCTTCATCGAGGGATGTGATTTGCTCCACTTGTTCCTTCAATGATTTCATCTCATCGATTACTTTTTGAGCGGCTTGCTGGTCGTTCCAAAATGTAGGGTCTGTCATTTGTGTTTCTAGTTCTTGTAGTCTTGCTTTTTTCTGGTCTAAGTCAAAGAGACCCCCGAATGTCCGCCAGTCGTTTGGCTGTATTCTGGAGCTCGTGTCGGATTTCTGATAGATCCAAAGCTCTCACCTCTTATGGTTGTGTCGATTAGTTTGTTCTGGGGCATGTATTCCCATTATAACGTATATAAGCAAGAAAACCCATGACTCCAATAAGATAGGGAAAAGGTAGCACGGTGGCTACCTTTTCTCTTGTTGGTTGGTTATAAGTTACTGTGGCTTTTTCATACAGCACTGTTTGTATTTCTTGCCGCTTCCACATGGGCAGAGGTCGTTACGGCCTGTTTTTTCCATGTTGCGGACAGGGCGTTTCTTTTTGGCTTGCTGGGAGCGTTCGGTGTCGTCGCCAGAGACTGCTTGCGCATTTACGACGATTTCGTTTGGCTCTACTTCAATTACTTCGTCTTCTTCAATGACAGTTTTCATCATATACTTCGCTACTTCTTCTTGAATCTCAGCGGTGAGGGCTTCAAACATGGCGAAGCCTTCCATTTGATAGCTACGAAGTGGGTTATCTTGGCCATAGGCACGAAGGTGAATCCCTTGACGCAATTGTTCCATCGCATCAATATGATCCATCCATTTGCGGTCTACTGTGCGCAGGATCACCACTTTTGAAAACTCTTGGAAACGATCATGACCGATTTCTTCGACACGTTGCTTATAGAATTTCTCAGCCTCTTCAGTAAGAATATCCATGATTTCTTGTGCCGTTTTATGCTCGAGATCGTCATCATCTAATGTATCATCTGGAAGCAAGTTACTATGGGCATAGTCGACAATTGCATCTAGATCCCATTCTTCCTCATCACTATCGGCTGTATGGATACTAACAACCCGCTCAATATCAGCCTTAATCATGTTAAGCACAACATCTTGTAGATCAGTCGAAGTTAAAATATCTTTCCGTTGTGTGTAGATAATTCCCCGTTGTTGGTTCATCACATCATCGTATTGAAGAACCCAACGACGTGTATCGAAGTTATTTCCTTCAACCTTCTTCTGAGCATTCTCTACAGCACGGCTAAACATGCCACCTTCAATCGGTTGATCTTCATCCATTCCCAGACGATTCATCAAACCTTCGATTCGCTCCGAACCGAAACGGCGCATTAAGTCATCAGAGAATGAAAGGAAGAATTGAGAGGTACCTGGATCTCCCTGACGCCCTGAACGACCGCGGAGCTGGTTATCAATCCGACGGCTTTCATGACGTTCTGTACCAATAATATGAAGGCCACCCAACTCACTTACACCTTCGCCTAGCTTGATGTCGGTACCACGGCCCGCCATATTGGTCGCAATGGTAACAGCGCCCATTTGACCTGCTTGTGCCACAATCTCAGCCTCTTGCGCATGGTTTTTCGCGTTAAGTACTTGATGCGCGATACCACGTTTCTTTAGTAGACGGGAAAGCTTCTCGGAGTTCTCAATCGATACCGTTCCCACCAGTACAGGACGTCCTGTTTGGTGGCTCAGTGCAATTTCCTCAACAACAGCACGGAACTTAGCTTCTTCTGTCTTATAAAGAACATCATTTCTATCATCACGGATCATTGGACGGTTCGTAGGAATTTGGATAACATCCATGTTGTAAATCTTGCGGAACTCCTCTTCCTCCGTCTTCGCAGTACCCGTCATACCGCCCAATTTATCGTACATCCGGAAATAGTTTTGGAGGGTAATCGTTGCTAGAGTCATGCTCTCTCTCTGTACTTCTAGGCCCTCTTTCGCCTCAATCGCTTGATGTAAGCCATCACTATAACGGCGACCTTGCATCAAACGCCCTGTGAATTCGTCAACGATGACCACTTCGCCCTCTTCAGTAACAACGTAATCTTGGTCACGTTTCATGATCACATGGGCTTTTAACGCCTGTTGAACATGGTGGTTTAAGGTAATGTGTTTCATGTCAAACAAGTTGTCAACACCTAAGAAAGACTCGACTTTCTTAACCCCATCATCCGTTAATGCCACTTGCTTCGTTTTAATATCCATCGAATAATCTTCTTCATCACGAAGGCGTTTGATAATTTGGTCCGCAGTATAATACAAATCAGTCGCTTTCGCCGCTTGTCCACTAATAATAAGCGGAGTACGAGCTTCGTCGACTAAAATACTGTCAACCTCATCGACAATTGCGAAATTTAATTCGCGTTGCGATAAACTATCCACATCCGAAACCATGTTGTCACGCAGATAGTCGAAGCCAAACTCATTGTTCGTACCAAATGTGATATCAGCGGCATACGCCTCTCGCTTCTCTTCTGGGGACATAAATGGCAAATTAAGTCCAACTGTTAATCCTAGGAACTCAAACACTTGCCCCATCCACTCTTTATCACGTTGGGCCAAGTAATCGTTCACGGTAATGATATGAACCCCTTTGCCTGAAATCGCATTAAGATACGCAGGTAGAGTAGACACTAAGGTTTTCCCTTCCCCTGTCTTCATCTCTGCGATATCACCGTTGTGAATCACCATTCCACCGATTAATTGCACTTCGAAGTGACGCATGCCTAGCACACGTTTCCCTGCTTCACGCATAACAGCAAACGCTTCTATCAAAAGATCATCTAACGTTTCCCCGTCTTGATGACGTTTCTGGAATTCTGCCGTCTTTGCTTGCAATGCTTCATCACTTAATGCAATCATCTGTTCTTCCAGCTCATCAACCTGCTTAGCAAGCTGAAAATACTTTTTCAACTGTCGTTCAGTCGGATCTAAAAACTTCTTCAGCGCTTTAATCATTTAAACACCCTCCAAGAGGTAGTCTCATACCGTTTTCAACATACTATTATTTATTCTATCAAATAACATACCGTTTTTCACTTTAATCCTTTAACAAACAGCAAATAGAAAGAAAACCATCCGGATGATTCAATAGAGAGAACAGATGCCGAAAAATGTTCAACTCCCCTTTCTCCCTATGAATCCCCACCATGGCCCTAGTACGAATCACTCTTATTTCTCTTTCGATACCAATTTTTTCAAACGCAAGTAAAACGCATGAGCCAGCTTCTTACGATCCCCTTCACGGTCGATATAATCAAGACCGTTTGCGGCAATCTGTGCCTTTCGCTCCTTCGAATATTGCCGTACCTGACCAATAGCAGTTGCTAGCCCTTCCGGATTCTCCGCACCAGCAAAAATCCCTACTTCGTTCTTCTCTACAATCTCGCGAACTTCCCCATCTACCGTGGATACGATGGGTTTTCCTAAGAAGGTATAGTCAAACAATTTATTGGGACGCGCACCGCGAAACACCTCGTTATCAGCTAGAGAAATGATGCCACAATCGGCCGCATACGTGTAATCAAAGATTTCCGACTTCGCAACAGGATCTAGTAGATGCACATTCGTTAACCCTAATTCCTCACGGAGGCGAACCAATTTCTCTTTTTCAGGCCCATCCCCGATCAATACAATCGACGTTCCTGGTTCGAGATGTTCTCCAGCGCGTACTACGTACTCCAAAGCATTTGCGGGTCCGTGTGCTCCCGTATAGACCGCCAAAAACTCATCTTCCGGAATTCCCATCCGCTTGCGAAACTCATCTCGTGTCTCCGGAGTAGGCTCCCATGAGCCGAGTATCACTCCATTAGGAATCAGTTCAATCTTGCATGGATCAATTCCCCGATCCATGATAAACGTACGTTGATGCTCAGTCAGAACGATAATCTGGTCCGCTTTTTGATACAGATGATTTTCCATCCAAGTCAAGATTCGAATAATATGTTTATTGTTAAGCCCGCCCATCTTGATCAAAGAATCGGGCCACAAATCCCGGACTTCAAACACAAACGGAACTCGCTTTAGTGCCGCTAACATCCAGCCGGAAAAGGCCAAAAAGAGATGCGGCGAGGAAGCGATCAACACATCCGGGCGCTTCTTAAATAAGCCCTGCAAGAAAAATACAACCGCAAAGCTGGCCATATTAATCATTCGACGAAAATCGTTTACCTTATGCGGAAACGACCATAACCAGTTTAAGCACAAACCTTTTACAGGAGGGATCGCTTGTTTCTCTTCTTCTGTTACCCAACTACGACGCGGGTGAACAAAACGAGACATCCACAGATCCACCTCTGCTCCCTCTTCTTCCGCCCATTCTTTCGCTAGCTCATAGTGCCTTGTAATCCCTGCTATATTAGGGGGAACAGCATAATGATTCGCCAACCAAATCTTCATCGCTCTTCACACTTCCTTGTAATAACGAAATCATTCTCGTCTCTCATCACAGTTCTTTTTCTAAGATATCCACGATTTGCGTAGCGGTTGTCCCATCTCCAAATGCAGCCGGTACCTCTGAGAAGTCTACCGTGAACTGCTCTACCATCTCTAAAATCTGTGCCGAATTGGCTCCAACTAATACATTAGTTCCAAGCTCTACTGTCTCCGTCCATTCGGTTTCATCGCGCATCGTAATACAAGGAACTTGTGCAAAAAACGCTTCCTTTTGTACGCCACCCGAATCGGTTAAAATCTTGCTCGCATGCACCTCTAACTGCAACATATCCAAGTAACCCACAGGCGGAATGACTCGCACGTTCGGATTGGTAATCTGTAAGCCGAACTGCTCTAACTTTCCAACTGTACGTGGATGTAGCGGGAGAATCGCCGTCATCGTAAGCTCGTTCAGTGCTGACACGATCGCTCCCAGACGAGCCGGGTCATCTGTATTTTCGGCACGATGCAAGGTAACCAATAGATACGATTTAGGAGTAATCGCTAACTCACTTAGTATATGAGATCGTTCCTCTGCTAACTTCCGATTAAAATTCACCACATCTAGCATGACATCCCCTACGAGAGAAATCCCTTCGGTCACTCCTTCAGAGGATAGGTGCCTCACAGCCGTCTCAGTCGGACAAAATAACCAACGAGATACATGGTCCGTAAGTACTCGGTTTATCTCTTCCGGCATGCGACGGTTAAAGCTTCTAAGTCCCGCTTCTACATGTGCTACTGGGATATGTAGCTTTGCCGCGGCAAGCGCTCCTGCCAGAGTGGAATTGGTATCTCCATATACGAGAAGTGCGTCCGGTTTCTCTTTCATCAACACTTCTTCGACTCTTGTTAACATCTCCCCTGTTTGTGCACCATGCGATTTCGAACCGACATGCAAATGGTATTCAGGATGAGGAATTTGCAGTTCTTCAAAGAAAATATCCGACATCGATTGATCATAATGTTGTCCCGTGTGTACAAGAACTTCTTGTCCACGCGCACGGATTGCTCGTGAGACAGGAGCTGCTTTTACAAATTGCGGACGAGCTCCTACCACTGTTACTACCTTCATCATCATTCCTCCAACGACCTAGAGCATAGTGTATGATGCCTATCTTAACACAGAACCCATTCCACTCTAAACCATCCAGACTAATCTGACATAAAACAGACGAAAGGCTAATGAGTACAACCCATTAGCCTTTCGTCTGTTTTACCATTCATTCTTTTATATCATCAATTCATTATCCAGCATCCTACTCCGGAGTAATGAGTCCATACTTACCATCTTTTCTGCGATAAACCACATTTACCTCATCTGTCTCTGCATTTTCAAAGACAAAGAAGTTGTGACTTAGCATGTCCATCTGTAACACGGCTTCGTCCATACCCATTGGCTTAAACTGAAAACGCTTCGTGCGGACAATCTCGACATCCGAGACTGCACTAGCATCCCAATCTTCTTCCACTGCTGTTGCTGCTACAGCTGAATAGGCGGCTAAAGCTTCTTCCATATATTGCGAACGGAGACTACCTTCCTGACGGGCTTTGCGATGAATTCGGGTCTTGTACTTACGAACCTGACGTTCTAGCTTCTCTACCACCAGATCAATGGATGCATACATATCCTCACCCTGATCTTCGGCTCGAAGAAGTAACCCTGGAAACGGAATCGTTACTTCCACCTTGTGCTGATCTTTGTTGCCTTGTACGGTTAACGATACATGCGCCTCAGAAGTATCATTACTTATGAGGTAACGCTCCAGTTTTGCTAAACGCTTTTCGACGTACTCTCTTAGTGCATCCGTCACCACAACATTATTGCCACGGACGATATAATCCATAAATTGAATCCTCCTTCCGCTTTATATCTATCTATTACCCTTTTACAGAAAAAATTCCTCCTAAATATTTACGAAAAAAGGAAGTTAAATTATCCCAAAAAGACTTGAGAAAAACGAAGTCCATGGAACAAGTCTCTCTTCATCGAAACTTGTTCCATGGACTTCGTAAAGCCATATTGCTCTAATGCTTGAAGGAACACCTGATTTTTCTCTGATAAATTGACCGTTGTATAAAGTAAAGATGAATCCTGATACGCAGCAAATAGATGATGAATGAGTTGTTCACTTGCCTTAGGGTGCGTTTGAAAATCAGTAGCAAATCCCACTTGATAAAGAGTTACAACTGTTTGAGCTTTCTCTTCATCTCGTACCAATCGATAAAGAGCATACGCAACAGGGCCGTGCCCAGTATGTTCAAGGACGATTCCTTTTGCTTCCGGGATGTGATCCCACTGTGTTTGCCAAGGAGCGAAATGCTGGTAAAAAGAAAGCTCACTCACTTCTTTTGGACTCACAGACCGAACTGCCCAATCCAGCAGGTCCCAAGTAGACCCTGTCCAAGATCCTTCTACCCGGAGGCTGTAAAAATGAAGGCGGTCCACTACTTGATAGCCCATGTTCTCATAGAGCCTGATAGCAGGCTTATTCTCTGCAAATGCCTCCAAATACGCGGTCTGGACGCCTTGTTCCTGATAGATTTCGAAGACCTTCTCCATAAAGAGACGGCCTAGCTTCTGATTCCGATATGTTGGCATGACCGCAGTACCGCCATTCCATGCAATCTTCTGACTTTTGATGATCTGAAAAGCATTTAGTACCAGCCCTACTGGCTCCGACTTCACATAGCCCACGATCGAATGTTCCAACGAAATTTGATCTCGTACGCATCTAGCTTGTAATTGGCTAGCTGTCATCGTCATATCTACAAAATAACCTTCAAAGCTTTGATTCCAGACTTGGAGGAGTTGATCAATTGATAACTCAGACGCTCTTTTCCATGTAAGATTCATTTGCTATGCCCTTTCCCTAGATAATAGAAAACTCCCTAGCCAATAGGCATAGGGAGTTGGACTAGCTTAGTATTAGACTTGAAGAAGTCCTCGAAAAAGCCAATTAAGCTCTTACTACGTTTGCTGCTTGAGGTCCACGTGGGCCATCAACGATTTCGAATTCTACTGTTTGACCTTCTTCAAGGGTTTTGAATCCGTCGGTTTGAATTGCGGTGAAATGTACGAATACGTCGTCTCCGCCTTCGCGCTCGATGAAGCCGTAGCCTTTATCAGCGTTAAACCATTTTACTTTGCCTTGCATGAAAACACTTCCTTCTTGGTTAAAAAATATTGCAGAAGAGTTACATCTTTGCGATTAAACTATATCACCAGAACTTTCATCATGTCAAGTTAACATGAGTATATACTCTCCACCGTACGTTGTCCAAAGCCCGTGCAAACTCGCGTATAGGAGAAAAAAATAAGGCACCCCCGCGAGGAAGTGTCTTATAGACGAAACTATACATTCACGGCATCTTTTAGTTGTTTGCCAGGTTTAAAAGCAGGAACCTTGCTCGCTTCAATCTGAATTTCTTCACCTGTCTGTGGATTGCGGCCCATACGAGCAGCGCGTTCTTTCACTTCAAAGTTTCCAAAGCCGACTAACGTCACTTTATCTCCACTTACGAGGGCTTCAGCAATGGCTTGTAGCACAGAGTCCACTACAGCACTTGCTTCTTTTTTTGATTTTCCAGTAGACTCTGCTACACGTTCCACTAATTCTGATTTATTCATACCTTACACTCTCCTCATTTTTTCTTATTCATCTGTCTTTCCAAAACCTACTCGCTTTATACATATTCGGAATTCGCTCTTGCAAATGTACACGCAACAGGCTGAAAGTTAGCCCTTCGCAAGAGCTTTGCGCACTCTCTCACAGTGGATCCAGTTGTATACACATCATCGACTAAAAGAACAGATTGACCGGATACATCCATCTGTTTCCCTTGGTAAGAAAAAGCGCCCACAAGTGCTTGAAGCCTTTGCTCTCGACTTCGTTTACTTTGTTGCTGATCTTGGTAACTCTGCCGAACTAACAAATCCATTACAGGAACATGTAATTGTGCACCGATGATATGAGCTAGCTGTTTTGCTTGATCAAACCCTCGTTCATATACTCGATTACGATGGCAGGGAACATATGTAATCAAAAAGCGATCCCTAGATAAAAAACGTTGCTTGATCAAAGAAGCCATCCAAAGCCCCATCGGTCTCGATAGTCGCTCATCACCCCGATACTTCCATTGCTGAACAACTAAGCGCGCCCAATGGTTATACTCGACACAGCTAATATTTACAACCCGTTCATACTCAGGAGTCCGCTGGCAATCGTAGCAAAAAGAATCATCGATCGAACTCGGTTTCCCACAAACCTTGCATTGTGGGTATGCTAAAATCTTGCGTTTCTCCATACAACCTGCACATAACTGTTCCCAAACATGATCGCCTATCACCCTAGGACGAGGGGACTGACAAAACCAACAGGATGCAGACGAATCACCAAATATTTTCGACCACCAACTCCTCATCCGCGAAACTCCTTGCAAGCCTCTCGATTTAAGAGTTGTATCTCCCGAATCGCTTGGCAAATATCTTCTGTTTTATGATTTGATATAAACCACACTTTTCCTGCTTGGTATTGCAAACTTCTTCCAACCCTACCTGCCATTTGGACCAAAGAAGCCCGATCATATACAGGGTGATCTGCACGAAGCACAATCACGCTACATTGCGGGACGGTAATACCACGCTCTAAAATAGTAGTAGCTACGAGATGATGAATACTTCCATCCCGAAATCGCAACATTTTTCTCGTTCGATTTTCGTCCGTACTGGATACAAAATCCACTTTTCCCTCATCACGAGGGAATTGTTTTTTTAACCACTCCGCTACCACCCTTACATCCTCGATGCGGGGTACAAACCACAATGCTTGTCCATCTGTACTCGTAATCTCATCCATGATTCGTTGCACCGTTCGATTCATCTGATGAGATTGGATCTGTCTCCACAGGGCCGTCTCTCTTTTCCAAATCGGGCACGGAATCGGTTTACCATGAAACCTACATGGCAGCAATACGGTAGGTAATACCCCTTTCCTCATCTTACGAATCCATGAATCCGTAGGCGTAGCGGTTAATAGAATCATCGTGCCACCCGTTCTTTTGGATCTTCGAATCGAATGTTCTAACGCCCGATTCCCCTCTAGCGGAAAAGCATCCGCTTCGTCCACGATGACTAGATCAAAGAGATGAGCCATTCGAATCGTCTGATGTGCCGTGGCAATCACCAGCGGGCTTAACATCCCTTTATCTGAGCTTCCGGCATAATGTTCCGAGACAATCCCACCTGGAAAAAACCGTTTCAACCGTGGGGCTAATTCCTTCACCACATCTTGCCTAGGCGTACACCATAGTACCGACTTCCCTTGACGAATTAACGGTTCGATCACCGGAATCATCGTCTCTGTCTTACCTGCTCCTGTAACAGCCCAAAACAGGACGGAAGGCACATGTTGTTTCACATAAGCAGATAATTCCTGCATAGCGGCCGACTGCTTCGCTGTTAATCCAATCGAAAGAGGCTTGACCACTCTCGGAATCTGCTCCCTGTCTCGTTCTTCTCGAACAAACTGGTACAGATACTGACAACTTCTTGCTCGTCCAAGTAGTAGGCAGTGTTTGCAACTGGCACACGTATCCCGTTCACACCTCCCACAAGGGGTGAAGAAGATAAACGCTTGATCTGCACCGCAACGAAGACACTTCCATCTCCCGTCCCGAAGCTGCACAGCTGGAAACACAGAAAGCCAGTTCTTCTCCTTCCATCGCTGAATCATTTCGCGCCACTCATCCTCTGATTGCTGTGGAAAATGAAGTGTTCGAAATCGTTCCACTTCCGGATCGAGTAGCAGACGCCCCTCCCAAAACGAATACACAGATTCGCTTTCTTGCTTCATATTCACTTATCACGTCACCCCACAACCCCCAAAAAAACCAGACCCGCACACGGAGTCTGGTGATATTACGATGCTGACCACTTTCCCTTTACTGTATCCTCTTCATATGAAACCCGTAGATCCATCACAATAAACCGCTCGCCGACCTTCTGATTCGCCTTCATCCATCGTTCGACCGCTCCATCATCCGAGGTCATATGAATAAACTCCAACTCCACATATCTACGGTTTAGCTTCTCTAGTAATCGATCCGCCTCTTCCGTATGGCCAATTAACAAGCAACTAACCTTTCCATGACTCCCTGAAATACGACGATTCGTATAATAAGATCGAATCCACCATTCTAATTGCTGTTCTGTATTATCTGCGATGACGACCAAGTGCGATGCTTTATTATGATAATAACTTCCGTATAGCCAATTTGACCTCTTTACTAACATCCAAATGGCAAAATAGGTCGCCACCCCTGCTAAACAAACCCATAGTAGCATCATCACAAACCCCCTTCTCCCATCTCAACTGGATTTCTATATTAGTTGAACCCATCCGTATTTGATGGCAAGCAATACAGCTTGTGTACGATCTTGGACGTCTAATTTATATAAGATCTTACTTACATGATTCTTAACAGTCTTCTCACTTATAAACAAATGCTCTCCAATCGCCCTGTTATTTTTTCCTTGTGATAGTAGGCGTAAGACCTCCATCTCACGATTGGTTAAAATCTCTTGCCAATTCACGATATGATACGAAGTATGAATTCGACTAAAGGCACCTTCTTGCCGACTCAATCGACGAAGTTCACTCGCCATTTTACCTACCAATACGGGATGGATATAAGTCCCACCACAAACAATTACTTTTAATGCCTCAATGAGTTGTTGTGGTTCCATCCCCTTTAGTAGATAGCCAGTAGCTCCATTACGGATCGCCTCCACAGCATATTGATCTGCTTGATCCGTTAGGATGAGGATTTTTGTTTGAGGAGTCACTCGATTTATGTGATATGTTACTTCTACTGCATCCATTCTGGGTAGATATAGATCCATCACAACTACTTGAGGGGTAAGGGTTTCGCATACATGCGCTACCTCTGATCCATCTATACAAGATGCTACAATTTGCAGCTCAGGATAATAAGAAAATATATTTTTATATCTATTCAGATAAATGTCGCTGGAATCTGCTAATAAGATACGGATCGGGGATATGTTGGAATGCTCGCCTAATTTGGCATTTCGCTGGTGAAGAAACGGACTCTCAATCAAAACGTTCACCTCACTCCCTTGATGAATATCCAAAATCGCCTGACATCTCTTTTTATTCTATCATGAATCCTTTTTTGTTTAAACAAAAAGAGCCATCCTTGTTGGATGACTCCTCTTCGTGTTCAGCTTATAAGCCTGCGTCTGTCTTTAGCACTTCTACTTTATCTGTGCGCTCCCATGGAAGATCGATATCGGTACGACCGAAGTGACCGTAAGCGGCAGTTTGGCGATAAAGTGGACGACGTAGGTCTAGTTGGCGAATGATTCCGGCTGGGCGGAGGTCGAAGTGTTTGTTGACCAATTCAACTAGAACCGCTTCATCTACCTTACCAGTGCCAAATGTCTCCACACGAACGGACATAGGGCGAGCTACTCCGATTGCGTAAGCCAATTGTACTTCACACTTCTCAGCAAGACCCGCTGCGACTAGGTTCTTCGCTACGTAACGAGCCGCATATGCAGCAGAACGGTCTACTTTCGTAGGATCTTTACCAGAGAATGCTCCCCCACCATGACGAGCATATCCACCATAGGTATCTACGATAATCTTACGACCAGTCAGTCCTGCGTCACCAAGAGGTCCACCGATTACAAATCGACCTGTTGGGTTGATAAAGTACTTTGTATTTTCATCAATCATATCTTTCGGAACGATTGGACCGAAGACATGTTCTCTGATGTCTCGTTGGATTTGCTCAAGTGTCGCTTCTTCAGCATGTTGAGTAGAGCATACAAGCGCATCAATCCTAACTGGCTTGTCGTCTTCATACTCAACTGTCACTTGGATTTTACCGTCAGGACGTAAGTAACTTAGCGTTCCATCGACACGTACTTCATGAAGCTTTCTAGCTAGTTTGTGTGCTAGAGAAATCGGAAGTGGCATCAATTCTGGAGTCTCATTACAAGCGAAGCCGAACATGAGCCCTTGGTCACCAGCACCAATCGCTTCAATTTCTTCTTCGGTCATCGAACCTTCACGGGCTTCTAACGCTTGATCGACACCTTGAGCAATATCAGCAGACTGCTCATCAATCGAGGTCAAAACAGCACACGTTTGAGCATCAAAGCCAAATTTTGCACGAGTATATCCGATATCACTTACCGTTTTACGTACAATTTTTGGGATATCAACATAGCAGTTGGTTGTAATTTCACCAGCAACTAAAACCAAACCAGTCGTAACAGACGTTTCTGCTGCGACACGAGCATTTGGATCTTTCTCTAAAATAGCATCCAAAATAGCATCCGAAATCTGGTCACAAATTTTATCTGGATGACCCGCCGTTACGGATTCAGAAGTAAACAACGCACGCTTCTTTTCAGACATGGATTTATTCCCCCTAGATAACCGTTATATGTAAATAAAAAAACCTCTCCTCTCTTGGAAAGGTGTTTCTACTCTTCAGCTTGATGACAAACTTCTCGTGTGAACACCTAAAAAAGAGGCTACTTGATTCCAGTCAATCTCTGTATCACCACTAAGAATACAAGATTATACACATAAACACAAGCAGTATTCGGTATTCGTATAGTTATATTTCTTAATTAAATAAATATTCCACCACCCCCTACACATATCTTTAACCGTCTTCACTCATTTTTGAGGATTTTGTGTAACTTGCACTGTAATAATGTTAAAAAAGTAGAAAAGATGATAGGATGTAGAAAAAATTATACAGAATAAGTGAGGGCTAGTTTATGCAAGATGGCTTTGAGCCCGTAAATCCGGACAAACAACCTACTCAGAAAAAGAGTCGGAAAAAAAAGGTCTTGATTTGGGCATCCGTTATTCTTTCTACTCTTCTTTGTACAGTTGGTATTTACGCCTATAACCTTTATACAACAGTAGCCAGCAGCCAAGACACTACGGCCGGAAAATCTTCCTTACGAGAAGAACAAGTAGATGTAAAGAAAGAGCCCTTTACTATCTTATTCATCGGTGCGGACCAATACAACTCCAAAAAAGAATCAAAAGAGGGTTGGCGTCCTGACGTGATGATGCTTGCCGTCGTCAATCCAGAAAAAAAGAATATTCACATGGTAAGTATCCCGCGTGATACCTTTTTCCAAATCCATGGAACAAAGACTCAGACGAAAATTAATGCTTCGGCAGCTTCCATATATACAAGCACAAACAAGCTTACCCCCATCAACTCCGTACGGGAAACTGCTCAAGATTTCCTGAATCGACAAATCCCTATTGATTATTATGCTAAAATCAACTTTAGTGGATTTATAGACCTTGTCGACCAAGTAGGTGGGATTGACGTAGAAGTTCCATATGACTTTAAAATGCAAACGTTTGGCGGGAAATATCTCCACTTTAAAAAAGGGAACCAGCATGTAAACGGTGAAGAAGCACTTGTTTTTGTACGACAACGAAAGCAGGACCCTGAGGGAGATCTCGGACGTAACAAACGACAACAACAAGCCGTACGGCAAGTTTTAGATAAAATGCTCAGCTTCAAAAGCTTAACGCAATTCACTGATATCACGAAAGTGATCGGGGACAACTTCCAGTACAGCTTTCAGGTTTCTGATATATTACCTCTAATGAGTATCTATGCAGATATCCCTAAAGAAAATAACCACATCATTAAATTAAATACTTACTCTAAAACTCTACCAGCACATGGGGACTGTCAGATCACGACAGACGGCGAACGCAAACGAGTCGTCGCAGAACTGCTAAAAGCAATGGATAAGCCGTACAATGAAGCAGATCTGACATACGATTTCGAACAAGATCTCAAAAACCCGAATCGTAAACAGAAGCCCGGAAAATCGATATCTCTGAAAGGAGAATGAAATGATGAACTCCCAACGTAGTCGACTAGATCGAGTAGAAATGCGTAAAAAGAAGAAGAAAAAGAGAGTCATTATTGTGAGTGCAATCCTAGCTCTCTTCATTGGGGTAGCTGGGTACTATGCAACGAATCTCCTGAGTGCATTTTCAAATTCGCATGATTCCAATTTAAAAACAGATGCTAAAAAAGTAGACGTAAAAGCGGAACCTTTTACCATGCTTTTAATGGGTATTGACCAATATAATATTGATAATGAATCCAAAAATGGATGGCGTCCCGACGTATTAATGGTAATTACGGTAAATCCAAAGGAAAAGTCCGTGCGAACCATGAGTATTCCTCGTGATACGTATGTGAAATTCTACAATTCAACCAGTAAAGGGAAGATTACCGAAACCCTATCTGCCCTTCAACATGGCTCGGATGCCCATGCAAAAAATCAGCAAGTCGTGAAACAGGTAGAACAATTCTTAGATAACAAAGTCCAAATCAATTACGTAGCGCAGATTAACTTCTCTGGATTTATGGATTTAGTAGATGCAGTCGGCGGCATTACGGTAGATAACAAATATAAATTCCAAGTTCCTTTCTACGCAGGGAAAATGTTGAAATACGAAAAAGGGCAGCAAAACCTAAATGGGGAAAAAGCTCTTATGTATGTACGGACTCGTAAAGACCATAAAGGCACTGGCTCAATTGTTCCTCCAGAAATGGAAAACGACAATGATCGAAATCGCCGTCAACAAGAAGTGATTGGTGCCATTTTAAGTAAAATGGTTGGTTTTACGGGTATTACCCAGTTTAGCGACATTACCAAAGCAGTCGGAAAGAACTTCCGTTATAGCTTTGATATGGGTGAGATTCTTCCACTGTTTAATGTGTATCGTGAATCACAAAACAATAAAGAATCGATTGCTCTGCATAACTACTCACTTAACCAAAATGGAAAATGGTTCCAAGTTGTTCCGGAAGGTGAGCGTCAACGTGGTATAGCTGAGTTGCTCAAGCATTTAGGAAAAGAGTACGACAAGCGTGCTATCACATATGATCATACGTTAGACCCTTACGAGGCAAAAACGATCGAACAAATCCCGAAACAAGTACCTTCTAAAGCATATCGAAATTCCGAAGGCACAGGGACTAGTCAATCGAACCAATCGAACCAATCGAATCAACCGTCTGGATCCACTCCTAATGGTGGTAAACCGACAACCAAAACTCCATAATTCCTTTTAGAAAATACCTGATCCCCATTCAGGTATTTTTCTTTTATCCCCGAAACTTGATCCTAATATTTCCCAAATGATAGTATAAGAGCAATTCGTTTTCCAAAGCTTCTAGTGAAATGAGGAATCATTTGGTGAAGAATCAACGCTCAGAACAACGAGCAGCTCGAAGGAAGAAGAGGAATCGAATACTCTTCGTATTCTTGGCGCTTTTCGCTCTAATCGGTAGCTTTTATATATATCAAATGTGGAATGCTCTAGCAAAAGGGCATGATTCCAATGCAACGAAGTCAGACCTTAGACAAAAGCAAGTGGAGATTGGGAAAGAACCTTTTACCGTCCTGCTCATGGGCGTCGATTCGAGAACTGCCAAGGGAGAAAAGGAGTCATGGCGCTCAGATGTACTCATGATTGCCGCCATTAATCCAGAAAAAAAATCGGCCTCCATCGTCAGTATCCCCCGCGATACGCGAACCACCATCGCCCATACCAATGGCTGGAAAGATAAGATTAACTCCGCCGCTACATGGGGGAGGGAAAAAGGAGTCGATCCCGTTGCCAATGTAAGACTCACCGTTGAGAGCTTTTTAGAAAGCGTCCCCATCGACTACTATGCGAAGATTAACTTCCAAGGCTTTATGGACGTAGTCGATCAACTGAATGGGGTCGATGTCGATGTCAAAAGAGCTTTCACATATCATTCCTTTAACGATAAAATCCTCAACTTCCGCCTCGGTCCTATGCATTTAAATGGAGAAGAAGCGTTAGCCTATGTCCGCATGAGAAAACAAGACCCTGAGGGAGATCACGGTCGCAATCGAAGACAACAAGAAGTAATCAATCAACTTTTAGACAAATTAACAGGCGTTCAAGTGCTGACCCAATTTACTTCGCTCACGGAAATCGTAGGGAACAACTTTTCCTATAGCTTTAGTCCCTCTGAAATCCCTACACTAGCTAACATCTACCGCAGCATTCCAAAAGAATCCTTAAAACACATCACGATTGAAGCTCCTTCTGAAAGAATCAACGGAATCTGGTATGATTTAGTTAGCCAAAAAGAGCGTGATCGCGTTAGCAATCTACTAAAAAAAGAGTTGGACCTACCATACGATCAAAATAAAATCGAGGTCCCTAAAGCGAAAAAGACAAATTAGAAGCATTCATCTCAAGACGGCTCCCATAGCCGTCTTTTCTTTGGGAGAGGAGCTCCATATCATGAAAACACCCTTGTCATACCAGACCATTGCCGGATATGGCGAAACAGAGATCATCATTCAAAAATCTCGTTTTATCTGCCAAGCTGGACCTGTCAAAACCGAAGAAGAAGCCCAGAAATTTATCGCTGACATCGCTAAAAAATACTGGGATGCGAGCCATAACTGCTCTGCCTACCTCGTCTCCGATCTCATCCAAAAAGCATCCGACGATGGCGAGCCCTCTGGAACAGCAGGCAAGCCCATGCTCGAAGTCCTACATGCTAAGAAAGTTCAATATACCGCAGTCGTTATTACGCGATACTTTGGGGGGATCAAACTAGGCGCTGGTGGTCTCGTCAGAGCTTATAGCCAAGGAACATCCGCTGCCTTAGAAGCTGCAGGGATCGTTCAGCCCATCCTCCATCAATCCATCACTATCACCTTTGACTACGCCCATATCGGAAAACTCGAACACGAACTACGCCAAAACTCCTATTTCCTCGAACAGCCCGTATTTACCGAGCATGTAAGCTGGACCTTGTGGGTGCCTGTTGATGAAACGAGCCAGATCCAATCACAGATCATCGATTGGACCCACGGTCAGGCAAACGTGGAACTAGGAGGGTTGGAGTACCGAGTGAAGTAGAAAAGATACAGAACCACTATGTTAACTCACATGGCTACAGCAACATGATGACCGTTATACCACACTGTGGTCTTGTTACCGCTGTTGCAGCCAAATTGGAAACAGTCACAAGTCCAGGACCTTCAATAATCGTTGATGCAGTATGAGGAGCATTCGAGTTATTGGTAACTTGCGTTTGCGTCCCTTGAACAAGATTCCCTTCGTAACAGGACCTACCGTATAAATGACTGCGTAAAAATGCCCTGCTGCTAAAGAAATCGCTCCAGTAGTGGCATCGAGCGTTATATTCGAGCCGGCCTGAGTTAGAACCGTATCGTAGGGTACAGTACTGTTTGCAGGTAGAACAGCGGTATTTCCAGTACCCCCTATGGTAGCATAGAAAAAGTTAGCTACCAGTGTTCCCGTAGCACCTGTAGATCCTGTGACCCCGTCAATTCCACTTGGTCCTCTAACTCCTTGAGGTCCTTGAGGTCCACAACGCTCAGGCTTTCGTCTACATCAGCTCATCTTCTCACTCCTAAACTTTTGATATTTATAGAATATGAATCTCTCAACGTAATGGTATAGGATAAAGAGACTATTTTGGATGCTTGCTCTTCCCGTCCATGCAGCGACCCAGATCCAAGCACATAAAAAAGGAATCCACATTATTGCGGATTCCTTTTTCTACTACAGCGATTATATTACTCTGGATCAAGAGAGTCATACAAGACAAAGACAGGAAAGAAGTTAGGAGTAGTCTGCAATCCCACTTGATCCAGTCGCAATTGCTTTTTGAACAAAGGGAATCTGCGCCAGAAGGATAACGATGATGAATGATAGGATAAACTCGACTGCCCTTTTCTCCATTTCATTACAAAGACCCTCACCCTAGACTCTAGCGATTCATCCAATATGCTATTTTCTTATAGTTTGCGCCGATGAATCGTGGTGACCATGCACCATCAGTTCCATTGTTACCCATGCTATTTAATCCAATCACACCTACATAGCCAGATTTTGAATTCCACATTGGTCCTCCACTCATACCAGCTTCGATATAGGCTGAGATTGTGAAATGTTGACTATATAGGCTATTAAGTAATCCCAGAGAGACTCTATAGAGCCATTCCTTCAAAATCTCTATGTGTAATGAATTTCCTAGCACCTTTATTTATATTACTGAGTAAGAATGTAGAGGAATGGATCATGGGACTATAGCTCAGTGAGGTCTTTAGGGATATCTGTGCCTAGGACATTTTCTAACTTCTCGTTTGAAATCCATTCTTTTTGTCATAAAACAAAGTTTGATTAAATTGAATCCAGTTGTTGAAAATGTAATCATTTCAACAACTGGATTCCTTTAGTTTTCGGATATGAAGATACGGAACAAAAAACAATCAGCCCATACCTTAAAATTAGGCTGTGAATAGGTTACTTATTCTTAGTAATAAGAATATTGATAACAAGATTAAGTATTATGTTTATAAGGAGTGAAAAAATGTCTCAAGCGAATATACCAAATATTTCACCCAATATTCAGATCACAAGGGAAGATGCCATTAACCTGTTGTTGTCCTCGATTGCGTTAGAAGAGTTAGGACTTAGCCATATTAT
>NZ_SLXV01000008.1 GCF_004341445.1 Baia soyae
CCGTCCGCACCCGAAGGTCCAGTAGCACCGGTCACGCCGTCTGCACCCGAAGGCCCAGTGGCTCCCGTTAAGCCGTCCGCACCCGAAGGTCCAGTGTCGCCGGTCACACCGTCCGCACCCGAAGGTCCAGTAGCCCCCGTTAGGCCGTCCGCGCCTGAAGGCCCAGTAGCGCCAGTAACACCGTCTGCACCCGAAGGCCCAGTAGCCCCTGTTAAGCCGTCCGCGCCTGAAGGCCCAGTAGCGCCAGTAACACCGTCTGCACCCGAAGGTCCAGTAGCCCCTGTTAAGCCGTCCGCGCCCGAAGGCCCAGTGGCCCCCGTTAGGCCGTCCGTGCCCGAAGGTCCCGTAGCGCCGGTTGCTCCCGTCACGCTAGCGCCCGTAGCGCCCGTAACTCCTGTAATCCCAGTAAGACCGAGTTGCTCGACGATTCCTTTAATGATGTTCGCGAAGGTGCCCGAAGGCCCAGTAGCCACGTTTATATGCACATTTGCCGATCCAGGAGTTACTAAAATTTCTAATGTATTGGATAGAAAGTTTAGTGTGTCTCCGAAACCGAGTGGCACACTTCCGCTTGCGCCTGAATTCCCTTGAACCAAGAATAAAAAATCACCTGTAGTAAAAGCTCCCGTGTTCCCTTGAGGTCCCTGAGGTCCTTGGGGTCCTTGAGGTCCTTGAGGTCCCTGAGGTCCAAGAGGCCCTGTGCCTCCCGTACCGCCTTGAGGCCCTTGAGGCCCTTGGGGTCCAGAAGGCCCTTGAGGTCCTTGAGGCCCTTGGGGTCCCGAGGGTCCTTGAGGTCCTTGAGGTCCTTGAGGTCCAGAAGGCCCTTGAGGTCCTTGGAATCCTTGAAGTCCTTGAGGCCCTTGAGGTCCTTGAGGTCCAGGAGGACCTCCAGATGATCCAGTGGTCCCTGCAGGTCCTTGAGGTCCTTGAGGTCCTATCGTAACGTCAGTTTCTAATACATTTACTAACTTCTCATTTAAAATCCATTCTTTCTTCCCGATGACATTAATCGTGTCGCGAACGCTGTCGTTAATGCGAAGTAGATCGCTTATGGTAGGTTGGAAGTTGGTTGACACTCCTGGTAGAGTTCCTAGAACGTACTGTAGCTTTTCCCCCTCAGCATTAATGATATGACTTAGTCCTAGCTCTTCTAACGCAATCGATGATAGTAGCAGATTCACTGCATCTTCTCTTGTAATGGAAATGTTAGGTGAAATGTTAGGTATATTGGCTTGAGACATGTTTATACCTCCTTGTAAAGAATATTTCTATTATGAATGTGAAGATTTCAAATAACTGTACTAATGTATTTATCCAAATTCGATTTTATGTGTAAAAAAACTCTCGTTATTAGCTTTCATAACAGCTAAAAAAAGGCCTTTAGACAAGGGAATCTTTGTCTAAAAGCCTTTTCGGATGTTTTTCTATCCATACCAGAATTGTAGCCATTGAGGGTTATTTCCAACGGTAATGATGCTAAAGATGTTGTTTGTGATCTGATCGACGAGCGCTACGGTTCCTGGATTCCCATTTGATGACTGTGTTGGTATTCGCATCAATCACGGTGACTTGGTTTCCGTTATTATTTGCGACATAGTAACGTCCGGCTGCTGGATTTACTGCAATTTGATGATCTCCAGAAGATGTGGTGACCGTGGCGACAATGTTGTTCGTATTACCATCGATGACGGAGACTTTGGCGCTTGAGGTATTCACTGCATAAATCTGATTGAGAGCTGTGTCTACGGATACTGCCCATTTATTCCGTCCTGTGGTAATCGATGTGACGACCGTATTATCTCTGCTATCGATTACAATGACTCGGGCTGGCACGGTATTAATACTGACATAGACTCGATTGGTTAAGGGATTGATTGCCAATCCAGTTTGATTGTTCGTTCCGATTGGAATCGAGGGGGCTAACTGATTCGTATCTTTATCGATGACTGAAACGGAAGTACTACCACTATTCGAAACGTAGACTTGGTTTGTAGTGGCTCTCGGTCCCTGAGGTCCTGTGTTTCCGGTGGGTCCTGTAATACCTCCCCTGTAATGCCGTCCGCACCCGAAGGTCCAGTAGGTCCGGTGACGCCGTCTGCGCCCGTCTGTGCCCGTCGTGCCAGTGATGCCATCTGTGCCCGTCGGTCCCGTAGCCCCGGTGACGCCGTCCGTGCCCGTCGGTCCCGTGGCGCCAGTAATGCCGTCCGTGCCCGTCGGTCCCGTAGCGCCGGTAACGCCGTCCGCACCAGTCGGTCCAGTGGAGCCTGTCGCCCCGTTGGTCCTGTGGCTCCCACTGGTCCAGGAGGCCCCGTGGGTCCCCTTGATATGTCTGTGCCTAATACGTTTTCTAATTTTTGATTTAAGATCCATTCTTTCTTCCCAATGGTATTAATCGTGTCACGAACACTTTGATTGATTGTAAGTAGGTCGCAAATGGAGGGCTGAAAGGTTGTTGATATTCCGGGGAGGGTTCCTAGAACGTACTGGAGTTTTTCCCCTCGGCATTCAGAATATGGCTAAGTCCTAGCTCTTCTAAGGCAATGGATGATAGTAGCAGATTGATTGCATCTTCTCTCGTAACGTTAATATTAGGTGAAATATTAGGGATATTGGCTTGAGACATGCTATACCTCCTCGCAAAAAAGATTCCTACTATAGGTATGCTGGAGTCCGTATTCATGTACTGATGCATTTGTCTATATTTTATGGAGCAATTGAAGAAAGAAAAAATTGCCTGATAGCATAGCTATCAGGCAAGAGAAATATTTTCATAACCGAATTGAGCAAGATCATCGATTATTCATTTATCAACGTAACATGATGACAGAAAGTCCACATTGAGGTCTTACTAATGTTCCTGTAGTCTGGACTACAACTTGCATCGTTGCAGCAGGACCTGGTGGTACTTGAACAATCGCTACTGCGGAGTTAGAAGAGTTGGTGTTATTCGATTGTGCTACTTGTGTTCCTTGAATCAGAGCTCCGTTTAATTGCAACTCAAATGTAGCGTTATTCGTATTATTTCTTGCAGAATAATTTACTTCGTAATAATGGTCTGGAGCTAAGGTAACAACGCCTGTTCCTGTATTAAGTGTTATTTCACCACTACCAAGTTGAGTGAGAATAGTATCATAAGGTATAGGGTTACCCGCAGTAATGTTAGCAGTATTTCCAGCTCCAGTGATTGTAGCAAACAAAAAGCTACTTGCTAGTACTCCTGTGGCTCCCGTAGGTCCTTGAGGTCCTTGAGGCCCTTGAGGTCCTTGAGGCCCTTGAGGTCCCTGAGGTCCAAGCGGCCCTGTGCCTCCAGTACCGCCTTGAGGTCCTTGGGGTCCTTGAGGTCCCTGAGGTCCAAGCGGTCCTGTGCCTCCTGTACCGCCTTGAGGTCCTTGGGGTCCTTGAGGCCCCTGAGGTCCAAGCGGTCCTGTGCCTCCTGTATCGCCTTGAGGTCCTTGGGGTCCTTGAGGCCCCTGAGGTCCAAGCGGTCCTGTGGCTCCTGTATCGCCTTGAGGTCCTTGAGGCCCCTGAGGTCCAAGCGGTCCTGTGGCTCCTGTATCGCCTTGAGGTCCTTGGGGTCCTTGAGGCCCCTGAGGTCCAAGCGGTCCTGTGGCTCCTGTATCGCCTTGAGGTCCTTGGGGTCCTTGAGGCCCTTGAGGTCCAGTGAGGCCGAGTTCTTCAAAGAGTTCTTGAATGATATCTGCAAAGGATCCAGAAGCCCCAGTAGGTACACTGATATTCACGATAGCGGAACCAGGTATTACTTCAATTTCTAATGCATTGGAGATAAAGTTTAGTGTATCTCCCAAGCCCATAGAAGCAGTTCCGCTTGTTCCTGTGTTTCCTTCAACAAAAAATAAGAACTCACCTGTAGCAAAAACTCCCGTAGGTCCCGTAGGTCCCGTAGGTCCTGTAGGTCCTTGAGGTCCTTGAGGCCCTTGAGGCCCCGTAGGTCCCGTAGGTCCTTGAGGCCCTTGAGGTCCTTGAGGTCCTTGGGGTCCTTGAGGTCCTTGGGGTCCTTGAGGTCCTTGAGGTCCCGTAGGTCCCGTAGGTCCTTGAGGTCCCTGAGGCCCTTGAGGTCCCTGAGGCCCTTGAGGTCCTTGAGGCCCAGGAGGTCCTCCTGATGATCCGGTGGTCCCTGCAGGTCCTTGAGGTCCTTGAGGTCCCGTCGTAACGTCGGTTTCTAGTACATTTACTAACTTCTCATTTAAAATCCATTCTTTTTTTCCGATTACATTAATCGTGTCACGAACGCTTGCATTGATCGTAAGCAAGTCGGTAATGGAGGGTTGAAAGGATGTTGATACTCCGGGGAGCGTTCCTAGAACATATTGGAGCTTTTCTCCCTCAGCGTTGATAATATGACTTAGACCTAGTTCTTCTAAGGCAATCGATGATAGAAGCAGATTGACTGCATCTTCTCTTGTGATGCTTATGTTAGGTGAAATATTAGGGATATTTGCTTGAGACATGTGTATACCTCCTTCAAAATAATTCCTACTATAGGTATGCTTGAATCCGTGTGCATGGAACTAGTCATTTATTTATATTCCGTTTGATTTATAAAAGTTGGGCTTGAGGTATGCTATACCTTCTTCAAAATGTTCCTGCCTATAGATATGAATATGTATAAAAAATAGGGGTGAAGACTTGAATAGAAATGGGCAATCACTCTTCTTTATAAAGAGGACAGCCCTTCTTTCAAACCTTCATCCCTATCCTATCTAGATTCGATAGATGTAGTTTCTGAGATTATACAATCGGACCTAATCTTTTTAATGTCATAGAAGCATTGCTGTATGGTGCACCCACAATTAGGGTTTCTAGTAATGGAATCGCTACACCACTTACATTTCGCAGTGTGATCGTTGCGTTTGCAGGGACATCGATGATGACAGAGCCGGATATTTGTGCCGCGAGACCTAGAATCCCGGTTAAGTTAATGGCAAAAGTAGATTGCGGGACGACTATGCCGTTTACGGTTATGGCAAAAGATGCTAGTAAACCAAGAAGTGCTCCTACTGCACTCACTTGGAAGTTGACTTCATACTGGCCTGCTTGAGGTAGGATGATGTCAGCGGATCCAGCAGTATGTGTAACGTTATTTAATACCCCATTATTACTAAATGGTACATTTCCACCTGCTGGAATGGATAGTGCTATACCAGTAGATAGGTTATACACTTGGCCATAAGCAGATAGCCCACCTTGCGATGTTCTGGTCTCTAAGACTCCGATACGTCCTCTCAGATCTGCGATACGGTTTCCAAGTGCCTCAAGTCTTCTTAGGATTCTTCGGATAATAGAACAATCTGGTGACGGACATGGATAATGATCTCTCACTCCAGCTGCTTTATTCTTCATAATTAACCCCCTTCTGCTTCTATACATATGGTGGACAAATTGGTTTGGCTTGGATCATTCATCTATTCTTTCGCGAATGCACGTCTAGTTTTGGTTATTCTTTGGTATGCATTTGGATTAAATATCTGAAATACTTGTATAGAGGGATGGATGTTTACTTCATAAATCCAGATGCGACCGTTTTGAGCGATCCCCATATCGATGCCAAATTCATTCCACTTGGGATAGGTATGGCTGATGATTTGAATAGCTTGGAGGGAGAGTGTGTGGATTTTTTCTACGGTTTTCTTTGCTTTTGGAGGCAGGTAATCTAAATCATTTTTTAGTAGGTTCATAATGGGTTTGTATTCGACACCGTGTTGATAGTTGGTCACAATCAGGTGTTCAGAGGCAATGCGACCTGCGATTCCTGCAATTCTCCATTTTTCTTTCCAACGGACAAGATGGACTCGTAGATCAAATAGATTATGATTTTTTGTCAGGCTATCGATGCCTTGTTGAATTAGATAAGGGCGATCCATACGCAGTTTTTGAATATGCCGGAAGATTTTCTGGGCATGCAGGGGAGCCGTAAATGTATGACCGTTGTCGCTTGCCATAAGGGTCACGCGATGTGGCCTGTGACGTTCGATTCGAATGATTCCTTTTCCTTGACAGGAGTTGGTTGGCTTGATATAGAGCATTTTATATTTATCTAGCATTTCATGAAGAGAACGCAAGGTAAGTACTTGTGTGTCAGGTATGTTTTTTGCAAGAAGAGGATTTTTCTTCAATAAATGGCTATTTGAGATTTTACTAATGACGCTCAATGCTACATAACCCCCTTCGAGCTATATGGAGAGTACTGGATGATACACTTTATTCACTTATATGAAAAAGGCAACGTTATCAGGAGCGCATTTTACTAGTTTGAGAGTGGTAGTTGAACCAAATAATGTAATACACGGAGGTATGCTACCGGGATAAAAGTATAGTATACTGAATGAATAATAATTTTAGTGAGGTGTTTGGCATCCGCAAGAACGGGTGCCATTTCCTTTATGAGCCAACTACAAATAAGTGATTTGCGCAATGTTCAAGTACGAGTGGTTTCGATCATTCATTCTGATCCAGTCGGGGAGGCAGAAAGGATTGAACAGAAGATGTCTGGTTCGTTTGAGCAGTCGGGGACAGATTGGAAGATCCGTTATAAAGAAAATTCGGGTACCCCGGAAGAAGTAGCCACGATGGTGAGAGCGGGAGAAGACCAGCTTGTTATCATTCGGCGCGGTGGTATTTCGTATCGCCAGGTATATCGTCCAGGTGAGATAACGATTAGCGCCATGACGACGCCGGGTGGACGGATGGAGATGGAAGTACATACCCATGAGTATCGCCGAGAGATGGGACAAGGCAAGGGAAAGATTGAATTCACATTTGAGTTATCGATGAGTGGGCAGTTATTAGGATTATACGAGCTGATGATTGCCTGGTTGGAGGGGTAAAGATGAGTGTATTAACGCAGATGAAGGAAACGTTAAAAGAGCAGATTAAACAAGCGATTATACAGGCGGAACTGGTAGCAGAGGAGCAGATTCCCGATATTTTACTAGAGGTGCCGAAAGAGAAGAGCCACGGAGATTGGGCGACCAATGTGGCGATGCAGCTGACACGGATTGCCCGTCGTAATCCGCGTGAGATTGCAAATGTGATTGTAGAGAAGTTGGACCAATCGAAAGCACAGATTCGCAAGATCGAGATTGCGGGCCCGGGTTTTATTAACTTTACGATGGATCGCTCTTTTTTAACGGGCGTGGCGCTTGAGATTCAAAAGCAAAAAGAGGCGTTCGGAAGAAGTGGTGCAGGTAAGGGCGAGCGTGTAAATGTGGAGTTCGTCAGTGCCAATCCCACGGGTAGCCTCCATCTCGGACATGCGCGCGGTGCGGCGGTTGGTGATGCATTGTGCAATGTACTGGATGCGGCTGGTTATGATGTAACCCGTGAGTATTATATTAATGATGCGGGCAATCAGATGAACATGATGGCGTTATCACTGGAAGCGCGTTATTTCGAAGGCTTGGGGATCGATTGGAAATTCCCAGAGGATGGGTATCATGGACAGGATATGGTACAGATTGCGGAGCAGATTATCGAGGCTGACGGAAAGAAGTGGGCCGAGGTAGATGGTTCTGAGCGTTTGGCTTATTTTCAGGAAGTGGGTCGTGAGAAGCTACTTAACAAGATTGAGACGGATCTAAAAGGGTTCCGTGTCGGTTTTGATAAGTGGTTTAGTGAGAAGTCTCTCTATGAAACGAATGTGATTGAGCAAACATTAGAAGAGTTACAGAAGCAAGGCTGTACGTATGAGCAAGACGGTGCGCTCTGGCTTCGTTCCACGGATTTTGGGGATGATAAGGACCGTGTGCTAGTGAAGCAAGATGGTTCGTATACGTATCTTACGCCTGATATTGCGTACCATCGGAATAAGCTAAGCCGTGGTTTTGATCGCTTGATTAATATTTGGGGTGCGGACCATCACGGTTATATCGCCCGGATGAAGGCGGCTCTGCAAGCGCTAGGACATTCGGCTGATACGCTTGATGTGATGATTATCCAGCTTGTGAAGCTGTTCCAAGGTGGAGAAGTAGTGAAGATGTCGAAGCGTACGGGGAAAGCGGTCACGTTGGTCGATTTGATGGAAGAAGTGGGAGTGGATGCGACTCGCTATTTCTTCGCGATGCGTAGCCAGGACACCCATCTAGACTTTGATATGGATTTGGCGATGAGTCAGTCGAACGAGAATCCGGTTTACTATGTTCAATACGCCCATGCGCGGATTCATAGTGTGTTTCGTCAAGCTGGCGAGAAGGGGATTTCGATTTCGTTTGACCCTGCGATTTTGAGCCGGTTAGTGGAAGATGCGGAGTATGACTTGTTGCAGAAACTAGCTGAGTTCCCAGATGAAATTGCATCTGCAGCGGCGGCAATTGCTCCGCATCGGGTGATTCGTTATTTGTATGATTTGTCGACGCAGTTCCATAGTTACTACGGTGCGCATCGGGTTGTGACGGAGGATGTAGAGTTGTCGCAGGCGCGTTTGGCTTTGCTTCAGTGTACGGCGCAGGTGATTCAAAATGGGCTGGGGCTTGTAGGGGTGACAGCTCCGGAGCGGATGTAGTTGGGGCTATTGAGCTGTGGCCAGATACATTGCCCCTAGTCAGTCTATTTGCTGGTTGAGAGTTTAAAAAGAATAATGCCCTTCTGGTAGTCTAGTTAGTAGACACGGGAGGGCGTTTGTTTATTGTTTTTTTGGCTTTTTTTATTTTGGTGGTTAAGAGGGATAGTTTCATTTCTAGTGGAGGGAATGTTTTTTGGTCGGTGGCGCTTAGGTGTGAGGTGATTCGCTTGGCACGGTTGCCTTTGATATGGAATTGTCCTTGGAATCCACCTACGCTGGTATAGTAGTCTTTCGATAGAAGGGAGTCTTTTGGATGGTATCGACCGAATAATATGATTTTTTCTGATGTTTTCATGGTGTTAAATCCTAGAAGGGTGATAAACGAGACGGTTTCGCCTACTTGTATTTCCCCGCTTAGGGCTTTTGTTACTTTTACGGTGAATTTTATATAGGCAATTCCCTCGGATTGAAAGGTGTTTCGATGGATCACCACTCCTTGAATGATGATGGAAGACGCTTTACTTAAGCTTTCAACGGAAGGGTAAACTTCGCCAATACCTAATGCATGTTGAATGATGGAATCAGCGGAAGGCGTCTGTTTGATGGAGGCTTTTACGATTTCTGTTCGCTTTGCTTGCTGAGCCTCTAACGCTGAACTACAACCCGTCCCCATTAGCAAAACGCCAATCACACACAGGAAAAACATTTTTCTCATCAAAACTCAATTCTCCTCTTTAATTCTCTTATTCTATTAATGTGACATCGAGGAGGGAATTTCCTGCAATATGGGAAATGGAATGAACCCCTGACATCTGATACAATTTGGTTGGAAGTACATATGGAAGACAAAATAGGAGGTACATAAATATGAGCGGTCAGTCTAATAGTGTAGATCCATTTCTAGGAAAGTGGGAAACGGAGATTGCTAGCCCGATGGGGAAATTTCCGGTTTCGGTGGAGTTCACTTCTCAAGATGGACAATTAGTAGGAAATGCAAAGCAGGGCGAGGATACTTTTACGTTTCATCCTACGATAGACGGCGATAAGCTAAAGTGGTCGATGAAGATTACGAAACCGATGAGTATTAGTTTGAACTTTGTCGTATCGGTAGACGGAGATAACATGAAGGGTGAGGCGAAGGCTGGATTTTTCGTTTCCTCTAAGTTAACAGGGCACCGCGTTTTATCATAAAGAAGAACCCCCACCTATGCTACGGCTTAGAGGTGGGGGTTTTTGGTTTACCTGCATCTACGATGAGTGAGGTAAATCCCATGTTTCCATCTTGATTTCGATGGTCAAATCGTTTGGAACGATAGATGAATCCGTCTTGTTCATTCCAGTCGTGATACTGGAACTGGCCGTTTTTGTCGAAGTATTCTAAGAGGGTTACATCGAATCCGGCTGCTTCGAACATGGCTGTAATGGTTGTATGGGTGTATACGATTTGATGGCTAGCGGCTGGGTGGTCTGGGGGACCGGGTCCGCCGACTTGTACGATTTGTTGATATGCTGGATCTGGGAAGTGGCCGTCTGGTACGGCGCATCGAATAAAGCCTCCTGGTTGGAGGAATTCGTGGCATATGATGGCGGCTTGTATGCCTTCTTCATAGGTCAAATGTTCCCATACGTGTTCAGCGAGAATGGTATGGATTGAGTTAGGAGAGAAGCGTTTTATCCAATCGTTTCGATTTAGTAGGCTTAGCTCATGCTGATCGGTGTGAATCCATCCAGGGTTATTGTTGATTCCTTCTGCGCCTATAACGACTTTTATATTTTCTGAGATGTGGTCTATCGTGATCACTGCTTTCTATTTATGAAGAGATAGAAGAATAGCCCTTATATGTAAGGTTTCATCTTACATGCAAGGGCATTTTCATTGTATATGATTTTGGATTTGCCGACAATGTTGTCTAGATTGACAGTGAGTCAGACTAGCGGTCGCTCATGGAACCAGAGAGTGGCGATGTATTTAATGCCTTCCTTTAGTGGATGGGAGCCGTGTAGAGAAAGCGGGTGCGGGTTAATGCTTCCCTTTTCACAGTTTTGAAATACAAGTAGGGTTCCTTGTTGGGGGACGATTTCTAGGCCTAGGTTGGGGAAGAACGTTTCTCCTCCGACTCCAGCAGGAAGTGTATTTAAGTAGAGTAGAGCCGTATAAGTACGTTGGCCTCCCTGGGCCATGAATTGATAACTCGCGTCTTTATGAAGCTCAAAAGCATCAAAGTGAGCACCAAAATGCCCTCCAACTGGATATTCTCCTACTTGCATATGTTCGGCGTGGCTGAGGGGTTGTCTCGTAATAGTAGCGATTCGCTCACATATTTCAGTGGTGAATGGATTGGTATGATGGGGAATCCAACCGGTATTGCAGACTCGGAAGTCCGAATAGACCAGTCCTTCTTCCCCTACAATGGTAGACGGATTAAGTTGAGGCTGCACGATTTGAATGAGTTCTTGGCATTCCTCGGGTGTAATGATCTGTTCATACGTAACAATTAATGGGTCCAAACAAAGGATCGTTGCGGACCTGTGAATCATATGTTCCACCCCGTTTCTAAGCTATAAACAATATATTACTTAGTAGGGATGAACATGATTAGGAAAATGATATTCGAGATAGCGCCTAGCATAATAGGTAGAAAACATATACAATTATAAATATAAGTCAATGCCGACTATTGATCTTTTTCTGCTTATTTTTCAGCATAAACTAATCTGGGGGGATTCCGTTGATTCAACATGGGGGGCAAGGTGAATGTAGTGAGCATGTCTTTCAAGAGGTGTTGCATGGGATCCAAGAGGGTGTACATATTGTTAATGAGCAAGGAGTTACGATTTTTTATAATCAAGCGGCTTCCCGTATCGATGGGATGGAATCGACAGAGGTGTTAGGGACGCATGTTTTGGAAGCGTTTCCATCTTTAACGGAGAAATCAAGCACGCTTTTATATGTGTTGGAGACAGGGGAACGGCTTCCGGATACTCAACAAACCTTTTTGAATCAAAAGGGAAAGCAGATTACTACTTTAAATCGAACATTTCCCGTTCATGTCGAAGGGCGGTGCTTGGGTGCGGTAGAGATATCTCGCGATTATACACAAGTGAGAGAGTTATCCGAAGAGGTTCATGCATTGCGTGAGCAGGTGTGGAAAACGGTGCCCTATAAGGAAAAGAAGGCTTGTTTGTACAAGTTTGAAGATTTTCTTACCCAACATCCCGCCTTAGTTGCAGAGGTGGGCAAGGCGAGAAAAGTAGCCCATTCGAAGGCGCCTGTCTTGATTATTGGGGAGACAGGTACAGGGAAGGAGATTATATCGCAGTCTATTCATCAGTTGGGATTAGGGAAGAAAAAGCCGTTTATTGTCCAAAACTGTGCAGCCATCCCTAGTTCTTTGCTAGAAAGCTACTTATTTGGAACGGAAAAAGGTGCTTTTACCGGCGCGGAAGATCGCGCGGGACTGTTTGAACTGGCGGATGGAGGGACTCTGTTTTTAGATGAAATTCATGCGATGCCGATTGATCTGCAAGCAAAGTTACTAAGAGTGTTAGAAGATAGTTTTCTACGAAGAGTAGGTAGTTCAAAATTGCGGTCCGTTGATGTACGGGTGATTGCGGCTATTAATGAAGATCCGTGGCTGGCTGTCGAATCGGGGAAGTTTCGGAAGGATTTGTTTTACCGGCTACATGTGGTGAGCATTCATCTTCTTCCCTTGAGGAAGAGAAAAGAGGATCTGCAACTTTTGACAAATTATTTCCTGGGAAATCTATCTCGGCAATATTCGATTCCTTCGCTGTCGCTTTCTTTAGAAGTGGAAATGTTATTCAAGCAGTATGATTGGCCGGGAAATGTAAGGGAGTTGCGGAATGTACTAGAGGGAGCGGTTCATTTTATCGAGTCGAATTGTATCGAACTCCGCCATCTCTCTCGCCATATGACGAAACATTCTACCCAAGCTTTTCAAAGGAGTTCAACTGTGAGTTTAGTGGATCGATTAGCGGAGTACGAAAGCGAGATGATTACACAAGCGATGATTCAGACAGAGGGGAAGGTGTCTAGGGCGGCAGAAGTATTGCAGATTCCGAGGCAGACTTTGCAGTATAAGTTGAGGAAGTTGGGGATGCGGAGGGAGTGAGGGAAAAAGTGCCTAATAATGGGCGCTTTTTTTGATGTGTGTAGTTATTTCCCTATAGACACGCTATTTTTTGAATTGGCATAAAACTTGCATAAGGTAGGATGTGGAGGTGGAGAATATGCAACAGCGAAAAGGGGACCCGTTTGGAACGCATCGAGTGATTGAACCAGAAGGTGTGCTCCCACAACCAGCTTTGAGACTTGATAGTGTATCTCCTTTATACGCAAATGAATGCCTCATAGACGTAGAACGATTAAATATTGATTCCGCTTCCTTTGTACAGATCAAAGAAGCTTGTGAGCATGATGTTGATAGAGTGAAAGAAATGATTATCAAGATTATTACGGATCGGGGCAAGATGCATAATCCTGTAACAGGCTCTGGTGGCATGTTAATCGGAAGAGTGAGCCAGATAGGGATTGAATTTCCTGCAAATGGCCTTCAAGTGGGAGATCAAGTAGCGACGCTGGTTTCGCTTACGTTAACACCGCTTTTGGTCGAAGAGATCCAACATGTGAATATGAATAACGGTCAAATCTCCATAAAGGGTAAGGCCATGTTATTTGCGAGTTGCCCTTTTGCGATTCTCCCAGATGATTTGCCGGAATCCGTTTCTCTGGCGGCACTGGATGTGTGTGGTGCACCTGCGCAAGTGGCTAGATTGGTTAAGCCTGATGATACGGTTGTCGTGTTAGGTGCGGGTGGAAAGTCTGGTTTATTAAGCCTTGCTGTTGCTTGGCAAGTGGCTGGTGAGCAGGGAAAGGTGATCGCGATTGAATCAAATCCGGCGGCTTGTGAAGTGATCAGGGAGTTAGGAATTGCCCACGAGGTGCAGTCGGTTAATGCCAAACAACCACTTGCTGTTAAAGGGATGGTCGAGGTGTTAACAGCTGGGGAGTTGGCAGATATTACTGTAAATTGTGTCAATGTGCCGGATACCGAGCTTTCTTCCATCCTAGCAACTCGGGATGGTGGAACGGTCTATTACTTTAGCACTGCCGTAAAATTCACCGCCGCGGCTCTAGGTGCAGAGGGCGCAGGCAAAGATGTCCAAATGATGATCGGCAACGGATATACTCCTGGACATGCTGAGTTAACCCTTCAGCTACTGCGGGATCAACCAGCTTTAAAGGATATCTTTTATCAACGGTACCAAGCTTAGGTAACTAACAAAAGATTACGTTAGAAGGCCTGTTGCCTAGTGGCTTATTGGGTGATCGAGGGCCTGAGAGTCTGTTCGATCACAGCTCAAATACCGATCCAGCAGGGAAGTAGAACTGTCCGCTCCGTAATCCTCCGCAGGGGCAGGTGCAAAACTCGCAAAAAACGCTCAAACATGTTGCACCAAAAGCGCCCCATGCTACGGATTGCTACGCTAAGTAGGATCGCTAACATCGCAATGATCGAACAGACATCTCCACTCCCTTCAAGTCAACCAACAAACAAGAGAGCTAGCAATATCTCTAGCTACTGCGATGAATGAGCTACTTAGAGAAACATTCGCAGGTATGTTACCAAATCGTAAACAGGCTTATTCAATAACAAACCAGCAAACAAGAAGGTACTAGGGGCAATGAATCTAGCCATTGCGATGTTAGTAAGCCTACCAAGCGTAGTTCTTTGTAGCAAGGGCGTTTTGTGGCAATGTCCCCGCGTGTTCTTCGCGAGTTTTGCCACTTGCCCGAAGCGAAGAAGGACGTAGCGGCCATGCATCACATCCTTGCAGGCTTACTATTGAGCTGTGGATAGATACATGCCCCGGTACATTCGGCTTAGCAAACAAAAACCCAAGGAGGAATCCCCACATGAGAGACTGGCGCGAAATCGAACTATGGAAAGACGTTACCGAAGAGCAATGGAACGACTGGCTATGGCAACTCACCCACACCATTAAAAACTACGATGATCTTAGCAAAGTAATCGAACTAGCACCCGAAGAAATAAAAGGGGTCGAGATATCCAACCAAACGATCCCGCTCAACATCACCCCTTACTATGCATTACTAATGGACCCGAAAGATCCAACAGATCCAGTACGTATGCAATCCGTGCCAGTATCATCCGAGTTATACCGCACTCCGTATGACATGGAAGATCCGCTATTAGAAGATACCGATTCTCCTGTTCCGGGTCTCACGCATCGCTATCCAGACCGTGTTTTATTCCTGATTACTAACCAATGCTCGATGTATTGCCGTTACTGTACGCGCCGTCGTTTTTCTGGGCAAGTGGGCATGGGCGTTCCGAAGAAGCAGATGGATGCCTGTATCGACTATATCCGTCGTACGCCTGAGATTCGAGATGTGCTCCTTTCAGGTGGAGATGGCTTGTTAGTAAATGATCGTATCCTGGAGTATCTATTGAAGAACTTACGGGAAATTCCGCATGTGGAGATCATTCGCATCGGGACACGCGCTCCAGTTGTATTCCCGCAACGTATCACCGAAAACTTGTGTAACATCTTACAAAAATACCATCCAGTCTGGTTAAATACGCACTTTAACCACCCACGCGAGATTACACCAGAGGCTAAAAAAGCTTGTGAGATGTTGGCTAATGCTGGGGTTCCGCTTGGTAACCAGTCAGTTATCTTAGCAGGGGTGAACGATTGCCCTCACGTGATGAAGAAATTGATGCATGAGCTAGTGATGATTCGCGTTCGTCCGTACTATATCTACCAATGTGACTTATCGGAAGGAATCGGCCATTTCCGCGCACCGGTCTCCAAAGGAATCGAAATTATCGAGTATCTAAGAGGCCATACATCCGGATATGCCATCCCTACATTCGTGGTAGATGCACCGGGTGGGGGAGGAAAAATCCCTGTGGCCCCTAACTACATTTTGTCGCAAAGCCCGACGAAAACGATTTTGCGGAACTTTGAAGGGGTTATCACATCGTATCCGGAGCCAGAAAATTATCGTCCAACCCAATGTAACTGTGAAGATTGCCAGCGTGAACGTCAGTTGGTTGGAGTTGCGGCTCTCATGAGTAATCAGCAGATCAATCTAGAGCCGAAGCAGCTAAACCGTGAAGAGCGCCGTCAACAGATGGAAGTGAAAGCTGCTGAGATTGAAGCCGCCTCTGCACAGAGCAATGATAGTGTGAAAGAGATTACATGAACCAAATCATGAAGCAATGGAGCCAGCGAGAGGATTTGCAAGTTCTTTCGCTGGTTGGCATTTCTAAAAATGCGGGCAAAACCACTTTTTTAAATGGATTGGGCAGAGCATGGTCGGCAGAGTCGGTTGGCTTATTCAGCATTGGCGTAGATGGTGAGGCACAAGATGTGTGGAGTGGACGATCCAAGCCGGAGGTACGCATTTATAAGGGTTGGATTGTGGCTACATCAGGTATTTGTCTCCAAAACGAAGCAGATGCGTGGGAGATTATCGAGGCTCTACCGATTGATTCGGTAGCAGGACGAGTCTATCTTGCTCGTGCGAATCGCGATACCTCTGTCAAATTAACAGGAGTGCCTACTCGCCAGTGGGCTTCTCTTTGTATTGAGCAATTAAAAAAGGTCGGATGTGCCAAAGTGATTGTCGATGGGGCCTATAATCGGAAAGTGATGGCCAGCCCCGTTTGGAGTGATGGATTCGTATTAGTGGTGGGGGCTAGTTTTTCGCCATCGCTTCCTGCGCTAGTGAAAGAAGTAAAGGGATGGATGGCGAAATTGCTACTTCCTTCTACTACTGATGATACAGAACTTTATCAATCATTCTATCGACAGGAAGTTTGTGCACTCCAAATAGATGAGAGATGGGTGTTGTTTACTTCCCATGAGTGGATCCAATCCCAGGGGAGCCACATTTCAGCGGAAGATCTCAAACAAGCTACGAAACTTTACTTTCATGGTGCACTGACAAAACGTGTTTTAGAACAGCTTCGGTGGAGTGGTTTTACAGGAGAGATTACGATCCCGGATTGGACCTATTTGTTTGATTTGCTAGTGAAAGGGTCCCAGATTCAGGTGTTGTTTCCTAGTAATCTACTTGCGGTTTCAATCAATTCTACTTCTCCAGATGGTGGGCAAGTAAATCCTGAGGAGCTTCGGACGCAGATTCAGCAAGTAGTAGGGGATATACCGGTTTGGGATGTATACCGAGAGGAGTGGAATCCAGATGTTTCTTGACTCAGAGACTGCGGAAGCGCTCCGTATTTCTGAATATCTCAAACGAGTTGCGCCCTATACTCCTTTAGGTAAGAAGTGGAAGGGCCGATTAAAACCTTATACGCATTCTCAAGTAGGAGAGTGGGAGCTAGATTTACACGATCAACAAGAAGTAATGGAGTTATTTTCGGAATCTCGTGCTACGTATTTTCTTACCTGTTGTGAATTAGTAGATGACATCGATATTGCCTTACAGGAAGTGTTACAAGACCGATCTACTATGCTTACTTGGTTTCATGTAAAGAGATTCTTAGTGACATGGTTCAGGTGGGGTGAGTTTGTAAGTTGGGAATCAAGTCCACGCTTTATGAGGATGAATCCGGAAGAGCAGAGGAAGCTCCATTTCTTACTTCTCCTACTTCAAAAATCAGGTCGTTTTACGACTACCTTTGAAGTTTCGCAGTTAGGTGATTCGAAGTGGCTAGAGATGAATCGGCAGAAGAATCAGCTGATGAAAGAGATTCAGCAACTTCGCAAAGAGCGACAAAAACAGATTAGCGGGCGATTACAGAGAAATCCGAATTTCCAAGGAGAATGGGTGATCAGTAGGCACCAGGAATCGGCCAAGTTGTTTGCAGTGGACCCAGATATCAAGCTAGTACGGGAAACGATTTATGAACAGATTTACGAGCTTGTCCCGGATAAACAGGAGCATGTATGGCAAGAACAGTTGCTGAGCTTCCAGGAAAAGCTATCGATTCATGAACATTCGTTGTTTCGGCAGATCAATCGTCTATTTCGGGATCATATCCCCTTTTTACAAAGCCTCGTACAGCGCTGGACAAGACTTGATCTCTTATGGGCGAAGTGTCGCGCGGCCCAGAGTTGGAACGGGGTTAGACCGGTCTACTTGGAGAATCAAATTCGAATAATCGAAGGAACTCTGCCACTGGAACAAGAGGCTTGGAAGCAAAAAGGATATGAGATGACGCCGGTTACGCTTGCAATGAAGCCAGGGTGCACCTTACTGATCGGCCCCAATATGGGTGGGAAGACAACCGCCCTACGAGTAGTGGGTTTGTGTACCGTGTTAGCGCAATATGGTTTATATGTACCTGCTAAGGAGTTTCGTTTCCCCTTATTTCCGTGGGTTCGTACATGGATTGGGGATTATCAAAATGCGGAGCAAGGGCTTAGTAGCTTTGGTGCTGAGATGAATCGACTTGCGAAGTGGATAGACCCGGATCCGGAAAACCAAGGGTTAATCTTATTAGACGAAATTGGACGAGGTACCAATCCGATCGAAGGCTCCGCGATTAGCTGTGCGATTACTCGCTATCTGCATGAGTGCCGGGCATGGGCGGTTCATGTCACCCATTTCCCAGAGGCCCTTCAGATTGAGGGAATTCAAGGATATCGTGTACGTGGACTTTCTACCATTCCTAAGTGGGACCCAGATCACCCGAATCAAACAGATGATTGGATCCGATTGCTTTATAAGGCGATGGATTATCATCTCGATCCGATTGAGGACCAAGATGTGGTGGCGACGCAAGCTATCTCCATCGCAGAGATATGCGGACTACCTGAAAAGGTGATAGAACAGGCGCGAACAGCCGTAAAACAAAGAATACAGGAGGGGGATTAATGGAAGAGAGATTGCATTTGGATCCACAGAAGATTAACCGTGGCCGGGAAGCGGCCCGCAAGATTGCACAGGATGTCGACCAATTTATCGCTCCGCTTACTACGGTAGCGGTTGAGCGAACGGTAGCGCGTCTCTTTGGGATTGATGGAGTGGATGATGAATATGTTCCGCTCCCCAATCGGGTAGTAGATCATTTATTGGAGCAAGGTGTGCTCGGCAGAGGTGTTGCACCGTGGCTCATTCAAGCGATGATGAATGAGGGACAAGATGCGCAAACCATTGCGGAGCGTGTGGCACAGGGGACGCTTGATTTAACCAAAGTTCCGACTCGGTCAGAGGAAGAGATCAACCGCTTTGGCCAGCAATTTGCCGATCAACAACTTGACCGCATTGCCCAAAATCGAAAAAAACGGGATGAGTATCTGGCTACACTGGGTGAAGGGAAAAAGCCATACCTTTATGTCATCGTGGCTACAGGAGACATCTATGAGGATGCGGTGCAAGCCCGTTCGGCCGCTAGACAGGGAGCCGATATCATTGCGGTGATTCGCTCAACGGGGCAGAGCTTGATTGATTATGTCCCTTATGGCGCTACGAGAGAAGGGTTTGGCGGGACCTACGCTACGCAAGAGAACTTTCGGATTATGCGTCAAGCATTGGACGAAGTAGGCGAAGAGGTAGGTCGATATATTCGTCTCTGCAATTATTGCTCCGGGTTATGTATGCCAGAGATTGCGGTCATGGGTGCATTGGAACGGCTGGATGTGATGTTAAATGATGCATTATACGGGATCCTTTTCCGCGATATTAACATGCAACGGACCTTAATCGACCAAGCGTTTTCCCGTATGATTAACAGTTATGCTGGCATCATTATTAATACAGGGGAAGACAACTATCTGACGACTGCCGATGCCGTAGAGGCTGCTCATACGGTGCTGGCTTCTCAGTTTATTAATGAACAGATTGCCTTACTATCCGGGCTTCCGGAAGAGCAGATGGGGCTGGGTCATGCTTTTGAGATGAGTCCAGAACTTGAGGATGGCTTTTTGCTCGAATTAGCGCAGGCGCAGATGGCTCGGCAAATCTTCCCAGATGCCCCGCTCAAATACATGCCTCCCACGAAGCATATGACCGGAAATATTTTTAAAGGGCATATTCAAGATGCGCTGTTTAACCTTGTTAGTGTCATGACTGGTCAAGGAATTCAGCTACTTGGGATGATGACAGAAGCAATGCACACTCCGCATATCCACGATCGTCAACTCGCGATTGAAAATGCCCAATATGTGTTTAACAATGCGCGAAATCTAGGGGAAGAAATCCAATTCCGTCCCGGTGGTAAGATTGAGAAGCGGGCACAAGAAGTGCTCGATGAAGCAGTTCAGTTGCTCGAAGATGTACAGGAGACTGGCTTTTTTGAAGCCATCCATCGAGGCACCTTTGCCGATGTGAAGCGGGCTTTAGACGGTGGAAAAGGGTTAGTCGGGGTTATCCGGAAATCTGTCGACTACTACAATCCGATGGAACAAGAGTTACGCAAACGTCTGCAACTACCAAGTCGGGAGGAGGTGTCCCATGGCTACGGATCTTACTAGAGTCAAACCGTATGGAGATACGATGAACGATGGTGCGATGCAACTAAGCTTCTCTATGCCTGCCCCTTATGGAGAGGAGGCGAAGGAAGCGGCTAGGCAGCTCGTGATGAAGATGGGACTAACCGAACCACAAATCTATCATATGAAAGATCTAGGAGAAGGCTACACCTACTTCATTGTCTATGGAAAGTGCGAACACCATATCGATTACACGACTATTCAAGTCCCCAAAGTAGAAAGCCAAGTGATGAGTTTCTATGATATTAATCACTATATCGAAGAACATATCGGTCGCAAAGTTGTGGTCGTAGGGGCTTGTACAGGTACTGATGCCCACACTGTTGGCATCGATGCGATTATGAACATGAAAGGGTACAACGGCGAGTATGGCTTAGAGCGATATCCATGGGTGGATGCGTATAATCTCGGAAGCCAAGTCGAAAACGATGTCCTCCTTGCTAAAGCGCTCGAACTACAAGCCGATGTCCTCCTCGTCTCCCAAATCGTCACCCAAAAAGGCGTTCATATCACCAACCTAACCGATCTAGTCGAACTACTAGAAGCTGAAGGGCTACGGGACCGTTTCCTCCTCATCTGTGGCGGCCCCCGCATCTCGCATGAACTAGCCCTCGAGCTAGGTTTCGACGCCGGCTTCGGCCCCGGCTCCCTCGCCCCACACGTCGCTTCCTACTTCTCACAAGAGATTGCGAAACGGGTGGAAAAATAAAAGATACCTCTATTAACTAGGTCGATCGAATCTAGTTAATAGAGGTATTTGTTTTTGGGAATAATAGATAAAGCAAGTAACGTAGAGATATAAGCGATGGGGGTGGGAGAGTGAAGGGTCTAACTGTGCTCAAAACAGTGGTAGAAGTAGTTTTCAGCGTTTGGATCGGAAATGAGAGAGGCGGCATCTAGATATGGAAGCAACCAAAATATGAGGGACATTCTATATTGAAAATAGAATTGTCCCTTTTTTCTTTTGATTCGCTTAATCTAGTTGCCAGTTGTCTCATCGTTACTCACATACTCTACTAACCAACAATCCTCATATACTCCCTCATGCAACTCATGTCGCGGTAGAAAAGATACCTTCTTAAATCCACATTTCTCATAACAACGAATCGCTCTTTTATTACGAGCTTGCGGATCCATTACGATGGCTTTTGCACCCAGCTCTCGAGTTAGATAATCGATCATGCAAGAAACCAGACGAGTTCCTACACCTTTGTTCCAATAATGAGTTTCACCAATGAATTGATCCATTCCCCATACATTTGTCTCTTTCCAATAACCAGTGCTTTTCTTTTCTTGATCGGTTAGAGGATAGAATTGAATATAGCCAATCGGCGTATCCTCATATTCTACGATGCAATTTTGATTTCGTTGATCTTTGTGGTTCATGTATTGTTTCCGTACCTGTTCAGGAGATTGTGGCTGATCTCTTCCCTCATAAAAATAAAGAACGTCAGGGTTTGTAAGCCACTTGGAGAGAATGGCTACATCGTCTTCGCTAACGAGTCGTATCGTAATAGGACCTGATTTTATCATCGTTTTTCTCCCTTCTACGCTATCATAGCAAGATATAAGAAAAGCAGGCACATCTACTTGCGATGTACCTGTATAAAAATAAATATATTTCTTATCTGCATTTCTTTAGTGATTCAAGTATTTGATGATACCTCTTTTCCAATGCTTCTTTTTCCTCTTCCTTTAAGGAAAGGGAGAGCCGGCTTATTACCTCAGTCAGCTCGTATTGTAATAGCATTTGGTCGGGATTTGGACCTGATAAGGAATTCGCTTTTTTCTTTTCTAGGTATTCCTCATAGGTTCCATCAAAACAAGTCGCAACTCCATCTTCTATTATAATGAGAAAAGTTGCTACGGCGGAAAGTAGTTGCCGATCGTGAGAAGAAAACAGGATGGTTCCTGGGTGAGAGATCAGCACCTTTTCTAATTCTTCTCGTGTCGAAATATCTAAAAAGTTGGTTGGTTCATCTAGTACGAGAAAGTTGGCATCGCTGAGAAAGATCTTTGCTAGTTGAACTCGTTGTTTTTCTCCGCCACTTAAGGAGGAGATACGTTGCCATATGATATCTCCCGGGAAGGAGAGTCGAGCAAGGATGGTGCGAATCATAGACTCTGTATACCGACTCTGTAGGCTCACATTTTCTAAAATGGTGTGATTCGGCTTTAGGCCTTTTGACTTTTGATGAAAGTAGCCAATTTTCGCCTGAGGAGAAAGTTTTACACCCACTTCTTGATTTACAACCATGTCTAATAAAGTAGACTTTCCTGCACCATTTTTCCCGATGACTGCTACCTTTGCACCAGTAGGGATCGAGCAGGTTAGCCCTTGAAAGAGCGAACGTCCCCCAATCGTTTTTGAAACGTTCTCCAGTCGAAGAGCAACTTTGCTTTCTAATGGATGATGATAATGTAAATCTAGGGGAATGGGTGATTGTTCCATTGACTTTTCTGCTTCTCCTAATTTCTCGATCCGACTCTCTATTGCTTTTACTTGTTTCTCTACTTTTGCCATCTGAGTCCCTTTCCCTGCTTTGTAAAGCCGGGCTTCAGACGTGCTCATACGTGTAGGGATTTTCCCCATTTGCGTAGCTTGTAGCTTCTTCCTTCTAGCTGCATCCAACAGACGTTTTTTCTCTTTTTCTACTTGTTGGTATTCAAACTGGATTCGATTGGTTGCCAGCTCTTTCTGCTCGAGATAGGATTGATAGTTTCCATTATAGATATGGATTTTTTCTCCATCGATCTCTAGTATCCTAGTACAGATGGTATTTAGCAGTGCTCGATCATGAGAAACGATGAGGAGAGTCCCAGGATAATGGATAAGCTCCTTTTCTAGCCATTGAACACCTTGTGTATCCAAATGACTTGTAGGCTCATCGGCTAATAGCAACGAAGGTTGTTGGCTGAGAGCCTGTGTAATCCTGCGCTTCGTCTCTTCCCCGCCACTTAAGAATGACTGATTTTGTTCCTCTTGCTTAATCCAAGATACCGTACCCTTCACGGTGAGACTTCCTTCATCGACTATTTCTTCATGACCCAACATGCGGAGCAAAGTTGTTTTCCCCGTACCGTTTCGCCCCGCGATGCCGATCTTCTCACCATGTCTAACTTGAAGCTTATCTATTGAAAACAGCAAACGATTTCCGAACCATTTCTTCAAGTTGTTCGCCTCTAAAATGAACATAAAAAATCCCCCTCCAAATAATACCCAAATCGGGCATTTTTTCGTTAGAGAGGGTTGAAAGGATGACAATGAATGCCAACAACAACCTACTCTAACGTATTTGTTTGTTGTACACGTACTGATTGTTGTTTGTTCATTGGTCACGTACCATCCTTTCGATTAGATAGAATGATTATACAATAGAGGATGAAAAAAAGAAAACGAATGAGAGGGGACAACAGAGATACGATGATAAATAATGAAGAGAATCTAGAACGCGCAAAAAAGTGGCTTTTACAGACCACGCATCCTCGTAGCACAATCCGATCCTATACTCCTTTATTAGGAGCTACATCCTCTTCTCTCTATAAAGTAGAAGTGGATGATGATACGTATGTTCTTCGTTTATATACGAATCAAGAGTGGAATGAGCAGGAACCTGATCTTGCCTTCCATGAAGCTAGCTCATTAAACAAGATGGGGAGTAGTTCCTTACAAACTCCTCAGATGATAGCAGTCGATGAAATGGGTGAGCAAGCTGGATACCCAGCCGTTTTGATGACCAAGGTTCCAGGTAAGGCTCAACTATCCCCGATGGATCAGAATGCCCTATCACAGTTAGCAAAAACATTACACTCTATTCATTCGATGGAGGTTGATTTTAAGTGGACGTACTCTTCTTATTATGAGATGGAGGCGCTTCAAGCACCTAAGTGGTCTTATCAGGAGAATGTATGGAAGAAAGCGATCGAATACACGAAAAGGGTTCAATCAGACTATACAGGGCAAGATGTTACCTTTATTCACCGTGACTACCATCCGATGAATGTGTTATGGGATGATCAGAAAATCACGGGGGTGGTGGATTGGGTAAATGCATGTATCGGCCCTCGTGGGGTAGATGTAGGTCACTGTCGATTAAATCTTGCACTCTTGTACGGAGTAGAAATAGCTGACCAGTTTCTACTCGAATATGAGAAAGTAGCAGAATCTTTCACCTACCACCCATATTGGGATTTACGAATGATCTTTGAATTCCTTCCAGGACCGCCAACGGTTTATCAAGGTTGGTTAGATGTCGGTGTGACAGGGCTAACAGATAGACGAATAGAACAGCGCTTCGAAGCGTATATGCGGAGTGTATGGGAGAGAATATAAAGTCTTATACTAGGATTTCCGTAATGTTTGAATACAAGTGAATGGATAAAAATACAGTAAGTAGATGAGAACACACGGAAATGAGTGTTGGGAGTGTACTGACTGATGCACGATTCACCAGATTCCTTCTTGCACAACGACCAAACATTTGGCAGAGTTAAAATTAACAAGAGAAACACGAAAACCAAATGAACACGCCAAATAAATGAGGAATCATCATGGTAGAGTTTAAGGAGATAACATCCCGAACCATTTTAACGCCAGCGAATGGTTCGCTAGGTGGAAGCCAGTTTACATTTACCCTAAACCCATACGTAGGCTGTGTATTTGGCTGTAAGTACTGCTACGTTAGGGAGATGCCAGCAGCGAAGTACCGAGAGGCTGAGTGGGGAGAGTACGTCGATATTAAAACGAATGCGGCGGAGTTGCTAGAGAAAGAGATTCGGAAGGCGAGAAAAAGAGGGACACCCGTATCCATCTTTATGAGTACTGCGACCGATCCCTACCAAGGGGTGGAAGCGAAAACGGGATTAACACGCTCCCTTCTCGAAGCGATGTTGTCCCAGAAGGATGAGATTGATTACTTGATGATACACACGCGATCTCCCTTAGCAAAGAGGGACATCGATCTTTTCCGTGAGTTTGGTCAGAAGATCATTGTGAGTATGACGATTGAAACGGACTTAGAGAAGATTAGAAAAGTATTTACGCCAAGCGCTCCACCTATTCCTGCGAGGCTGGCGACTCTGAGAGAGATTACGGAAGCTGGAGTACCCACGAGAGCTTCCATTTCTCCGATGCTTCCACTAAGTAAACATATAGCCAAGACGTTAAAAGAGGTAACAGCCCAAGTAGCATTGGATGATTTCTTTATGGGAGATGGGAGCCGCGGTAGGCGAACGGAGCGAATGAATATCAAGAATCTCTATGAACAGCTAAACCTGTTGCAGTGGTTTGAACGAGGAGCGTATAAAAAGGTACTCGTCCTCTTACAGGAAGAGTTCGAAGAAGTGGATGTATTTAATGAAATATAATGAGAGTAGCTAATTCGAATGGCATATGTCTATGGAATTAGCTACTTCACATCTACCATTGTTTTTCGATCGGAATAAATATTCATATATATAAATATTCATTAAAATATAATAGTATCTTTTATCAAAAAATACAATTTAGTCTATTGTGCATATTATAATTGTTATGTATACTTTAATTCGTCAGTAAGAAATTTTCCTTAGGGGGAGAGTTATGCTATCTCTACAAGCAACAGATTCTATACTCAATGGACTGAAAAGTATCGATATTCACGCAAATAACGTGGATGAATTAGTAAAACACGGGATTACTCATATTTTGGACAAAGGAGATCGGGTCTCAACAAGAGCTGGAGATGCTTTGCAAGCGTATGATGTGAACTATCTTTTGCTAGACTCTAGAGATCGGGTGCATACAGCTCGTCCTCAAGCAGTCAAATACTTTGCTAGAGAGCTATGTGCCTATTTCCAAGGAAGCCTAAAAGTGGATGGCGGATTATCTAAAGCTTCGAAATTTTGGAATCATCTAGCTGATCAGAATGGAAACATTAATTCGAATTATGGGTATTATGTGTTTTATCAGCCAGTTCCGGATGTAAAAATTAGTAGCCAATATGATTGGGTTATCAAACGCCTTTGTGATAACCGGGATTCAAGACGGGCTATTATCAATATAAATCAAGGTATGCACAAGACTGCAACAAAAGATTTCCCATGCACAGTGGCAATTAATTATTTCATTAGAGAGGGTTTTTTGTGTTCAAAAGTATTCTCTCGCAGTACAGATGTTATCACTGGTTTGCCATATGACATGGGCTTCTTTTCGTTTCTAACAGAGTTAGTCTATCAAGATTTAGTAGATAGAGGCGTACCAGATTTGAAGCTAGGTTATACCATGATGGCTAGTAACTTTACTCAAATCTATGACCGACATGCCGATAAAGCGCTGGATATTTCGGACAGCTTCGTGCTTCAAGAGTCTGTTATGATGCCAAGGATCACAAATGCAAGTGAAGTATTGGAAGATATCTACAACGGTACTTCAAACAGTGAAGTGATGAAGTGGGTTCACGAAAACGCGACGTAATGTAGATTGGAGATAAGTCATGAGAATCCTACTAACCTCAACCAATGAGGCCAAACAGAAAGCACTACAAAATATAGTAGATCGATTTTACGATCAGGCTACCATCGAAACGATTTCAGTTGATTCAGGAGTGTCTAAAACACCAACCAATGATCAGGAAGCGATTCAAGGCTGTTGGAATCGAATTGATCTAGCAAGAGAGATCAAAGGAGATTACGATGCCTATGTCTCGTTTGAAGGATTGATTTCCAATCATGAGTTCGGGATGTTCTTATACGGATGGTGCTTGTTTGTGGACGGTAAGAAAAACAAATACGGCTTAGGGGCTAGTTCTCAAGTGATGGTTCCTACATTTATCAGTAGCAAAATCTCGGCTGACGTAGAATTTAGCGACGTGGTAAAAGCGGATTACCCTTCGCCCCATCTTTCCAAGATGTCAGTGGTAGGAAGCAACGGTTTGTTTACCAATCTAAGCTATACGCGGGTTCAAGAGTTTGAGGATGCAGCTCTATGCGCGCTGGGATATCTTCATAATCCCACCAATGCAGGGGATCAACGCTTTGTACCTCAAAAATAAACAGGCTAGGATGATCAGAACATGGATCTAGTCATCAAAAACACTCATTTTCTGGACCGTCATTTTCAGATTCGCTTTGGTTCAATCGTGATGGAGAAGCAAAAGATAAAGCGGATTTTCTATAGCGAGTCGGAAGTGAATACCTTTTTAGCAGAGAGTAGCTTTTCAGGTAGGGTTCTAGATGGTGAGAATCTTGTATGCATTCCTGGATTGACGAATGCTCATCTACATCCGAGTAAAGATTTATATCGAGGTCTTTTCTTAGGACAATCACTCCCAACCATTCTCTCTTTGATTCACCAGCAAAATGGCCAAGAGTCAGACGAAGATCAGTACTGGGCCTCCTTGTACAGCTATAAGCGAATGATTCAAATGGGTGTTACCACGACGGGTGTGTTTACCAGCCGCTACGAACCTGACTTAAAAGCGGCCGAGGCATCCGGGATTCGTTGCTTTATAACGTATGCTGTCAATGAGAAGTGGAACGGTAATGGCGTATCGCCCCAAGTGATTTCTGATGAACAGGCATTTGAGCGAGTGGATCAATTCTTAGCAAGTGACAGAAGTGAACGCATTTCGTTGTCCATTGGGACTTCTTCCGAACTAACTTCGTCTCCTCAGTTTATGAAGGATCTCTACGAGGTGGCAAAGCGAAATGAAGTATTGTTTTCCCTGCATGTGAGTGAAGGGGAAACACAATCGAACAAATGCAAAGAAGTACATGGTTTACACAGTGTTGAATTTCTAAACAGTCTTAATATATTGACAGAAAACACTTTGTTAATTCATGCTTCTTTTCTAACTCCTAAAGAAGTCGAACTAGTAGCAAGCTTGCCTATAAAGCTAGTAAGCTGTCCATTGGCGAATGCCTTTGCACAGGCCGGATTGTTCGAGTTACTAAAATTGAGCGACGGAAAATGTAGCATAGGCCTCGGAACGGATGCTGGGATGATCAATCCACAAAATAACTTGATGGCCGATGCGTTATTCTCCTATTTCTCGCAACGTGTGATGAGTAGAGAAAGACAAGTAGACTTCGAGAAAATTTTCAAACTGATCACGGTTGATGGTGCTAAGGCGCTCGGTTTAGACCAAGTTGGCGTAATCGAAGAAGGATGGACAGCAGACATTGCTATCTTCTCCGTCCCAGAACAAGCTCCGATCAACGAATTTAATCCGTTGCTCCTAGTATCCGAGGTCCTGATGACATCATCGGCCAGATATGTCGTGATCGGCGGCGAACTCGTCATCGACGATTATAAGTTTAAGCCGACGGATGAAGAGTTTCTAAACCAGAAATTCTACAGCATCAAATCAAGACTCACGGCACCACTTATGGAGCATTTGAAAGAATTGGAGTCTGTTAATTAATGAGATATTCGAGTTAGACCGGGGCATGTATCTGCCCATAGCTCAAATAGTGAGTCTGCGAACACTAACATCGCAGTGGTCAGATACATTGCCCCTAGCCTAATCCTGTCTACTAATTAATCAACAGACTGATATGAGTAGTGGTTAATATGAATGAAGCAAGGGAGTCGAACACATTGAATCAAACTAAAAGAAAAATCATGATTGTCGAGCCAAACTGCTCAGGTGGCATTGAGCTATTGAAGAGTGCAAGAAGAATGGGCGCTGAAGTCCATGTTGTTACACATGAAGACTTATATCAGAAGAACTACCCAGCTGAGTTGAAAGAAATGATCGACTATACACTGTTTACGAACTTCTGCATTGAAGCAGAAGCGATCGCAGATATGGTTGCGTATAGCAAAAAAGTGGGAATTGAGGGAGTCGTAGCGGGTTTCGAGTTCGTGTCTGATATGACAGTGAAAGTAGCGAGCGAATTAGGACTACCTACTCATGATCCGCTTACATGTGAGGCACTTCGAAGAAAAGACTTGATGCATCAACGTTTTGTAGAGAATCAAGTTGCTTGTGCGAAGTCGATCATCGTTCAAAAGTGGGATGAGTGCACTGCGGCGGCGCTTGAACTGGGCTATCCTGTCGTGATTAAACCATCTTCCAATGCAGGATCATGCAGTGTTTTTAAAGTAAACTGTGAAGACGAGCTAAAGAAAGCATTTGAAGTGATTCGTGAGAATAATGTGGAGTTCCCTCACGGTATGCCTCTAGATGATCATATTTTGATCCAAGAGTTTCTATCTGGACCAGAGGTGAGTGTCGAAGTCGTTGTATTCAACGGTGACGTTAGCGTACTGGCGATTACAGATAAAACGACTACTTCTGGAAATTACTTTGCTGAGATTGGTCACACTCTTCCGTCTAACTTAAATCCTCGTGAGCAGAAGCTCATTATGGATATGACGAAGCTGGCTGTGCACTCTCTCGGATTGAAAAACGGGATTGGTCATGTTGAGTTGAAACTGACGCAGGATGGCGTGAAGATTATTGAGGTAGGGGCGAGAATGCCAGGGGATAAGATCCCGAATCTCTTATTACACGCTTGTGGAATTGATGAAGGCATCGTTTACATTCAAGCTTCGATGGGTCAATTTCCTGATGTGACACCAAGGAATCATCAGTTTGCGGCGATCCAGTTTATCACGAGTGATCGAGAAGGTGTGATCGAATCGATCGGTCGACTGGAGGAGATCCAGAACATTTCCTCAAACGGGGAGGAAGGGATCGTTGACATCGAGATTTATGTGGAAGAAGGGCAAAAGATTGGTGTTCCGATCAACAATATTGACAGAATCGGTCATATCATTGCCGTTTCCAATAGCTATGAAAGAGCAGCGATTTTATGTTCGGAAGCATTAGAAAAAATTGAATTGCAAATCGCTGAGTAGATTGTATTTTAGTTGAGTTGAGTTTAGTTAGACGATGAGGAGCGGAAAAGATGGATCAAGAGAGAAGAAAGATTATGATCATCGAACCCAATTGCTCAGGTGGCATCGAGCTATTGAAGAGTGCGAGGCGAATGGGTGTCCAGGTCCATGCAGTGACGCATGAAGACTTGTATCAACATAGCTATTCGGATGCAGTAAAGGAAATGATTGACTATACACTGTTTACAAACTTTTGTGAAGAAGTAGAAGCGATTGCAGAGATCGTCGCGTATGGCAAAAGAGTGGGGATTGAGGGGGTAGTAGCGGGCTTCGAGTTTGTGACCGATATGACGGTGAAAGTGGCCAGTGAATTAAATCTACCTACTCATGATGTGACGAAGTGTGCGGCGCTTCGCAGAAAAGATTTGATGCATCGGTATTTTGCGGAGTGCGAGGTTGCTTGTGCCAAGACAATCGTGGTTCAAACATGGGATGAGTGTACTGCGGCCGCGCTTGAAATCGGTTACCCTGTCGTGATTAAGCCATCTTCGAACGCAGGATCATGTAGCGTTTTCAAGGTAAACAGTGAACAAGAGCTAATGGAAGCTTTTGAAGTCATAAGGCAAAATAATATTGAATTTCCACATGGTATGCACCTAGATGATCACATCTTGATCCAAGAGTATTTATCCGGACAGGAAGTAAGCGTAGAAGTGGCGATCTGTGAAGGGGAAGTCAGCGTACTAGCCATTACAGATAAGATGACTACTACCGGTAATCATTTTGCCGAGATCGGTCACACTCTTACTTCCCATTTAGATGATTGTAAACAAAAGCAAATCAAAGATATGACGGAATCAGCCGTTCGCTCCCTCGGATTGAAAAATGGCATTGCTCATGTGGAAGTGAAGCTGACGAAGGACGGTGTGAAGATTATTGAAGTAGGGGCAAGGATGCCGGGTGGGAAAATTCCTTGTCTCCTCTTACACGCTTGCGGAATTGATGAAGGGATTGTCTATATTCAGACTTCTCTGGGGCAAAATCCGGATGTTACCCCTCGAAATAATCAATTCGCGGCTATCCGTTTTATCACGAGCGATAAAGAGGGAGTTATTGAATCAATTGGTCGGCTTGAGGAAATCCAGAAGGCTTCTTCGGATGAAGAGGAAGGCATTGTGGAGATCGAAATATATGCAAAAGAAGGGCAAAAGATCGGTGTCCCGATTAACAACATTGACAGAATCGGTCATATCATTTCGGTTTCTCATCGTTATGAAAGGGCATCTGCTTTATGTTCGGAAGCATTAGAGAAAATTGAATTGCAAATTGCTGAGTAGAGGTGGACATCGATGAGGATCGCATTTACTCGATCAGTAGATATCGGACAGGCGCAACCCTTTTTACGTTACATTAGCAAGTACGTTCAGAAAAATGAGCATCAGATAAAGCTTTTCTATACAGATGGTGAATGCAACGAAGAGATGTTTCCAGGTGAGATGGAAAAGGTTCCAGCGGATGTCTCCTGTGAAACACTCGTCGAAAAAATAGTGGATTGGAAAGCGGATGTCGTGATTTCGATTTCGCTTCCAGATGATAATAGTTTGCGTGATGCTTGTGTAAAGGAAATCTTAATGGAAAAGCATCAGATTCCGATGATTATGCACTCGATGGAAGCAACCGCGATCATGTGCAATAAGTGGGAAACAAAGGGCTTCTTACGCAATTTGGGATATGCCGTTACCGATGGATTCTTAATTCATGGTGACCTGATCAACGACCGGGGCATTCGTTACCACTCGTATCGTGATTTTATCTTTCATAAAGTGCAGAAAATGGGCTTCCCGATCATCGTCAAACCACTGTGGGATTCGATGTCATGCGGCATTCAGATTATGGATACGGTAGAGGAATTACGAGACTACCTAACCACGAATCCTCCAACAGCGGATGTTCTAGTAGAACAGTTTATCGAGGGAGAGCTATTTGGCATCGAAGTACTAGGGTGCGATGGGAATTATCGTTGCCAACCGTTGGTCAGAAAGTGCTCCAATTCAGTTCGGAATCTATTCCCATTTGACCACCTCCGATTTGCTCCATTTACCCATGAATCTTACCCGATTCAAGAATTAGAGGAAATGGTTTTAAATATTGCCTCTAAATTAGAGGTAAGTGGGTCGATCGACGTAGAATTAATATATAAGGACGGAATTTTTTACATCATTGAGATTAATCCTCGCATCTCAGGTATGACGAATTTGTCGTCGGCTGTTTCTGGGCATAATGCGTTCCAGTGCCTCCTTGAAATGGCAGAGGGTGAATGGGTAAACAAGCATCGTCTACCAAAGCAAGATCGTTTTGTAGCTGAGTTTCCGTTGGAAAATATAACGCCGGCCACTGCGGAGCGGATGCGGAATCGTGATGATGTGGTTTATGTAAGCTTTAACCGCTACCACGACGGAAGAACACAGTACAAGATGATGCTGAGCGCAGTAGATGCAGAAGATTGCTTCTTTAAATTGATGGGTTTAAATGAGGAAAATAAGATTGTTCCCATTCATATCATCGAGGAATTACGAAGCAGTATGACGTAATAAGAATATATGGGACTATGAATCCAATCTAGTCCCATATATTCATTGTAGCGAATTGAGGTGTAGTATGAAGAATCTCTTCAAGAATAATTTGCAACTATTTTTACTATCAGATTTAATATGTCAGTTTGGCGCTGGCATTACACTCGGAACCTTAAACTGGCTTGTACTCGACCACATGGGAAAGAATGAGCTGGTCAGTTTGGTATTCGGTGTAAACGTAGTTTGTGGATTGTTGATATCATTCTTTTCTGGATTGATAGTCGACCGTTTTGATAAGAAGGCAGTTGTAATCTGGTCAAATGTGTTTCGGATTGCTTTGACACTGATTACGCTGTTGTTGTTTTTATTTACAGGTTTCCACTATAGTTACGTGTTCCTTTTAGCGATTAGCAATGGAATCGGGTGGAATATTTACTTTCCAGCTACTAAGGCGCTCTTGCAAAGCATTACGGCAAAAGGGGGCAATGTCCTAAAAGGAAATTCAGGCGCGGAAATCGCGATGCAAGTAGGGATGTTCTCAGCAGGTGCGGTTGGAGGATTACTCTATAAAAAACTAGGATTTAATTCCATTTTGATTATCAATATTGTGATGTTTATCATCGCAAGCTTGTTAGTAAAACTCATCTCAGTTGAGACAACGGCAGCGAAAACGGGATTAAAATTGGCTAATCTAAAAGAAGACTTTGTCAATGGATTCAAGTATTTCCGTCATCGTTCGGCGATCTTCTTACTCGGAATTACGATGTTTATCCCATTTGTAGCGGCGGGCCTGATCAATGTATCGCTTCCAGGCTACGTGAGCACCTTTTTACATGAGGATTCTGTGAAATTCGGGCTGATTACCATGTGTTATGGGATTGGGGCCTGTATCTCTGGTTTGATTATTATGAATCTCTCTTCTAAAATCTCACGAAAAGGGTTAGTGCTGGTTGGGTTTATCATCGCGATCCTCTGCGGGGGACTCATGTTTGTGAATCATAGTGTTGCAGTCGCCTGTTTTATCAATATGATGTTTGGGTTCTGTGGTTCGGGGATTCGAATCATTATGTACTCAGAAGTGATGGAGAAATTGCCACCTGAGTACATCGGACGGGCGATGTCGATCTGGAATGTGATCGGGATGTCCCTACAAATCGGTTGTACGTATGTAGTAGGGAAATCGATGGATGCATGGGGTGCGCAATACGGCTTTTTAATTTTATCAAGTGTGATGACGCTTGGTTTCATCATCTATAGCCTCTCTTATCGAATGGATAAGAAGAGTAGTAGCAGTAGCACAATGGCTGGATAGGGGGAACAGATATGATTGCGAAGCTCAAAGAAGAAAGCCCACCTTTAATTTGTTGCTTTTGCGGTGCTAGAACAGGTAACGATCCCATGTGGATGGAACAAGCTGAGATAGCAGGAAGGAAGCTAGCAGAAGCTGGCTTTGGTATCGTGTATGGTGGCGGTACCATAGGCATGATGGGGAAATTAGCGAACGAAGTGGCTGTTGGTGGTGGCAAAGTCGTAGGGGTCTTGCCCGAGTTTCTCAGGCACCAAGAAGCAGAGGGCGGTGCACTCGCTTCTACGATCTTTACGCAGAGCATGCATGAGCGAAAAAATACGATGTATCAATTAGCATCTGGCTTTTTGGCTATGCCGGGTGGAATTGGTACCTTTGATGAATTATGTGAAACGATTGCATGGTTAAAGATTGGAATACACGACGCCCCTCTTTATATATGGAATATCCATCATTTCTTTGATCCGTTTATCCAGTTGATTGATAATTTGAAGCATCACGGATTTTTGAATGATGATGATATGACCAAAGTAAAGATTGTCGATGACATTGATACAATTGTTTCTTCATTAAAAGTAGCAATTCCCGTTCATAAATAGTAAATTCCCTTGATTTGGCGGAGGTACAACAATGAAAACGAATCAAAATATAGTGATTATGAACAGATGGAGCGATGATTACGGGAACTATGCGATTCTCCTTGACCATCATCAAAATAATGTTTCCTACATCGTAAATGCGGGTGGTGCAGTCTATCTAGACAATCACCCCGAGATCCCCAACTATGCACAAGTGGTTACCGATTTGAAAGATGTAGAGGAAGTAAGTTCGGCAATCGATAATATCATCAGTCGATTTGGGAAGATCGATGTTCTCATTGCCTTGTCCGAAAATGATATTTTAGTTGCAGGGAAAATGAGAGATCGTTATGCGATCAAAGGTCTCAGTTTACAAGATACTCTACGATTTATTGATAAAATTGAAATGAAGAAGAGTTTTGTGGGTACGAAGGTTGCGATTCCGCGATATCTGGAGGACCTAACAGAGAAAAGTTTGCTTGATTTTGTATCTGAGACTGGATTTCCTGTTGTGCTAAAGCCGAGAACAGGGGCTGCTAGTGCAGGAGTAAAAATCATACCGGATATGGAACAACTAGAGGCTGCGATGAAAGAGATCGATATTCATACCTATGAGTGTGAGGAGTATATAGAAGGTCCTATTGTTCATATAGATGGCATTATGAAAAATGGCGAGCTTGTGTTTGTTAAAACGTCTCGCTATCTAAACACCTGCTATGACTATACGCTAGGAAAATCAGTTGGCTCCATCATTATTTCTGACGAACAGAGATCGAAGAAATTTGGAGACTTTGCTGAAGAGGTGATGAAAACACTTAGGCTGGATAACGGTGTGTTTCATCTAGAGGCGATTCTGCGTGAGGGAGATGAGCCTGTATTCCTAGAGCTGGGTGCACGTCAAGGTGGCGGAGAAGTGGTGCCACTTATGAGACTTTTATATGATGTGGACTTAGTAAGGGCCCTCTTCCAATCCCAACTGGGTGAAGAAATTGAAGTATCCCCTAGAGAAACACCTTTTGTATCAGGGTTCTTGTTAGTCCCTGAGCCGAAAGAGGTTCCTTGTAAAGTGGTGAAGGTATCTAAAGTAGAAGGCTTATCAACTCTATCTTATCAATATATTCCAGAAGTAGATTCTATTCTCGATGGTAAAGGCGGGTACTATTTTAACGCTGGTAAATTTGCCTTTATTGGCCGTGAAGAAGACATCGAATCGGATCTTCTCCGAGCGATGAACGAATATGAAATCGTAACAGAGCCAATCGCATAAAAAGGAAGACACCTCTTTGTTTCGGTTGATTTTTACTAACCATTTCGAAGTGGGTGTTTTTTCTTTTTATATGGAAAATAAAAAAACTGAATGGCCACTCATTTTTGTGTTACAATGGAACCAATTAGTAATGGTAAGATTATATATAGTTGCTGTAAATGAAATGTTTTGAAAGGAGCGAGCTAGCAATGTCTACGTTACAAATTTTCAATATCATTGCACTTATTGCTGTAGCTAGTTATGCGTTTTACTTGTTTGGTTACGTGATTTATCAACGTTATCAGTATATTCGATTGGGCAAACCAATTGAATTCCAATTGAACTTTGGAGAACGTTTCCGTGAGATTATGATTAATGTCTTTGGGCAAAAGAAGCTTTTTAAAGATATGAAAAGCGGAATTATGCACACCGTTATGTTTTATGGGTTTATTATTATTCAATTCGGTGCGATTGATCTTTTTTGGAAGGGCTTACAACCAGGTGGACATCTGCCCCTTGGTCCTGTTTATGGAGCTTTCACTTTCTTGCAAGAAATCACAACGTTCCTCGTGCTTGTCGCCACGATATATGCGTTTCATCGTAGGTATGTGGAGAAACTTGCACGCCTGAAGCGAAATTTTAAATCAGGTCTGGTTATCATCTTCTTAACTTCGTTGATGTTTTCGATCCTGATGGGTGGCGCGTTTGAACAAATCGCTCTCCAACATCCATCTAGCTGGGCAACACCGATTTCATCTATGTTGGCAGTGCCGTTTTCAGGACTATCTGAAGGTGTAGCAGAGGCGGTATTCTATGTGTTTTGGTGGATGCATGCACTGGTACTCTTTACTTTCATGGTGTATGTACCGCAATCGAAACACTTCCACTTATTAATGGGACCTGTAAACGTCTTTATGAAGCGCCAACAACCACCCGGTAAACTCTCGTTAATCAATTTTGAAGATGAGACAGTAGAAGAGTATGGAGTCGGGAAGGTTACTGATTTTAACCAAAAACAATTGATTGACTTATATGCCTGTGTGGAATGTGGCCGTTGTACCAATATGTGCCCTGCTTCTGGGACCGGTAAGATGTTATCCCCGATGCAGTTGATTGTGAAGCTGCGAGATCACCTAACAGAACAAGGTGCGGCAATTACACAAAAAGCGCCATGGGTACCGCAAGTTGCTTTTTCCAGTGCCAACCAAGCAGCGTTGGAGGTAGCGGTTGGAGAGAGCGGTCCTGCGATGATTGGAGATGTCATTACAGAGCAGGAAATTTGGGCTTGCACCACTTGCCGTAACTGTGAAGACCAATGCCCCGTTATGAACGAGCATGTAGATAAAATTATCGATATGCGCCGCCATCTTGTGATGACACAAGGGAAGATGAGTGCAGAAGCAGGTCGTGCTTTCTCCAATATCGAGAAGCAAGGAAACCCATGGGGAATTAGTAAAAAAGACCGTGACAAATGGGCGGCAGATGCAGTAGTGCCTGTACCAACGGTAAAAGAAGAGAAAGAATTCGAGTACCTATTCTTCGTAGGCTCCATGGGTGCTTATGATATGAGAAGCCAAAAAATTTCTCGAACCCTCGTGAAACTCTTGACTCAAGCGGGCGTGAAGTTTGCGATTCTCGGAAACAAAGAGAAAAACTCGGGTGATACACCGCGCCGTATGGGGAATGAGTTCCTGTTCCAGCAATTGGCGGAAGACAATATCAAACAGTTTCAAAAGAACAATGTCAAGAAGATCATTACCATTGACCCACACGCTTACAACACGTTTAAAAATGAGTATCCAGACCTTGGTTTGGAAGCGGAAGTGTATCATCATTCCGAAGTATTAGCAGATCTCATCTCAGACGGGCGTCTCGTCCCAAGTAAGACAGTGACTGAGCGTATTACCTATCATGATTCCTGTTATCTCGGACGCTATAACGATATCTACTCCGCTCCACGGTTCATCTTAAGTAAGATTCCGGGGATCGACTTGGTAGAGATGAAGCGTAGCTTTGAGGATGCGATGTGTTGTGGTGCGGGTGGTGGCATGATGTGGATGGAAGAGCACGAAGGAACGCGTGTCAACGTTGCACGTACCGAGCAAGCACTCGAAACCAAGCCGACTATGATTGGTAGCGCTTGTCCTTATTGCCTCACCATGCTGTCTGATGGAACCAAAGCAAAAGAAGTTGAAGAGTCGGTTCAAACACTCGACGTCGCTGAGATACTTGCTCTTTCCGTTGAATTTACGATTGAGCAAGAAGAGCAAGCCTCCTAATAAGACTATAGACAAACTGAGAATATTCATAAGTTAGGGGTGAACACCATGCATGTACGCAAAATTTCCGATAAGGGGCAAATCGTAATCCCAAGTGAGATCCGTCGAAAGTTAGAGATGAATGAGGGAGATCAGATCGCTTTTATCGAGACGAAAAAGGGTAATCTTTTGTTGGTAAATGTGAATAAGATTATGATTGATGAGGTGCAGGAGCTTTGATGAGCCCGTCTAATGTTTACATGACAAGGGCAAAAGCAATTGATTAGCCTGTTGGAGCAATCCCGGGGCATGTATCTACCCACAGCTCAATAGTAAGCCCGCGAAGATGTGGAAAAGCAAGTCCGCTTCGTCTATCGATGCTTCGGGCAAGTGGCAAAACTCGCAAAGAACGCTCAAACATTGCCACAAAACGCCCTAGCTACGAAGGACTACGCTAAGTAGGCTTACTAACATCGCAGTGGTTAGATACATTGCCCCCAGTTTGTTTTATTTGTTGCTTAATCAATAGGCCCTCTATTACCAATATGCCAAAATCACTTTCTTTGTCCCTTTCTTTACTCTTTTAAATAGTCAATATTACTATGTTTTCTTCCTTATTAGATCGAATCGAAATACTATTGTAAATAAAAATGCAATCCTGTATCCTTAGAACTGTAAGCGTTTGCATATTTGTTGCAATCCGAAAATGAACGAACGCTCGGTCAAGGAAAACCATTGGGAATTCATCTGGAGGTGTATGTTTGTGAGAGAAACAGTAATCTTAGGTGGAGCTCGTACTCCATTTGGTAAATTTGGTGGGGCATTAAAAGATCAAACAGCTGCTCAGCTAGGCGGAGTGGCAATTCAAGGTGCACTGGAACGTTCGGGAGTGGCAGCGGACCAAGTAGAAGAACTGATTATGGGAATGGTGCTACAAGCAGGTGCTGGGCAGATTCCGTCCCGTCAGGCGGCTCGCCATGCAGGCCTTCCTTGGGAAGTGCGAACGGAGACGATTAATAAAGTATGTGCTTCCGGGATGAGAAGTGTAACTTTATCGGATCAAATCATCCGTGCAGGCGATGCGGAGGTTATGGTGGCAGGTGGTATGGAGAGTATGAGCAATGCTCCTTACATGCTCCCACAAGGTCGGTTTGGGATGCGTATGGGCAATGGTCAAGTTTTGGATGCCATGGTGCATGATGGCCTGTGGTGTGCTTTCCATGATGTTCATATGATTGTGCACGGTAGCGCAATTGCGAAAAAATACGAGGTTAGTCGAGAAGAGCAAGATGAATGGGCGGTTCGGAGTCATCAATTAGCCGCAGCGGCGATGGATGCAGGCAAGTTTGCTGATGAAATTGTGCCGGTTCACGTGAAATCCCGCAAGCAGACGATTGTGGTAGATCAGGATGAGGCGGTTCGGCGTGATACAAGCTTGGAAGCGTTGGCTAAGTTAAAGCCAGCTTACGTGGCAGACGGTACGATTACGGCAGGAAATGCACCGGGTGTGAATGATGGAGCAGCGGCAATGGTACTGGCATCTCGTGAGAAGGCAAAAGAGTTAGATGTAGAGCCAATGGCAACGTTGTTAGGACATGCGGCAATCGGACTAGAGGCACCTGATTTCCCGATCACACCAGCGTATGCTGTTCAGAAATTATTGAAGAAACATAATCTCACAATAGATCAGATTGATTTGTTTGAAATGAATGAGGCGTTTTCGGTAGTAGCTCTTGCTAATGCCAAAATCCTTGGCGTAAATCCAGATAAGATCAATGTAAATGGAGGAGCTGTTGCCCTCGGTCATCCGATTGGAGCCAGTGGCGCCCGCATTATTCTTACGTTGATTGAGGAGCTAAAACGCCGTGGCGGTGGCCTTGGTGTAGCAGCGATTTGTAGTGGAGCGGCGCAGGGAGATGCTGTATTGGTTCGAGTAGGTTAAGTGGAGGAGGGACTTTTATGTCAGTAAAATATGTGACGGTCATTGGTGCAGGCCAGATGGGAAGTGGAATTGCTCAGGTATTTGCCCAATCGGGATTTGAAGTGACTCTATTAGATCAACAGGAAGCGTTTGTACAGAAAGGCTTGTCTTCGATCCAAAAAAAACTAGGGCGCCAAGTGGAGAAGGGGCGTAGTACGCAAGAAGAGATGGACTCCATTTTAAGCCGAATTATGGGTACGACGGATCTGAAGACGGCTGCTACGAAAGCTGATTTAGTGGTAGAGGCCATTATTGAACAAATGGAGGCAAAGGTTTCGTTATTCCAGCAACTAGATGAACTTTGCCCGGCGCACACCGTGCTTGCGTCCAATACTTCTTCTCTACCGATTACCGAAATTGCCGCAGTGACGAAACGTCCAGAGAAAGTGATCGGCATGCACTTTATGAATCCAGTTCCGGTGATGAAACTTGTGGAGATTATTCGCGGTCTTGCGACGGATCAAGAAACGTATGACTTGGTTGAACAACTATCTAGGGAATTAGGTAAGCATCCAGTAGAGGTAAATGATTTTCCGGGCTTTGTGTCAAATCGGATTCTAATGCCGATGATCAATGAAGCCATTTATACCGTTTATGAAGGGGTGGCGACACCAGAAGCGGTGGATGATGTGATGAAACTGGGGATGAATCATCCGATGGGCCCTCTCACATTGGCTGATTTTATAGGGCTTGATACCTGTTTGTACATTATGGAAACGTTACATGAAGGATTTGGAGATTCCAAGTATCGTCCGTGTCCCCTTCTTCGCAAATATGTAAAAGCAGGCTGGTTAGGAAGAAAAAGCGGCCGTGGATTTTACGTATACAAGTAAGATAGTTGGGAGTGAGACAGATGCGATTTTCGTTTACAGAAGAACAAATTTTATTGCAGCAAATGGTACGCGATTTTGCTCAGAAAGAAATCGCGCCAGAAATCGAACGGATGGAGACAGAGGACCGTTTTCCACTTGAAGTGATACGCAAGATGGGGGAATTGGGATTAATGGGGATCCCGATTGCCGAAGAGTGGGGTGGATCGGGAGCAGACTTCGTCTCGTATATCCTAGCGATTGAAGAGATTTCGAAAGTGAGTCCAACTGTAGGGGTTATCCTCTCCGTGCACACCTCAGTGGGAACGCTTCCTCTTTTGCGATATGGAACGGAAGAGCAGAAACGGCGTTATATCCCTAAGTTAGCTAGTGGAGAGTATATCGGTGCATTTGGTCTAACAGAGCCTCAGGCTGGATCCGATGCAAGTCAACTTCGTACGACAGCTAAGCGTGTGGGTGATGAGTACATTTTAACGGGAAACAAAATGTTTATTACCAACGCACAAGCGGCCGATTTATACACTGTTTTTGCTGTAACCGATCCGGGTCGAGGGAGCTACGGTATCTCTGCTTTCCTTGTACGGAAGGATACTCCGGGATTTTTAGTTGGGAAAAAGGAGCCGAAAATGGGGCTTCACGGTTCCAATACGTGTGAGTTGATATTAGAAGAAGCGCGGGTTTCAGCAGATCATCTGATCGGCCGTGAGGGGCAAGGGTATGAAATCGCTTTGGCTAATCTAGCTAGCGGTCGTATCGGAATCGCGGCACAGGGCTTGGGAATTGCACAAGGCGCTTATGCGGCGGCAAATGCCTATGCGAAGGAACGCAAACAGTTCGGGAAACCGCTTAATGCATTACAAGCGATTCAATTTAAATTAGCTGATATGGCGACTCAGATTGAAGCGTCGCACCTGTTAGTTTACCGTGCGGCTGAACTCGTTTCACAGAAGTTGCCTTGTAAAAAAGAGGCATCTATGGCGAAGATGTTTGCGACGGATACGGCGATGAAAGTTACGACAGAAGCGATTCAAGTGTTTGGTGGGTATGGGTATTCTCGGGAGTATCCGGTTGAACGTTTCTTCCGGGATGCGAAGGTGACGCAGATCTATGAGGGAACGAATGAGATTCAAAGGATTGTAATTGGGAATGAGATTGGGAAGTAGGAACAGACAACTCGAAATGATAAAACCTAACAAAGGGTGAACAACATGCAATTCCGTCTATCAGAAGAACACGAAATGATGCGCCAAATGGTCCGCGATTTTGCCGAAAAGGAAGTAAAACCAAGTGCCGCAGAACGCGACGAACACGAGATTTTTGACCGCTCGATCTTTGATAAGATGAGCAAATTGGGCATGGCAGGAATCCCGTGGGGAGAGGAATACGGCGGCGTTGGTTCGGACTACCTTAGCTATGTGATCGCAGTGGAAGAGCTATCCCGTGTATGTGGCTCTACAGGTGTTACGCTATCGGCTCATATCTCCCTTGCTAGCTATCCAATCTTCACATTTGGAACGGAAGAGCAAAAACAGAAGTATCTCAGACCGCTTGCAGAGGGTACGAAGCTAGGAGCATATGGCTTAACAGAACCAGGTTCAGGATCAGATGCTGCCGCGATGCGTACGACTGCTACGAGAGACGGCGATGATTACATTTTAAATGGAAGTAAGATTTTTATTACCAATGGTGGGGATGCAGAGATTTATGTCGTCTTTGCTGTTACGGATGCCTCGCTCAAACATAAGGGGATTACTGCATTTATCGTTGAAAAAGGAACCTCTGGTTTTTTGATCGGGAAGAAAGAGAAGAAGCTAGGGATTCGTGCGTCTGCGACAACGGAGATTATTTTTGAAGATTGCCGAATTCCGAGTAGTCAGCGTCTGGGAGCTGAGGGAGAGGGCTTTAAGATTGCGATGAAGACGCTAGATGGCGGACGAAATGGAATCGCGGCACAGGCTGTGGGGATTGCTCAAGGAGCATACGAGGAAGCACTTGCTTATGCGAAGGAACGGAAACAGTTTGGTAAGCCACTTATTGCACTACAAGCGATTCAATTTAAACTAGCTGATATGGCAACGAAGATCGAAGCGGCCCGTCTGCTTACGTATCAAGCGGCGTGGCTCGAAGCACAAGGCCTTCCGTACGGCAAAGCATCTGCGATGGCGAAGTTATTCGCAGGAGATACAGCGATGGAAGTGACGACTGAAGCGGTTCAGGTTTTTGGCGGATATGGCTATTCCCGCGAGTATCCAGTGGAGCGCATGATGCGTGATGCGAAGATTACCCAGATTTATGAAGGAACGAACGAGATTCAACGTGTTGTTATCGCTAAATATATTTCGAACGAATAAGAGTGATATCAGATGAAAGATTGGATCGAAGGCATCAAAAATCGTGAAAGAAGGGCGATTGCGCGAATTATCACCTTCTTAGAAAATGATCACGCTGACTCAGAGTTTTTGGTACAAGAGTTGGAGCGACTAGCAAAAAAGGCATATGTTATTGGGATTACAGGCCCTCCCGGAGCTGGAAAGAGTACGTTGATTGATTGTTTGATCACAACACTCCGAGAAAAGGACCTACGCGTGGGGGTTATTGTAGTAGATCCAACAAGCCCCTTTACCGGAGGAGCAATTCTCGGGGACCGTGTCCGAATGGTTCGGCATGCGCTGGATGAGAATGTATTTATTCGTAGCATGGGGAGCCGTGGGAGTCTCGGTGGTCTTTCTCGTGCTACCAAAGATGCGGTTCGTGTACTGGATGCGGCTGGCTTTGATGTGATCATCGTAGAGACTGTGGGTGTGGGGCAATCGGAGCTAGAGATTATGCACCTAGTGGACAGTGTGGCTCTGGTTGTGCATCCGCATAGTGGCGATGTGGTACAGGTGTTTAAAGCAGGTGTGATGGAGATTGCCGATTTGTACGTGGTGAATAAAGCGGACATGTCGGGAGCGGCGAAGATGGTTGCCGAAATTGGGCAATATGTACATTTAACCCATGATCAAACCGAGTGGAACCCAACGGTATCTCAGACGATTCCGATACAGGGAAAGGGAGTCGTTGAATTATGGGAGCAATTTCAACACCATCGCGCCTTTTTACAAGAAAGTGGTGAAGGAATTCGTCGCCGTAAGGAGCAAACGGTTCGCGAGGTAAAAGAGAGAATTGCCGCCGAATTTCAAGCTTATCTCGAGCAATGCATTCAGGAATCTACTTTTCAAGAGCAGATGGAAGAGGTTTGGCAGGGGGCAAAGTTGCCTCATTCATTTGCTCGTGAATGGATCAAGAGTCACTTGATTAGACGGGATCGGGAGGGGATTTAGTGATTAAGAAGCAAGAAGTTATTCCCTCTATGATTAAGAACCAGAGACTTGTACAAGAGCGCCGGCAACAGATTGTAGAAGGAGCGGTTAGGCTGTTTATCGAGAAGGGATTCCATAAGACAACCACCCGCGAGATTGCCCGTGAGTGTGGTTTGTCGATTGGGACGATGTATGAATATATTCAGTCCAAAGAGGATGTTCTCTATCTCGTTTGTCACTATATTCACTCCTTATTACTCGAGAAACTTCATTCCATTTCTTCACATCATCTGACGGCCAAAGAAATGCTTGCCTCGAGCCTTACTCAGTACTTTCAAATCATGGATGAACTACGTCCATATGTCGTACTAATCTATCAAGAAACGAAATCTCTTCCTAGCGAACAGATGAAACTAGTACTAGCGAGAGAAGAAGAGATTACGCTCTTCTTCGAACAGATGCTAGTTAGAGGGATCGAAGATGGTTCCTTTCAGATCCCACCCTCCTCTGTTCGACTAACAGCACACAATATCGTCGTACTCGGGCAGATGTGGGCTTTTCGCCATTGGGCACTCAGAAAAATGTACACACTCAAAGAATATACAGAAAAACAAGTTTCGCTATTAATGATAGAGATACAAGGGGTGAGACGATGATGGAAACCGAGATTATACGTCCCAAGCATGCTGTCCGATTCTTAACAGCTGCCAGTTTGTTTGATGGTCATGATGCTTCGATTAATTTAATGCGTCGTTTGCTTCAAGATTCAGGTGTCGAAGTGATTCATCTGGGGCATAATCGCTCGGTAGAAGAGATTGTCAGAGCGGCGATTCAAGAGGATGTGCAAGGGATTGCGATTTCGTCCTATCAAGGTGGGCATGTAGAGTTTTTTAAATACATGATCGACTTGCTCAGACAAGAAAATGCCGACATCAAAGTATTTGGCGGCGGTGGTGGTGTCATCATCCCGCGTGAGATTGAGGAACTGGAAGCGTATGGCGTGACGAAAATCTTCTCTCCACAAGATGGCCGGGCTTTAGGGTTACAAGGGATGATCAATTTCATGGTTCGTGAGACGGATTACCCATCTGTCCAAGAGCCAAATTGGTCGAGGGAATCTCTCGTGCAAGGTGATTTCCAAGCCGTAGCTAAGGCAATTTCGTATGTAGAGCAGACATTTGAACAACGAAATGTGCTAAGTGAGGCGGCGGCAACATTATCTAAAAGTTGGCTAACAGATTTATTACCTGCTAAGAAGCATATCCCTATTATCGGGATCACCGGTACAGGTGGAGCCGGAAAAAGCTCGCTAACCGATGAGTTGGTACGTCGTTTTCTCGAGGATTTCCCAGATAAGAAAGTGGCGATTCTCTCGATTGATCCATCGAAGCAGAAGACAGGTGGCGCACTGCTTGGCGACCGGATTCGCATGAACGCAGTCCATCACCCGCGGGTTTATATGCGTAGTTTGGCAACGCGTAAGACTCGTACCGAGCTAAGTGGAGCGATTCAAGAAGCGATCCAAGTCGTGAAGAGTGCTGGTTATGACTTAATCATTGTGGAAACAAGTGGGATTGGGCAAGGGAATGCCGATATCGTTCCAATCAGTGATCTATCGATCTATGTGATGACGGCAGAGTTTGGCTCCCCTTCCCAGCTAGAGAAGATTGAGATGCTAGATTATGCAGATCTCATCGCAATTAATAAGTTTGACCGTCGAGGCTCCTTGGATGCATTGCGTGATGTGAAAAAGCAGTATCGACGAAACCACCATCTCTTTCATGCGCCTGAGGAAGAAATTCCAGTCTACGGTACGATGGCCTCTCGTTATAACGATCCTGGAACCAATCTATTCTATAAAAAGATGGTTGAATCGATCGGTGCGAAGTGTGATGTGGATTGGGTCTCGACGATTGATATACCCGTTGGTGTCAGTCAGCTAGAGTATATTATTCCGCCAGAGCGAATCCATTATCTAAGGGATTTAGCCCAGACCGTTCGCAAGTACTATGAAGACGTTGAGCAACAAGCAAAAGTAGCAACGGAACTCTATCAGCTATATGGAACTCGAAATCTACTTGCTACTCACTCGATTGAAAGAGAAGTCGTACAAGGAATCGAGCAGGTCACCCAGCAAAAAGAGCTAGAGTTGTTGCCATACAATAAAAAAATGCTAGACGAGTGGGATCAGCTCCAGTCGATGTATCGTCAAGATTTCCTAGAATCTAAAGTAAGAGACCAAGTCATCCGAACTCCTTTATACAACGAAACCTTATCCGGTAGTAAAATTCCGAAGGTCGCTCTGCCACGCTTTCAGGATTGGGGGGAGCGTTTGCGTTGGTTGTTAAGAGAAAACGTACCAGGTCAATTCCCATATACAGCGGGTGTATTTCCTCTGAAGCGAGCAGACGAAGATCCGAAGCGACAGTTTGCTGGCGAAGGGTCTCCTGGTCGTACCAATCGACGTTTCCACTATTTATCCAAAAATGATACGGCCAAACGCCTCTCTACCGCTTTTGATAGTGTGACGCTTTATGGCGAGGACCCAGCAGAGCGTCCTGATATTTACGGCAAAGTAGGCGAATCAGGTGTTAGTATTTGTACCTTGGACAACATGGCGGAACTCTTTTCCGGGTTTGATCTTTGTGCTCCTAACACCAGCGTATCGATGACGATTAATGGTCCTGCACCGATTATCCTAGCCATGTACCTAAATGCGGCGATTAATCAACAGGTTACCTTGTTTACAGAGCGAGAAGGTATAGAGCCAAGCGAAGAGGAACGGAGTCAAATTCGCGAATTTACTCTGCGTACTGTAAGAGGAACCGTGCAGGCAGATATTTTAAAAGAAGATCAAGGTCAAAACACATGCATCTTCTCTACCGAATTTGCTTTAAAAATGATGGGCGATATGCAAGAGTTTTTCATTCAAAATCAAGTGCGCAACTATTACTCGGTTAGTATTAGTGGTTATCACATTGCCGAAGCAGGCGCCAATCCCATCTCCCAGCTCGCATTCACTCTCGCCAATGCGTTTACCTATGTCGAGTACTACAAGAGTCGCGGGATGAGTGTGGATGAGTTTGCCCATAATCTTTCCTTCTTCTTTAGCAATGGACTGGATGCAGAGTATACCGTTATCGGCCGTGTGGCTCGCCGTATCTGGGCGATTACGATGAAACGTCTTTACGGCGCAAATGAACGAAGCCAGAAGCTGAAGTATCATATCCAGACCTCTGGACGCTCGCTTCATGCCCAAGAAATTGATTTTAACGATATTCGTACTACACTACAAGCGTTGATGGCGATTTATGACCAATGTAACTCCCTTCATACCAATGCGTATGATGAAGCGATCACTACGCCGACAGAAGAATCGGTACGCCGTGCCATGGCGATTCAGATGATCATTACCAAAGAACTCGGATTAGCTAAAAACGAAAACCCACTGCAAGGTGCCTTCATCATCGATGAATTGACAGATCTAGTGGAAGAAGCCGTATTGCAAGAGTTTGAACGAATTAGCGATCGCGGCGGGGTATTGGGAGCGATGGAAACCCAGTATCAACGTAGCAAGATCCAAGAGGAATCGATGTATTATGAGATGAAAAAGCACTCTGGAGAATTGCCTATCATCGGCGTGAATACATTTGAAAATCCCCATCCACCTGAAGAGACAGAGATTGAACTATCTCGGGCAGATAGCAGCGAAAAAGAATTACAAGTCGCTCACGTACAGAAGTTCCAACAACGCTATGCTTCCGAAGCTACCATAGCTCTGCAACGTCTCAAAGAAGTGGCTCGTCACAATGGTAATATCTTCGCGGAGCTTATGAACACGGTTCAAGTTGCTTCACTAGGGCAGATTACGTCTGTGCTTTATGAAGTAGGTGGTCAGTACCGTCGTAATATGTAGGGATTGAAAATGATTTGATTAGCCAAATATTGAATTCTCTTTTGCCTGATGGTTACGCTGTCAGGCAATTTTTTGTCTTCTAGTAAGTGATTCAGCTGCTGTTTAACAATATAAATATTCATAGTAATATTCTGCTGAATAAGTGAATTTACTACTATAAGAGAATATCAACGTTACATATGGAGAGGAATGTGTATGGCTCAAACAGAACTGAACCTTCCTAGGAGGGATTAAAATAAATTCATTTTATAAACCGAATGAATTGGCTAATATTGGATTTAAAGAAGTGGGAGAAAATGTGAATATCAGTAAAAAATGCAGTATCTACGGAGCTGAAAATATTTCGATTGGGAATCATGTGAGGATTGATGATTTTTGTATATTAAGCTCTGGAGAAGGCAAGATAAAAATAGGCTCTTATGTACATATAGCTGCCTATACTTCTATATATGGATCTGGAGATGTAATGATCCACGACTTTTGTGGTATAAGTTCTAAGTGTTCATTGTATAGTTCGAGTGATGATTTTAGTGGTATATGCCTAACGGGTCCAATGGTTCCAGAACAGTTTAAACATATGATTAGTAAAAAAATAACTCTGTATAAACATGTTGTTATTGGATCTATGAGTACGATTATGCCGGGTGTCTCGATTGGTGAAGGGACAGCAATTGGAGCTTATAGTTTGATTTTGAATGACATAGAGCCGTGGGGCATCTTCGTTGGGGTACCTGCTAAGAAGCTTAAAGATAGGAAAAGAGATCTTTTGAAAATGGAGGAATCTTTGTACAGATTAACGGAGTGAAGAAGGGGAAAGTGATCCATTAGCAGTTTAAAGGGAGGAAGATATTTTGTTTCATCCAACTCAAGCGCTAAATGAATTGCAAGTTAGAAAAGCGGATCGCACTCAACATAATAATGTTGAATCTACAATCAATAATCTTAAAATAGGATTGATTTTTAATTTAGATGATTATAATACGTTAGAACAGCTTGGTTCCCTTACTTTTTCTATGGGCTATTTGGAAGATGCCAAGTTTTACTACTCAAAAGCGTTAGCAGTAGCACAGCCAACACAAGTGAATGAAGTGTATCATGAGTTGTTTTTAATCGAGACAGCCATGCAATTGAAGTATGATGATTTTATGGTAGATCGCCCCACTCGTTTTTTGGACCATTTTATTCGTTATTTGTATGAATGCTCCAATCAAAATCATGTTTTTAACCTAGATATTGATTGGCTTTCTTATATAGGGGTTTCCATAACAGATAGAGTGCTCATTGATACGAGCACGGAGTTGAGACAATTCTTTGATCATGTGGATGGCTTAATATACTTGTATGATCGTCTGAATAATGAAGATTCACGAAATGTGTTGGTTAATGTCATTGCACTTCGAATTTGGGGGAGCAAAAGAGTAAAGTCAGTTCTTAGTAACTCTGCATATTGGAAGAGAAGAAGCTTAATCTACGGTTTATCACAACCAAATAATATCATTTACAACAATCATTGGGTGCTGACATTCTATGATCTTGGCAAGGTTGGTTATCCTATCCGTTTGTATTGTCTGAATGCTGGGATCAGCAATACTTTTATGGAGAAGCAGTACGAGTATACAGGATCCAATCATCGAATAAAAGTTCAGGCTGGAGATGTGGTAATAGATGCTGGCGGTTGTTGGGGTGATACAGCTCTTTATTTCGCTCAGGAAGCAGGAGCAGGCGGTCAGGTTTATTCTTTTGAATTTATCCCATCTAATGTAAATACGATGAAGAAGAATCTTGATTTGAATCCACACCTAAAAGACAGGATCAAGATTATTGAACAGCCAGTTTGGAATACATCTGATGAATTATGCTATTATTTGGACAATGGGCCTGCCAGTATCGTATCAAATACGAAGATAGAAGGTGGGACTGGAGAAACAGTAACTTTGTCCATTGATGACTTAGCTATCCGACACGATATCAAAAAGGTAGATTTTATTAAGATGGATGTTGAATGTGCTGAGATGAAGGCCCTGCAAGGTGCTGTGAAGGTAATCACGAAATTCAAACCAACTCTCGCGATTGCGGTGTATCATCATATGGCTGATTTTGGTGACATATGTCGTTTTATTTCGGACCTAAATCTAGGATATAAGTTCTTTTTAGGACACTATACGATTACTAGAGAAGAAACGGTATTGTTTGCCGTCACAGAGTAACAAGTTACTAGTAGTGTTCACTTTGTCGTTCTACTATCTCTAGATGGGTGGAGGATGTATGTCAGAGACTAAAAAAAGACGCCTTGCGGTGATTGATACATACTTTCCATGGAAATTAAGTGGCTTTCGTTATTGGGAGAGTTATGAAATTTGGAAGCATAGGCCAGATACATTATTTTTTGCATCACAGTTGAATAGTGATGAGTTTCCGGCAAAAGTATTTCCTTTTTCCCAATTTCAACAAGTAGCTGAGGAAGAAGGGATTACTGACGTATATTGTGTTTTTCTGAATTTGACTTTGAGCCTACTAGGCCACCCGATAGCACCTGGATCGAATGCTTCGTTAAATATCAGATCATTTTTAGACCAAAATCATATCAGATTACATTCCACTTTGTATCCTGGAGGAGGCTTAAACCCTTTTACACCCCAAGAGCATATCCTCCTTGCTGCAGATGGATGTGAGACGGTTTTCTCAAATATTAGAGAAGTTCTAGAGGTTGCGACCAAGTCAAAGCATGTTATAGCAGCAGTAAATACGGACCACTATTCGTACCTACCTAAGGCAGAAAAATTACCAATCGAACTGGTTTTCTGTGCCCATAATGCGCCTAGAAAAGGCTTTGACATGCTAGTTGAAGCTTTTAATCAACTGGATTTGGATTTTCACCTTCATTTAATTGGTGATTGGGAAAATCAGCTGTATAAACTCCAAAATCCAAATTATACTTTCTATGGTCCTTTGAATCCTGCGGAACTACTACCTATTTATCGGAAATCCCATGTGTTTATGAATTGTAGCGTTCCAGATGAAGAAGCACTTGATGGCTTTCCGACGACTTCAGCATCAGATGCTATGTCTACAGGATGCCTATTAATTACTACAAATCCACGTAACGATACGTATTTTGTCCAGGCTGATACTGATTATTTAAAAGTCTCTAGCTCTCAAGAAATAGTTGATTACCTTAATTGGATCAAAACAGACTTATCATCAGCACTTCAGATTGGAGTAAATGGGGCTAAGAAAATACATGAATATTATAGTTGCCAGGCAAATGTCCCTAAAAAGTTAGCCTGTATGTTTGGTTCTAATGAAAAAGTGAGCGCAGGATTTCATCAAATACCAGATTGAAGTAGCCAAAAGACAAAAAAATAAATCTTTCCACGTCATCTACATCACTATACGTTGACTTCAACCGTTTTTTGGATAAAATAATGACGAGAAGGTAGACGTGTAGTATCGTTTACCTACATTGGAAGGATGTGTCCAGCTTGAGCGACAACCTCACTCTTGAGCAAATTAGAGAAACAGCTATGGTCGATTTAGCATACATAGCTTTAGAACAAAATAGTGGTCAACCACTACTCTATCGTGATTTGGTCGAGTATGTATCGAAGACCAAAGGATTCACAGAAGAAGATGTAACCCAATACATCGCTCAATTCTACACTGATTTAAACGTAGATGGTCGTTTTGTATGTGTAGGTCGTAGCTTATGGGGCTTGCGTGAATGGTACCCAACCGATCAAGCGACTGATTCTGCGATTGCAAGTAACATCCTAGACGATGATGACTTTAGTGATGAGTTATACGAAGAGGAAAGCGATGACTTCGCTCCAGAACCGATCGAAGAAGATCCACTGTACACTGTAGGTTCTGAAGACGCAGATGAGCCAGACGATGATACAGCGGACGGTTTTACTGAGGAAGACTTAGATGGGGAAGAGGACGAAGACGAGGATGATGAGTTAGATCTCGAGAATGAAGACGAACTCTAAGAACGCTTCGTAGGTACCTAAGGGAATAATAAAAACCGACATGACCGTATTCAATTGGAATGTCGGTTTTTTATGAGTTTAAAAATAAAATGATATTTTTGACTAATGAGTTTATTGACAGCGGTAGTGAATTTAGTTAGAATATTTTCTGGGCTCATTAAAAATGGGTACACAAAATCATGACGAAATCAACCGAGCGCCTCTATTTATTTAGGGGCGCTTTTTCTGTTTTTCTGGAAGAATGTTTTTTAAAAAGGGAATGCTTTTTGATATAGGAGGAAAATGGAGATGAAAACGAAATTTGTGTTTGTAACGGGTGGAGTCGTTTCTTCGTTAGGAAAAGGGATTACCGCTTCTGCTTTAGGGCGGTTGCTAAAAAATCGTGGCCTAAAAGTAACGATTCAAAAGTTTGATCCATACTTAAATATCGATCCAGGCACGATGTCCCCTTACCAACATGGTGAAGTCTTTGTAACGGATGATGGAGCAGAGACGGACTTAGATTTGGGACACTATGAGCGCTTTATTGACATAAACCTAAGCCAGAACAGCAACGTCACTACAGGTAAAATTTATCAATCGGTTATTAAGAAAGAACGTCGCGGGGATTATCTAGGAGGCACGGTACAGGTAATCCCTCATATCACCAATGAAATCAAAGATCGTGTATTTCGTGCGGCTCGTGAAACCCAACCAGATGTAGTGATTACCGAGATTGGGGGAACCGTCGGTGATATCGAGAGCCTTCCTTTCCTTGAAGCCATTCGTCAGATTAAAAGTGATGTAGGTCGTGAGCATGTGATGTACATTCACTGTACACTAGTTCCGATGCTACGCGCGAGTGGAGAGCTGAAAACGAAGCCAACACAGCATAGTGTAAAAGAACTGCGCAGTATTGGTATTCAGCCAAATATCATCGTAACGCGTACAGAATACCCATTGACCGAATCCATGAAGCGTAAAATTGCTCTCTTCTGTGATATCGATCGTGATGCAGTCATTGAAGCTCGCGATGCAGAAACATTGTACGAAATCCCACTCATGATGCAAAAAGAGGGATTGGATGAGATCGTTGTAAAACATTTTGGTCTCGATGCGCCAGAAGCGGACATGAAAGACTGGATTGCCTTGGTACAAAAGGTGAAAAACTTGAAGCGCCGGACTAAAATCGCGATCGTCGGGAAATATGTTTCCTTGCAGGATGCGTATATGAGTGTCGCTGAATCATTGCGCCATGCAGGCTTTGAAAATGATGCAGAGATTGAAATTAAATGGGTAAACTCAGAAGATGTGACAGAAGAAAATGTGACAGAGTTGCTCGAAAGTGTAGATGGCATCCTTGTTCCAGGTGGTTTTGGAGATCGTGGAATCGAAGGCAAAATCATCGCGACTCGTTTTGCCCGTGAGCAAAAAATTCCATTCCTCGGGATTTGCTTGGGCATGCAGATGATGTGTGTAGAAGGCGCGCGTAACGTGGTAGGCCTTCCATCTGCTGATAGCTCTGAATTTGATCCAAACACTCCATATCCAATCATTGACCTGCTACCTGAACAGAAAGAAGTTGAGGATCTAGGTGGGACACTGCGCCTTGGCCTATACCCTTGTAAAGTCCGAACAGGCACGCTGGCTCATAAAGCATACGGAGAAGACCTCGTCTATGAGCGTCATCGCCATCGTTACGAGTTTAACAACGAATTCCGTGAACAGATGGAGCAAGCAGGATACGTATTCTCTGGAACCTCCCCAGACGGTCGTCTTGTAGAGATAGTAGAGTACAAAGACCACCCGTGGTTCCTGTCAGCCCAATTCCACCCAGAGTTCACCTCCCGTCCAAACCGCCCACAACCCCTATTCCGCGACTTTGTAGCTGCATCGTTGCATGTAAAAAAGTCGAGTGGAGTAGAGGTATAATATGATAAAGAAGCTGTCTCCAGAGGGGATAGCTTCTTTAGATAAAAAGGACATCTCCCGTCATATATTCGTGGGGAGATGTCCTTTTTGATGATCTTAAAAGCCTTATTTATTGTTTCGGAGTTGGACTTCCTACAGCCCAATCTTTCACGGAATCCGTATCAATCATCGGATCAATCCGAGAAATCGACTTTCCTTTTCCTGCTGTAATATTCCAATCGGGGGCTTTTTCATAAGCGACAAAGTCGAGTGTGCTCCCGGACTTATCTTTCAGTGTAAGCTGGTCACCGTTATTATTAAGCGATAGCTTCATTCCTGTCACATCAGGCTGAATTCCGAATCGTACTTGGAAACCAGCTTGGTTTCGAGCGATTACGATTCGTTTTCCGGATGCTATAGTTGTGCCAGTGGGAATCTTGTAAGTGGCTACATCGTCTGTAAGGGAGTAGTCACTAAGGTTGAGTGATTGACTGCTATGGTTATATAACTCTACATATTCTTCCATCGCATCGTTGCCTGCGGTATCATAATGGACTTCAGAGATACGAAGCTTGCTTTTCCCTTCTCCTGGATCAGGTTTCTTGGCTCCGTCCGTAAAATCCCACCAAAAGACATCCTTGTAGAAGCTCGCTACCTCTGCGTTTTCGACAATGACACCCGCCTCTCGATTGTTTTCTGGACTATTTCGCGACCAGTTAATACTGGATACAAGCACCTTGTGATCGGCGATGATTCCTTTGTTATGAATCTTATCTACATGAATGGCGGACTGATTAAAGAGCTTTGCTTCCATGTCGAGCTTTTCACGTGATGCGATTTCGTTGATATATTGGATCGTATATTGATTATCGCGTGGATCTGATGCATCTAGGAAGGAAGCATCGAGTACCACGCGAACCTTCACCCCGCGTCTCGCCGCGTTGATCATTTCTTCCAGATAAATATTAGGTGTCGATTTAGGGGAGCCCGTTTTGGTATCGCCCCAGTGCTTATGAATATAGAGTTGTTCCACAAATAGCTCTGACTTCGCATTGCGCATCATTCCAAGGATCGCTTTTTCCTGTAGCATCGTAGAGTCTGGAGCAAATACAGGGGTTACAGTAAATGAACCGTTTATATCTTTGGCAGGGAAAAGGGCCGGGTAATTGCCAGTCGGATTACTCGTATCAGGAACGAAGCCTACTGAAGGTTCCCCGTACTTGGTGCCAGGCGTATAAGGAAAACTATCTCGGAATGATGGATTCCAATCTGCTTCAAAAACCTTTTCTACGTAAGAAGCAAAGTCAGGGTTTTGGATGATGATTCCCCAGCCCCGATTCCCATACGTGTTGGTAGTAGGGACACCCGTGCTTTTCCAGTTTTCACTTTGCATCAATACGCGGGTACCATCTACAATGGCATACTTGGCATGATTAAATCGGTATCGTTTATACCGTTCATTTGCCGTATCGCTGATGATAAAGCGGACCTGCCCACCCGCATTTGTGATTTGCTCTGCTACGTATTTTGATTGATCGAGGAGTCCCCCTACAGGTTGTCCTTCTAAGAAGACACGCACTTTTACCCCACGCGCTAGAGCTTTTTTCATCGGTTCTAGCAAATAGGTGTTTTGAAACTCGTAGACATTTAAATCAATCGTTTTTTGAGCGCTATTTAGGTATTTTTCGAGCGTGCTAAAACTACTATCGGGAGAGGTATAAGGGGTGACCGTTCCATTGAATGAAAAGCTGGGTAAGTCAAACCGTGATTGCCCTGCTTGATAGACACGGAGTTGATTGAAATCAGCACGGGTATTGGTATCCTCCCAAGTACCGTTAGACTCTGTGCGATCCCGGACTGTCACGACTCCAGATGGTTTAGTGGGGACCGTTTCTCCTGACCAGCCAGTTCCGTTATAAGATGAGTTACCATAAACAACTGCATCCACCACGGTATTTCCATTTTGCAGGAGGACTTCTCCACCGCTATTGGAGAGGGCTCCGATACTTGAACTCATTTGCGGAGTGCTCGGACTACTATCTGCTCCGTATTCAAAGTCCGGGGTAATCGTTACAAATTCTTGCAGAAACTTACTCGCATTCTTCGTGATATACAGTGTTTGATTCGGGGAAACAGAGGTGCCACTTGGAAAAGACATACTATTTTTCCCACTCGTGAGCCGCCAGCCTGCGATATTCACCGAAGCACGAGTCGGATTCGTTATCGCTATGAACTCCTCAGGTTCATTAGGAAGATTGGTGTCCACATACACTTCCGTGATCAGTACATGATCCACAGGAGAGGCTTGGACAACCGATGAACTAGGAAACACGACACTAGCCAACATAGCAACTGACGCAAACAGAATAGATAACTTTTTCATAGATAGTTCCCTTCTATGATGGAATTGGATTACTACGTTATCATATAGTTTATGTACTAATGTGTAAATATTAATTACTATCTGTTAAGTTAAAATAGTGTAAATATATCTTAGGCTGTAGGAAATCTTATTACGATTCACTATAGCAAGAGAAAGCCATTAACATCGCAACCTGTTCCATTTATGGATTAATGTAATAGGACTCATAATCTTATAGTTCATAAAAGAGGATGAATCTTAATAGACTCATCCTCCAACTATGTTTATTAATATATCAATGAGAATCCTTATATAACGTCCATAGCTACACTTACAAAATCGAGCTACGACTTCTCAAATAAGGGACGATCTTCAAGTAAAATGGCACAAATACAATCGATACCAAAATCCCTTTTATCAAGTTAAAAGGCGTAATAATATTGAGGATAAAGGTAGTCTTCGCTGTTGGATCGGTAATCGCTGCATAAAGCGGCAGGAAGACAAAGAAATTAGCCATCGCCATAAAGAGCGTCATCATGAGGGTAGCAGCGATGAAGCCATATACAAAGCCCTTCCAGCCCTGAAATTTACGATAGATGATGGAGATGACAGAGACAAAAATACTTCCAGCTAGGAAGTTAGCTATGACTCCGATAATCTCGCCTCCTGCAAACATCAGGTGAAAAGCATTTTTGATAAACTCGATTACGATGCCTGCTAAGGGACCGAAGAGAATGGCTCCCACGAGAGCGGGAAGCTCACTGAAGTCTACTTTGAGAAAGATTGGTATAGTAGGAATTGGGAAGCTAATGTTCTCAATTAAAAAAGAGATTACACCTAATAGTGCGAGTAAAACCATCTTCGTTACCTTGCTTTTTTGTTGCATCAGAACAACACTCCTCTAGTGATTTGTGAATTCTGATGACAACCGTACGAATCATGGCAATAAAAAACCGAAGCAAAAAGGAGTGCGGTTCTCCTTGCTTCGGGGTTGTGTGTACGCCAAATACGAACTACGGAGTTTTCGTAAACTTAAGGGTAAAGTTATACTCAAAAAAGCCCGTAGATACTCTGTTTTTCAACAGTCGTACGAGTTATCATCCTTCTCCCATCCAGACTATACTGTCGGCCCCGGAGTTTCACCGAGTCAACCGCTATAAGCGGGTCACGGGCTGAGGTAGTGTAGACTACCATCACCGTCGGTCGGGAATTGCACCCTGCCCCGAAGGATCCATGAAATATATTCATTTTTCCATACCATATAACTATAAAATGTTACAGAAGATAGGTCAACTTACTTATATTTAAAATCATAATAAAAAATCTGGATACACACATTGACATATCGAGAAATCGTGATATGATTAAGTTATGGAACCAATTGAGATCTTTAAAGCTCTAGCGAATGAATCAAGATTGCAAATTTTACATTGGTTGAAGGAGCCCGATCGTCATTTTATGCCCCCTGAAGGGATCGATATGAATGTAACAGGGGTATGTGTTAGTCAGATAACAGATAAATTGAAAATGACACAATCGACTGCTTCCCAATATCTCACCATACTTTTAAGAGCTGACCTGATCAAGGCGGCACGAATCGGAAAGTATACTTACTACAAAAGAAATGAGGACACCTTTGAAAAGATTGCTGACATGATGAAATCAGAAATCTGATCATACGAAAGTCCAGTTTCATATCGTTGTAAAATAGACATCTTTGGATGTAGGTGTCTATTTTTACAAAACAACAAATCTACATATCGCGATTTGTTAAATAAAAATATAGTAAATGATAAGGAAGTAGATTATGATGTCTAATACTTGGAAAGTTTATATTTTAGCCTTAGCCAGTTTTTTAGTAGGAACCTCAGAGTATGTGATTTCGGGTACTCTAGATAAGATTGCTCATACACTTGGGATTTCCATCGGTGCTGCGGGCCAATTAATTACGATCTTCTCCCTTGTATATGCGATTTTCACCCCTATTTCGATGGCTTTGACAGCTAGTATGGATAGACGAAAATTAATGATGTATGCTCTTGGCTTGTTTGTGGTAGGAAATATCGTAGCGTATACACTACCTGGATATGGATCGTTTATTGTGGCTCGGGTTATTATGGCACTTGGAGCAGGTATTGTGGTGGTAAATGCATTAAGCATCGCAGCTAAAATCGCACCAGAAGGAAAGAGAGCTAGTGCCATTTCTACTGTTGTAATGGGATTCACCGCTTCTCTTATTATTGGAGTTCCTATCGGAAGAACGGTGTCAGCAGCATTTGGCTGGAAGTCTGTATTTGGTGGAATTGCCGTATTGGGATTACTCATCATGGTGGTTTTATACTTGATTCTTCCTCAAATCAAAGGGGATAAGCCTGTACCTTTACTGCAACAACTTGCTCTTTTTAAGAATCCTAAAATTGTAACGGGATTATCGATCACCTTTTTCTCAATAGGTGGATATGCAATTGCTTTTACGTACCTGTCACCATACCTTCTTACGGTTTCTGGGATCAGTGAAAGCATGATGAGTGGAATTTTACTTATGTTTGGTATCGCAAGTTTGGTAGGATCCAAATTCGGTGGATTTAGCACCGATCGCTGGGGAGTATCTCCTACGTTGATCGGTAGCATGGCTTTGCATGTCATCATGTTAATTTTGCTATCTGTTGTAACCGGCTATATCGGAGTGATGATCATTCTGATACTATGGTCGTTCGCTGCATGGACTACAGGACCAACACAACAATATAATCTATCTACTTTAGAGCCAGAGGCATCCAGTGTATTGCTTGGTATTAATCAGTCTATGATGCAATTAGCAATGTCTGTAGGTGCAGGGGTGGGCGGTCTTTTCGTAGAGAAGGTATCCTTGTCTTCTGTTACTTGGCTCGGAGCATTTAGTGTTGCGATTGCGATGGTTGCTACTTTCATCTTGTTTAGTAAACAGAAAGCATCGAATTTGAAAGAAGTAAGCCAGTGATATGGACTGAGTAAGTTATGATTTATGATTGAATGATAAAGAGCCCTGTTTCTCATAGCGAGACTGGGCTTTTTGTGTGGAGAGAAGGTTTGCTTCTTAGCAAGACTGTTGAAATCATTTGGGTGATCGAGGGCCGGAGAGTCTATTCGATACCTGCTCAGATACCGATCCTGCGAAGAAGTAAGGATGTCCGCTCCGCAATCCTTCGCTAGGGCAGGTGCAAAACTCGCAAAGTACGCTCGAACAGGTTGCACCAAAAGCGCCCTACACTACGGATTGCTATGCTAAGTAGGATCGCTAACACCAATCGAATAGACTCTCCTTTCCCTTCGTCCCAATTTCTGATTCATCAACAGACTTCTAAGAATGTTGGATAGGGAGCAGTTTAGACTTATCATCTGAAGCAGAAGCCAGTAAAAGTGGAGTAGGGGCAATGTGTCTGACCATAGCGATGTTAGTGAGCCTACCGAGCGCAGTTCTTCGTAGCTAGGGTGTTTTGTGGCAATGTTTGAGCGTTCTTTGCGAGTTTTGCCACTTGCCCGAAGCGAAGAAGGACGGAGCGGACTTGCTTTTCCGCATCTTCGCGGCTCACTATTTGAGCTGTGGTCAGATACATTCCCCGGGACACATTATCTCCGACAAGCCTAGTATTTGGCTTTTTTATTCCCCACGAGTTGCTTGATACGCCGACAACGCAGTATAGACCGTTTCAAGCGTAGGTGCCTCCATTTGCTCTGGTTTCACTCCTAACAAATATCCATGAAAATGATCCGTTTCAATCGGCTGTCCTTTTTCAATATCACGAGACATCGATGATTTCATACTCTCATGCAAATGTAGAGATCTCTTCATAACTTGTTGATAAACCTCATCAAAATCAAGCTGTGGTTCTTGAGATTGGGCAATCTGGATAATCTCTTGTGCCAGCTTGCGATACGTTTGCTCACCCGTAGGTGTATTCCAGATGGTACCGATACTACTGCGAGTAAGGGATGTCATGCCACTCATGGTGGAGATAAACACATATTTTTTCCATACATCAAGCCCGATCTGCGGGCTTTGGGTTACGTTACATGCTACACCTGAAAATAAGTCCGCCATCTGGTCCATACGCTTACTGGCCTGTCCAGACCATTCCCCATATACTAGATCATGAAAAGGGCTGTATTGCTCAATATGTCCCTTTGCATTTACGGTAGACTCGATAACGCAAAGCCCTCCGAGGATCTTCTCTTTTCCATAACGCTCTTGTAAGATAGGGAAGTGAGCAAAGCCATTTAATAAAGGGAGGATGGCAGTGTTAGATGATACGTAAGGATCTAAAGAAGTTAATACATCCGTTAAGTGATATGCCTTTACAGATAAAATAATGAGATCAAAAGGCTTTGTCGATTGTCCATATGTAATGGTAGGTACAGCTAATGTGGCATCACCGTGAACGCTTTTCAAAATCAAGCCTTCCCTGTTTAACTGCTCTTGTCGCTTTGGACGGACGAGAAACGTAACATCCGCCCCTTTTTCAAATAATCTGCCTCCGAAGTAACCACCAACTGCGCCTGCGCCAACTACGAGTACTCGCATACTTCCTTCCCCCTTAAGCATTTTTCTCTATATTAACACTTTCCATAAAATGATGAGAAAAAAGAAAGTGGCTAAAAAGAAGGAAAAGATCTTGTTAAAACGAATTTAAGTACACGTAGGTAATGGACCGCAAGGAAAAACGGAGGGCAGTTAATGGAATGCAAAAAAGTACTCGTTGTGGATGACCAATACGGAATCCGAATCTTAGTCAAAGAAGTCTTTTCCAAATATCCATTACAGGTACTTCAAGCAGCCAATGGAATGCAGGCACTTGAAATTGTGCAGAGTGATCGTCCGGATTTGATCTTGCTAGATATGAAGATGCCGGGCATGGATGGATTAGAGATTTTACGTCGACTAAAAAAGATGGATGAAACACTAAAAGTGATTATGATGACGGCCTATGGAGAATTGGATATGGTAGAAAAGGCCACTCATCTAGGAGCGTTGGCTCATTTTACAAAGCCGTTTGATATTGAGGACCTGTGTAACGAAGTGATTCGTCAATTAGCATCATGAATGGAAGTCAGGAGGAATGGGTGTGGAAGTGAAAATTCGATTGCGTATGAGCCAAGCGGATGCTCATTATGGTGGAGATTTAGTGGATGGTGCGAGGATGTTAGCCTTATTTGGAGATGTAGCTACGGAGCTACTGATCCGAAATGATGGAGATGAAGGCTTGTTTGTGGCTTATGATGAAGTGGTATTTACGGGTCCAGTATATGCCGGAGACTACATAGAGGCAGTAGGAAAGATTACGAAAATCGGGAATACATCTAGGAAAATGAGCTTTGAAGCGTATAAGGTCATTGAAGCAAGCCGTGATCCAGAGTGTCCCTATAAAGCATTTGTATTAGAAGAGCCAAAATTGGTTACCAAAGCATCTGGCACCTGTGTGGTACCTCCTAGGTAAAACAAGGGCCTTTTTTGCATTGGAAAAAGAATAAAACAATCCATATATCACAGGAGAGTATATTTATGCAAAAGTTGATTATTACAGTCGCTTTAGTAGGTGCAGAGGTTCGCAAGGAAGATACGCCTCATCTACCGATCACGCCAGATGAAATAGCAGAGCAAGCACAAGAAGTGTATGAAGTAGGTGCCTCCATCGTTCATATCCATGCAAGGGACCGGGAGGGTAATTCAACACAAGATAGGGAAATATACAGGGAGATCATCGCGAAAATTAGAGAACGATGCCCCATTATCATCCAAGTATCGACAGGTGGAGCGGTAGGCATGACAGAGGATGAACGGATCCAGCCAGTAAGCCTAAAACCAGAGATGGCTACCTTAACGACCGGAACGGTTAACTTTGGGGAAGAGGTGTTTATGAACTCAGCTACTCAGATTCGTCGTTTTGCGTTAGAGATGAGGGAGAATGGAGTTCGTCCAGAGTTTGAAATTTTTGATACGGGGATGATTGAAAACGCTTACAAATTAGTTCGCGATGGCTATGTTCGTGGGCACCTACATTATGATTTTGTGATGGGAGTTCCAGGAGCGATGCCTGCAACACCTGAACAGTTATTATTTGTGAGTAAACAGATTCCAGAGGGAGCGACGTGGACTGTTGCCGGAATTGGTCGTGCCCAATTACCAATGTCTACTATGGCGATTTTATTAGGTGGTCACGTTCGCGTTGGCTTAGAAGATAATATATATTATAAAAAAGGTGAATTAGCGACAAATCGACAATTGGTGGAGAGAGTGGTGCGGATTTCCCGGGAAATAGGTCGGGAAATTGCGACTCCTGACGAGGCGAGGAAGATCCTGCAAATTTCATGATCCCTCTCGCAGAAGAAGGACTCTTCTGCTAAGATGAATTTGTTGAAGTTAATTGAGGGGGTTGTACATATGGCATTAGTGTCTATGAATGCATTTTTACCACAAGCCAAAAAAGAAGGGTTTGCGGTAGGTCAGTTTAATATCAACAACCTAGAATATGTTCAAGCAATTGTAGCGGCAGGGAAAGAATTAAATTCTCCCTTGATCTTTGGTGCCAGTGAAGGTGCGATTCGCTATATGGGCTTAAAAAATGTCGTAGCATTATCGAAGATCGCGGCAGAAGAATCCGGTTTACCGATCGCACTTCATTTGGACCATGGAAGTAGTTTTGACGTGGTTATGCAATGTATCCGTGAAGGATTTTCTTCTGTTATGTTTGACGGTTCTCATTATCCACTAGAAGAAAATATTCGTCTGACCCAAAAGGTTGTCGAAGCGGCTCATGCTGTAGGTATATCAGTAGAGGGTGAGCTTGGAACTATCGGTGGGGTAGAAGATGACTTGGACGTAGCTGACGAGGATGCAACCCTAGCCAATGCGAAGGATGCGATTCGTTTCTGGCAAGAGACAAGAGTTGATGCGATGGCAATTGCCGTTGGGACTGCACACGGAATTTATAAAGGCGAACCAAAAATTCGTTTTGATATCATTGAAGAAGTAGCCAATGCAATCGATGCGCCTATCGTCCTCCACGGTGGTTCGGGTGTACCGGATGATGCGATCCGTAAATCTATCACCCGTGGTGTAGGGAAGATCAACGTAAACACAGAAAACCAAGTAACCAGTACGAAGCTTGTACGTGAACTTCTTACAAGTAATCATGAAATGATTGACCCACGTAAATACTTAGGTCCAGCACGTGACGCAATTAAGGAGACGGTAAAAGAAAAAATTCGTCTCTTTGGTAGTGAAGGAAAAGCATAAGCTCGCTTTCTGTCAGAGGTTGGATGCATAGTTTGAGGGCAATCGGGTACAATGGCAGTAGTTGAACAAGTAAAGAGTAGATAGATAGGGCGGGATATAGCCTTATTTATCTACCTTTTGTTTCTTACATAAAGGAGTGGAAATAGATGAAGTTTTTTTTAGATACAGCAGTTGTAGAAGAAATTCGTGAAGTTCATTCATTAGGATTACTATCAGGTGTGACGACCAATCCGAGCTTAATCGCTAGTTCTGGTCGTGTATTTGAAGAAGTACTTGCTGAGATCACTAGCTTTGTAGAGGGTCCAGTGAGTGGGGAAGTTATGTCTCCTAACCATGAAGGCATGATCGAAGAGGGCGAGCGCCTTGCTAAAATTGCCCCTAACTTAAATGTAAAACTTCCGATGACCTTAGAAGGGTTAAAGGCAGTTAGTCACTTTGCTAAAAAAGGAATTCAGACAAATGTTACCTTGATTTTCTCTGCTAACCAAGCCTTGATGGCAGCACGAGCAGGCGCGACTTTTGTTAGTCCGTTTCTAGGGCGTTTGGATGATATTAGCTATGATGGTGTGGAGCTCATCCAACAAATCCGTGATATCTTTGACACCCATGGCCTTGATACCCAAATTATCGCTGCTAGCGTCCGTCATCCGATTCACGTGACCCAAGCGGCACTAGCTGGAGCAGATATCGCGACTCTTCCATACAAAATCCTTACTCAAATGGTGAATCATCCGCTCACCACTCAAGGGATTGCTAAGTTTGAAGCTGACTGGAAAAATGCGAAGTCAAACTAAGTAAAATGAATTGTTACGAGAGGGAACCCTGCTGATGTGTAGTAGGGGTCCTTCTTTGTTTAGCAGGCATGTTGATGAAAGGAATATGGGGTTATCGAGGTCCGGAGAGTCTGTCCGATCATGGCTCAAATACCGATCCAGCAGAGAAGTGGAAACTGTCCGCTTCTCAATCCCTCGTTAGGGCAGGTGCAAAACTCGCAAAGAACGCTCAAACATGTTGCACCAAAAGCGCCCTACACTCCGAATTGCTACGCTAAGTAGGATCGCTAACCTCGCCCTAATCTCCCAAACTCTCCGACCCAATTAATAGTTTGCCATTTGATGCAAGCAGAACAGAGATACGACTCGAACCAGCCCTATTACCCAGCTAATTCATACAACGACTCTTCCATCTTTTTACACCATGTGTTACATTTATGCCAAATATAATACACTAATTAAAAGATATGCTATGCTAATTTACATAATAGGTACGATCGAATAAAGGAGATGGATAGAATGGAACGAAGTTTAACAATGGAACTAGTACGCGTCACAGAAGCCGCTGCCATTGCTTCAGGTCGTTGGATCGGATCAGGTCGGAAGGACGAAGCCGATGCAGCTGCTACATCAGCTATGAGAGAGGTATTTGATACCATTCCCATGCGTGGAACCGTTGTAATCGGTGAAGGGGAAATGGATGAAGCGCCGATGCTTTATATCGGAGAGCGCCTTGGGCTCGGCTACCTCCCTGAAGTAGACGTGGCAGTTGATCCACTAGAGGGAACCAATATCGTGGCTAATGGCTTATGGAATGCGCTCGCAGTCGTTGCAATCGCTCCAAAAGGTGGCCTGTTACATGCTCCTGATATGTACATGGACAAAATAGCAGTCGGCCCTAAAGCAGTGGGACAAGTTGATCTAGATGCACCTGTCATCGATAATCTAAAAGCTGTCGCGAAAGCAAACGGCAAAGATATAGAAGATCTAGTAGCCGTTTTATTAGACCGTCCTCGTCATGCGAAGATCATCGAAGAGATTCGCAAAGCGGGTGCGAGAATCAAATTAATTCCTGATGGAGATGTAGCTGCCGCCCTAAACACAGGCTTTTACGATACAGGTGTTGATATCCTGTTCGGTTCGGGAGGTGCGCCAGAAGGTGTGCTAGCTGCGGTAGGGTTAAAGTGCCTTGGTGGAGAAATGATAGGTAGACTTTTACCAGAAGATGAGGAGCAGTTCCAACGTTGTTTACGAATGGGGATTGAAGATCCGAAAAAAGTGTTGCGAATGGCGGATCTCGTTCGTACGGATGATGCGATTTTTGCCGCAACTGGCGTGACGGATGGTGAGTTGTTACGCGGTGTTCGCTACAAAGGGGATAAAGTTCAAACACATTCTCTTGTCATGCGGGCCAAAACAGGTACAATTCGTTTTATGGAAGGAACGCACAGATTAGAAAAAAGACCAAATACCGTGTTAGAATAGGTGGACCTGTTCCCACACTGGAACAGGCCATACGTTCGAGTCTGAAAAAAGTGGTGATACCTATTTATGGATTATACATTAAGTGATTTAGAGAATCAGAAACTCACAGATTTGTATAAATTGGCGAAAGAATATCAGATTCCATACTATAGCCAACTTAAAAAGAGAGAATTGATTTTTTCGATTCTAAAAGCAAAAGCAGAAAAAGATGGATTGATGTTTATGGGTGGCGTGTTGGATGTTCTTCCAGAAGGATATGGCTTCTTACGCCCAATCAACTTCTTACCTTCCTCTGAAGATATCTATATATCTGCTTCTCAGATTCGTCGCTTTGATCTTCGCCCTGGGGATTTAGTCTCCGGAAAAGTACGTGCTCCTAAAGAAAATGAACGTTTTTTTGGCTTACTACATGTGGAAGCTGTAAATGGACAAGACCCCGAAGTAGCAGCTGAACGCCTTCATTTCCCTGCACTTACTCCTTTATATCCTCAAAATCGACTTCTATTGGAAACAACGCCAGAAAGAATCTCGACTCGTACGATGGATTTAATTGCTCCAGTAGGTCTTGGGCAACGTGGCTTAATTGTCGCTCAACCAAAAGCTGGGAAAACGATGTTATTGAAAGAAATAGCGAATAGCATTTCGGAAAACTATCCAGAGATTGAGCTATTCGTTCTATTAATTGACGAACGTCCTGAGGAAGTAACTGACATGCAGCGTTCTGTCAAAGGTGAAGTAGTAAGTTCTACCTTTGATGAGTTACCAGAAAATCATATAAAAGTGGCTGAGCTTGTCCTAGAAAGGGCGCAACGTTTAGTAGAATCGAAGAAAGATGTTGTGATTTTATTAGACAGTATTACAAGGCTCGCGCGTGCTTATAATCTAGTAATTCCGCCAAGTGGTAGAACCTTGTCTGGTGGGATTGATCCTGCGGCTTTTCACCGTCCAAAACGCTTCTTTGGAGCGGCTCGGAATATTGAAGAAGGTGGAAGCTTAACTATCTTGGCGACGGCCCTTGTGGATACAGGATCTCGCATGGATGATGTGATTTATGAAGAATTTAAAGGTACGGGCAACTTAGAATTACATCTGGATCGGAAATTGGCAGAACGCCGAATCTTCCCTGCGATCGATATTCGTCGCTCTGGAACTCGTCGTGAAGAGTTATTGATGAGTAAGCAAGAACTAGAGAAAATCTGGTCTATGCGTAATACTCTTTCAGAGCACAATGATTATACAGAAGCTTTCATTCGCAAATTAAGAAAAACAAAATCGAACGAAGAGTTTTTAGCCTCTTTAGATCCAGAGAAACCGAGAACTTCCGGCAGACCTACTACTGTTTCCTAAAGCATGTATTTCTTTTTTTTGACATACAACACTCTCAACGCACATAAGAATGTTTCGGGTACGTACCCTAACCAATCCTTGATCTGAGGTGTTGATGAAATGTCCCGCAAAAAAGCGCTTTTGGCTTCTTCATTGGCCATTTGTTCTGCATCTACTGCTTGGGCGATAGGTACCGATTCTCATTCGACAATCGGTGACAACCTGGGAAAGACGGATGGCGATGGTGAGCCGTTGCAGATTACCATGCGGAATACAGCCAATGTCCTTCCGAAGCTCACGTATTACGCAGGTAACTTTGCAGAACTCAAAAGTAAGTCGATCTTGTACAGAGTGCAAAGAGGTGACACACTAAGCCAGATCGGCTCACTTTTCCAAGTGCCACATCCAGAGATCGCTAATCAAAATGAAGTGCAGAATCCACGCTTATTGTCAGTTGGGCGTAATCTCACCATTCCGCTCAGGGTGAAGTTGGTCGCTGTTCGTTCTGGAGATACAATCGATTCCATCGCCAGTACGTATCGAACGACTAAAGATCTACTTCTTCACCTAAACCCGTCGCTTGAAGAGTCATCCGCTTTATCTGTCGACAGCTTACTTTTCGTCCCCAAAGATGAGTTGATTGCTTCGCCGCAGCCAAAAGAAGAGGCTCCTAAACAATCCACTCCACAAAAAATGAAAGTAAGTAAAACTACCCCAGCAAACAAAAAAGCTGTCAAGATAGTTCCCCCTCGATCAGATAATGAACGGTTTATCTGGCCTGTTAACGGTAGAGTGACGAGTAACTTTGGTTGGCGAAATGGACGTCAGCATAAAGGAGTGGACATCTGGAGTGAGCAGAAGTCCAAGGAACCCATTTTTGCTGCGGCGAGTGGAACAGTTGTAAAAGCAGGGTATTCGGGTGCTTATGGGAATTTAGTTGTGATCGACCACGGCAATGGTTGGGTCACATACTATGCCCATTTGAGTCGAATATTGGTTGGAAAAGGAAGTTCGGTTTCCCAAGGGGAACAAATAGGTTTTATGGGAATATCAGGTAATGCGACCGGCTATCATCTTCATTTTGAAGTGCACAGAAACGGTTCTGTGTTAAATCCATTGCAAGTATTACCTAAGTAAGCCATAAGCCATAAGCCATAAGCCATCTTTCACTTTGGAACGGAGAAATGGACATAGCTAGATCGGTCCCTCATCTTGCAGTCCTAAAGCGTTCATGCTATAATACTTCAGTAGTTTTCAACTCGAAAACGTTTAGGATCGGATTAAGGAAGAGGTGAACTCGATGAAAGCAGCTATTCATCCAGAATACAAAGCCGCTACTGTAAGTTGTGCTTGCGGTAACACTTTTGAAACTGGGTCGACCAAAGCAGAATTGAAAGTGGATATTTGTTCCGCTTGCCATCCATTCTATACAGGTAAACAAAAAATGGTTAACGCAGGTGGTCGTGTCGATCGTTTCAAAAAGAAATATAACCTCGGTTAATATGGATAAATTTGAATGGGGTTTCCCATGGGCAAGCGAGCTATCACCCGCTTGCCTTTTCATTTTCTTGGAGCAATACATTCATAGTATGGGAGGTACCGTCTTTGCAATTAATGCATAAAGAAGGTTGGATTGAGGTTATCTGTGGCGGGATGTTTTCAGGGAAGAGCGAAGAGTTAATTCGCCGCATTCGAAGAGCGAGAATTGCCAAGCAGGAAGTTCAAGCTTTTAAGCCAGCAATCGATGATCGGTATCATGCTGAATCGATTGCCTCACATAATGGCCTTATGGCTGAAGCAAAAGCGATTCAAGATCCATACGAAATTTTATCCGCCGTCGAGAATACGACAAATGTGGTGGCAATTGATGAAGTGCAATTCTTCAGTGAAGAGATCGTAGAAGTGTGTCAAACGCTAGCAGATCGCGGCATGCGGGTGATCTGTGCAGGGCTAGATACCGACTTCCGTGGGCAAGCTTTCGGACCTACTCCTCATTTGCTTGCTATCGCTGAATACGCGACGAAGCTACAAGCCATCTGTGTACAATGCGGTCAGCCCGCTGCTAGAACCCAACGTCTGATTGATGGGAAGCCTGCTGGAAAAGATGAGCCGATTATTTTAGTTGGCGCCGATGAGCAGTACGAAGCCCGTTGCAGGCATTGCCACGAAGTGCCTGAAGAAAGAGAAAAATAATAACTGATTCATTTTACATACATAGAGCCCCCGTTGGGCTTTTTTCTTTTTTGTTTTAGATAAGGGAAGTCTTCAAACTACAGAAGGTCGAACGGAGAGAAGAAACGAAGGACTTGCCAGGGAAGACAAGTATATTCTTCTACCATATAGATGAAATTGTGGAAGCGAAAGGGGTTCGACTTTCCACAGAAACCCTCCAAGCTTTCTTATCGGGTGATAAGTAGTGCTTGGAGGTGAATTCTTATTTCACTTCATCATATGCTGATGGAACATGCTCTATGACAAAAAGGACGAGCGTGACTTGTGAATATTTTTTGAAGATGCAAATCGGATTTGTTTACGAGAAAAAATAATCTAAAGTTCCCACTAGGATGTTATAAGAAGCATGAATGACCATCGTATAGGTTGTAGAATAACGTTTTCGGAAGTACCCCATGCCCAATCCCAGAACCAGAACAACCGCAGTGCCGATGCTAAGACCGTAGTTAGAATGAGTGAGAGCAAAGAGGATACTGGTTAGAATGATCCCAAAATAAGGCTGCAGAGCCCCGCGGAACACCAGCTCTTCTCCTAAAGCTGCTGCGAGGCCGATGGAGATAATGCCGATTGCACTATTAAAGAGTGGGGCCATCAGTGCTTCGTTTACCTTCAATACTTCTTGATCTTCCGATAACCCGAGCTGCGTAAAAACAATCGTAAGTCCCCATTGCAAGATGACAAAGACAACTGCTACAGCAAGCGCACCTAAAAGTTGCTTGAAGGTGAGGCGAGAGAGTCCAAGCCGTTCTCTGGTTTGTTGCCAATTTCTTCTGGTCAGATAACCCACACCTATAACAGCAAATACAGCACATAAGATGTTTTGGGCCCAAATGCTAGAAAGAGTAGAGACGAGTGTGATATTTTCTTGTTGTACCTCTGAGAGACTCGTGGGCACGATTAATGATTGAAAGAGTGTAGTAGGGATCAAGATGCTGGTTAGTAAAGCAAACGTATGTACATGTGAATGTGGATTGATGGGAATCACTTTCGCTAATCCTTTTCTGACAATCGGGATTAAGAAGGAAAGTCCTAGGATAGAAACAAAGATTAAAGCAATGGTATACATATTTTTAGTAGGAGTAAGTAATGCAATGAGTATCACGAGAAGAAACATGCATGCATAAAGGGCTTGTATGACATGAGAGACGCTATTCCAGCTGTTGGTTCCCTTCACTTGTACTGTGTAATCTACTTTGTTTACGAGGTATGCAAGTAAGATCAGGAGTGAAAATGATGCGATTAAGAAAATAATTTCCGTATAGTCATTCATGATAATGCTCCTTTTTATAAATAATATATCTAGATGGTACCATATCAGATGAGGGATCTTTCTCATTTCTCATTAGTTGTGTTAGAATAAATCTTATGCTATCAATTCCGATATATTGTTAAGTTTGTCTACCGAATAAGGAGTGAGCCCCATTGCTGGATCGTCTGGAAGCGATTCATCGCCGCTATGAAGAGCTAAGTCAATTACTCTGTACACCAGAAGTAATTAGCGACTCGAATAAATTGCGTACCTATTCAAAAGAGCAATCCTCGATTGAAGAGCAAAATCAAGCTTATTTAGAATATAAACAAGTACTTGAACAATACCACGACGCAAAAGCGATGCTAGAAGATAAATTAGATGACGAGATGCGTGAGCTAGTCAAGATGGAACTGGATGAGCTAACCCCTCGCAAAAAAGAGTTAGAGGAAAAAATCAAAGTACTTCTATTGCCGAAAGATCCAAATGATGATAAGAACGTAATCGTCGAGGTTCGTGGTGCGGCAGGAGGAGATGAAGCTGCGTTATTTGCCTCTGATCTCTATCGTATGTATACCCGGTTTGCGGAACGTCAAGGCTGGAAAGTAGAAATATTGGAGATGAGTGCAACAGGCCTAGGTGGCACGAAAGAGGTAGTCTTCTCCATCCAAGGAAATGGTGCTTACTCCCGTTTGAAATTTGAGAGCGGTGCGCACCGTGTTCAGCGTGTTCCTTCTACTGAGTCAGGTGGACGAATTCATACTTCGACCGCTACAGTGGCGGTACTGCCAGAAGCGGAGGAAGTAGAGATTGAGGTCCACGAAAAAGATTTGCGGATTGATACGTTTTGTTCAAGTGGACCTGGTGGACAAAGTGTAAACACGACGAAATCTGCGGTTCGGATTACTCATATTCCAACCGGGATCGCTGTTTCCTGTCAGGATGAGAAATCGCAAATTAGTAATAAAGATAAAGCGATGCGTGTTCTTCGTGCTCGTTTGTATGATATGAAGCAACAAGAGGAACTAGCGAAACAAGCAAGTGCACGTAAAAGTGCGGTAGGGTCCGGAGATCGTAGTGAACGAATTCGTACCTACAATTTCCCACAAAGCCGTGTAACCGATCATCGAATCGGCTTAACACTTCACCGTCTAGATGCGATTTTAGATGGAGATTTGCAAGAAGTAATCGATACCTTGATTGTGACGTATCAGCAAGAGATGTTACAATCTGGCACAGAAGGTTAATCTGGATCAGGAGGAATCCCAATGCATACCGGTCAAACGATTCGGGAAGCATTTGCAGGGGCTTCCTCTTTTTTACGAGAAAGAGGAAGCGATTCGCCCGAATTTGAAGCAGAGTTGTTATTACGACGTTTATTAGGATTGAATCGAACTGGGTTATTTATGAAGATGGTAGAGCCTTTTCCGGCAGATGTAGCACTACAGTGGAATAAGTGGCTCGAGCGTAGAGCTGGCGGGGAACCGATCCAATACATCGTCGGAGATCAAGAGTTTTATGGGCGTGTATATGCGGTAAGTCCCTCTGTTCTCATCCCGCGGCCCGAAACGGAGCTATTAGTCGAAGGTGTTCTTCAAGAAGGAAAGAGCCTCTTTGGAGATGAGGAAGTTCGAGTAGCAGAAGTAGGAACTGGAAGCGGTTGCATTTCGATTAGTTTGGCTTTAGAGGCGCCTAAGTGGGCTGTGACGACCGTTGATCTCTCTTCGGAAGCCCTAGAGGTTGCTAGACGAAATGCGACCTCCTACGACGTTTTAGAACGAGTAACGTTCATGCAAGGAAATTTAGTGGAACCACTCATCTCGCAAAGAGACCAATTTCAGATCTTTGTTTCCAATCCACCTTATATCTCGAGCGATGAGATGCTAGGCTTAGAAAAACAGGTCCGGGACTTTGAACCACACCTTGCGTTACATGGCGGTGATGATGGGCTAAATCCCTATCGTTTGCTTTGCCGTGATCTATGTTCGTGGCCCAATCTCAGGCTGGTCGCCTTTGAAATAGGAGCTAGTCAGGGAGCAGAGGTTGAAAGATTGGTGCAATCGATTCCGAGTATCTCAAAGACAGAAATTCGTCAGGATTACGCTGGTTTGGATCGTATGGTCTTCGGATGGCGCCATAGGTAACTGGTAAAATTTTTCATAAAAAACAGATTAAATCCCCCATGACTTGTCCATACTGAAAGTAGGATGATGAGGGGGAAATCTTGATATGAAACGGACTTATACTTTTTTATTTATAGGATTGTTGCTCTTATCGATTGGGTTTACCGGATTTATGTTTGTTGAGCAGTCACGGGGAGAGAAAGTTCTTCCGCACTTATCAAATGAGAATGATAAAAATAACGCTCAAAACCGCATTCCCGCAGAAGCGATTCGCCTTCGTGTCATCGCAAATAGCGATTCTTCGGAAGATCAATGGATTAAGCGAAAAGTTCGAGATGAAATCGTAGCGGAGATGCAGAGTTGGGCTATGAAACCGAAGCATATCGACGAAGCTCGTCAGTTGATTCAGTCGAAACTTTCTTCCTTTCAGCAAATCGCCCAAAATACATTACGTACATATGGAATTCAGGACGCAGTGGATGTCACATTTGCTAAGGTTCCATTTCCTACTAAGTTGTATGGTGACCAAGTATATCCTGCTGGAGAGTATGAGGCACTTCGTGTTACGATTGGTGAAGGTAAAGGTGAGAACTGGTGGTGCGTATTATTCCCGCCGCTATGCTTTATTGATATGAGCAGTGGTGAGGCGATCCCAAAAGAAGCGACAGATCCAACAGCTGCACTATCTGCTTCGATTGCATCAGATCATCAAGTTTATGAGCAAAAGACTGAGAAAAACACTTCACATAAGAAAAAAAATCCTGAAGTTAAATTTTATCTACTTGAACGTTTAAGTAGTCTATGGAATGATTAATAAAGCAAAAATCCGGTTTGTTCCGGGTTTTTTTGTTCTAAAACGATTCATCCTTACATAGAAGTTGAAACAATAGCGAAGAGATGGAGGAGGATGAATTATGGTTATCGTTCGTCGTGCCAAACCGGAGGATCAAGGAGAAATTGAACGATTGCTTCGGGAAGCTAGCTTGGACGATGATGGGGTGGACAAGCATTTAGAACACTTTTTTGTGGTGGAGATTCCCCCGGCAGATGATGAAACCGCTCAAATGGTGGGTGCGGCAGGGATGGAGATCTATGAAACGTGTGCCTTATTGCGTTCATTAGTCGTAGCACGAGCAAGTTGGAATGGAGAAGTTAGCTGGAAACTGATGCAAATCTTGTTATCCTATGCAGAGCATCTAGAGCTAGAAGAAGTATACTTATTTGCCAATGGTGCTTCTCCGTGGTTACAAGAAATTGGTTTTGAAAGCGTTTCGTTTGACCAATTGCCAGATGAAATTCAAGAATTACCTCATGTAGATGAATTAAAGGTAAAAGGCTCCCCGTTAGTTTTTCGGAGTGAATCATGCCTGTACCATTAGGTTTAAAGGAGAATGACGTGTGCAACAAGTGATCACCCATTGGTGGGAAGTTGATTCCACGGATACCATAGAGGGGTTAAAACGACAACCAGAAATCATTCGTGCAGCAAAACTTCTCCGAGAAGGTGGTTTGGTTGCCTTTCCGACAGAAACCGTCTATGGATTAGGTGCGGATGCGACTTCACAGGCCGCTGTTGCACAAATCTTTGAAGCGAAGGGACGTCCCTCGGACAACCCTTTAATCGTTCATTTAGGTTCACCTGAACAACTAGCCAAATGGGTAGAGGGAGTGCCTTCTGTGGCGAAAATCTGTATGAAACATTTTTGTCCAGGGCCTCTTACCTTGGTGTTACCTCATAATGGGCAGATCGCGGATAATGTAACAGCTGGTTTAGATACCGTAGCTGTACGATTTCCCTCGCACCCGGTAGCGATGGCGTTATTACAAGTGGCTGATATCCCGGTGGCGGCGCCTAGTGCCAATCGATCGGGTAAGCCAAGCCCTACACAGGCCCAGCATGTCTGGCATGACCTGTCTGGCCGATTTCATGTGTTGTTGGACGGAGGAAATGCAGGGGTGGGGATCGAGTCGACCGTGCTTGATATAACAGGCGATGTGCCTATGTTGCTACGTCCCGGAGGCATCACCTTAGAACAATTGCGTGATGTTTTAGGAGATGTAGAGGTAGATCCCAATCTTCACAGTGAGAAATCCAAACCACGTTCCCCGGGAATGAAGTATCGGCATTATGCTCCATCGGGGGAGATGTTTCTCGTGCATGGTGAGCCTTTGAAAGTGGTAGGGCGAGTGAATCGCATGATAAAAGAGGATGTTCGACAAGGAAAAAAGGTAGGCGTATTAACAACGGAGGAACGAAAACATTACTTTAAGCAAGCGAATCATGTGATTGCTTGCGGCTCTCGCTCCGATCCAGAGTCCGTAGCCAGAGGTTTGTACGATGCCCTCCGTACATTTGATCAAGAGAAGATCGATGTCATCTATGCAGAGACATTTCCCGAATGCGGAATTTACACCTCTGTGATGAACCGAATGAGAAAAGCTGCCGAAGGACGAATGATCCGAGTTTAGCGTGGGCTAGGGTGGAGAGGAGAATTCTGATTGTCTTTGCTTTTTGTATTCGATATTGATGGTACGTTAACAGAATCAAATGATTTACATCAGCGTGTATATTTAGAGTCTTTAACAGCATTTGGTTATGCCGAGATTAATCCTGATTGGGGCGGTTATCAGCATTATACTGATTCTCATATCTTTTATGAGAATGGTCGATATAATCAGATGCAAGTAACATCTAGTGATCTAGCACGATTTGAACATCAATTTTATCAAATTTATTTGGAATATAGAAAACATAGTGAAATACACGAGATTCCTGGTGCGGGTGATTTTTTACGTCATTTATCCGCGGAGGGGGTCCCGTTTTGTTTTGCAACCGGCTCTCTGAGAAGCGCGGCTGAAGATAAATTGGCTATTTTCTCAGATGTTGATTGTGTTCCTGTACTTGCTACTGCGAGTGAAGGCGTTACGCGTGAGGAGATTGTAGGAAGTGCGATTGAGAAGGCGAAGCATACCTATCATGTCTCTCATTTTGAGCGGATCGTCTCCATTGGGGATGGTGTCTGGGATTACCGAACAGCCCGTAATCTCCATTTGCAATTTGTGGGTGTCGCTCAAGGGGAGCAAAGAAAGCAATTAATAAGTGTAGGCGCGGAACATATTATTCCGCATTTCCAAGGGATTCAAGTAAAAGAACTAGCCAAGTAGGCTGGTTCTTTTTTGTGTGGTCCAAGCATAGGTTACAACATAGATAGGACAAGGAGGGACTACTCATGTTAGAGTCCATACCAGATGTCGGTCAGATTCTTACACTCACGATTATAGCGATTGCCCTTGGGATGGACGCTCTTTCGATCGGAATCGGTTTGGGGATGAAACGTCCTTCCTTTGAAAAAATGGTGTTGTTTTGTATGCTTGTTGCCTTTTTTCATATTGTGATGCCGTTGTGTGGGATTTACATAGGAGAATACCTGAGTGTATACATAAAAGAAATTGCCTCCTTGGTAGGAGGAGGTATGCTTTGCTTTCTAGGTGGAAACATGGTGATTCATAGTTTTCGAAACTCGGAAGAGGTCTTTGTCCGAAGTGGGACGATCATGGGATTGACGATGATGTCGATGAGTGTAAGTCTGGACAGTCTTTCAGCGGGTCTTAGCATGGGCCTTTTTTCGGCGGATCGGTTTCTAGCTGTTATCTTGTTTGGATTATCGGGAGGCGTTTTGACGATCCTTGGGCTTCTGATCGGGAAGTCTATGGGAAGCTGGATGGGTAGGTATGGAGAAATCTTGGGTGGCGTCATTTTATTTGTGTTAGGTGTAACGTTTCTATGGGATTGATCAACGAAGCTATTATATATAGCGCGGTAACTGGAGTATCTACGTTTATTGGCGCCATTCTCGTTTGTTTTCTCCCGATTAACAAACGAGTCCTCGCTTTTTCACTCGGTTTATCTGTGGGCGTGATGCTTTGGATTACCTACGGAACTCTACTACCTGTCTCGTTTCAATATGGAAATTGGACAGAAGCATTTTTAGGAATGGGACTGGCTGGTCTTATCTTGGTGTTGATTCATCAAATGCCATTCGGTAAAGTAAAAGGACAAGAAGGTAATCAAGAATATGCAAAACTGGGAATTTATTTATTTGCCGCTATTGCGCTGCATAATATTCCCGAGGGTGCGCTGATTGGTATCGGATTTGGCACGATGAGAGAGATGGGGATGTCGATTAGCTTGGCGATGGTTATTCATAACATTCCCGAGGGGATGAGCCTAGGAGCTCCGTTACTCGCGGCAAATTGTTCGAAGAGGATAGTGGGGCTTGTTGGATTACTAAGTGGCGCTGTTCTCCCGCTTGGGACATGGCTAGGTGGATTTGTTTCCTCGCCTCGATGGATTGCGATTGCACTTGTGTTTGCGGCTACAACCATGGTTTGGGTTGCTTGGGAAGTGTTACTTCGATCATGGAAGTTGTCGAAAGGAAACGCTTGTATCGGAATCGGTTGCGGGATGATCTTGATGTATGTGATCCATCTCTTTCACTTTCACGGATTGCCTGGGATGCATTAACAACTAGAATGGAAACGGGGGATCACGGTTGAATCTGAAACGAATTTTGTTTGTCTGCACAGGAAACACCTGTAGGAGTCCGATGGCAGAAGCATTGCTCCGAAAGGTGAGTCACGAGTTTCATATAGATTTAGAGATAAAATCAGCAGGTACACATGCCTATCATGGTCTACCAGCTTCAGAATACTCCAGCATGGCACTGCAAGAAAAAGGAATCAACCATGATCATCGATCACAAGCGATTACATCTGAGTTGATCGAGTGGTCAGATCTGATTCTGACGATGACAGAGGGTCATCAAGCTGTGTTGGAACAGATGTTTCCCGAAGCGAAAGAGAAAATATTTACCCTAAAAAGGATCGCCTACGGTGTCCAAGATTGGGAGCAGGATATCGCGGATCCTTACGGTGGTTCGGCAGAAATGTACCGAGAGACGAGAGATGAAATCGAACAAGCGATACGACAGCTGATGGGGAAATGGAATTCCAATTCCGAAAATGAATAGAATACTCCCTCCGCCTCTTTATTACGGGTATACTAAGGGTGACATAATGAAGAGGAGGCGGTTTTTTTGCGTATTATTCTTGCATCCGATCATGGAGGCGTTCGTTTGAAAGAAGAATTAAAAGGCCTGCTAGCGGATTTACATATGGAGTTTGAAGATATCGGATGTACGTCTGATCAGTCAGTTGACTATCCAGACTATGCGGAACCTGTGGCGAAACGCGTTGCCAAGGGTGAATTCGATCGTGGCATCTTGATTTGTGGTACCGGTATTGGGATGTCGATTGCGGCTAATAAAGTAAAAGGGATTCGTTGTGCCGTAGTAAGTGACGAATACTCTGCTCGTATGAGCCGTGAGCATAACAATGCAAACGTGTTAGCGCTGGGTGAACGTGTCGTAGGCGGAGACTTGGCAAAGTCCATCGCACACGCTTGGTTGACAACCGAGTTTGCCGGGGATCGTCATCTTCGTCGCGTAAATAAAATTGCTGAACTCGAAAGAGCCGAGTTGTGATGACCACGACGATTTATGAACAAACCAAGCAAGTAGTCCAGTCGCTCATTCAGGTATCTGGGCTTCATGAGAAGCACCTTCTGGTCATCGGGGTAAGTACCAGCGAAGTGATCGGGAAGCAGATTGGAACAGGTGGAAGCGATCAAGTAGCGGCAGAGATATTCTCGGCTGTGCGGGAATTGCAAGAGGAGTACGCCTTTCAGCTTGCCTTTCAGTGCTGTGAACATTTAAATCGGGCCTTAGTGATGGAGCGATCTACCCAAGAACGAACTCATTACCCCGAGGTATCTGTAATCCCAGTCCCACAAGCAGGTGGCGCTATGGCTTCCTATGCCTTTCATCATCTGCAAGACCCTGTACTCGTAGAAGCGGTACAAGCTGATGCGGCGATCGATATTGGTGATACGTTAATTGGCATGCACTTAAAACCAGTCGCCGTCCCCATAAGACCCACACAACGTACCATCGGGGAGGCGCGCGTAACGATGGCCATAACTCGTCCTAAATTGATTGGCGGGGCACGAGCTGTTTATGTGTTAGAAAGATAAAAATCAATGCTGTCAGATAAATGTTCCTTTGTTAAAATAGGGTGAATGGCTTTTGATCAGAAGGGGGAAACGCGCGGTGGAACACTTACAAAATCAAGACCCAGAGTTAGTAGAGGCAATGCAAGCAGAGCTGCATCGTCAGCAACAAAACATAGAGCTGATTGCTTCTGAAAACTTCGTCAGCCCTGCAGTCATGGAAGCGATGGGAAGTATCCTAACGAATAAGTACGCGGAAGGGTATCCGGGTAAACGATATTATGGCGGTTGTGAGCATGTGGACGTCGTTGAGAACTTAGCTCGCGATCGTGCGAAGAAATTGTTTGGTGCTGAGCATGCAAATGTTCAACCACATTCGGGCGCCCAAGCCAATATGGCCGTTTATTATGCCATGTTAGAGTACGGTGATACCGTTCTAGGGATGAATCTGGCTCATGGAGGACATCTCACCCACGGAAGTCCTGTGAACTTTTCGGGGAAACTATATAACTTCGTTGCCTACGGAGTGGATGAGAATACCCACCGCATTAACTACGAGGAAGTGCGTCAAGTAGCGTTAGAGCATAAGCCAAAGTGCATCGTTGCCGGAGCGAGTGCGTATCCACGTATCATTGATTTTGCTAAGATGCGTGAGATTGCGGATGAGGTTGGAGCGATCTTTATGGTAGATATGGCTCATATTGCCGGACTCGTCGCTACGGGGCACCATCCGAACCCAGTTCCTTATGCCGACTTCGTTACGACCACAACACATAAAACGCTACGTGGACCACGTGGAGGCATGATTCTTTGTAAGGCGGAGTACGCGCAAAAGATTGATAAAGCGATTTTCCCTGGTATCCAAGGGGGCCCGCTTATGCATGTCATCGCTGCGAAAGCAGTCGCTTTTGGAGAGGCACTGTCCGAAGAGTTCCGTACTTACTCAGGGAACGTGGTCCGTAATGCCAACCGTCTAGCTGAAGGGTTAAAAGCAGAGGGGCTTAAACTCGTTTCCGATGGAACCGATAATCATCTCGTATTGATCGATGTTCGTACGGTTGGTTTGACGGGTAAGAAGGCCGAGCACTTGTTAGATGAAATCGGAATTACCACCAATAAAAACACGATTCCAAACGACCCAGAAAGCCCGTTTGTAACCAGTGGTGTTCGGATCGGTACAGCAGCTGTCACCTCTCGGGGAATGGATGAGCAAGCGATGGATGAGATTGCGAAGATCATGGGGCTTACACTTAAGAACCCAGATGATGAGGCGATTCAAAACGAAGCTCGTCGCCGCGTGGCTGAGTTAACAGCGAAGTTCCCTCTTTATCCACAATGGTAAGTAAGACGTAGGATGTGTGATCAGCGAAAAACCACTATATTGGGTAGTGGTTTTTCGTACGCATATAGATTGAAAGATTTTGGTAAATAATGTAGCTATGATGACATAAAGGAGTTTTACATATGAGCAACGTCTACGTATTTGATCACCCTTTAATTCAGCACAAACTGAGTATTATTCGTGATAAGAGTACCGGAACAAAAGAATTCCGTGAGCTAGTGGAAGAAGTAGCGATGTTGATGGCTTATGAAATCACACGCGATCTACCACTTCGGGAAGTAGAGATCGAGACTCCTGTCACTATGGCCACATGCCAAGTCCTAGAAGGGAAAAAGATTGGACTCGTTCCTATTCTCCGTGCGGGTCTGGGCATGGTAGATGGCGTACTTCGATTGATTCCAGCGGCAAAAGTAGGCCACATTGGACTTTATCGTGATCCAGAGACACTTAAAGCGATCAATTACTATGCCAAGATGCCATCTGATATCGGCGAGAGAGAGCTGATTGTAATTGATCCAATGCTAGCAACAGGCGCTTCTGCCGCAGCTGCTATCCAACAAATCAAAAATATGGGTGCCAAGCATATCAAGTTTATGTGTCTTATCTCTTGTCCTGAGGGCATTGCTCATCTACAAGAGGAACACCCAGATGTCGATATCTATGCGGCGGCAGTGGATGAAAGGCTAGATGAAAAGAGTTATATCATCCCTGGATTAGGTGACGCAGGAGATCGTCTATTTGGTACGAAATAATTCTTGAAACCTTTCACGTAAACTTAATAATTTTTTCGTGTTTTTTGAATACGATAGTGAGGGCATGGATGTCAAGGAATCTGCGATTTAATAAAGGAGCCATTCCCAGAAACTTTTATATGATTGGCTGAAGAAAGCGTTGACAATCATCGGATGGTTCTATTAGTATAAGCATGGGAAACGCCTGAAATCACACTACCCACAGATTCCATATTACCTATAAAAATATGGGGGATGAATTGTGATGACAAAGAAAAGGAGCCCCGTGCATGCACTTGCATTGGTCGGTTCATTGGGTATGGAAGTGATTCTGACGACAGTAGGTGGGGCTTATCTTGGGAAGTATCTCGATACATACTTTCACACCAAACCTACCCTACTCATCATTGGGGTGTTTATCGGGTTAACCGCTGGTTTTGTAGCGGCGGGGTACACGTTACGAGCATTTATAAAGGATTGACCTCCACATGGAATCCACAACAAAACCCATTTACTACCGTGTCGTGATGATCACACTTGTGCTGTTCATCACACTCTTAGCTTTTTGGCTCCTTACTCCTCACAAAAGTTTACTAGCTGGCGTTGCCTTAGGCCTTTCTGTTAGTTTGTACAATTTTCTCCACCTTGCAAGAAGAGTGAGACTTGCAGGCGAGTCTGTTATTGAAACAGGTACAGCCCGTACGGGTCTTGGATTTATCCAAAGGATACTTATGGTCACTTTTGCTGTGTTGATCGCTGTGCGGTTTCCAGAGCAAATCGATGGCAGAGGAATCGCTTTAGGAGCACCAGTTTGCTATATCCTCTCTCTTTTTGTATATATCTCACTACCAGCCAACCGAAAAAGTTGATCCGAAGAAGGGGGTGAAACAACAAAATGGAGCTAACCCCACAAGTCACAGTAGCAGGCCTAAAGTTCGACCTAACGATTATCTTAGGGACGATTATTGCGGCTGCGATTGTATTTGGGCTGATTTACTTTGCAACTAGAAAAGTGAGCATGGTTCCCCGTGGACTCCAAGTAGGGCTTGAGATGTTGATTGATATGATTCGCGGTATCACAGGGATGACCTATGACCATAAGCGAGCAGAGAAATATCTGGCATTTTCCTTTACGTTGTTCTTGTTTGTTTTAGTTGCAAACCAACTTGGTGTTATCTTGATGATTACGGGAGAAGTTCATGACCCGATTCCATGGTTAGGAATTACAGAAGAGACACTGAAGGAGCATAATGGAGCTGCACATGTGGCGTTACTGAAGTCACCAACAGCTGACCTTGGTTTTGCCTTCACTATGGCGATTTCTGTAGCACTTTTCGCGAACTTCATAGGAATTAAGAATGGCCTAGGTTCTTGGCTAAAACCATTCGTGAATCCGCTTCATTGGATCGAGGAAGTTTCTAAACCAGCTACCCATGCAATGCGTCTATGGGCGAACATCTTCGCGGGTGAAGTACTCATTACCATCCTGATGACGAAGTTCCCGCTTTATGTAACCTTTGTGCCTGTTGCGGTTTGGATTGCCTTCTCGCTATTCGTAGGAATGATCCAAGCGTATATTTTCACCGTATTGGCTAACGTCTATATCGGACAAAAATATGCAGGTGGACACTAATCTTTGCTGTTTTGCTGTTATGAACAAAAATAAAACTTTCGACCTTTTAAGGAGGAAATATTAAATGTCTATTCTAGCTGCTTCTATCATGATCGGTCTTGCTGCACTTGGTGCTGCGATTGGTAACTCCAATCTTTTTGCTAAATATATCGAAGGAATCGCTCGCCAACCAGAAGCACGTGGTACTTTGTTTGGTCAAACTATGATCCTTTTCGGTTTGATTGAGGCACTTCCTATCATTGGTGTAGCTTTCGGTATCCTATTACTGTTCAAAGTAATTGGTGTTTAATTGTAACTGTAAAAAGACTGCATTCTGCGGGGGGAGTATGATCGCCCCGCTTTATTTTCAATCCGGAAGGAGTGACTAGTCGTGAGCTTTAGTGGTCTAGGAACTAGCTTAGTGCAATTAGCAATCTTCTTCATCCTAGTGTTTTTGGTTTCCAAATATGCTCTGCGCCCATTATTGGCTACGATGAATGAGCGTACCAATCATATCGAAGGTCAAATTTCTATTGCAGAAACGAACCGTGCGGAAGCAGAAAAACTAGTCGCTGAACAAAAAGAATTGTTGATCGCGACTCGTACGGAAGCAAAAGAAATCATCGATCGTGCCAAAGCTCAAAAAGAGGTTGAGGCAGATAAGATCATGGATAAAGCGAAATCTCAAGCAGACCAAATGCTTGCAGATGCGAAGAAAGAAATTGAGTTAGAAAAAATGAAAGCTTTAGCGAGCTTGCGTGAAGAAGTAGGCGCATTAAGTGTTCAGTTGGCTGAAAAATTGGTTGGCGAAACCTTGGATCAGAAGAAACAAGCGAACCTTGTGAATGCTTATCTCGATCAAGTAGGACGATTACAATGAGTTACGTAATCGTGGCGAAACGCTACGCCAGTGCACTGTATCAAGTAGCCAACGAAAACCGTCTCGTTGATCAAGTTGGAGCAGACCTCCAATTAGTTAGTGAGACACTTGCGAAGACACCTGAGTTTGTAACGTTGTTGCAATCTCCTAAAGTAGCTCTTGAGGAAAAGAAAGAATTGATCTCAAGTGCCTTTACCCAAGTTCAATCCATCACGAAGAACTTTCTGAGCGTAATCGTAGAAGGTCGCCGTGAAGAGGCTCTAGCGGAAATCTCTAAGGAGTATACGAAGCTAGCAGACGATGCAAAAGGCGTACTAGAAGTAGTTGTTACCTCTGCTTCCTCTCTTGATGATGCAGAGCGCGATGGAGTAACAGATGCTTTTTCAAAAATTTTGGGCCGACAAGTCCGGATTCAAGAAAAAGTAGACAAAAGCCTCTTAGGTGGTTTGGTCGTACAAGTAGGAGACCGTCTATATGATGGTAGCGTTAAAAACAAGCTGGAACGCTTTCAAGATACATTGAAAGAAACCAGAGTCGGATAGATCAATACAAGCGAAGGATTGGGGTGACACTCAATGAGCATTAGACCAGAAGAAATTAGCTCCCTGATTAAGGATCGCATCGCACAATACAGCGCTGATGTAGAAGTGATCGATGTTGGTACCGTAATCCAAGTAGGGGACGGTATTGCTCGCGTACATGGCTTAACCAACGTAATGGCTGGTGAGCTCGTTGAATTTAGTAATGGCGTAATGGGTATGGTATTGAACTTGGAAGAGAGTCAAGTGGGTGTAGTAATCCTAGGACCATTCCAAGAGATCCGTGAAGGAGACCAAGTAAAACGTACAGGTCGCTTGATGGAAGTACCAGTAGGGAAAGCACTACTCGGACGTGTAGTAAACCCACTCGGTCAACCACTTGATGGTAAAGGTCCAATTGAGACAAAAGAATTCCGTCCAATTGAATCAAACGCTCCAGGTGTAATCGACCGTAAGTCGGTTAACGAACCTATGCAGACTGGAATTAAAGCAATCGACGCAATGGTGCCAATCGGCCGTGGTCAACGTGAGTTAATCATTGGAGACCGTCAAACTGGTAAAACCACTATCGCAATCGATGCGATCATCAACCAAAAAGATCAAGACATGGTTTGTGTATACGTAGCGATTGGACAAAAACAATCAACCGTTGCACACGTAGTAGAAAAACTACGTCGTCACGGCGCGCTTGACTACACCATCGTAGTAGTAGCAAGTGCATCTGACCCAGCTCCACTCTTGTTCTTAGCTCCATATGCAGGTACTGCGATGGGTGAGTACTTCATGTATAACGGTGGACATGTTCTCTGTGTATATGATGACTTGTCTAAGCAAGCAGCGGCTTATCGTGAGCTTTCTCTCTTGCTTCGTCGTCCTCCAGGTCGTGAGGCATATCCAGGGGATGTATTCTACTTGCACTCCCGTTTGCTAGAGCGTGCAGCGAAACTTTCTGATGAGCGTGGTGGCGGTTCCTTGACTGCTCTTCCATTCATCGAAACCCAAGCGGGCGATATCTCTGCTTACATTCCAACCAACGTAATCTCGATTACAGATGGTCAGATCTTCCTTGAGTCACGTCTATTCCACTCTGGGGTTCGTCCAGCGGTTGATACCGGTTTCTCTGTATCTCGTGTAGGTGGTTCTGCGCAAATTAAGGCGATGTCTAAAGTAGCAGGTACCTTGCGTCTTGACCTTTCTCAGTACAACGAGTTGGCAGCATTTGCTCAATTCGGTTCTGACCTTGACGATGCAACCCGTGCGAAATTGTCTCGTGGTGAGCGGACCATTGAAATCTTGAAACAGCCTGAACATCAACCAATGGCAGTAGAGAAACAAGTTGTATCTCTTTACGTGGTAACTCGTGGTTATGTGGATGATGTTCCAGTTGCAGATGTTCGTCGTTTTGAATCGGAGCTTCATGCATTCATCGATGCGAACCATGCAGATCTATTTGCAAGCATTCGTGATCGCAAGAAATTAGAAGAAGATATCGAAACAAACTTAAAAGCAACAATCGAATCTTTCAAAAAGACCTTTGCGGTAACGGTTTAATAAATTGAGAACCCTACCTTCCTGAGAACTGTGGGGCTACCTAAGTAGTCCTACGGGGATCATGTGAGAAAGGATGGTGAACATACATGGCGGCTAGTATGCGGGATATTAAAGAGAGTATCCGCTCCAAGAATAAGACTATGCAAATTACGAAAGCGATGAAAATGGTATCGGCTTCTAAATTGCGTCGCTCACAAGAGCAAGCTACGGCAGCTCGTCCTTATGCGGAGAAAATGAAAGAGGTAATCGTGAGTATCGCATCCGGGTCAAGTAACATCAATCATCCGATGATGGTATCACGTCCGGTGAAGAAAACTGGTTATCTCGTTATTTCGTCTGATCGTGGTTTAGCTGGTGGATACAACAGTAACCTTCTTCGTTTGATGACCAATACGGTTAAAGAGCGTCACGCTTCAAACGATGATTATGTTGTATTCAGCATCGGTCGTAAGGCATTGGACTTTTTCAAAAAGCGTAATACTCCACTGATTAGCAGTATTGTTGGCTTATCAGATAGTCCTCAATTCTCCGATGTAAAAGCCATTGCGAATGAAGCAGTGAACTTTTACGCGGAGGAGAAATTCGATGAGTTGTACATCGTGTTTAATGAGTTTGTAAACCCAGTTGTGCAACGTCCTGTTGTCAAACGCCTACTTCCTCTAGCAAGTGATGAACTCGAAGGGGTTTCAAACACAACTCCTTATGAATTCGAACCATCAGAAGAAGAGGTTTTAGCGGATTTGTTACCACGTTACGCTGAGACATTGATCTACAGTGCACTTCTTGATGCAAAAGCATCTGAGTTTGCAGCGCGTATGACTGCGATGACAAGCGCAACCGATAATGCAACAGCAATCATTGAACGTCTTACCTTGGAATTTAACCGTGCTCGTCAAGCTGCAATTACCCAAGAGATCGCAGAAATCGTGGGTGGCGTAGCAGCGCTATCATAGGATTGATGGCACTTATACCTATATTGATTATTTCCATCCTGTAAAAGGGATTGAAGATAGATCGGTACAAAACGCTAAGGAGGGAATCATATGAACACTGGGCGTATCCTTCAGGTTATGGGTCCTGTCGTCGACGTAAAATTTACAGCCGGCAACCTTCCTGAAATCAATAACGCATTGAAAGTGACTCGCGCCGATGGAAGTGAGCTTACGTTAGAAGTAGCCCTTCATCTAGGTGACAACTCGGCTCGTACCATTGCGATGGAATCCACCGATGGTCTTGTTCGTGATATGGAAGTAGTAGACACAGGAGCTGGTATCTCCGTACCAGTTGGCCGTGAAGTTTTAGGCCGAATCTTCAACGTATTGGGCGAACCAATCGATGAAGCAGGTAGTGTAGAAGCAAAAGAAAAATACGAAATTCACCGTCCAGCACCTAGCTACGACCAACAATCTACTCAACAAGAGATGCTTGAAACAGGTATCAAAGTTGTAGACTTGCTAGCTCCATACGCAAAAGGTGGTAAAATCGGCCTTTTCGGTGGTGCGGGTGTAGGTAAAACCGTATTGATTCAAGAGCTTATCAACAACATCGCTCAAGAGCATGGTGGTTTGTCTGTATTTGCTGGAGTTGGAGAGCGTACCCGTGAGGGAAATGACCTCTATCATGAGATGAAAGACTCTGGTGTAATCAGTAAAACTGCGATGGTATTTGGTCAGATGAACGAACCACCAGGCGCGCGTATGCGTGTTGCCTTGACTGGTTTGACGATGGCTGAGTATTTCCGTGACTCTGAAGGACAAGACGTATTGTTCTTCGTAGATAACATCTTCCGCTTTACCCAAGCAGGTTCTGAGGTATCCGCACTTCTTGGCCGTATGCCATCTGCGGTAGGTTACCAACCAACCCTCGCAACCGAAATGGGTCAATTGCAAGAGCGTATTACATCCACCAAAACAGGTTCTGTAACCTCGATCCAAGCGATCTACGTTCCTGCGGATGACTATACCGACCCAGCTCCAGCAACTGCATTCTCTCACTTGGATGCAACCACCAACTTGGAGCGTCGTTTGACTCAAAAAGGGATTTACCCAGCGGTAGATCCATTGGCATCTACTTCTCGTATTTTGACTCCTGCTATTGTAGGGGACGAACATTATCGCGTTGCTCGTGGCGTACAGCAACTATTGCAACGTTATAATGAGCTACAAGATATCATCGCCATCCTCGGCTTTGACGAGTTGTCTGATGAAGATAAATTGCTTGTTCTACGTGCCCGTAAGATCGAGAAATTCCTTGCTCAAAACTTGCACGTAGCGGAACAATTTACAGGTCAACCAGGTGTCTACGTTCCTGTTAAAGAAACAGTACGTAGCTTCGGTGAAGTTCTCGATGGTAAGCATGATAGCATGCCAGAGGAAGCTTTCTACATGGTCGGAAATATCGACGATGCAATCGAAAAAGCGAAGAAGCTTGGCTGGAAACCTGGAGCTTAATAGATCCTGATTGAAACCGATTAGGGAGGTGAAGACCTGCTTTCCATTTCTTAGTTAGATGTGGATTGCAGAGATGTTTATGAGTAAAATTCATCTCGACATCGTAACTCCGGAGAAAAAAGTGTACTCGGAAGACGTAGACATGATCATCACGCGTGCTGCGAACGGAGATATTGGGATTATGCCAAAACACGCTCCGCTCGTTTCTCCTCTTCAAGCTACCATCGTTCGTGTGAAGAATGATGGCCAAGAAGAAGAGATTGCAGTGAGTGGCGGATTCTTAGAAGTACGTCCAGATCAAGTGACCATCTTAGCTGAATCAGCTGAGACAGCGAGCGAGATCGATAAGAACCGTGCACTACAAGCCAAAGAACGTGCTGAAAAACGGATTCACTCTGCTGAAGGAGATCTCATCCGCGCAGAAGCCGCTTTGTTACGTTCCATGAATCGACTTCGGGTTGCGAAATAACGATAATAGATTGGCAAACAAAACAGCCCTTACTCTTTGTAAAATGTAAAGAGTAAGGGCTGTTTTTGAGCTGTAATCTCTAGTAGATTTTTGAATTTAGTTAGGTTATACTGAATGATATTATTTGGGAACGATGTATCTTTTGGTTTTTTTTACCTAATTTCTTTCTCTAAACCAATTTTCTTTAGTGAGGTAAAAATAAATGGATTCGACAAAAGAAAGTCAATCTATAGCAAGTGGATGGAAAAGAGAGCGTATTCAGCCATCCTTATCAGAAGTGTATCGTTCGATGCCGGTTCCCCAAAACGGATCGTGGTTCCGAAAGATGTTAGCCTTTGTAGGGCCTGGCTATCTAGTAGCAGTTGGGTATATGGATCCTGGCAACTGGGCGACAGACTTGGCAGGTGGTTCTTTATTCCACTATGATCTCTTATTTGTCATCCTGATTTCAAATGTAATGGCTATGTTGCTTCAAGCATTGGCTGGGAAGTTAGGAATTGTAACCCGGCGTGATTTAGCCCAAGCTTGTCGAGATCATTTTAGTAAACCTGTTTCGTTTGTTCTGTGGGTCTTTGCTGAGATTGCGATTGCCGCATGTGATTTAGCAGAGTTAGTTGGGACGGCCATTGCGTTAAATCTTTTGTTCGGGATTCCTCTTATCTATGGTGTGCTCTTAACAGCTTTGGATGTCATTATCATCCTCATGTTGCAAAATAAAGGGTTCCGTTATATAGAGGCACTCGTCATTTCATTGATCCTCATCATTGGGGGATGCTTCGCTGTTGAATTGTTCTTATCTAAACCAGTCATTTCCGATGTATTAAAAGGCTTTGTTCCTAAGAAGGAGATCGTGACGAATCCTGAGATGTTATACATCGCGATTGGTATCTTAGGAGCAACCGTCATGCCGCATAACCTATATTTACACTCTTCCATCGTTCAGACTCGAAAATATGGAAACACAGTTAAAGAGAAGAAGGAAGCCATTCAATTTTCAACTATTGATTCTACAGTCGCTCTATTTTTTGCGCTATTTATCAATGCATCCATCTTGATTTTATCTGCGGCCACGTTCTTTAGTTCTGGCAAGGTAGTAGATGATATTGATCAAGCTTATGAGTTATTAAGTCCACTACTTGGGTCATCAGTGGCAAGTATTTTATTCGGAGTTGCCCTATTGGCTTCAGGACAAAACTCAACCCTCACAGGAACGCTAGCAGGACAGATCATTATGGAAGGCTTCTTGAATATTCGCCTAAAGCCGTGGCTCAGGAGGTTAATCACCCGCGTTATTGCCATTATCCCTGCCGTTATCGTCATTGCGCTGTACGGGGAAAAGGGGACAATGGAGCTTCTTATCGTTAGTCAGATAATCTTGTCCTTCCAGTTATCATTCGCAGTATTCCCACTTGTATTTTTTACGAGTGACAAGAAGAAAATGGGCACGTTTGTGAACTCCATAGTTACAAAAGTGATTGCATACTTTGTTGCTGTGGTGATAGCTATTCTAAATATTTATCTGTTGGTTCGGACATTTGTTGATTGATAAGATGAGGGTTTTCTTTTTCGTAATCTAATTAGCATAGGTGTTAATTGGGAGTTTAGTTGCACAATGTATCTGCTTGGTCACTTCAATAAAGCAGATACATTGGCGCTCTACCTTCTATTACTAGTTAGTAGTAGTTTCCCCAAGGACCTCCTTTCAGTGGCTCAATGCTTATGATAAATCCTGTGGATAAGTTGTGGATAATGAGGTGATGTTTGTGGATAAAATAAAAGTGTAAAATAGTTGTTGACTCCTTTTTTGGGACATGATATATTATTACATGTCGCCGCGATACGGTGACGAAAACAAAAAGCAAGTGTTCCTTGAAAACTAAAGAGTGAATGAACCAAGACCTGTTTAATTACTTTAAATTGAGCTTAGCTCAAACTTTCAATGGAGAGTTTGATCCTGGCTCAGGACGAACGCTGGCGGCGTGCCTAATACATGCAAGTCGAGCGAGGAGCTTTTAGCTCCTAGCGGCGAACGGGTGAGTAACACGTGGGCAACCTGCCCGTAAGACTGGGATAACTTCGGGAAACCGGAGCTAATACTGGATAATCTTGACCTTCGCATGAAGGACAAGTAAAAGATTTATCACTTACGGATGGGCCCGCGGTGCATTAGCTTGTTGGTGGGGTAATGGCCTACCAAGGCGACGAT
>NZ_SLXV01000009.1 GCF_004341445.1 Baia soyae
GGACCAACGGGACCAAGTGGGCCTTCGGGGGATATCGGACCTCAGGGACCAACGGGACCAAGTGGGCCTTCGGGGGATATCGGACCTCAAGGACCTACGGGACCAAGTGGGCCTTCGGGGGATATCGGACCTCAGGGACCTACGGGACCAAGTGGGCCTTCGGGGGATATCGGACCTCAAGGACCTACGGGACCAAGTGGGCCTTCGGGGGATATCGGACCTCAGGGACCAACGGGACCAAGTGGGCCTTCGGGGGATATTGGACCTCAGGGACCAACGGGACCAAGTGGACCTTCGGGGGATATTGGACCTCAGGGACCTACGGGACCAAGTGGGCCTTCGGGGGATATTGGACCTCAAGGACCTACGGGACCAAGTGGACCTTCGGGGGATATTGGACCTCAGGGACCTACGGGACCAAGTGGGCCTTCGGGGGATATCGGACCTCAGGGACCAACGGGACCAAGTGGACCTACGGGACCAGCTGTTGCAGTTGCTGGAACCTTTAATGCTCCTCCCAATACGGTAGTTGTACCTCCAGCCGGGAACGCTCCTACAACCGTTGTTAGGGTAAGCGAGCCAGCAGGAGCATTTTCTGCTGATGTGAATGGGATAATAACTATTGTTCAGCCTGGATTCTACACAATGTCTTATACCGTAATAACAGCAACGGGAGAAGCTTCAAATTTTGCCTTGGCTAGTATAAGTCCACCCGCAGGTACAATCGCTGGATCATCATCAGGACAAAGTAATACTGGAACAGGACCACATGCGTTCTCAGGATTTGCTATTAGACGTTTTGCCGCAAATAGTCAAATAGCGATTCGGAATGTAGGTATGACCCCTAGTACTCTAATTGGAAATATAGATGGGACGCCAATTGATCCATGTACCCTCATGATTGTAAGAGTTGGTCCTTAAAATTAGGGTTCTAAAGCTGAGGTTCTGGTGAAAAAAGTGAGTAAAATGAAAAATAGCTAGAAAGTCCTCTTAAACAGAGGCTTCTAAGATACCAAATTAAAGAGATTATGTATGAAATTTACTTCTTCAGAGACAGAGGGACCTAGAGATTGAATCTGTCGTTTTTGGACCATGTACCAGAGGGGGGCTTTTGGGGGTAATGAAAATAGACGGATTCCTTTTAACTAGGTTCCGTCTTTCGTTCGTTTATAGTTTGAATGACAATAAATCATTTTCGATCTCTTCATTCGTAATTCCAATGTATCTCAAAGTAATCGAAGGATGCGAGTGATTCAAGATCATCTGTAACTTCGCTACATCCTTCGTCTGTTTGTAGTACCAGTAGCCGAACGTTTTCCTCATCGTATGAGTGCCAATTGAATCTACTTCTGCCATGTCTGCTGCCTTTTGTAACCGTTTGTATGCTTGGGATGTGTAGATTATTTCCTTTAATCCGAATACCTGTTTTGAACATCAAAAGAACCGCAACCGCATCCCTTAGATGGATAAAATTACTTAGGTCTAACAGGGAGAGTAAAACCCTTACATTTTGCTCCGATGCGCCCTCTTTGACTCTCTGATCAACTTTCACATGAATCGTCTTCCAAAACTTAGCTTCAATCCAACGGTTATCAAAACATCGTGAAAAAAAGGCCTTTAGGCATTTGAGACGTGTTAATTTTGTTTGATTGCTCACGTTCATGCTCTCTAGCCAATTGTATACGGTGTCTGCCGAAATGTCCTGAAGGTACTGTACGTTTGTGAACCTTTGGAAATGATTAACGTAGAATGTGTAATCGCTAATCGTCCTATCTCGAAATCCAGTGGCTTCCATTTGTCTTGCTACTAATTCTAATGCTTCAATAATACCCATGCCATCAGAAACCCTAGTTTCAGCTTTCTTCTTCGCTTTTTTTCTAGATTTTTCTTTCAAAGGAATCAAACCACCTTCAGATGTTTCTGAAAGTAAATCATTTACGTTCACCTTAACATCTAACAAACCTTTTCTTTTCGTCAACACAAAAACCCCCTGCATTATTCTAAGAACACGAGCTAGTTTCACTAAGCCGAAAATGGGTACATTTTGACTTTTTGACCGTGATACTGACCGTTGCACTTAGATACACAGAAGGTTGATATGACGCCTTTTTTTCCACTTTTCATTGGCATCCCAGGAGCGATTCGAACGCCCGACCGACGGCTTAGAAGGCCGTTGCTCTATCCAGCTGAGCTACTGGGACACAGTTACGATTTCATTCGCAAGTAAGTATGATTATACAAGGTTTACAGCCACCATGTCAACGAAAAAGTGAAGAAAATAAGCTGTTTCTTCACTTTTTCAATTGATAGGTTCCCCCACGCTCGGTAATCGGAGTACCGTCTACTTGGTGATAGGTGACTTCAATCTGCTGATCTGTGCCAATCGACAATACCGAATAAGTAGGGTACGCAAAGCCCCTTGCCTGCTTGATGCTTCCCGGGTTGATATACAAACGCTCATCCACCTGATCGCATACTGGATAATGAGAGTGACCGAAGCAAACGATCTGCGCATCCTTTTCCTCAGCCCGATATTTAAGCGGTAGCCCCGACTGACTCACTCGAAATAGATGTCCATGTGTCACATAAAAACGTAATCCATCCACTTCATACGTATCTTCTTCCGGAACCCGCTCCCAATCACAATTCCCACGCACCACCGTTAACGGGACATCTGGCAACTCGATCAAATCCGTACAAAAATCACCACAATGAATCGTATGATCCGGCTTCTCTCGCTCAATAATCTGCTCAAGTAAATCTTTCTTCCCATGAGAGTCACTTGTAATCAAGATCTTCATGCCAACTACCCCACCTCTCGTAAACGTTACGAGCTAACTATTTGACTTATTGTTAACCAGTAAATTGAATGGAATAGGGGCAATGTATTTGAGCTGTTGTCAGATTCATGCCCCGAAGCCATCTAATATCTAATCTACCTAGTTAGTCAACATGTCTAGAAAACGTATACGTCTCCTTCAACAACTCAACCAACTTCTTCGTCGCAATCGAACGATGACTAATCGCTCTCTTTTCCTCACTACGTAGCTCCGCCATCGTTTGCTCACGCTCTGGCATATAGAAAACGGGATCATATCCAAACCCATTTTCCCCTCTAGGCTCATGAGCCACAACCCCATGACATTCTCCCCGCACAAATTTGGATTCTTCATCCGGTACCGAAAGTGCCATGACACATACATAGTAAGCCCCACGATCCGAAGCAGGAATCGCCTCCATCTCGTGAAGCATTTTTTGAACATTTTGCTGGTCGGTGCTTCCTTCTCCTGCATATCGGGCCGAATACACACCTGGTGCTCCGTCCAAAGCAGGAACCACAATCCCTGAGTCATCGGAAAGAACCGGTTGTCCTAACCAACGAGAGATTGTTTCCGACTTCTTCACTGCATTTCCTTCAAACGTATCTTGATCCTCTATGATTTCAGGCGCATCTGGAAACTCATCTAATCCTTTCACGCCAATTCCTAGCTCTAACTGAAACAGATCACGGAACTCTTTTAGTTTATGCTGATTTTGGGATGCAATCAGTACATAGGGATACTGCCACGCTTTTTTCATGTTATACTCCTACTCCCACATAAGAAGCATGTTCACCGAGGGCATTCTTCTGTAGTTGGATCAGTTCTGCGATACCCGCTTTTCCTACCTCTAGTAGTTCCATCAGCTGTTCACTGCTAAACGGATTGGATTCGCCTGTACCTTGAATCTCTACAAACTTGCCTTGCCCTGTCATAATCAGATTCATATCCACCACAGCACTCGAATCTTCTTCATAGCACAGATCGAGGCGAACTTCATTACCCACAACACCAACACTCGTAGCAGCTAGGAAATCCTTAATAGGAAACTTAGAAATCGTACCCGCTTGTTTCAGTTTGGCTAATGCATCTACCAACGCTACAAACGCTCCTGTAATCGCAGCCGTACGTGTCCCGCCATCTGCTTGGATCACATCACAGTCAATCCAAATCGTACGCTCACCAAGCGCCTTTAGATCAATGACAGAGCGCAAGGTACGCCCAATTAGGCGCTGGATCTCCATCGTTCTGCCACCTAGTTTTCCTTTACTCGCTTCACGGATCGTACGTTGTTGAGTGGCCCGAGGTAGCATCGAATATTCGGCCGTAATCCATCCCTTGCCCGAATTTCGTAGAAACGGCGGAACTTTCTCTTCTATGGATGCCGTACAGATCACTCGGGTATCCCCCACGCTGATCAATACGGAACCTTCAGCCGATTTTATGTATGGACGAATGATTTCCACTGGTCTTAGTTGATTATTTTCTCGTGTGTCTGGTCTCAACAGCCTATCCCTCCAAATCCTAGATTTCTCTAGTATAGCATAATCAAATAGTACGCTCATAAAAAAGAAGATGCCTAGGCTTACAAAGAACCAAGCATCTCCTCCTGACCCTATTCTCCTATGTTTACTCACATAGAAACTGCATTAATCTTCTGTGGACGAGACACAGGATCCGATAACTTTTCACCCTTTGTCATCGTACTCATGCTATCTTTTCCATTCACGAGAAACTTCACTGTTTTCGCAGCTGTATTTTCCGTTAAAGAAAGGACAATCATATCAACCGCTTGTTGAGAAGCCTTGTTTTGCGTACTAAACTGTAAGAGCTGTTCTCCGAGGTCAGCTGTGACGGTATCTCCTTTTAGGGCGACATTGTTGACCGTTAACGTACTATCAAGGGCACTAACCAGTTTGGAATCTAACTCAGGTCCTCTTACTAGTTCTTGAAGAGCCGACTTCGCACGATTATCCGCACGGTTGATCATTCGGGTAACCGGAACATAGTAGACCGTGCGATCCTCTGACTGAGCCATAAAATACAAGGTAACCGGCATGCTTTGGGTCATATCAACTCCTTTAGCAATCTCTAAGTTGATCCCATCTTGACGAGAAAGCCCTTGTGTCTTCATCTTGCTTTTCGCCGTATATGGCTTCCCTTCCACGTTCAGGTTAACCGTTTTGACATTCCCAAATTGAGTAACAGTCCACGTAATCGCACTAAAGATGTGCTCCTCTTTCTTTGTATCATACTTGGTAAATTCCTTACTAAAATCAACCGTTGCAACTCCATCTTTCACTTGTACGCCTTTGATCTTCGTTCCTTTTGGAAGTGCACCTTGGAATCCTTTTGGAACCATTGATTTTGCTTGATCTTCTACCAAGTAAGATAGAGCTTCATTACTGTTTTTTAGCTCTTTTGAAAGGGTATAAGGCACCACATAACCCGAGTCAGTTAAGAAATACAGCTCAGAACCTTTCACAACTTTTTTATCGTCTGTTTTCTGGCTGGTTTTATTCTCTTTATCCCCCGATTTCGGATCCGCTGGCGGTGTTGTGGTAACGACACTAGATGCTTGTTCCATTTTTTTAGCCGCATCGGCTGGCGGTGGATCGACTGGTGCTACTGCATCTTTGTCTTGACCCATACATCCAACCAATAAAAACGGTACGATCAGGGCGGCACATACTTTTTTGTTCATATTTCGTTCCTCCTACAGGACAAGTATTGATATATGTATACGAGGAGAAACCGTTTTTAGGACAACTATTTTCAAAAAGAAAAAACCCACGATATAACGTATCTCATGGGCTTTTTAAGGCAATCGAACTTCTTTTGATGGAAAATGAACTAGGTCGGATGATAGTTTTACATGTTCTACTCGAACAATCTGTCCTAACCAATCTTGCGCAATGGCTTGGAAAGATCGTGGATCTCCTGTTGTGAAAAAACGATGAAATGACTTTCGCTCCGATAGAAGCGCTTGATATTGCAAAATAGTACTTAACTCCACAGCTGTCTCCTCAGCCGAGCTGATCAATTCGACATGTGTAGGGAGCACCTTCTTAAAAGAAGACGTTAATAACGGATAATGCGTACAGCCTAAAATTAAGGAATCATACTGCTTCTGCTCAAGGGGACGAAGCGCTTGCTCCACAATCTGATCGGCAAGTGAAGTGTTTCGCTGTCCACTTTCGACGAGAGGAACTAATGTGGGACAGGCCAAGCTATGCACGGTGAGATCTGGATTAAGTCGCTTAAGTGCATGCTCATAAGCTTTACTATGAATGGTACCAACTGTACCGATCACTCCAATTTCTCCCCGCTTAGATGCTTTAATCGCAGCTCTTGAACCCGGCTCAATGACTCCTAGCACAGGGAGCTTGATATGTTTCTGCACTTCAACTAATGCAGCAGCCGTCGCTGTATTACAGGCAATGACAATCGCTTTAAGCGGGTATTGGAGAAGATAGTCTATGATCTCAAAAGTGAATTGGCGCACTTCTTCTTTTGTTCGGGGTCCATAAGGACAGCGAAGAGTATCACCAAAGTAGTAGACCGTCTCTTTCGGCAGTTGTCTCATGATTTCTTTGACAACGGTAAGCCCACCTACGCCAGAATCCAAAACTCCAATCACATTACGATCCATAGTAACCACCTCCTCTTTACAGTTCCCTTAAAGTATCATGATATGATCGATAATGCTAGTCTGCTCAAACATATGTAATAAAAAGGACCCCTTTCACAAGGGGTTAGTCTTTCATTTTATCAAATAAAACCTGTAGGTAATCTCTCATAATTGTAGCGCTTTCATTTGTCTCATTTTCTAGTACTTGTGCCAAGTAGGCTCTGCGCGCTGCTAAAACCTCATTAATTACTTCTTTCCCGTATTCCAAGAGACGAATGCGAACCACACGGCGATCCTTATCATCACGGATTCGCGCGACCAACTTATTCTTCTCCATCCGGTCAATCAAATCGGTCATCGTACTACAAGCGAGATACATCTTTTGACTAAGATCCCCAATCGTTAGATCCCCCTCTTCATTTAACCAAAGCAAGGCATTTAATTGGGGTGGGGTAATGGGGAAATTGTGTAAAATTTCACGCCCATGGCGCTTTACAATCACACTAATTTCGCGTAATAGACGTTCAATCTCGTTGACAGTCTCGGGTGTAATAGAATGTTCTTTCATAAGGCTCCCCTTAATATTATATTCCCGCTCTACCTGAAGTCCTTGATTCTTGCAAGAGCTACGACTATTTTAACAAAAGATCATCCTACTTACGAGGAATTTCAGTTCCCAAGCAAAAGCTCCCCTATTGATTAGGGAAGCTCTTGCTTTCGAGACTGAGTTTTTAGATCAAACGATAACTAGCACTTTGGCTCAGGCATAACGACGCAAATCGTTTGCAGACGAACGTAGCATACACATTGGCCCTCGCAAATCACAAGGTGATCGCGTTTTACTTTTAGTAACTCGCCTCTGTATTTTCCACAAGTCGTTGTGATACATACTTTTCTTCCACACAGACATCTTAAAGCCTCATATAAGTATGGCTCTACGATCTCCATCCGGCTATAACCATATCCTTGTTCCATTGGCTTCTTCGGCATTGGCATTGGCATTGGTCTGTATGGTTCGCGCTTTACATCGTAATTATTTTCCATGGACTTATCCTCCCCTATGTTTAATCACATTCATGATATGTGACTAAGGTGCATATGGACTGGGATAAATGCCCATTTTATGGAAAAGTTTTTTAAAACACGCTCTATAATATTTCTTGCTTCTTCCGCATACAAAATCCACTCAAAAACGTCATCATCGTATGAACCGCTGCTCTTACCGTCATCTCGGCAACGTCTTTTCTTGGATCCACGCATACGATATCCATTGCTTTTACTAGTGGGTGTTGGCTTGCTTCATAGATGGCAGAAAATAACTCGTCCGTGCGCATGCCACCCACTGTTGCAGCGGCAACCCCTGGTGCATAGGCTATGTCTAAAACGTCCATATCGACTGTCAAATAAATCGTATCCACTTCTTGTTCCAGTTGCTGTAATGCACGCTGAATCGTTTCCACCATCCCCGCCATACGTGCTTCTCGTAGCGGAATATAGCGTACTCCCTTTAACTGAGCGTAATCTCGCAACGATTTCGTATTATAAAATCCATGTAAACCAATATTCCATACATCTGAGCCCTTGATCGCTTGGCTTTCTATTAAATTACGAATAACGGTACCATTACTGGGTCCGCTTGTTAGAGGGCGGAGATCAAAATGGGTATCTAATTGCAAGATCCCGATTCTTTCACCAGGATGCGCCCGTTTCCATCCCTTCACGAGTGGAGCTGTAATGGAGTGGTCCCCACCAATCGTAATCGGAAACGTCCGCGGGAACTGCTTTCGAAGCAACGTCATAGCTTCTTCAATTCGCTGGTGATTAATCCCGATATCGGTAGTATGCTGGATCACATCTCCCACATCCACGATCCGAAGAGGGGTTAAGTCGAGATCATAATCTACATGATAAGGTACAAAATACTTCCACATCCTACGAAATGCTTCTGGATGCTCACTCGCAGCTGATGCACTGATGGAAGATCTTGATAGCGGAACTCCTAGCAACGTAACATCCCAATTTTGCGCTTGGCATAAGTCCCACCAATCTCCATTCTTGCGGGAACAAATCCAATCACTCACACGCTCAACTGTATCTGTTTCTCTCCAATGAAAGGCAGGCAACTCGACTACTTCTGATAGTTGATGTTTCAATTCGGTCTCTCCTCATTTGGTCCCATCGTAGTTGGATTTAAAGGGTCCGATCCCTGTCCCCATGCGGGCGGATCTTGATTCGAGCGATTTTTTCGCTTCTTTATGAACCAAAAGATTCCCACTATCAACGCCATCCCGATTACACCGAGTGTCACGATAACCCATAAATTGATTACCGAAACTTGTACTTGGATCGGCTTTTTATTTTTCAAGTCCCATACTAACGTTCCATCATCTTCAACTCGATCCGCGTTATGGGAATCTGGTTTGACAGGCAACGTTAACTTAAATCGGGAGTTGATCATCCCGGCAAGATCTCCAGCATTACTTAACGCCGTCCCCATTTCCTGCCTATTTAGCTGATAAGTAGTGAATAGAAAGCTTTTCTTTTTCGCAAAAGTTACACCCTCAGCTTCTTCTCCCATTAAGTCCCACTCTTTTGGATTGGCTACATCTTGGATCTTCTTGGTAAAAGTAAAACCATATTGGCCAGCTTGATCTGATATTTTTTTCTCAAAGCCTTTCTTCTCAAGCTCTTTAAACGGTCCATCTCCCTCAGGCCCTACTGCTTCTTTCAATTTATCCCATACTTGTTTATCCGTTGTCATAACCTTCAGTTGAAATGTTCCTGTCCCGTCACGGTTAACGGTGGCATGAAGATCCGCATCCACACAACCGACTAACGTTAACATCATCACAACTAATATAAAAAGAAAACCAGACCGTCTCCCTAGCCGCATGAAAATACCTTCCCCTTCTTATTCCTACTTAACAAAGCCTCTACTTAGCAAATGACTGGATCATCTTAGCCACTTCGCGAGCCGTACAGGTCAATTTTTTCGCTTTCATGTTTTCGATTAACTGTTCTCGGTTCGCCCAAGTACTTGTAACAGCATCTAAAAATGATTCATTCGCTAAATCCTCTTCCATTAGCACCTCAGCAATCCCCTGTTTCCCGAATAGACTTGCATTCAAAATCTGATCCCCACGACTCGCCGCACGCGATAATGGAATCAAAAGCATCGGTTTATGTAAAGACGCAAATTCAAAAATAGAGTTAGACCCTGCACGAGAAACAACCAGATCGGCCATAGCCATCAAATCAGGCAATTCCCAGCTCACATATTCAAACTGCCGGTATCCAGGCTTCCTTAATAATGATTGATCCATAGCACCTTTTCCTGTGATATGTACAATCTGATACGTTGGTAACAGGGCATCGAGATTCTCCCGGACCACTTGGTTAATCTTCTGGGAGCCCATACTTCCGCCCATCACTAGCAAGACAGGTTTACTCGACACGAAATCGCATAAAATCAGGCCTCTTTTGCGATCCCCACTAAATAATTCCTCTCGTACAACTGCCCCTAAATACTCACCCTTATTTCCTTTAATATGTTTCATCGTCTCGGCAAACGTCGTACAAACTTTACTCGCAAATGGCATCGCGATCTTATTGGCCAACCCTGGGGTTAGATCCGATTCATGAATAATAATCGGCACACGATTCATCCAACCTCCTAGTACAACTGGGACCGAAACAAATCCACCTTTTGAGAAAATAACATTTGGTTTGAGTTTGCGTATCTTACGGTACGCCTCCCAAATCCCTTGCAACACCTTAAACGGATCTTTTATATTTTTCAAATCAAAATAACGGCGAAGCTTCCCTGTAGTCACAGGCTCATACGGAACATTCTCCAACTTTCCAATTAACTCCCGCTCAATCCCGTCATGAGAACCAATATACGAAACTTCCCACTGATCTTCTTGAAACTTCGGAATCAGAGCTAGATTGACCGTAACATGCCCTGCCGTTCCACCACCCGTAAACAATACCTTTTTTTTCTTCATATCCCCTTTGATTCCTCTCGTAAATGTAAGACGTAGAATACTCGAACACATATAGCAAAAGCGTCCTTTGAATGCATCTACTGTAGCACAAAAAGCTGTTAATGAACCAGTAAATTAGGAACAAATTAGGGGCAATGTATCCCATAACAATCGCAATCTACACACTCTTTTATGATATACTCATCCATAATAAATCTACTCTCATCCTAACCAATGTAAGGTGTGACCCATCGTGACACATTCATCCCCACAACTTTTATTCGAATTTCCTGACTTGCAAGGAAGAAGCAATCCTCTCACATTTTTAAATCCGATTCACATCGTAACGGCCTATTCATTAGAAGAGATCATCCCTTCCCTTCAGCAGCTTCAAGAATATCTGCAAGCGGGATTTTATGTAGCAGGATGGCTATCTTATGAGTCTGGAGCCATCTTTGTATCAAGCGATATCTGCAATACGTCGAGTGAAGTTCCTTATCTGTGGTTCGGTGTATATGAAAAGCCGATCAAAGGAGATTTCTTACATCGACCGCTTCATCCCGTTCATCATCTCTCTTGGCAATCCCTCATTTCAAGAGAGCAGTACCAACAAGGGATTCAGACGATTAAAGAAGAGATTGCAAAGGGCAATACCTACCAAGTGAACTATACCCTTCGAGTAGAAAGTCCATGGAACCATCAAGATCCACTTGCTTTCTATCGACAGTTAACAGATGTCCAACAAGCATCTTATACATCCTATATCGATACAGGACGTTTTCAAGTTCTCTCCGCATCTCCAGAGTTGTTCTTTCGAATCGATCAATCCACGATCACAACAAGGCCGATGAAAGGAACGATGGCTCGCGGGAGCAATCCAGAGGAAGACCGTCAAAACAAAGAATGGCTTTCACAGTCCGAAAAAAACCGAGCAGAGAATGTCATGATTGTCGATCTTCTTCGTAACGACCTTGGAAAAGTAGCCCTACAAGGTACCGTTGAAGTCCCAGAGCTATTTTCCATTGAAACCTATCCAACCCTGTTTCAAATGACATCTACCATTATAGCCCAACTAGACAAAGGGGCTACACCTCTAGAGATTTTCCAAGCCCTATTTCCATGTGGCTCTATCACAGGGGCTCCTAAAAGAAGTACGATGCAGATTATCGATAGGATCGAAGAAGCCCCGCGAAATGTATACTGTGGAGCCATCGGATTCTGGACTCCTGAGGGAGATGCAGCCTTTAACGTTCCCATTCGTACGGTTCAAATCGATCAAGAAAAACAGCTTGCTACCTATGGAGTTGGCGGGGGGATTACGTGGGATTCTACTGCCGAAGAAGAGTATGAAGAAGTCCTCATGAAAACAGCCATTCTCCAGAAAGCAACTCCTACCTTTCAATTAATCGAAAGCATCCTATTAAAAGAAGGGCACTATTGGCTAGTTGATTTACATGAAAAACGAATCTCTCATTCTGCTAAAGCCTTAGGTTTTCCGTGTGATCTATCTATCTATCAAACCCATTTAGCACAGTTTGCTCTTCATCATCCCCATGATAGCTGGAAGGTTAGAATCACTCTAGATCATCTCGGTCATTGGGATATTATCGGAGAACGGATCCAGCGCGCCAGAGAGTCACAATTAATCGGACTGGCTACTACTCCCGTCTCTCGAAATCATCCCTATCTCTATCACAAGACAACCGAGAGAGGCGTCTATCAGTTACATAAACAAACAAAACCCGATTTATATGATGTACTGCTATGGAATGAGCAAGGTGAGCTAACCGAATTCACGACTGGCAATCTCGTTCTGGAAATAGATGGTATTCACTACACTCCCCCCATCTCTTCCGGTCTCTTAAACGGCACTTTCCGGCAACAACTTATCCAAACAGAAAAAGTGGTAGAGAAAATTTTGTATAAAGAGGATCTCGTTCACACTACCCAAATCTGGCTCATTAATAGTGTCCGTAGCTGGGTTCCTGTTCATTTGGTAGAGAAATCACCCTGATGTAGCTAAACAAAGCCAACTGCTCATGATCACATGAAAGTTGGCTTTGCTCATATTTATCGTAACTTGGAAAACCTTCTCACCATGTACAAAACATTTCATACTCCGTAATAAAACTCAGAATAAAATGAAAAATGTATAGCGGGTTTCCCAAAGGTATTTTCAGTTCTTCAGTTTCTTCATTCTTTTTGTGATAAAACATGACTTAAGCAAAAATATCGTAGAATCTTCCCGAATAAATGTGAATTCCATCATCTAGATCAACTTGCATAAAATCAAGGAACGTAAACTCTACTTCTTGTCCATTGCCCAAATGCATCTTCAGTCTTCTCGCTCTTGTATTAACAGGATTGTCGATCGAACACGTAAGTGTCATTTCATCCTCATCCTTGTGGATCGATGGGTAGACATATTCGGCCTTCAGTACCTCCACTTGAGCCCAACGTTTCAAACCATACAAAATCGGTTCTACTTCACTCGCTTTTCCTTTAATCTTCACTTCTACCACAATTCGATCTCCTTTCAGAATTTGTTATATTTCGTAGCGACAAGTCCATCATGCCATAGTATAATTATTTTGACCAATAATGAAAATTCTGTAAGAAATATAGGTTAGGAAGATTTCCTCACTCTTACACTACCTAAAAAAGTCTTTCAGAGTGAAAATGAAGCAATTAGATGAAACTTAACCTTTTGATCATTAAAACCATAAAATATGGCAAGAAATTTTTTCGGGAGGAACTGACATGAAAGAGTATATATACATTCATGCAGAGCTAGGCAAACAGATCCGCTTAGCACGTAAAAAGAAGAACTTACGACAAGAAGATCTAGCAGACGACTTAATTTCCACTGGAACCATCAGTAAAATTGAGTGTGGCTCTCATCATATAGGCAAGGAAAAACTTCGATATCTGTGCGATAAACTAGAGATCGGCTTCGACTCTCTCCTACATACAGACGAACAACATGAACAACAGCAATTAAACGATCAGATCGTAATGATGGGCATCGAAATGAAAGGCACCATCGATCCAGAACTTAGCTGGGAAGAGATTCGCACGCTAAAGTATACGAAAGATGATCATCGAATCTGCAATGTTACCTATCTACGCGGAAGATATTATGAGTATAAGAAAAAGTGGGACTACGCTCGGCTAAACTACCAGCAGTGTATCGCTCTTCTCGATCAACACAAAGAGCTGCATTCGACCAATCTAGCTTCCATCTGCTACTATGCATTGGGTAGAACGTACTATCTGGATAATCAAGTAGAAGAGGCGCTACAACATACCATAGCCGCCGAACAATGCTTCCATCCCAGCGGTGACAAAGCACATATGATCCATTTCTTTCAAATCGCAAAAGCCATCTATTTAGAGCGACTCAATGTCACAGAAGAAGCCTACGTGATTATCAATGAATTATGGGAACAGAAAGAGCAGATTGATAGTAGCGAGGTATTGTTAAATTTGTACGAGGTACGAGCTCGTCTCTTTAACCGAATGGAACATTACGATAAGGCTATTGAGTGTGCGTTAGTCGGCATTGAAAAAGCCAAGTACAACTATGCCTATGATCGCCTTTGTGAGTTATGGACCGTACTTGGCGATGGTCTGACGAAAAAAAGTATGTGGTCAGATGCAGAATATGCATACGGTTGCTCTCTTCAATTGGAAAGCAAATTAAAGAAAAAACAGCCCATTGTGGTAGCCAATACCAAACTGGGCCTACTCCATTTAAAGCAAGGGAATATCACGGAAGCTGAGGAAGTCCTAAAAAGAGCGGTGTCCCTCGCTTCTTCGACAACAGACGCTATGGATTATGTCGAGGCCCTTATCATATATGGAGAATGTCAGTACGTTCAAAAAAAGTGCCTAAAAGCAATTGAATGGTGGGAAAAAGCCTTAAAGATAGCGGAAGATAAAGCCTTATCTAAGCATAAACGAAGAATCCTAATGCAACTCGCAAATGTATGCGCAAATTATGACAAAAAAAAATATCAATTTTATATTGACAAATTCTTACGAATCTCCGTACAATTAGAGACAAGTAAACAGTAAGTATAAAATTTTCCAGTTGTACAAAATGCTGTTTATGTCAAAGAAGGAATTTGCTTGACAAATCATGGCAATCCCGCACTGATTTTTCGCCAAATTCTGTTTCTATCATCTATTTTACCAATAGGAGTTGATGGACATGTTGTTCACTTTCGGTGATCCACCATTAGAGTAGAATATTCAGATCTATGTTAAATAGGTCTTTTAAAAAAAGGATTTGCTTATCTCCTCATCTATGGGACAAGCAAATCCTTATTTCTCTTTTAGCCAAATCGACCTGCGATATAATCCTCTGTTCTTTGATCAGAAGGCGCATGAAATATCTTTTCCGTCGTATCAAATTCAATGATTTCTCCTTGTAAAAAAAAGGCCGTATCATCTGAAATTCTAGCCGCTTGTTGCATGTTATGCGTTACGATGACAATCGTATATTGTTTACGTAGCTCTCCGATTAACTCTTCAATCTTAGCCGTTGAAATAGGATCCAGCGCTGAAGTCGGTTCATCCATCAGCAAAATTTGTGGATGTACTGCCAAAGCCCGCGCGATACAAAGGCGCTGTTGTTGTCCACCTGATAATCCATAAGCTGGCTTTTTTAGAATATCCTTTACCTCATCCCAAAGGGCCGCTGCTTTCAGACTCTGTTCGACGACTTCATCTAACTCTTTCCGATCCCGCATCCCATGAATCCTCATACCAAATGCGACATTATCATAGATACTTTTTGGAAATGGATTTGGCTGTTGAAAAACCATTCCGATGTTTTTACGCAGATTTTCTACATTTACATCTGCATGGTAGATGTTTTGGTCCGCTACTAAAATTTCTCCCTCAATACGTACGCCTTGGATCATATCATTCATTCGATTTAATGATCGTAAAAAGGTAGACTTTCCGCAACCTGATGGACCAATTAAGGCTGTAATCGACCGCTCTTTTATCTCACCCGAAATATTTTTTAAAGCGTGATGTTTATCATAGTATAGATCAACGTTTTTCATTTGAATAATAGACATAGACAAGCCTCCTAGTATCGCTTCTGGTATTTATTTCGCAAGTAAACCGCTAACAGATTCATGGTAAGAAGGACAACTAAAAGAACAATAATCCCAGCGGCCGCAACGGCTCTAAAATCATCTTGTGGGCGAGAAGTCCAGTTAAAGATTTGAATCGGCAACACGGTAAATGGATCCATTGGAGATGCCGGAACAAAGGAGACAAATGTAAGGGCGCCCACTACGACAAGGGGGGCTGTTTCGCCGATTGCACGTGATAAAGCTAAAATGACACCTGTTAAGATATTAGGCAAAGCAGTTGGGATTACCACACGGCTAATTGTTTGCCATTTGGAAGCGCCTAGTGCATAAGAAGCATTTCTCATATGTTGTGGAACACTGCGAATCGCTTCTTGTGAGGATACGACTATAATCGGTAAAACGAGTAATGACATTGTAAACACGCCTGCAAGTACGGCCTGTCCTAACATGAGCCCCTGGACAAATACGGCTAACCCTAAAATCCCGTATACGATTGATGGAACCCCAGCAAGATTATGAATGTTTACTTGAATGAGACGGGTAAACCAGCTCTTCTTCGTATATTCCTCTAAATAAAGAGCTGTCCCGACTCCTAGAAAAAAGGCAATTGGACCCGTGAGCATGATAATCCAGATGCTCCCAACCAAAGCCGCCGCCACTCCTGCCTTTGCTGGGAACCGTGAAGAAAAGTTAGTAAAGAAATCCCAAGTTAACCACCCTGCTCCGTCTGACACGATCTGGTAGAGGAGTATGCCTAAAAAAGCAATTCCAAAAAAGGTAGCGGAGAGGAATGTAATTTTTGCAAAATGGTCCATTATTTTTCGAATTCTCCAGTTCCCTTGATCCATCAATACTCCTCCTTAAATCGTCTCTTCAACCACTGGGCAATTAAATTAATGAGGAAAGTTAAAACAAATAAAGTCATTCCAACCGCAAAAATGGTTTTATATTCAATCGAGCCATGTTGGATATCACCTAAGCTCACTTGGACGATATAGGCGGTCATCGTTTGCACACTTTCCAGCGGGTTCAACGTTAATTTCGGAGTTGCACCAGCCGCAATCGTTACAATCATCGTCTCGCCAATCGCTCTTGAGATCGCTAGGACAAAAGAAGAGATGATTCCAGAGAAAGCCGCAGGAACCACTACTTTCCTCGCTACCTCTAATCGGGTGGCTCCTAGAGCGTAAGCTCCATTTCGCAATGATTTCGGAACGGACACCATCGCATCTTCACTAAGCGATGCCACCATCGGCAAAATCATAATCCCTACCACGATACTGGCACTTAAGGCATTAAAGACTCCCATGTCTGGAAAGATCACTCGAAGAAGCGGAGTAACAAAGGTTAACGCAAAATACCCGTAAACGATCGTGGGAATTCCCGCTAATACTTCTAAAATAGGCTTGATCACTCTTCTAACTCGATCGTCTGCATATTCACTCAGATAAATAGCTGCCATCAATCCTAATGGCAATGCCACAAGCGACGCACCTACCGTAATCAGGAGAGATCCACTTAAAAGTGATAAGATTCCAAAGTGCTCTGGTTTAAAAAGCGGGGTCCATTTCGTATCTGTCAAAAAGGAAAATAATGAAACGTCTTTAAAAAAGGAGAGCGTTTCTACTAATAAAACAGCCACAATCCCAATCGTCGTTAAAATTGAAACCATGGCACAAAGGAATAAAATGGACTTAACGATTAAATCTTCTCGATTCATTCGTTTCTTTTGGACAATCCCTGGAGTTTCTTTCTGTGAATGATTCCCAGCCGAACGATTCCTTGTATCTTTTAACACCACTTCATTCATCTTCGTACCCACCTCCTTTAGGAATAGAAATGTGACGCCACGGATTGACGCCACATTCTTCCTCGCTTTTTGATTAATTTACTTTACTTAATCCAGCTTGGTATTCTTCTTTCTTCAGTGGTACATAATAGACAGCCTTTGTCATCTCTTCTGCATTTTCCATGTAGTACTTCACAAACGATTTCACTTCTGGTTTTTGGAGTGAATTTTTACTTACATAGATAAATAATGGCCGGGAAAGAGGCTTGTAAGTACCATCCTTAATCGTTTCCATCGAAGGTGTTACGGTCTTCCCACCTGATTCGATCGGAACGAGTTTTAAATCCTTGGCGTTTTCCTCATAGTATGAAAATCCAAAATAACCTAAGCTATTTTTGTCTCCTTTTACTCCTGTTACTAAAACATTATCGTCCTCGCTCTGGTTATAATCGGCTCGGCTCTTCTTCGCTTCCCCTACAATCGCTTCGGTGAAATACTCAAACGTACCGGAATCCGTTCCAGGACCATATAATTTAATGGGTTCCGCTGGCCAGCTAGGTCGAACATCTTTCCATGTCTTCACTTTGCTGCCTGGTTCCCAGATTTTCTTCAATTCAGCTACTGTTAATTTGTCTACCCATGTATTTGCTTTGTTTACCACTAGTGAAATTCCATCATAAGCAATCGGAAGCTCTAGGTAATCCACTTTATTCGTAGTAGCCTGTGTCTTTTCTGCATCTTTAATCTTGCGTGATGCATTGCTAATATCAAGATCACCCGCTACAAACTTCTTAAAGCCACCACCCGTACCGGATACCCCCACGGTTACCTTTACATTTGGATTCGCTTTTTGAAACTCTTCAGCAACCGCTTCAGTGATCGGAAACACTGTACTCGATCCATCTATCTTGATACTACCTGACGCTTTCGTTGCACCTGCGTCTTTACTTGCTCCCTGACCACAACCTGTCAATGTGGAAGCAGTTAATGCTACCGCAACTAAAGCCAAGCCTATTTTCTTCAAACTCATGGATGAGCCTCCTAAAAATGATTAATTATTTCACAAGCACATCCTAACAGGCCACTTTTGATACATTATTATGGAATTGTAAATGTTTATTAAGAACTACAAAGGAGATGTCCCAGTAAAATGGAACAGCCCCTTTGTATGCATGGCATATATAATGTTTTGTTACTCCTATCGACGTCCTACATAACTTTCAGTATCATTCCAGAAAAACTTGCATAACGTAACAGTGTTATGTTACATTTTTGTCAGGAGGGGAATAGCATGGATCAAGAGCTAATTTCTAAGAAAGACTTATTACACGAAGCCGATATCTCGTACGGACAACTTTATCGGTGGAAACGCAAGCAACTTATACCTGAAGAATGGTTTATACGTAAATCTACCTTTACTGGGCAAGAAACGTTTTTTCCTAGAGAAAAGATTTTAGAGCGAATTGAAAAGATCAAGCAACATAAAGATGACCTCTCTTTAGACAACTTGGCACAGCTTTTTACAAAGAAAATAGACGAAGAGCCTCATTTTCAAAACATATCTTTGTCTCACTTACTTTCAAATGAAATGATCTCACAGGCAACCAGAGATCTCTGCCAGCTTGAGTTAACTAATGTAGATACCCTCCCATACTCACAAGCTTTTACGCTATTTGTGATCGAGGAGATCTTATCTTCTGGCTCTTGTTCGTTAGAAGAAGCAAAATTGATTCTAACATTGCTTCGTGATCAGGAAGAGAGCTTCATTCAGAAGCCTTATGTCCTTTTCGTAACTCGTAAGTTAGGCGTGGCTACCGCTATCTTGCTCCATCAACACGATGAAGTTCATTTTGACTCCGCTAGTAAGATCATCATGAATTTGTCTCTAGATGAGTTACAAGAACGATTTAAACAACAATTACTCACGCACGGAGGGATCTCATGAATACAGAACGAAAACCACGATTATCCATTAATGGAGCGGCAACGGTTGATGGCGGAAGATATCGAGAAGTAAAAATTGCGGGGCAGGGTACAATCAATGAAGATTTAGATACCATCCAGTTAACAGTGAATGGTCACCTAGAGGGGCTCGGAGATATCGCCGCCGAATTGATGACGGTAAATGGAAGACTCGTCACACAAAGGGATTTGTCAGCCAAAAAGGCCCAAGTAAACGGACTCGTCAAAGTATGGGGTGACTTACAAGCTTCTAGGTTGCGAATCCATGGCGAAGTAGTCGGCAAGCAAAACCTAACAAGCGAATCGATTCACATCTATGGCTCCCTAAAGCTAGACGGTGACTGCAATACGGATTCGTTTACAGGAAAAGCTCAGTTTCAAATCAATGGATTATTAAATGCAGATCAAATTGATATTGGTTTATACGGAGGTAGCTCTGCCAAGGAGATCGGCGGAGAAAAAATCATCATTAAGAAAGGTAGAAAATGGGATAAACTCCTTCCTTGGTTACAATCTGAACTGAAAGTGGAATGTATCGAAGGAGATTATATCGAACTAGAAAACACACAAGCTAAGATCGTCCGTGGAAAGCAGATTATCATTGGGAAAGATTGCACCATTGATCGGATCGAATATCAGGACTCCTACACCGCTCACACCGATTCAAAAGTAGGAGAAGCTGTAAAAATATAGCACATATTGAAGAAGAGTCTCATGTATCATCGAGGCTCTTCTTATTTTTTACATAAACAATCTCGCAATATGGAAAAATACTACTTGACCAAATGTAGTTGCGCCTATAATATATTTAAACGAACTTAATCATTAGTGGTGGTGAATAGTTATATATATATAATTAAATGGAGGTCGTAATATTGAGCCATACGGAACTTCAACTGGATCGGATTTTAAAGTCCCTCTCTGTCTTTATGGATAAGATTCGATCCGAGATGACCCATTTCAAAGATCTAAACCTGACGACCCCCCAATTTCACGTTCTGAAATACTTATTATCAAAGGGGCCTACGAAGGTGAAAGAGCTAGCCGAAAAAATGGATGTAAAGCCGAGTGCTATCACGGTTATGATCGACCGCTTAGTTCAAAATAATTACGTAGTACGTCATCATGACTCTACTGATCGGAGAGTGATTTATATAAGTGTAACGGATGATGGCAAGAGGGTCCTTCAAACGATTCGAAAAAGGCATAAAGCAACTATACAACGGTATTTAGTACATCTTGATAAACAAGAACTGGAAGCCTTTGCCGACACATTTGAAAAGCTCTCTGAACTTCCTACCCAATAAAAATGACTACACATGAAATGAGGTTATTCTATGGATAGTGAAATTACACAAAAAACGTCACACGAACAAGGAAAGAATGGCTTATTAATCGCTGGATTAATTATTGCCATGCTATTTGCAGCATTAGACGGAACGATCGTAGGGACGGCTATGCCCCGCATCGTTGGTGAGCTAGGTGGCCTTAGCTTAATGACCTGGTTGACCACCGCCTATATGCTAACATCGACCGCCGTTGTGCCTATTGCAGGTAAACTGGCAGACTTACTAGGGCGTCGTGCGATCTATGTAACAGGATTAGTTGTTTTCATGGTCGGATCTGCTCTATCAGGTTTATCTCAGACGATGGAGCAATTAATTATTTTCCGTGCGATCCAAGGGATTGGCGGTGGCGTGATGATGCCGATGGCTATGATTATCATCGGTGATTTATTTTCAGGTAAGGAGCGGGCCAAGTGGCAAGGGATTTTTGGTGGATTGTATGGTCTATCCTCTATCCTCGGACCTCAAGTAGGTGGATGGATTGTAGACTACATGTCATGGGAATGGGTTTTCTACATTAACCTTCCAGTCGGCATTTTAGCCACTATTTTCATCGCTCTCGGCTTGAAAAAACATAAAGTCTCAGGACCGATTTACTTTGATATCCCTGGGATGCTTACGATGATTATTGGGGTTGTCAGCTTACTATTAGCCCTTACATTTGGTGGAAAAGATTATGCCTGGGGATCATGGCAGACGCTAAGCTTATTTGCACTCGCTCTCGTCTCGCTCGTTTCCTTTGTCTTTATTGAATTACGTTCAAAAGACCCTATTTTACCCGTTCGCTATTTCCGAAATCGTGCATTTGTCACCTTAAATGGAATTGGTTTCTTCATGGCAGTGGGCATGTTTGGAGCCATTATGTTCGTTCCTCTCTTCATGCAAGGAGTAGTGGGTGTAAGCGCCACCGATTCCGGCACGATCATGACTCCTATGATGATCACCATGATTATTACTAGTATTATCGGGGGCCAATTGGTTCAAAAAGTCGGTATGAAGCCTCAAATTTATGCAGGTATGATTATCATGGCCATCGGGTTTAGCCTATTGATGACCATGAATCTAGAAACGACGAAATTAATTGCTACCGGTTATATGATGATCATTGGTCTCGGGATTGGTCTTGTGATGCCTTTATTAACACTCGGACTACAAGAAAGCTTCTCCAAAGACGAGTTAGGTGTCGTTACCTCCTCAAGTCAGTTCTTTCGCCAAATCGGGGGTACATTCGGGATGACCATCTTAGGTGCTGTGATGAATGCGAGAACCTCTGATTTACTTAAATCTAACCTAGTTCCCACTTTAGAAAAACTACCTGCTACGGCTCATGATTTTGTAACAAACATGGAATCTATGATCTCCAAAGACGCTCAGAGCGTTTACTCTATGCTGTTTAATCCAGATGCATTAAGCAAGATTCCAAAACCGATCCTAGATTCGATTGTTCCAATCATGAAAAGCTCTATGGTCGAATCATTACATTCCGTCTTCCTCTGGGGACTGGTATTCATCGTACTCGGTGGCATGATCACGTTCTTCCTGCCAAAAATCAAGCTATCTGATGAATCCCAAAGCAAAAAGCACGAAGAGGATTCAATCCAAGTAGACCCTGAGCCTGTGAAGTAACAGATCAAAAAAAGTCAGCTTTCCAATAGGAAAGTTGGCTTTTTTCATATACTGTGAAACTAGACATAAAAAAGCAACCAGTTCCTCTTATTAAGGAATTGGTTGCTTCTGTTCAAACGAAGACTATCTCGATTTCACTTTGCCACGATCAGATCCCCCGCGTTTGCCTCCGCCAGAGAACTTCCCGCCACCTTTACTACTACCTTTAAAGCCACCTTTGCCGCTTCCACCCTTACTGCTACCGCCTCTGTAGCCACCCTTGTCGCCTTCACCACGAGAGCGATTCGATGAGGAAGAACGGCGATCCCCAGAAGGACCATCTGAGAAACTACCGTCGTTATAGCTAAAGCGATTGCGATCGTTTCTTGGTTTACCACCAAATGAACGATCTCCACCGCCACGACGATCTCCACCACCACGACGGCCACCGCCACCACCACGACGCATTGAGTAATGATCATCGCTGATTTGGACTGGTGTTTTGTCTGGTTCTCTAGTTAGCAGTTTTAGAGCTGCTGATAGTAAGGTAACCGAGTCGTTGGACTCTAAGAGAGCTTCTGCTGATTCAATATAAGAAGTAATCTCTTCCTCTTTCTCAGCAACCTCGAGCAAGCGTTGTACCGCTAATCTTTGTTGGCCTTCCACTACTTCATGAATGGTCGGAACCGACAAACGATTCATCTTACGCTTCGTTTGTTGTTCAATCATGCGAAGATGATCCATTTCACGGAAGCTAGCAAACGTAATGGCCATTCCTTCTTTACCAGCACGGCCCGTACGTCCGATTCGGTGAACATAGCTTTCTGAGTCTTGAGGGATATCGAAGTTATATACATGGGTAACACCCGAGATATCCAAACCACGTGCTGCTACGTCGGTGGCAACCATGATATCAATCGTTCCTTCTTTGAAACGACGAATCACTGTATCACGACGTGCTTGAGAGAGATCCCCATGGATGCCTTCGGCGGAGTAGCCACGTTTGGTTAATCCCTCTGTAATTTCGTCTACACGCTTCTTAGTGCGTCCAAAGATAATCGCTAACTCTGGAGATTGAATATCAAGCAGATTACACAATGAATCAAACTTTTGTTTCGGTGCTAGTTCGATATAGTACTGCTCGATACTAGGCATGGTTACTTCTTTTGCTTTAATCTTGATCTCTACCGGATCAATCATAAATTTAGATGCCAAATTACGAATGCGTGGAGGCATCGTTGCAGAGAATAGAAGGGTCTGACGTTCAGATGGACATTCCGAAAGAATCGCCTCAATCTCTTCCACAAAACCCATTTGTAACATTTCATCTGCCTCGTCCAATACAACCATAGCTAGGTTTTGCAGACGAATTGTACGACGTCGCATATGGTCTTGCATACGACCTGGTGTAGCCACGATAATGTGTGGATGCTTCTTAAGAGAACGAATTTGACGATCGATCTCTTGACCACCGTAAATCGGCAGCGCACGCACTTTTTTCGATTGACCTACTCTGTTTAACTCTTCCGCTACTTGGATCGCCAACTCACGAGTAGGAGTCAGAATCAAGGCTTGTACATGCCCAGACTCAAGGTCCATTTTCTCTACGATTGGAATCCCAAATGCCGCAGTCTTCCCTGTTCCTGTCTGTGCTTGGCCTAAAACATCTCGCCCAGCGAGAGAGACTGGAATCGTTTCTGATTGGATAGGAGTTGCTTCTTCAAATCCCATCTGATGCACCGCTTGCAATAGCTCAGCACTAAGGCCGAGTTCACTAAATTTCGCCAAGGATTAATAATCCCCTTTCACTTCCATATATTCATACGAGCTTATTAGTTTCTAGTTTTAGATATCGTCCCGATCTTATACTTCCTAGAAGCTAAGAAGTTGTATACAATGTATCATAATAACACAACTACAGTACTGAATGGAAAAGAAAGATGTAGAACTACTTATTTTTTCCACAAATCAGAGCCCCACTACCTTATATTTTCTTACCAATATACTGCATTGGATCCATTGAAACCCCATTTATATGAATTTCAAAATGCAAATGCGGCCCCGTCGAATTCCCATCGCTTCCCATACTTGCTATGCGCTGACCTTTCTTCACCTGATCTCCTACTTTCACATGAATATCGCCAGCATACATATGCGCATAGAGAGAAGAAAGCCCTTTTCCATGATCGATGATCAAATAATGCCCATATCCGCCTGGATCTGATTTTACAGATGTAACCTTTCCATCTAGCACACTATAAATAGGAGTTCCTTTTCGATTCGCAATATCAATCCCTTTATGCGATCTTCCCCAACGTGGGCCAAATCGAGATGTTACCGTTCCTTCACACGGCCAGATCATCCCCACCGATGGTTGATTCTTACTCGTCTCCATCGAAGGATTCGCTGGACTCGTCTCTTTCGCTGCTTCAGTTCCATTTGAATTCGAAGTAATCTTCCAAACCTCTTGTTCATAAGCCCTTGCTTGATTCTCTACTCTTTCAACAAAAACCCAATTGGATTGAAGCGAATAGGCTGCACAGGTTAACGAACCCCGATTCGGAGTATGCCTTGTTAACTCTTTCATACACTTATTTGAGTCACCCGCTTGATCCACCTTAACGCGTGCTTCTTTTAATCGATTTGCTAACTCCTCAATCTCCTTCTTTTGAGCCTCTTCCTTAGATAAGGTTCCCTTTCCCCCATACTCCTTATACAATACAGGAATTTTTTTTACATAATTTTGGGTTTCCTTGAAGGGTGGAACTCCTTTATGTTTTTCCACATTTCCTTCGCCTGCATTATACGCGGCTAATGCTAATTCCAGATTCCCATTGTACTTTGTTAATAGACGAGAGATCATCTCCGTACCCGCCATCACATTGGAAAGGGGATCGAGACAAGTTGTATCAGGATCGAGGTTAAAAGCTTTACAGTTTACCGGCATGAGCTGCATGAGACCGCGAGCTCCAGCAGATGATTTTGCTTTGGGATTCCAATTACTCTCCTGCTGGATAATGGCGCGAATGAGCGCTGGATCTACGGAGAATTTTTGAGCAGCTGATTCAATCTCCATCTCAAACTTACTGGCTCGTGGAAGCATCACTGCTTTCGCCTTAGGGAGGTTTTGATCTAAAGCGGCTAAAAAAGCCCAAGGAAGCTGATGTTGATCGGCGATTTCTTTATATAAAAGCATTAGAGCAGGATCAATTCCAAATGATTGGGCTGTTTCTGTTTCTTTCATTCGAGCGATAACCGAATAGATGGTAACACTTGTAATCGTTACAAACGTGATGAAAGGAATTACGATGAGGGAGCAAATGATGATCCATTTCCATGATGGTTTCTTGATCAAGGCGATTCGTCGATGGATACTACTTTCCATATTCCTTCCACCTTTCTCACCTGAATCTGAACGATGCCTTCTACTTTCTCATCCCGAAGCACACCTGCAACTAAAAAACTCCAATGATCCGGACCCAAAGGGCGAATCGATACCACCTTGATCTTTTTCCAAGAGACAGGCTCGAGTGGTAAGTCTAAATTTCCATGCATCGATTGGTAAACAGGTGTTGTTACCCATTCTGAAAGCTTCTTTAAGCGTTCTTCATTTGACTTCATTGGTTGATGAAGGATCGAAAAAACCTGGCCTGCTACTTTTCCAGCTTCTTTCTGCACATTGTGATCCTGACTCAAATCAATCACTACACCTAGTTCAAATGGAGAATCGATCAGAAGCTTGGACGCTGCTTTGGATTGTTCTTTTGAAGGAGCGGGAGCAGAAGTTTGTTGGTTTAACCACCAACCTCTCACCATAGCCGCGACACTGATTAATAGGATAAGAGCAGTTAGCACCAAGACAAAAGGAGCCCTTTTTGAAGCTCCTTTTTGTCGTTCACTCTTCATCCCGAGCTCATTCATCTATACAACTCTGTGGAGGTGCCTCAGATAAAGAATCTTGCTTGCGAATGGCCCTTTTCTTTTTCCACTGCTTGATTCGAGCACCTATGCTGAAGCGTTTTTGGGCACTCCCTAAAGCAATGACAGAAGTTCCTTCACTAGTCATGAGAGATAGATTAATCTTCTCTTCTCTCGTACCACGATTCCAATAGGCTCGTACATTTTTCCAAAGAGTGATCCAATTTGGCTGCGAAATCTCAAGACCAACCAGACTTTGAAGTTGTACTTGGATCTCTTTCATGATCTTCCAAACAGCTAAAAAGCTAGCTAAAATCAGAACATTACGCATCAAGAAGGTTACTAGGTAAGAAAATTCACCATCATCTGTAATAGGAATTCCTTGGATTACAATAAACAAGGTAATCGCAATTCCCAAAAGGGCGGCAAATAAGACTCTCATGAAGAGTGCATATAAGATCTGCCACAACCATCTGGTCACATCACGTAAGCTTCTTCCCGGGATGGTAGAAAACACAACTGGTACTATTAACAACAGCACCCTACCAATGGCCAAGAAAAACCAGTGGAGAAGCTTCCAGCTAAACAAGAATAATAAAACGGCAAAGCTGATCCCTACTAACAAGATAAAAAAGCTGTATCCGAAGCGCTTCATAACCCCTGCGCTCGTCACCATTTTAAATTCCTCGGACTGGGCAATCCCTTTTTCAACATCTACATATTTCGTACCCGTCTGTTGATTGGTATCTTCGTTATAGCCTGTAAACCATTCTTTTCGTTTGGAATCAACATCTCCGCCATAACTAAACAACTGTCCTATATTTTTCTGACCCGCTTCTACTGACCCAAACTGAAGGACGAGATACGGTTTGTAATAAAATTCAGCCCATAAGGCAGAGGAGACTTTTTGAATCGCATCTCTCTTCGTCTTTTCTACTTGTTCCTTTGTCGGCTTTGAGGCACTTTTGTCTTTCTCTGGAGTGAGGGACAAGAAGCCAGCTAATGTATAATCACTCGCTTTACCTGTAATATTACTTACTTGAGATACAACCGTTGGAATCTGAGTGAAAAAGTAAGAAGCACACGTCAAAATGAGTAGGTTTCGAAAGAGTAACGACACTCCTTCTTGATTACGACGACGAAGAAACTTCCATAATGCTACTAGGACCACGAGACCTACTAACCACGGAAAAAGTCCTCCCCATAAGAAGGAATCAGATTTGCCCAATACATCCTTCATCGAACCCGTCATATTCGTCATAAGCTCTAATCGATAGCTAAACGTTAATATATAGATAACGGCATAGATGAAGATCGTATATCCGTACCAGACTAAATTGAGAAAAAAAGTGAAGCCCTGTTGGAATCCTTCTTGAAACAAGCTACTTGTATCACTAGCACTTACTTTTTTTCCTATGTAGTCGAATTTGAAATACGTGGACGGACATTCTGCAAATTCACCCGTAGGTTCCTTACAAACATTGGGAATATTCGTCGAAGGGGTTGGTGTTGATATTGATGCACCTGGAGTTGTTTGGGTTGTTGTTGGTGGTTGATTTGTTGGAGTTGCTGGGGTCGTCGAACTCGCTGGAGTTGATGGACTCGTTGGAGTTGATGGACTCGTTGGAGTCACCGGCTTGTCCGTCTGTGCAAAACCATACCCTACATCCAAAAAAGAAACTGCAAATAACATCAAAATCGGGAGAAGTAAGAGGATTCCCAAACCTACGAACTTTCGTTTTTGCTTCACTGGATCACCTCTCAGATACTTCGAACTATCTTATTCATGTAAATACTATGATTAAAATAGGAACCATAAACACTTGTACGAATTGGAGATATTTTTACAATATCACTAAAGAAATGGAAAAAAAAGAGTCGAAAATGGGAAAATAAAAAAACACTGCTTGTAAACAGTGCTTTTTTATCATTTCGTACCATTTTATTCCATTTAACTAATATGAGTCTCTTTATATAAGCCTTCGTCCACACCAGCCAAGAATCGACTTACTTCGCCTCTACTACAGAGATACAGCTCATGCATTGCCCTTGTACAAGCTGTGTAAAAAAGCTTCCTTTCCTCGTCTCGATGATAGCACCGATCGGAAGCGTCATATAAAATAACGGCATCAAACTCGATTCCCTTTGATAAATACGTTGGGATGATAATAATTCCTTGTGCAAAGGATAGCGTAGCTTTCTTAATGAATGAGACCGGAATCTCATCTTGAAACTTCTCATATACATGTTCACATTCTTGATGATCCTTACAAATAATCGCGATGGATTTATGTCCCCGCTCCTGAAGTTCCGAAATCCATTGGTAAATTTGCTGATGATGCTCCTGTTCATCTGAAACTTGTGCTAAAACAGGTAGTTTACCAGATCGATCAAATGGCTCTATCTTCTCCCCACCTATTAATAACTGCTGAGTAAACTCCCCAATCTGCTTCGTCGAACGATAGCTTTTGGTTAAAACGAATTTCTCGATGTATTCCCCTTCAAATAAGGCACAAATCAGCTCAACACCTACTCCATCCACTGTATGTGCGTAGATAGATTGATTCAAGTCACCTAGAACCGTCATCTTGCTCCGGGGGAATAGTCGGCGAAGAAAGGCGTATTGGAACGGGGAATAATCCTGCGATTCATCAATAAAGACATGACGAATCTTCGTGTTCATTTGGAAGCCTTGTAGCAGTGCTTTAAAATAGACATACGGAGTTGCATCTTCATAAGGTAGTGTTCTGCTATCTAAATGTTCCACTGTTTGCTTCGCAACAGTCTGAAATCCCGAGATCAGCTCTTGCTGGGTAAATAGTTGTCGATATGTCCCAAGCACATCCACAAAAGTGAAGTTCTCAATCCCTTTGCGAAGCGGTTTCGTCAGATCTCTCAGCAACAACTGGGCAAGCAATGCTCTTTCCCGATCAAAGTCATCAAACGTAGAGTCCGTAAAGCCTTTCTCCTTCTGTAAGCGCTGATGGACCCGATAGTACGCCTCGTTATCGAGTAGTTCGATTTCTTCATCCACCCAATCCGCTTTACGCTCACTTACTTCAAACTGGCGCAACTGCTTTAGAATCCACTCCGCAGTCAATTTCAATCGATTCGGAATCGGTAACTTCCGATCATAGTCATAAAAATGCTTTTCTATCTCCTGCTTGGATACAATGATTCGATCTCGGAACGCTAGGTCTTGGAACCGCAAATCTTCTTGACCTAGTTGCTCAATATATTGCTCAATCAGCTCTAAAAATGACATACCCGCTTTCCAGCGAATCCCCGCCATCCGGGTGTGATAGCCATCTTGATCCGTTTGCGATAAAGTGTACTCCATTAAGCTAAACGGATCTTCCACCTCCAAGTCCGCTCCAACTTGATGCTCTAAATACTCTTGGAATGTGGTTTGTTGCATGTTTTCTTCTCCCAAATCAGGTAACACCGTCGCAATGTAGCTATTAAACATCGCATTTGGAGAGAATAGAAGAATTTGATCCGCACTCAAGGTGTCTCGATGCCGATACAGTAAATAGGCAACTCGTTGTAAGGCTGCAGACGTTTTCCCACTGCCTGCCGCACCTTGAACGATGAGAAGCTTACTTTTTTCATCTCGAATAATCTGGTTTTGCTCTCGCTGAATCGTCCCCACGATGCTCTTCATTTGTGAGTCAGAATTTTGCCCTAGCACTTCTTGAAGCAGTTCGTCTCCAATCGTAACTCCTGTATCAAACATACTTTGAATTTGTCCACGGCGAATGAGAAATTGCCTCTTAAGCTCCATCTCCCCTGAAATCCGTCCATCCAAGGTCTGATAGCATGCTGATCCTGGCGTGCAATCATAATACATACTAGAGATCGGGGCTCGCCAATCATAGATGAGAAATTCATCCGTTTCATCATCATAAAAAGAAGCGATCCCGATATAGATTGCCTCTGTCTCTTGCGCCGCACCACCCTCTTCTTCGCGAAAATCAATCCGTCCAAAATAGGGATTATCCTGAAGACGACGAAGAATTTTTCCTTGCTTATGCATGAGACGATGCGATCTCTCCCGCTCAGACAAAACCTCTGCTTGCTGTTTCATACTAGCCGCTGTTTCAATCGCATCATCTGGATCTTCCAAGTTAACCGAAACATCTTCCCAAAATCGGTTTCGAATATCCACAATCTCAGAGCGTACTCCACCAGCCTCTTCTCCAAGAGATTGCTCCTTCTTTCTCACTTCCTCCGTCACTTGCTCTACTCTATCTTGTTCTTGATTCCATTCAGGATGATTCCTATTCATAACATCCCTCCAAAAAAGTTTGTGATAAACAGTTGACAACTCCATTTTTAACTGATAAGATATAATAGAGTAAAACCATAGTAAAATGATGAATCCAATTTATTGGCATTTCTCATTTTACTATGGTTTTAGTTGCGAATCAAGATTTTATTTATCACGAAGAGTCCTGCCCTATGAAGGGTAGGACTTCATGATTTAATCTTCTTTTGATTCACGATATAACCTTACATAAATCACTTGTTTGGTTTTCGTATTGTGCAAGAAAAAGAGATGATTTTCTTGTCCATACTGATCTTTGATGGTATAGGTGGCTGCAGCTGTATTTGGAGCATCTTTAGAAGTGTCATTGATTTCAGTCGGTTTCCCAATTTCTTTTATCACCTGATCGATTTTTAACTTCTTGTAATCAGGACGGTAAGAAGTAATCTCCACTACTTTATCAACGGAACCTAACGAAATATCTGTGTGATATTTTTCATACATTAGAACTGGACCAGACGAATCATCCTTCGGTTCTCCCCATAATTCAAAGAGTAATTTTTTACTTGTTCCAATCCCTAGATCTTTAGGTAAATAAGGGAGGGTTCCCTTTTTAGCTGATCTGAGTATCGTTGTCGCTAAATCTGTTTGAGTATTGATATCGTACATGGGAACGATATAATAATAGGTCATTCGAAGATTATTTGAATCCTTTTTGTCCGGGACTTCAAAGCCGAAATAAATCTGATAGTTCCCTGCCTGATAATATACGACATGCTTTCCGTCTTCTGTATATTCATCCATAGGATTGCCCATCGTTTGAATCACATCTGTCAAGGGAATCTGTTCTAAGCGAGGATCATCGCAACTGATCCGGTTTACCTTCTTTTGATCGTTAACTGAAAACTCGATCTTTCTTTTTGTGTAAAATAGAACATCTGGATAATTAGGATCTTCAACGGGCTGTCCCCACTTCTGAATAATCGTTGCTTTCTCTGTACGAATGCTAAAATCGCTATTGATTACTTTTCCCACTCGTGCTAGCTGAACGATCTCTTTTACAGTTTTTATAGATGTTGAGCTTTCATCTACTGGAGAATCGATCACTTTGATTTGATTCTCAGATGGTGCTGTTCCTATATCACAACCAGCAAAGGCGAATGCGCTCACTAAAAGGATCAGATAGGGCCATCTTTTTTTAAGATTCATCGTGGATACTCCCTTGTACGTGCTCATCTGTATAAAGAGGAAATGAAACACAAATCGTCGTTCCTTTTCCCTCCGTTTCGATCAAGTGAATCGTTCCTGCTTGATTTTCTACTAATTTTTTCACTAAGGCCAATCCAAGCCCAGTTCCCCCAAATTCCTTAGATCGATCCTTGTTGACTGTATAAAAGGGCTCGAACACCTTTTCTTTCATCTCTAAGGGAATACCGATTCCAGTATCGCTTACCTGTATCCATACCCTCTGATGATCTACATAGCTTTTCACAACAATTTTCCCATGAGGCTCATTATATTTAATGGCATTATCTAATAAGTTAATAAAAATATGAGTGAGATTTTCTTGATCTGCCCAGATAACGGCTGACTCTAGGTCTGTGTCCAAACGTAATCCATACTTTTGTGCTTTGATACGAATTCGTTCACATAACTCTTCGAGGATTTTTTTTACCTCTACCTGCTCCATTTGTGATTCAAAATCATATTTTTCTATGGTAGCTAGGTGAAGGATTTTTTCTACCATCTTAACTAAACGATTTGTCTCTTTTTGAATGTTCTCTTTAGCGTCTTCCCATAACTCCGGATCATCTGAATACATTTCAATTAATTCTAAATAAGCCATGATCACGGTAAGAGGTGTTTTAAATTCATGTGTAACATTACCGATGAACTGCTTTTGTTGCTCATCCAACCCTCTTAATTTGTTTACAGCTAACTCCAGTTTTTCTTGCTCTTCCTCCATGGTAGAGATATTTTTTTCAATTTCGCTACTCATATAATAAATCCCTTGACTTAGTGTTCCTAATTCATCTTTCCTTTGAAGCGGTGGTTTCGAGATGTACTGACCGATCTTAATTTGTTCTGTTGTTTTTTCCAGCTTCAAGATCCCAACAGCTAGACGATTAAAATAAACATAACCTACTAGAAAGCTAAAGATCAGAACACCGCCTCCTATACGATAGAAAAGGGATTCGGTTCTGTTGTAATAATCCAAACTCTCTTTTAATGAATAATGAAACTGAATGACACCGATTTGTTCCTTTATATCATGTAGAGGCGTAAAAAAAGAAAGAGTATCTCCATCTATTTGATAAACCGTTTGCCCCTTTAACGCGTAAGGTAGAATGTTTGTTAGATTGATTTTACTAGCAGTGGGTAGGGAATTACCTATCTCTTTTCCATTTTGATCGTATAAAATCACATGCATTCCACTTGTTAATCCTAGTTGTCTTGCTAGTTCCTTTCCTCTCTCAGTAAGATACTGTTTAGACTCTCGAGGATCTGTAAAAGTAGCTTGTCGTATATATAGATTAGCAGCTTTACCCTGCCGACGTAATTCTTGTTCATACTGCTTTTGTTGATCGGTTCGCATCCCATGCAGAATCAATATACTTAATACACTTACCGTTAGTAGTAAAAGCATAGCAAGAAATAGACTAAGCTTAATCTTGATACTTACTCTCATGTTAGATCTCCAGAAGCCTTATATCCGACTTTGTATACTGTGTGGATAAGCTTTTGGTAAGGGTCACCCAGTTTTTTTCGCAATCGTTGAATATGAATATCCACCGTTCGAGTTCCTCCCGCATAATCCATCGCCCATACTACATTCAATAATTGTTCTCTCGTATATACTCGTTCTAAGTTAGAAAATAGCAATAATAACAAATCAAACTCTTTTAAAGTCAGATCTAACGGCTTTCCACAAAGAATAGCCTTTCTCTGCTTGGTATGAATCCTTAGATCATGGACCTGTATTTCTTCCTCGTCTTTCATAAGTGATCTACTTTTATCTAGTCTTCTTAAGATGACCCTAACTCGTGATAATAACTCCTTGATATGAAAAGGTTTAGTGACATAGTCATCTGCTCCTAGCTCCAACCCCAATATTTTATCAACCAGATCATTCTTTGCGGTTAACAAAATAATTCCTAAATCGTTATAACCCTGTAGTTCTTTACAAACATCGAAGCCATTCTTTTTCGGCATCATCACATCTAAAATAACTAGTTGAGGATGGAACAAGGAGATTTTTTGTAATGCCTCTTCTCCATCAAAGGCAGTCTCCACCGTATATCCCTCTCGTTCAAGAGCATACGCAATTGCTTTTGTAATGTTCTTTTCATCATCTGCTACCAATATTTTTGCCTGCATATTCTAATCCCTCTTTATTGATAAGACCTCATATTAAGTTACAATCTCTCGATATTCTCATATATTCTTTCTACAGCATAGTCTATTTTTTGTTTTGATCATACTTTTTACACACGAAGCCAAATCGTCGATCGCTTGGCTATCTGACCAGACAAAATAAAATCACCTGCCACCTGTATTGGATAGGTGGCAGGCATACTACGTTTTTCTTCTTTATTTCTTGATTTGATCTGCTTTGGATTCAACGTATAATCTTACATAAATCACTTGTTTGCTTTTCGTATTGTGCAAGAAAATGAGATGATTTTCATCTCCAAACTGATCTTTGATGGTATAGGTGGCTTCAGCTGTATTTGGAGCATCTTTCGAAGTGTCTTGGATTTTAGTCGGTTTTCCAATTTCTTTCATCACCTGATCGATTTTTAACTTCTTGTAATCAGGACGGTAAGACGTAATCTGCACTACTTTATCAGTGGAATCTAACTCAATTTCTGTGTGATATTTTCCATATATTAGATATGGACCGGAAGAACCATCATCGTCTTTTCCCCATAATTGAAAGATTAATTCATTGCTTGTTCCAATCCCTAGATCTTTTGGTAAATAAGGGAGGGTTCCCTTTTTAGCTGATTTGAGTATGCTTGTGGCTAAACCTGTTTGAGTATAGGGCTTTGATCCTTGCTTTAATTCTTCTTTTGAAGAAAGTACTGCTGGCGTTGCTTTGTCGGTAACCGGTTGTGTAGTCTCTTGAATCGCTACTTGCTGACCCTGATTCGGAAGGTTTTTTGCATCAACTTGTGGATTACACACACTTAGTAATGCGATAGATAAGACCGCACTCGCTAAAATAAAGACAGGCTTCTTCATTTTTTGTTCCCCCTAAATATAGTAAATCAACCAAAACTCATAGGATGGTGTGATTTCTCTTGGTGACAAGGATCAGTATAGGGGGAGGTTATTTCCAAGTAACAAACGACTTATTTCAGAGTTGTAAACAATCGAAAGAATGGAGATTCAGCACAAAAGAGTCCTGTCCCCATGAAGGGTAGGACTCTTTTGTGTGTTATCAGGGACTTTAGCTAATCCCGGATCTCTATTTTGTAGAGAAAGTAGAAGCGGATGTAATGTTCGCAACTTCACTTCTCTTCGGCCATTCCAGCTCACTAAAGTGAAAAATCCCCATGGTTTTTTCGTCTCCTTCGACGCTTACCCACACGGACGGATCAACGATAGCGAACATATCGGCAAATTGCCGACTCCCACCGATAATCACATTTCCTTGATAGGAGACATTCCCTTTCGAGCTACTTTTAAGCTGAAGATTATCTACCTTTGTTTTGGCAAAGAGGCTGCCTGTTTCACTGGAAACGGCAGGCAGGGAAGCAATCGGGTTTGTCGTAACATTATCTGCTTCTACCTTCTCCCACGCACCTCGTTTGAGTAATTTGTCGGCACTCGCCTTATCCATGACCAATACTTTCTTCTCATTCACTGTTGCTATTTTTACTTTGAACGTTTCACTTGAGACTAAATCAGACTTGAACTGCTTTATATCTGCCTCTACTTGTGTCTGATCCCCTATCACAACAGCGGCATTTTCAATCCCAAACACATGTTGAAGGGGTGCTTTAAAGAAGAAATAGCCACATAAAACGATGACAACAAACGATATGCTACCGATTATGGTTACTTTTTTCATGGTCCGGCTCCTTGATTCATAAATTTAGATTTACACCATGACTCGTTTCAGCTGGCGTAAATAAAGCATTCTAACGATTAAAAAGAAGATAAATTGTAGCGCAAAGAAAAAGCCGATAGCCGTAAGCACAGGTGTATATAGCGTTGTAAACTGTAATATATGATTTAACGTGGACAAGCCAACTACGGACTGTAGTCCAGCCACCACGATAGGGATAAAGAATAGACTCGCAATCTGGATCGTGGATGCTCTTATCATTTCTTTAGGGCTTAACCCGATTTTTGATAATCCGTGATAAATACGCTGATCTTGATTTAAATCCGTATAAAACTTAAAGTGTAAAAAGCTTGCAATGGAAACAGCGAAGACAGCGGCAATAAAAATCCCGATAAACATGTACATTTGCGTAGCTTGCTTGGATAAGAAATACTCTGGCGCTCTGGCAAGTAAAGCTCCCGTCCATTCCCCAGACTCTCTCTTGCTTTCCATTTCTTCTTTGAATTTCAAGCCCATTTTCACTTCAGCTGAACTAGCATTTGGAAGACGTTCACGAGGCCAATCTGGAACGAAATAATTCACTTCAAGCCCTTCATGATCTTCGGGATTTGCTTTTAGAGCGACCTTTTTTAATGTTTGATAAGTAGCATCCGAAACCACAAGTACTCCTGTCGGAAAGACAAGTCTACTCTCCTTTTGTTCCACTACAGAAAGCTGGAGATTTCCTTCTTTTAATGAAAGTTGCTTCAGTTGTTTCAGTTTTTTGCTCATCACTTCCATATCTTTTTCAGGAGAAGTGACTATAACGGCTTCGTCGTTTTTTAAACTCCTTATTTTTTCTGATTTGTCCACACGCATCAATTGATTGTAGTCAGATTCCTTCAAGACGGTGTGATATGAATCTTTAAACCCTACACTTACATTGCTAATCATGATTTTTTCAAACTTTAAACCCACTTGATTCAGTTCTTTGTCAATCTTGGCGACCTCTGCCTTCCATTTATCCTCTGGACCACCATTTGCGTAATACTTAAATGCAAATGGATTGTTCGTAAAGCTCTCTGCATTTTGTTGTTCATAAGCAAGCACGACTCCAGCAAAAGTACACGCAAATGTGGTTAAGATCGTAACCATAAAGAACATGCGGGCATTATCTTTCATTTTATAAGCCATTTCAGATAACCAAATGAGGTTTGTTTTTCGCCAGAAGAAAAGACGATTTTTCTTAAGCAAGCGAATGACTAGTACACTTAGCTGTGAAAATAAGAAATAGGTCCCAATCACTCCCAAAAGGAGAATGATGATTAACTTTAATCGATCCATTTCTTGTTTCATAAAATAGATCACACCTGCGAGGCAGAAAACCGATAAAAGCGATAAGAAAATCGAGGTAGTTGGCTCAGACTTAGGTTGATTCGTGCCGAGTAATAACTCTAGCACTCTTTTTTTCCGCACCATGAGTAAAGACAAAAAAGAAATGACGATAAATAGTCCGAGGAAAGCGACACTCGTAAGACCGATTGCCTTCCATGGTAGATAGAGCGGAAGTCTCTTCATCTCTAGCATTTTGGCAGATAGAAGAAAAAATCCTTTGGCAAGTAGACTGCCACTCCCTATTCCCGCTAAAAGAGATGCCGTGCCGATGATCATATTCTCCCAGATGATCAGCTTATTAATTTGACTCGCTTTCGCACCATGCATCGTTAAGATGCCAAACTCTTTTTTCCGTGCTTTTAAAAAAGAACTAATCGAATAAAGGACAAAGAGAAAAGCAAGGAAGAAGATGATATATTCAGCTGCTTCCATGGCAAGTGCTGTTGTTTTTCCTACTCCGCTTGTCATATCAGGATGAAAAATAAACATAGCGTAAACAAAGAAAATCGTTACGGCGAAGGTACTGCTTAAGAAATAAGCAGAGTAAGCACGTGCATTTCGTTTGACATTACGAAACGCGAACTGACGAAAGTTCATGGGCAATTCCCCCTAGCGATGACAACATATCAATAATCTCTTGGAAAAACGCTTGCCGATTCTTTCCCCGAACAATCTGATTCACTAGCTCCCCATCTTTAATAAAAACGACGCGGTGACAGTAGCTCGCAGCTAGTGCATCATGGGTAACGAGCATCGTAGTCGTTTGATCCGTTTGATTGATTTCCGCCATCATTTCCATCACAGCACGTGCTGACTTCGAGTCTAAGTTTCCGGTTGGTTCATCAGCAAGTAATAACGAAGGTGAATGGATAATAGCACGAGCGATAGCTGCGCGTTGGCGTTGCCCTCCAGATATCTCATACGTTCTCTTCTGTAAGATATCCGTAATGCCAAGCTTCTCCGCTACCACTTCTAATTTCCGCTTCATTTCCCGCATGCCTCTGGTATCTAAGGTAAGCGGTAGAACAATATTTTCACCGATCGTTAGCGTATCGAGCAAATTAAAGTCTTGGAAGACAAAACCTAACTCCCGACGACGAAACACAGCTAGATCATTTTTATTTAAACGAAAGGGTTGTTTTCCATTAATATAAACCTCTCCTGATGTCGGAGCATCGATCGTGGAGACCATATTAAGCAGAGTCGTCTTCCCACTTCCCGACGGCCCCATAACCCCAACAAACTCGCCCTTTTCCACGGTAAGATTAATATTAGACAAAGCTTCGTAGGTCACTTTTCCATTATAAACTTTGGTTAGACCATCTACTTTTAACATATCCATTTGCTAACGACCCCTCTTAGTGACTATATAATGGATTACTTTAGCAAATGGGATAAATTGAATCTAATGTTTTAGCTTACACTGTCTTACAATTTTGTAAGGTTTCTTTTCGAATATGAAATAGGGGAATGTTTATGAGAACCAAAAGAGCCCTATCCTCATCTGGATAAGACTCTCTCGGCTTTCTATTTACCCTTTTCATAGATATAGAAAGTACAATCGTATGCATTTTTATCATCTTTCGCATGATGGTTTCTAGCAATCTCTCTCCATTCCCCAGGCAAATCGGGTAAGTAGGTATCCCCTTCAAACTCATGCTCAATCACCGTAATATAAGCTCTTGAAATATACGGAGCAAATAATCGATAGATTTGCTCCCCGCCGAACACAAATGCGGGCTTATCAAACGACGTATTTAGAACCTCTTCAAATGTCATCACTTCACAGCCCTTGATAACAAGGTCTGTCTCTCTTGATAGGATGATATTCCGCCGATTAGGCAGGGCTCGTCCGATTGAGTCGTATGTTTTTCTTCCCATGAGAACGGGATGGCCTGTGGTTAATTCTTTGACATTGCGAAGATCAATCGGCATCGTTCGTCCCCAAGGCATTTCTCCATTATTTCCAATGACTCCATTTAAGCTTCTAGCAGCGATTAGATAAAACATTATTCAGCTACCTCCAACTTCATGGTTGGGCCATGTTGGTAATCGATTAATTGGAAATCATTGATGGTAAAGTCATAGAAATTCTTGATTTCTGGGTTTAGCCATAAAGTAGGGGCCGGGTACTCCGGAAGGGAAAGCTGTTCCTTAGCTGATTCGATATGGCGGTCGTACAAATGAGCATCATCGATGTGGAAATGGGTATTTCCGATCTCGATTCCGGTCACTTGAGCCACCATCCGTTGGAGGACATAGTATTGAAAATAGTTAAATGGTCCTCCTACTAAAATATCATTGCTTCGAATCTTAACAGAGAGATGCAACTTACCGCCTTTTACCATCCAATGCGTAGACCACACGCACGGTTGCAGGGCCATATCATCTAGGTCTTGGACATCCCATAACGTGGTCATAATCCGCCGAGAACTTGGGTTATGGCGCAGGGTATGTAACAAGTAATCTACTTGGTCAACGAGGGTACCGTTTACCTCACGACATTTTTTCCCTAATTGATAGCCATACGCTTTTCCAATCGTTCCATCTTCCCGCTTCCACTTCGACCAGATCCCTACCCTTTGTTTTTCGAGATTTTCGACGTTATTGTCTTTATCCTTCCAAATCCAGAGTAGTTCACGGATAGCCGTTTTCCATGCTACTTTTTTCGTCGTGAGAATCGGGACTTCCTGATTCCCAAAGAGTAGACTCCGGTTCATCACACTTTTGCTGTAGGCGGATTCTCCATCATCCCACTTGGTCCGCACGTCTTGATCCGTATCCCATAGGCCGTTAGTGAGGATATCTAGAACGAGTTGATTGTAGATTTGATCTGCTTGACTCAATGGTAGACTTCCTTTCGTTCGTCGGGCTTGTTGATTAGTAGCTATTGTAGCTGGCTCGGGGCAATGTATCTACTCACAGCTCAAATAGTGAACCTGCGAAGATGTGAAAAAGCAAGCCCGCTCCATCATTCTCCGCTTCGGGCAAGTGGCAAAAACTCGCAAAGTACGCTCAAACATTTGCCACAAAACGCCCTAGCTCCAAATGACTGCGCTAGGTAGGTTTCACTAACATCGCTGAGAGTAGACACATATGCCCCTATTCCACCCTCATTTACTATTTAATCAAAAGGCCTTCTCACTACCAACTCTTGATTAAGCGATTATTCGGATGGAGGAGGGAGAGTCTGTTCGATTACGGCGATGTTAGCGATCCTACTTAGCGTAGCAATCCGTAGTGTAGGGCGCTTTTGGTGCAACATGTTTGAGCGTTCTTTGCGAGTTTTGCACCTACCCTAACGAGGATGGCGAAGCGGACACCCCTACTTCTTCGCAGGATCGGTATTGAGCAGTAACCGAACAGACTCTCCGGCTCCCAATACCCAATAAGCGCTTAATCAACAAACTCGCCCCTTTTCTATCACTATCATACTCTCTGACAGTACTAGAAAAAAGAGCGAGCTTATCTGTTAACTATTTCCTCTTACTCATTCGTCAATGCTAAGAACTCTTCCACATCCGCGGCTACTAAATCAAGCGCATCTTGCCAGAAGTCAGGCTTCGTGAGGTCAACCCCGAGATGGCGCGAGGCTAGTTCTTCTACGCTCATGCTAGCGGTATCTTTCAAGAGGGCATCGTATTTATCAGCAAATGACGGGCCTTCTGCTAATGCACGGGCATAGATTCCGGTAGAGAATAGGTACCCAAATGTATATGGGAAGTTGTAGAAAGGTACATCGGTTCCGTAGAAATGTAGCTTAGAAGCCCAGAAAGTTGGGAGGTACTCATCTAATAGATTGATAAAAGCATCTTTCTGTGCCTGCTCCATTAGCTCGTTTAGGGAATCTTTGCTTACTGGGCCATTTTTACGAGCTGCGTAGAACTTCGTTTCAAACAAGAAGCGTGCATGGATATTCATACAGAAAGCGATAGCTGATTGAATTTTCTCAGCTAAGAGAGCTACTTTTTCCTCTTTATCAGTCGCTTTTGTGATCGCTGCATCGATGACGATCATTTCAGCAAAGGTAGAAGCCGTCTCCGCTACATTCATCGCGTATCGTTGGGCTAGCATTGGTAAGTCTCTTATTACATATGTATGATATCCATGGCCTAATTCATGGGCTAATGTGGACACACATCCAGGTGTCCCGGCAAATGTCATAAAAATACGAGATTCACCTTTATTATTTACTGGGAAATCGGTCATGAAGCCACCTGGACGTTTGCCTGGACGATCTTCTGCCTCGATCCAGCGATCTTCAAAGTTCATCTTGGCAAACTCAGCCATCTGAGGGTTAAACTGCTCGAACTGCTCAGTAATAAAAGTAGCCGCTTCATCAAAGCTTACTTTGCTACTTCCAGCTGGTAGAGGTGCGTCTACATCGTACCAACTTAACTTTTCTACACCAATCATCTTTGCCTTCCGCTCAAAAAACGGGGTCAAACGATGCTTGTTTTGGCTAATGGTTTCCCACATGGTAGTAAGGGTTTCTTCTGACATACGGTTCATCTCGAGAGGTTCTTTTAGAACACTATCCCATTTACGGTGTTTGTATAACGCAAGACGATATCCAGCTAGGTTATTTAAAGCGAGAGCGATCAATTCTGCTTCATTTTCCCATGCTGCTTGCCATCTCGCGAAAACGTCTTTACGAACTTCACGATCTGGACTCTGGAAGCGTGTAAACATCTGTCCGACAGATAGCTTCTTCTCCTCTCCATCTTCTTCAAATGGAATCTCCATACGACCTACTACTGAGCTATAAACATCGCTCCATGCATGATAGCCACTTACGCTTAAGTCGCCCACTAATTCTTCCGCCGCGGGAGCTAATTTATCTAGAGAAGCTTTGCGCTTTTCTGCTAAGTTAAAGGCGATCCTCTCTATTTTCGCATCACTGATCAAAGCGTTAAAGCTTTCATCAGATAGCTTGGCTAGGCCTGCTTCTAAAACAGTGGAAGCAGCCAATAGATCAGCGTGAATCGCTTGAACGTGACCTCCCAAGTTTTTCGCTTTATCATCTTTTACATTAGCAGAGGTTAAACAATCGACAAACGAATAGGATTGAAGGGTTAAGCTCATCAGCTTTTGATAACGGACTAACAGATCGTGCCAGATCTCTACACCTGCATCTTCTTTCATCAATTCCAACTCTTTTTTTAGCGCTGGAATTTCACTTTTTAATTGTTCCAATAGTTCCGCAAATGCAGACGAAGAACTGCCACCTTCAAAGAACACATCCAAATCCCAATTCATTTCATATTTTTGTGTCATGAATAAAACAACCCCCACTCGAATATTTTTGATATAGAAACATCTTAAATCCATTGTAAACCTTTCATTAAGAAAGTGCACTACTATCTATGCCTAATATGTTGACATCTATTTCAAAACTACATATACTAAAAAGGCGAAGTTTTCTTAAAATTAAAAACCGAATATTTCTTATCCAGAGCGGCGGAGGGACTGGCCCGATGATGCCCGGCAACCAATTGAATGCTTATTCTTTGATCTAACTTGTCGACAAATCCGATTATCGACAACTCGATCAGAGAAGTAAGCTTTGATGAGGTGCTAATTCCTGCAGAGAAATTCTCTGAGAGATGAGATCCGAGGATGTTGCCAACTCAACGCCTTTCATCGATCAGAGATGAGAGGCGTTTTATAATGCGATCGATTCTAGAGAGGAGCTAACGATGGTGAAAAATGAACGACCTACTTTATCCGAACAGTTACAGCATAAAATCTTGATTTTAGATGGTGCCATGGGCACGGTACTGCAACAGGCTAATTTGACCGCAGCTGATTTTGGGGGAGAGAGTTATGACGGGTGTAATGAAATGTTAAATCTGACTCGACCCGACCTGATTCATTGGGTACATGATTCCTATTTTGAAGCGGGCGCAGACATCGTAGAGACTAATACATTTGGGGCTACCTCAGTCGTTTTAGCTGAATATGATTTACAAGATAAGACAGTCGAGATCAATCGGGAAGCGGTGCGAGTCGCTGTAGAGGCACGAGATAAATGGTCAACTCCAGATTGGCCGCGCTATGTAGCGGGGGCGATTGGTCCGACTACGAAAACATTGTCGGTTACAGGAGGCATTACCTTTGAAGAGCTGGCTGACTCCTATTATGAACAAGCAAAAGTGTTGATCGAAGCAGGAGTCGACACCCTTTTGATCGAGACCTCACAAGATACTTGTAATGTTAAAGCGGCCGGAATCGGAGTGCGCCGTGCCTTTGCGGAGTTAGGAAAAGAGATCCCGATCATGATTTCAGGCACCATTGAACCAATGGGTACGACACTGGCAGGGCAAAACATCGAAGCGTTTACCCTTTCGCTCGAGCATCTGAAGCCTCTTTCAATTGGATTAAACTGTGCGACGGGACCGGAGTTTATGAAAGATCATCTGCGCACATTATCTGCTTTAACGACCAGTTCCGTAAGCTGTTATCCGAATGCAGGACTTCCGGACGAAGAAGGACGATATCTCGAAACACCTCTCTCCCTCGCCCAGAAGTTAGAAGATTTCGCGGATGCGGGTTGGTTGAATATTGTCGGGGGGTGCTGTGGAACGACACCTGATCACATCAGAGAGATCGCTGAGAAGATGAAAGGCAAGAAGCCGAGAGTCCTCTCTCCCCCGCACGGTCCTGCTATCTCTGGCATCGATCCTGTGTTTATCGAAGCGGATAACCGCCCTTTACTAGTCGGCGAAAGAACCAACTCAATCGGCTCTCGAAAGTTTAAGCGGTTAATTACTGAAGAGAAATTTGATGAGGCATCGGACATTGCACGCCGGCAAGTAAAAGCAGGTGCCCACGTCATCGATATCTGCCTGGCTGACCCCGATCGCGACGAAGTATCCGATATGGAACAATTTTTACCCTTTGTAACCAAGAAAGTGAAAACGCCACTCATGGTTGACTCGACCAGTCTAGAAGTCATGAGCCGGGCACTTACGTTTATCCAAGGAAAGTCCATTTTAAATTCGATCAACTTAGAAGACGGCGAAACCCGTTTCCGGGAAACAATCCCGTTGATCAAAAACTTTGGAGCGGCTGTGGTCGTCGGAACGATTGATGAACAGGGAATGGGTGTTACGAGAGAACGGAAATTGGAAGTAGCAAAGCGTTCCTATCAAATTTTAGTAGACCAAGAAGGAATATCAGGTCAGGACATTATTTTTGATCCGCTTGTCTTCCCTGTGGGAACGGGAGATGAACAGTATATCGGCTCTGCACTTGAGACGATCGAAGGCATTCGTTTGATTAAGAAGGAGCTCCCTGAATGCTCCACGATCTTAGGAGTCTCCAACGTTTCCTTTGGTCTTCCTCCTGCAGGACGTGAAGTGCTAAATGCTGTCTTTTTATACGAATGTACCAAAGCTGGCTTAGACTACGCCATTGTCAACACGGAAAAGTTAGAGCGATATGCCTCGATCCCTGATAACGAGAAAAAACTAGCAGAAGAGCTTCTCCTCCGCACGAATCATGATAATTACGAAGCCGTATTGGCCGAGTTTACCGCCTTTTATCGGGTGAAAGTGGTGACAGACAAAAAACCGGATATGGAACAGTTGCCTTTAGAAGAACGGCTAGCTCGATACGTCATCGAAGGCAGCAAAGACGGACTTCTACCCGATCTGGAGCTCGCTTTAGCTCAGTGGGAGCCTTTAGAAATTATTAACGGTCCCCTCATGGCTGGAATGGATGAAGTGGGGAGATTGTTTAATGACAATCAATTAATCGTTGCAGAAGTGTTGCAAAGCGCAGAAGTAATGAAGGCATCGGTCGCTTTTCTAGAGCCTTTTATGGATCGAACGGATTCTGTGAGGAAAGGTAAAATCATCCTCGCTACGGTCAAAGGGGATGTTCATGATATCGGAAAAAACCTCGTGGAGATCATCCTAGCCAATAATGGCTTTGAAATCATTAACTTAGGAATCAAAGTCCCACCCGATCAAATCATCGAAGCGGCCCGTCGTGAAAAACCAGATGCGATTGGACTGTCTGGCCTACTTGTAAAATCAGCTCAACAGATGGTGACAACGGCGCAGGATCTCCAAGATGCAGGGATCGATATCCCGATTCTGGTAGGCGGAGCGGCTCTCACTCGCAAATTTACCGAAACGCGGATTGCTCCTCAGTATCAAGGATTGGTTCTTTATTCGAAAGATGCGATGAACGGATTGGATCTCTGTAACCAGCTCGTGAATCCCACTGGGCGAGATCAGCTAGAGCAACAGAGACTGAAGCAAGGAAGCGAACAAAAGACAGAGCAAAAGCCTACTGCTGCTCCCATTGTGTCTACACCTATAAGAAGTACAGTAGAGCCACGTCCGGAATTGTTTTCCCCTCCTGATTGGGATCGCCATATCTATCGCGAGCTTCCGCTTTCCGAATTACGACTCTATCTAAATGAACAAATGCTATTTGGACATCATCTAGGTCTAAAAGGAAATGTAGAGAAGCTACTCGCAGAAGGCAACGAAAAAGCGGTGGAATTGAAAACCATCTGGGAAGAGTTATGGACGGACATCGTGAAGAACAACTGGCTTCAGCCAAAAGGGGTGTATCAATTTTTCCCTGTCCAAAGCACCGAGAACCAAGTTTTCCTCTATGAAAACAACCAACTCGATTCTCCGGTTCGAGAGCGTTTCCTCTTCCCTAGACAAACCAAAGATCCATATCTCTGCCTATCCGATTTCGTCCGCGATGTCTCGACTGGGGAAATGGACTCTATGGCCGCTTTTGCCGTTACGGCCGGCTTAGGTGTAAGACAGCTCGCTCAGGAATGGAAAGAGCAAGGCGAATACCTGCGCTCTCATCTTTTGCAAGCGACCGCTTTGGAAATCGCGGAAGCATGTGCCGAACGAATCCATGAGATGATTCGCGCCAGATGGGGTTTCCCAGATCCAGTTGATTTTACGATGAAACAACGTTTTGGAGCACGTTATCGCGGAATTCGTGTTTCGTTTGGCTATCCTGCGTGTCCTGATTTAGAAGATCAACAAAAATTATTTACGTTACTGAAACCGGAGGAACTTGGCCTACAGTTAACGGATGGATTCATGATGGAACCAGAAGCATCCGTCACAGCCATCGTCTTCTCCCATCCACAAGCTCGTTACTTTAATGCAATCTAGACAGGAGGAAATGAGATGAACAGAATGGGAATCATCGAATATCTGAAAAACCATCTTGTAGTAGGGGACGGAGCTATGGCTACGTACCTCTACCAAGAAGGAGCACCTGTTGGAACCTGCTATGAGCTCTACAACCTCACACACCCTAAAATGATCGCCGATGTCCACCAAGCCTATGAACAAGCTGGTTCTAAGCTCATCACAACCAACACGTACGGCGCAAATCGCGAACGCCTTGAGCGCTACGGATACGGGCATAAAGTGACACGAATCAATCGAGAGGCGATTAAAATCGCACGCGAATCCATCCAGTCCGATACGTATATCGCAGGATCCATTGGCTCCATCGTCGCAGGACGCGTGACCCAATATGACTCGGATGAATATCACGATCTATACGAGGAACAAGCGACAGCCTTACTCCATGCAGGGGTGGATATCATCTTACTGGAAACGTTTATGGACCTACAAGAGCTACTGGTCGCCATTAACGCGATTCGTCCGCTAACAGATACCCCTATCGTCGCACAGCTCTCGCTTCTGGAAGTCTCTCGGACTCGGGATGGGCATTCCCTTACGGATGCTTTTGCCCAATTACAAAAGCATGGCGTTTCGGGTGTTGGATTAAATTGTCGGATGGGTCCACTTGAAATCATCCGTGCTCTAGAAAAAACCATCATCCCGCCAGATCTCCTCATCAGCGCCTTCCCTAATGCCGGGCGACTTGGTGAAAGTGACGGTGAACTTCGTTATAAATCGGCTCCATCCTATTTCGGTGAAACCGCTCAACTCCTGATTAATCAAGGGGTTTCCATGATTGGTGGTTGCTGTGGAACGACACCTGAACACATTCGTGAAATTGCTCAAATCGCACAAAATCAAACCCCGGTCACTCGAATCAATCCACCCGTAGTACCGGAAGCTTGTGAAGTCCTTTCGCAGCCGCCCAAGCGGACCGAGTCAACGGTTTTAGAAAAGGTTGCCCGAGAAAGAACCATCATCTGTGAATTTGACCCTCCCAAAGACTTAGACGTCCAAAGTTTCTTACTTGGTTCCCAAGAGCTTTATAAATCCGGTGTCGATGCCGTCACACTCGCTGATAACTCCCTTGCCTCCGCACGCATGAGCAATCTAGCCTTAGGCGCACTCCTCAAATCTCAACTAGGAATTGAACCACTCATCCATGTATCCTGCCGAGATCGAAACCTACTCGGTCAACAATCCCATCTGATGGGCTTACATGCCTTAGGAATCGATCAAATACTCGTCATCACAGGAGACCCTACTCGAATCGGGGATCTCCCGGGAGCTAGCTCCGTCTACGATGTTACCTCTTTCGAACTCATCAGCATGATTAAACAGATGAATCAAGGCCTTGCCTTCACAGGTCGTCCACTCAAACAACAAGCCCAGTTCATTGTCGGAAGCGCCTTTAATCCTCACGTGCGGCAAATTGAATCGGCTGTCACCCGTCTAGAAAAGAAAATTCAAGCAGGCGCCGACTATGCCATGACTCAGCCCATCTATGATAAACAAGGCATCATCAAACTGTATGAAGCGACTCGTCATCTAGAGATTCCGATCTTCGTGGGCATCATGCCGCTCACTGGATATCGAAATGCCCTCTTCCTACACAACGAAGTCCCGGGCATTAAAATCGCAGATGATGTGATCCGCCGTTTTGAATCGATCAAAGATCCTACTGTAGCTAGGCAAGTTGGGGTAGAAATAGCGAAAGACCTGCTTGATACTGCCATGACATACTTCCCCGGAATCTATCTCATTACTCCATTCTCCTATTGGCCTATGACAGTCGAGCTAACCCGATATATTCGTGAAAAAGATACACGTGCCGCTCAAGATTCTGCATGATTGGTTATAGAACAGAAAAAAGGCTGATCCCTCTCAAAGGAGATCAGCCTTCTTCCTGATTATTTCAGGGACGGAAATACTCGAATCAACACAGATACTTTCTCTACAAAGGGATCGAGTGGGGACGTGACATCTGTTTTAACCCGCATCGGACCTACTCTCTGAGGAATCAGCCGTACCCGAACAGAGCGAGATTCTCCGACAGGGATGTTTCCAAGATTCACTCTTTTTACATCAGCCGTTTCGATCGAGGCCCCTTTGGTCACATGAGTGGAGAGTATTCGCACATGTGGCGGGACCTGAATGTGGAACTTCACATGCGGTGCATCGAGAGGCCCCTCATTCGTAACCGTAAAGGTGCCTGAGATGATTTGCCCCACCCTAGCCCGCCTCGGAAACGGTTTCGTTACGCTTTCCTGAATGGAGATATTAGCGGGTGTAGCATGCACCGTAGTGGAGGCGGAGGCACCCTCTTCTAAGCCCTGTGTGGAAATCGTGGCTGTATTGGTAACAACCGTATTATGAGGAGTGCGGGCATCAATCCGAACATCGAGCGTAAACCGAGCCGTTTCCCCGACAGGGAAATTATTCCAAATAGCGGTTACAACCCCTCTTTTCCCTTCTCTCGGTGTGGAGATTTTCGCAGGGGGACCATCATCTTGTTTAAAGCGAATAAATGTGGTGTGTTCAGGAATCGAATCCCTTAGCACAGCAGCTAAATTATGATCTGGACCATTATTCTTTACCGTAATGGTATAGGTAATTCTACCTCCCGTGACCACCTGGTGTGCTTCTTCGCTTTTTGTAATAGATAAAATGGATACGACTGTAAACTTGGCAACAACCGCGTCATTCACCCCACCCGCATAATTGGGCTGAACAACTCCTGACGTGACAGGGAAATTAGTCGATGCCGTTTTCCCTGCTACATAGATATTTCCAGCTACATCCAAAGCAAGATCACTTAGATTATCACCACCGCTTCCACCTAGATACGTGGAGTAAACGAGGTTACTTCCATTCGGAGTAAACGCTGTGACAAATCCATCTCTCCCTCCTGCGAGAGTCGATTGAAAAGCATCAGGCGTAACCGGGAAGTCACTTTGACCCGTATTTCCACATATAATCGCATTTCCTGCTCTATTCACCTTTACGCTATACCCTATGGTAGGAGAAGTACCTAGAAAGGTAGAGTAAATCAAAGTACTTCCACTTGAATTGAACTTGGAGACAAAGGCAGATAAAACCGTACCAGGGGGAACCGTTGTCTGAAAGCCTCCTAGGGTAACTGGAAAATCGGGCGATCGAGTCAATCCAGTCACATATACATTTCGATCCCCATCAATCGCAATTCCATTTCCTATCTCATTATGATTCGCGACCCCTAGGTACGTAGAGAATACCAGATTATTTCCACTTGGATTCAGCTTGGTCACAAACACATCTTGGTCTCCTCCAAGAGTAGGTTGGAAGACCCCCGCTGTAGTAGGAAAATTAGGTGAATTCGTGCCACCTGTTATATACGCATTTCCTGCTCCATCCACCACAATCTCATTTGCTATATCACTCGCACTTCCACCTAGGTACGTGGAGTAAACAAGTCCACTTCCACTCGCATTTAATTTTGTCACAAATGCATCCTGTCCTCCTGCATTTGCAGGTTGAAAAGCTCCAGCTGTGGGGAAGTCCGTCGATGTTGTATAACCCGTCACATACGCATTGCCAGAATCCACATCAATCGAAGTACCGACATCAGCACCACTTCCACCTAGATACGTAGAGTAAATAAGACCGCTTCCCAGTGCATTTATTTTGGCGACAAAGGCATCACTCGCCCCACCTCCATAAGCCGGTTGAAAAGCCCCTGCCGTAACGGGAAAGTCTGTGGATGCAGTAGTACCTGTCACATATACATTACCCGCAGCATCGATGGCAATCGGATGCGAATTGTTATCCAACGTATCATTTCCACTTCCACCCAAATAGGTAGAGTAGATCAGGCTACTTCCACTTGAATTTAGTTTCGTGATAAAGAGATCTTGCCCCCCTGCATTGGCAGATTGCAAAACACCCGGAGTAATAGGGTAATTCGTAGAATCGGTAAAACCTACTACATATGCATTTCCTACATCATCAACGGCTATCCCCTGTCCCTGATCGTTTCCACTTCCACCTAGATACGTAGAATACGCCAACGTAGGATCTATGACGAGCCGAACACGCGGATTATATTTTTCTATGTGAAGGCCTATGACTTTCTGCCCTGCATCATTAGTAGAAAGAATAAAACGGCTCTCTACTTCCCTTCTCTTGCCCTCTATCTCCTGATAACTATAAGGCTTTTTCTCCATAATCGTTCCATAGCAGGTATGAATATGCAGATTCCCTTCCTCATCCGTCGTGAGATCATCTGCTCCTTCATATATCCACTGAACCTGCGATACATCACCGCCCGGATGAACGAGGAAGTCATACTTAAATTGGTCTGAATCCCCATGGAATACAGCATCAATTTGGCCCCATACCTTTTCGTACACGACTTCCCGGTACGTAGGTAAATCTGTGATCCACTCTCTTGGATCATTGCCAATAAAATAGTTTACTTTCCCTTCTTCTAATCCTCTGGCGTATAACTTAGCCTCGTGATTAGCATCTAAAAAGCGAAGAGCAAGTGCATAACCACGTCGCTCTTCTTCGATCGAGTCACGTTTTCCAGTCTCTATCCAAGATAAGCATACTCCTTCTGGAGTAAACGAATAACGAAAGCCCTTATGGGCCCCATAAAACAACGCATGCGAGTCCACTTGACCTTGATTTGGGATAAAATAGAGTGGCAGTTTCCCATACGTTTCGACCCTTCTTGGATTCGCTACAACCAATTTCGTCTTCCTCCTTTATAAGCCGTATCGATAAACAAACTCTCGCTTGTAGAAGATTATGTTTGGGACATCGGTTTCGTGAGTTCGTCTATCGTCATTCGCCCATATAAAAAGCCCTTATCCCGAAAAATGGGCTTTCACTTTCAATATAAAAAAATCTCCTTGATCTCGTTTCAACCAGATCAAGGAGATTCATTTTATTAATGTGGAAGCTTAACCAATAAACAGGACTTACTTCGAAGAAACAATCGCACTTTCCACTAACTCCACTACTGCTTCTCTCGTTAGCTTCTGATTTCCGAGCTCCATAGCCCGCAGCGTACCTAGAGCCAGCACATACGGAATCCGGCAAAACTCCCAAATCTCGCGAGTTTGGATGCTTTGGATATAGTAGTCAGCTAATTCTAACTGCTTCCTCGCATAGTCATATAAATCATCCATCTTCCAGCCCTCAGGCAAATAATCCACTTCCCGCGCTAAATCCTCATCGCGGTTACGAATAATATTAACCGTTTGCAGTCCGCGGCCAAAGGCAACAGCCAGATTCGTATCACACTGCGTACCATCATGCCACTTCCATATCTCGTTTAAGAGAAGACCCACTAATCCGGCTACATAAAAAGTATACTCATTCAAATCGGCTACATCACGAATATCCCAGTGACGATCACACCACTTCGCCATTCCATCTGCCATCACAGCAGTGGCACGGTACACTTCTATATGTAACGCCTCTGGGCATAGCTCAAGCCACTCAGGCAGGAGAAGCGTTACTTCGGGTAAAATAGTACTCCATGGCTCAAATAAGCGTCTAATATCATCCGCATGAAAAGGTTCACGTAGAATCAGACTAACACCACGCAGTAATTGAATCTTAATCTCTTTGTTTAAATCCGGATGGTCTTCGATCTCATCAATCGCACGCATAGCGAGATAAGCAGATGTAACTGCTTCCTTCAAACCATCTGGTAATCTAGTAATTGGAATAAAAAACGTCCGACTCGTTAACTGTAATACCTCTAATGCCTTGTCCATTTCCTGGCCCATACCTTGACACCTCCGATTAATCATATTTATATTTTACCAAAACGATCGATTTCTTGCGTATTTAGTATAATAAAATATTAGATTCACTACAAAACGAAGTTAGAACGATTCGCGACAATCCAATTCTGTACCAGTAAACGGGGGATATAGATGTATAAAATTATGATCGTAGAAGACGACATTAAGATCACGGAATTGCTACAGTCCTATGTCGAGAAGTATGGTTATGAAGCTGTTATCACCACTGACTTTGATCATGTCCTAACCCAGTTTAAAGAAATGAACCCCGATCTAGTTCTGCTAGATGTCAATTTACCTAAATACGATGGATACTACTGGTGTCGTCAGATTCGAGCGCTCTCCACATGTCCGATTCTCTTTATATCAGCCCGCTCTGGGAAGATGGAGCAAGTGATGGCACTAGAAAATGGAGCCGACGATTATATCACCAAGCCCTTTCACTTCGAGGTAGTGATGGCGAAAATCGGCAGCCATCTCAGACGAAACTATGGCACCTATGCTCATAAACAAGGAGAGCGAGTCGTCGAACTCTCTGGGCTCGTACTCCAACCAGAAAGACTGGAACTAAGCTTCCATGATACAAAAATAGAATTAAGCCATAAAGAAACGATTTTACTTCAAACGTTAATGGAACGTCCCACCCGGATCGTAAGCAGGGACCGTCTGCTTGAGAAACTGTGGGACGGAGAAACATTTATCGACGCCAATACCCTAAATGTATACATGACACGTACTCGTAAAAAACTTCAAGAACTCGGTATTGCAGATGCGATCGAGACTGTAAGGGGAGCAGGCTATATGTTAAAGGTAACCTGGGGGAAGGCGGGATGAGACTCTTTCTACGGGATCATCTCCCCCTCGGGATTCTGACCATCATTCAAATATCGCTCACCTTTTTTATCTTTTGGCTCGAAGATGTGGGGAAGCTATCTCTCTTGCTCTATCCCATTATCTTGAACAGCTCTATTCTACTTACATACCTAATCTATCGTTTTATCAGTCTACGCTCCTTCTATCAGCGCCTGTCCAATCCAATCGAGACGTTAAATGAATCGGTACAAACAGTCGGCTATGCCCCGATGGCAGAGAAACTAGATCAATTATTAAACATCCAATTTCATCATTACCAAGATGGCTATATCCATTACAAACAAAAATTAAGTGACCATATCACCTTTATCAACCAATGGGTTCACCAGATGAAAACGCCCATCTCCGTGATCGAGCTTACCATTCAAGAGGAAGACGCCCCTATCTTTTCCAGCATCCACGAGGAATTAGACCGCTTGCGAGAAGGACTTGAGATGGTTTTGTATGCTTCTCGTCTAGATGAATTTGAGCATGATCTCCATGTTGAATCCATTTCACTGCAACCGCTTGTGAGGGAAGTGATCTCTAGTCACAAACGCTTGTTTATCCGCAACCAAGTGTACCCCGTCGTCCAAATTGCCCCAGAGATACGAGTGTACTCTGATGAAAAATGGCTGGAGTTTATCTTGATCCAGTTGCTTACGAATGCTGTTCGCTATTCGGCTGGTTCTGGGGAAGAAGTTGTCGTATCCGCTTATATGAAAGAAAATCGAGTTTTACTCGAGATAACGGATCACGGGATCGGAATTCCCAAGAAAGACATCCGTCGTGTGTTTGAACCTTTCTTCACAGGGCAACACGGGAGGGAGTACCGCGAGTCGACAGGTATGGGACTTTATCTGGTAAAGGAAATCTGTAAGCGGTTGGATCATCAAGTAGAGTTGGAGTCTCAAGTAGATAAGGGGACAACGGTGCGGTTATATTTGCAAGTCGTGGAGGGTGTGTAAGAAAATAAGGTAAAGGAGGGCCATTACCCTCCTTATGTAAGTAGTAGTCAGTTGTTTTTAGGATTGCTTGGCTCTGGATCTTGACTTTTCACATGATCAATGTTGATGGTTCCTGTCACAACATGACCTTCATCTCCAACAACTGTGGTATTCACAGCAGCTAATTTATAGGTTTTACCCGGTACTACCGCCCATGTGTAATCATAGGTGCCTCCGTTTGCTATGTTTATGTTAGCAACTACATCTACCCAATATGTGTTGTCCCCATTTTCGATACGCTCTATTAGCTTCCATGCAATAGGGTGAAAAGATTCAGGTTTACCTTTAATAAAGTTGGATGTAGCTTGAATACGGACTGCATCCCCTGTAGCTACAAATTCAGCATAAGCTCCAAATCCAATCTCAGGTGTAAGTGTGTAATTTTCAGTCACGACATGAGAAACAACGGTATTATCTTTAGATATGCAAGTTACTCTTGGGCAGTTGTTTGGCTCACCTGTTGCCGCATATGTAGGGGTTGTTGTAAGCCCTGTGGTCAATAACATACCGCATGCTAAAGCACCTGTTAAAACGCCTTTGAATTTCATTTGTACATCATCTCCTAAGATTTAGTAGGTTGGCTAAGTTCAAATGTAACTCTAACATGCTGTATATAAAAAACATATACATCTTTTTGCATTTCTTTATGTTGTTAGAACTAAAATAAAGCAAATCTTACAAAATAGTAAGGTTCAGTAAGCTAATTCATTAGAAACAAATCCCATTCTCCGATAAAGTATGAATCATCCCATCACAAACAAACGGAGAGATGTACATGTTACAAGTAAAACAACTAAACAAAATCTATAGCGGAAAAGTAGCAACGAAAGCGCTCGTCGACATCGATCTTACTATCGAGCAAGGTGAATTTGTCGGAATTATGGGTCCATCTGGAAGTGGGAAAACGACATTACTAAACATGGTTTCGACGATTGACACTCCTAGTTCTGGCGAGATCTACATCAACGGCAAAAGCCCTCATGTGCTAAAAGCAAATGATCTGGCTCGTTTTAGACGAAGACATCTCGGTTTCGTGTTCCAAGATTTCAATTTACTAGATACCCTCACCATCGCAGAAAATATCGTACTACCCCTTACACTCGATAAAAAAGGCCTACGGGAAATGGATCAAAAATTAAAAACAGTAGCCAAGAAACTCGGTATCGAAGACATTTTAAAGAAACGTACCTACGAAATTTCTGGTGGTCAGAAACAACGTGCCGCAATCGCCCGGGCGATGATTCATTCTCCTTCCCTCCTACTAGCCGATGAACCAACAGGATCCCTTGACTCTAAATCATCTCGTACCGTTATGGAGATGCTAGAGATGATCAACGAAACAGAATGCACCACTACGATGCTCGTTACGCATGATCCTTTAGCCGCAAGCTTCTGCCATCGTGTCGTATTCATCAAAGATGGTGAGCTTTATAACGAAATCCATCGTGGGGATAATAGACAACAATTCTTCCAAGAGATCATCGATATGCTTTCGTTTTTAGGAGGAACTAGTAATGAACTTTCGTCAGTTCGCATTTAACAACGTAAAGCGAAATGCTAGAGCCTATTCGGCTTACTTCTTAAGTAGTTCGTTTGCGGTTATGATTTTCTTTACTTATGCGATGTTTCTATTTCATCCTGACTTAGCTAAACATGGTCTAGGTAGAAACGCGAAAATCCTACTGCAAGCCGCAGAATTTGTGGTATTTATCTTCGCTTTCTTATTTGTGCTCTATTCGATTAGCTCCTTTTTGAAAGTGAGAAACAAAGAATTTGGGATCTTAACCATCTTAGGAGCGCAGAAGAAACAGTTAAATTATCTGATCTTCTTCGAAAATATGATCATCGGCTCCGTCTCCATTTTAGCTGGAATTGCAAGCGGAATCCTGCTTGCGAAGCTTTTCATCTTATTAGGGTCAAAAGTCATAGATATAAAAGAACTATCTCTCTACTTCCCTGCAAAGGCATTTGGACTCACGATCATCGCCTTTTTAGCACTCTTTTTCATCGTTTCACTCATTGCCTTATGGTTGATTCGTTCAAATCGTGCTCAGGAATTATTAATCGGATCAAGCAAACCGAAGACAGAGCCACAGATATCCACGCTACTGGCTCTCCTTTCCTTGGTCTGCATGGTCGGAGGTCTGCTTGTTATCTATCTACCTAAGGACTTTTCGGAATCCATGATGTTATCGTTTCTGGCTTTAGGAATCATCGGAACCTATTTTTTCTATACACAATTTACTGGATTAGCGATTCGCCAGCTGAAAAAAAATCGTTCCTTTTTTTGGCGTAACACCCATCTCCTCTGGATTTCTGAAATGGCCTATAAAGTAAAAGATAATGCACGCATGTTTTTCATGATTACCATTATGATGGCGATGGCTAGCTCATCCATAGGCTTTTTTGTGGCTCGTAGTCAAGAATCAGTCGAACGGTTTGTCAAAATGCCTAGCTATCTCCAATATAGCCCAGAAAAAACACTGGGGGACTCTCGTCCTTATCAAGAGCGTAGTTGGTACAGTGACATCGAAAAAATCGATCACGAGCTTACGAAGGCACATCTAAAGTTTGATAAAGTGATTACCTCACAAAATCAGATTCCATTTCGTGAACTAATGGATTTAAATGAAAGTTCCATTATGAGCCTATCCGAATATAATCAATGGGCAAAGCGGGAGAAGTGGGAGGAAATAAAATCCTTAAAGTCTAATGAAGTAATGATAAATAAACATTATCTAGAAGAACGCAAAAACGTAAAGACGCTCAGTCTAGAGAAAGATGATATTAAGTTAAATATCGTAGGCATAACGGATCATGCTGATATGATCGTCTCTGATGCAACCTACCAACGATTACTAAAAACATATAATCAATCTCAAATTACATTCGTTCAATACTATATCCCTGAATGGGACTACAAGAAAAACAATTCCCAACCCATTGATCTTCTATTAAAAAATTCATCTGAAATTCAAGTAGCCAAACAGCTACGAAATACGGATATCAAAGAGGGCTACCTAGATGCCCGTGGGCTCGCATACCTACGAGATAGGACAGACTCAAATGTATCCTTATTTATCTTAGTCTTCATCGCAGCCATCTTCGCAGTCTCTTCTGCTAGCTTCATCTACTTTAAGCTGTATACTGAATTAAAACAGGACCAGCGTATCTACAACAGTCTATCGAAGATCGGGGTTAGTGCTAAAGAGATGAACAAATCAGCAACGATTCAAATTGCGATCTTGTTCTTCCTACCTATGTTCGTGGCCGCATTAGAAACGGTAATCGGCCTCATTGTCTTAAACAAACACTTTCTATATAAGCATATGTTTGTCCCCTCTTTATTCGGAGTCACCGCCTTTTTCATCGCACAAGTAATCTTCTTCCTCATCGTGCGTTATCGCTACATCTTGCAATTAAAGCGTGCGATGTTATAAATTACATTCACAAAAAGAAGCACTGTTTCCCTACATGGAGAAGGGAACAATGCTTCTTTTCTTATTCATTCTAACTCACTACACTAATTTTCTACGAATACGTCCGGAAATAAAATCGATCAACGTTACCATGATAATGATGCCAAGTAAGATAATCCCCACTCGATCCCAATCACGGCCATGCATCGCAAAGATCATCGGAGCACCGATTCCACCAGCACCTGCTATACCGAGAATCGTAGCCGAACGAACATTAATCTCAAAGCGGTAGAGAGCGAGAGAAAGGAATTGCGGAACAACTTGCGGAACCACAGCAAACCAGAATGATTTCATCCGATTAGAACCCGCCGCCGACATCGCTTCTACAGGTCCCATGTCAATCTTCTCAATCTCTTCCGAGTTTAGTTTCCCTAACATCCCAATAGAGTGTAGTCCTAGTGCGAGTACTCCACAAAATGCACCCGGTCCAACCACTTTTACAAATAAGAGCGCCATTACTAACTCTGGGATGGTACGAACAAGGCTCAGTACAACCTTCCCAGCACCTGAAAAAATCTTCCAACGAACAATGTTTTTCGCTGCCCAGATGGAAAAAGGAATACAGAAAACGATGGAGATAAAAGTACCTAAGAAAGCAATCGCTAAGGTTTCAATCATCAAAAAGGTTAGATCCTCTCCATCGCCTGTATACACATAGGCCCAGTCTGGATGAAGAATCCCATCTATAATCGCTCTTGAAGTTTCTGCCGCAGTATCTTTAATCTCTATATTCGGCATGCTAGCAAACGCCCAGATACAGATCAACACGAAGATGGAAACAGATCCCCATCTAATAAGGCGCTGCTTTACTGGCGTTTTCGGCTTTTGAACGTCTACTATCTTCATACCAGTCTCTCCCTTAACTTCGTACTAATCCAATCGATGATCACTACCACGACAAACATAGCAAAGACAATAGTGGATAGCTTTTGATACTCTAAGAAACCCATTACTCTTTCATAGTTAATCCCAATTCCACCTGCGCCCACGTAACCCAGTATGGCCGCCGCACGAACATTAATCTCAAAAGTGTAGAGCACATAGGATGTAAAGGAAGCAAGAACTTGCGGGATTACGGCAAAGCGAATCCAAACCAACTTTTTAGATCCGACTGCCGTCATAGCTTCAAGAGGGCCTGGGTCAATCGTCTCAATGGATTCATATAGTAATTTTGAAATAATCCCCATAGAGAAAAAGGCAATGGCCAGAATCCCCGGAATCATCCCCATTCCAAAGATGGCTACGAATAAAGCAGCAATCAACAGCTCTGGAATCGCACGGATAATATTTAGGATAAAGCGAGCTGGGATTGTAACCCATTTACCAAATAGATTGTTTGCCGCTAGAAATGCTACCGGAATCGATAAAATCGCACCTAACAAAGTCCCGATAAATGCCATTCGAATCGTATCTAGTACGGGGGTGATAATAGGCTCAAAGTAGCTCCAGTCCGGACTCGCCATCTTCACTAAAATCGACTGCATATTCGGTAAGCCTGAAATCAGATCTTCTATATATGCCTTTGTATTATACGAACTCGCATAAAACAGGATTAATAACAAAACTACCGTGAGCAGGTGTTTCGTTTTTCTTGGCTTTTTCAATGCCGCTATTTGTTGCTCCATCGAACATTCCCTCCCCTCTTAGTTCATCTTTTCTAATTGACGACCGTAAATCTCTGCGAAGCACTCATCCGTCGCTTCTTCGACTGGTCCGTCAAATACGACCTCGCCAGCACGCAAACCGATGATACGAGTCGCATATTTACGTGCGAGATCGATATAGTGAAGGTTTACAATCGTGGTAATTCCATCTTGTTCATTAATGTGCTTTAAATCGTTCATCACTTGCTCTGTCGTAAGCGGGTCAAGAGATGCGACTGGCTCATCCGCTAAGATTAACTTTGCCTTCTGTGCAAGTACACGAGCGATCGAGACACGTTGTTGCTGTCCACCGGATAGTTCATCCGCACGTGAATACGCCTTCTCTAACATATTTACTCGGTCCAAGGCTTGAAACGCTAATTCCTTATCTTCTTTGGGAAACATCCCTAGCAACATGCGAAGCGTTCCATGATACGCGACACGACCGGATAATACATTACGTAGTACACTGGATCGCTTTACTAAGTTAAAATTCTGGAAAATCATTCCGATATCACGGCGCATCTTCAGCAATTCTCCCCCACGAGTCGCTGTAATCGATTTCCCATCGATCAAGATTTCCCCTTCTGTAATCTCATGCAAGCGATTGATCGAGCGTAGAAAGGTAGATTTCCCTGCACCAGATAGCCCTACAATCACGATAAACTCGCCTTTTTCGATCTTAAGATTGATATTTTTTAGGCCTTTGGTCCCATTTGGATACGTCTTGGATACATTTTTAAATTCAATCATCTGCTCTCTCCCCTATTCGCATAAAAAACGACAACCAAACAGCTTGGTCGTCGTTTTTCTCTGGCTGTTTCACTTGAAACAATGTTAAGTTAGTCTTTCTTTGCCTTTGTTTCATACTCACGAACGGATGCAAATTTGCTGTCGTCCGTCTTCACATAGCCTTCATGTGTGTAGATACTACGGAATATTTCTACTGCCTTTGGATCATTTGATAGATCGAGGAACGCTTGTGTTACTTTATTTTTTAACTCTGGATCTATGCCCGGGCGAACCGCTACAGTATCATTTGGAATCGGTTTCGTTACATAAATCACTTTTGTTTTCGCAAAAATATCTGGATGCTCTTTCTTCAAAAGGTTACGAGCATCTTGGAAAGTAGCCGCTGCATCCACATCCCCGTTTAGCACAGATAGAAGCGCTTGGTCATGACCTTTAAGCGTAATCGGCTTCACGTCTTTTAGTGGATCAACGCCTGCTTCTTTTAACTCAACTGCAGGCCATACATATCCAGCAGAGGAGGTTACGTTTTGGAATGCGATCTTTTTCCCTTTTAAATCAGCAATCGATTTAATCGGTGAATCCGCTTTCACTACATACTGTGCTTTGTAGTATTCTACTTTATCTTTCGTAGGGGATCCGTCTTTCTCGTTTACACCATAACGAAGAGATTGTAGGATAACATCAGCTGCATTTTTCTGCTTTGCCAGAACATAAGCAGATGGTGGTAAGAATCCGACATCTACCTTCTTCGAAGACATCGCCTCAATAATAGTCGGATAATCTGTAGATACTGAAACTTTCACCTTCATACCAAGCTTGTCCCCAAGCATTTTTTCGAGAGGTTTAGCTTTCGCCTCAAGAGTTTCAGCACTTTGAGATGGTACAAACTGGACATTCAGTACCTTCTCTTCATCTTTCGGCTTCGTACAACCTGTCATCACACCGGCTGCGACTACGAGGGAAAGACCGCTAGCCAGAACTTTCTTCATCATGGGTGGATGCCCCTTTCAAATGTGAATGAATAATGTCCTCTGATATAGTATCATGTTTTCATACAATCATCAAAAGGATTTGTATGTGAATCGATAATAAAATGTTGAATATATGTAAAAAACATCTTATTACTAAGAAAATAACGGAGGATATTATGGAAAACAACCAAAGTAAAACGTGTCAAATTCTTGTGACGAGTGATGTTCACGGAACCATTCTACCGTTTCATTACGGCAATAAAGCCCCCGCGGAATTCGGCTTGGCTAAAATTGCCACCAAAATTCAGCAGTTGAAGGATAAAGAGCCTAATACTTTTATCCTAGATAATGGAGATAGCATCCAAGGAACTCCACTCACCTACCACTATGTCAAAATGAACCAAGAACAAACCATTCATCCGATCCCTTTGCTTTTTAACCATATGGGTACACATGCCGCGATTATCGGAAATCATGAGTTTAATTACGGAACAGACGTCTTAAAGCAAGTCGTGCTAGAGTCGCAGTTCCCTTGGCTTAGCTGTAATATCTTAGACGAAAAGACAGGCGAACCAACCTTCGGAACCCCCTACCTGATTCATATCTTCCCCAACGGCCTCCGCATGGGCATCGTCGGGGTCACGACCAGCTATATTCCAAATTGGGAAGAACCACACCATATTAAAGGGCTTCAATTCGCCGATCCGATCATCGAATTGAACAAATGGGTCCAGGTTCTTCGTGAAGAAGAGACGGTTGACTTTATCGCGGTTTCCTACCATGGCGGATTTGAACGAGATGTAATCAGTGGTGAACCAACGGAGCCACTCTCCGGGGAAAATGTCGGTTATGAAATCTGCTGTCAAGTAGAAGGCATCGATATTCTCATCACCGGACACCAGCATCGTCACATCCCAAGTGGGAACATCAATGGAGTTCATATCATTCAACCAGGAAGCCACGGAAACCTAGTAGGTCAAGTCGAACTAGAGTTTGTCCTGGTTCAAGGGGATTGGCGACTCTTCCAGATCAAGAGTAAGCTTCATGACTTAGTAGGAGTGGAACCGGATGCGACAATCCTTCAGATGATCCAGCCATACGAACAAGAAACGCAAAAATGGCTCGATCAGCCGCTCGGAAGCATCGAAGGTGACATGGTCGTACACGATCCGATGTTAGTGAGAACTGGGGATCACCCGCTCATCGAATGGATGAACCATGTGCAAATGGAGCTGACAGGCGCGGAGATTTCCAATACGGCTCTATTTGACAATATAAGCCCAGGAATGCCTAACAACGTCACCATGAGAGATATCGTGGCTAACTATATTTATCCCAACACCTTAAAAGTATTACGTCTCAAAGGAAAAGACATCCTAGCAGCCTTGGAGCAAACCGCCACCTATTTCGCTCCTTACAACGGCGAACAAATCGAGGTAAATCCGGCTTTCTTAGAACCTAAACCACAGCATTACAACTTTGATATGTGGGAAGGCATCGAGTACGAGATCAATATCAGCAAGCCTTTCGGCGAGCGCATCACCAAGCTAACTCGTAACGGACAGCCATTCGACCTCGAACGCGAATACGAGGTCGTGATGAATAACTATCGTGCCGCAGGTGGGGGCAATTACTTCATGTTCCAAGACAAGCCTGTCGTCCGTGAAATTCCGACTGAAGTATCCGAGCTTCTAGCAGACTATTTCCAACAAAAAGGAACGATCCATGCGACTCTCAATCATAACTGGAAAGTCGTCGTAGAATAAGAGAATACTAGAAAACGGTTTAGGGTGTCCCTAGACCGTTTTTTGTGGATTACATCTATGCAATTGTCTCTTTAATCTCTCGAATCTGTGCCAAGTGGCGCGCTTCGTGATGCCCAAAGAACTCGACATATTGCATCAGATTCAAGTCACCGAACGCTGGATGAACCATAGATCGCTTTCTCAAATCTTCTTCACTATATTCCTCCATAAAAGCATCGGTTTGCTTCCGAGTTTGCTCTAGCTTTTGTACAAGCTCTTCCTTTGCGTAATAATCCTTTTTCGGCGTAAGCGAATCAGGTGCTTGCACCTTCCTAGATCGATCAGCTACGAAGTGAATCGGCTTATCCGGAATATCAGTCAGCTTGTTCTCCCTGGCCACCTTTGAAATCATCGAGAAAATAAAGCCTTCAGTAAGAACAAGATGCTCTAACACTTGCGCGATACTCCAAGTAGAAGAATCGGTTTTTTCGTTGAGCTGTTCATCCGAAAGAGACGCTAGCTCTTCTAACAAAGCGGTGCGAATCTGCTCTAAATAAGTCATCTGATCAACACTCCATTTCATTTTTCAGGTCGTTCTTGCTTAAGGAGATACTCTTTCATTTTGGCTATATTCTCGTTATGACATTTCTGGATAAAGTCATTTGGTGGGATACAGATTTTGTCACGAAGCTCGTTTAGCTGATCTTCATCAGTATCGAGAGCTATTTTTTCTAGCTCGTCCAAATAGTACTGACTCTCCTGCAAACGCCTCTCCATCTCCATACGGTCAGAAGTTGCTAAGCCGTGGCCCGGGATCATCCAATTTATCTCATCTTGAATCTGATCCCACCAACGATGTACTTTGGATACCGTTTGTTTATAGTCTTCTACTGAATTGATCAACGGAAGCTCTACATCTGAGAAATGATCTCCTACAACCCACACACCATATGTATGTAGATAAAGCATAGCTCCATCAAATGTGTGGCCCGGGGTGAGATAACAAGTTGCCGTGGTCTCACCTAATTGGATTTCTTGTCCGTCTTCTGTAATGACAATCTCAATCTCTGGAAATACCACAGGGTACTCCCTCTTTACATAATGATTTCGATCAAACTGCCGGGTTCGTTCTAGTTCCCGCTCTTTCTCTGGGTACATTTTCATCGAAACGCTCCCGATCGGAATCGCATCCGCAAATAGCCCCGCGGCAATGATATGATCGTAATCGGCATGCGTATAAAAGATGTATAACTCTCGATCTCCCTTTACCTGATCTACATAATCACGAATTGCTCGAACTTCCTCAGGAAACCAAGTCGGATCTACTACTAATACGAAACTCTCCCCGACAAATACCGTTGAATTCGTTTGAAAAATCATACTTGGAAATACTTTTAACCGCTCCATCTTATTCTCTACTCCCATTCTTCAGCCCCTCTCTATCCTGAGAATCTGTCCACTAATACCCATTTCATATTAGTTTGAAACATTGCCTCTAAATATCCAAAACAAAAAAATTAAAAAATGAATAATCAACCATTTACATCTGATTCATCTTCATGTAATATTCTAAATAGAAACACAATTAAATCTACATGAACAGTGGACTTGGTTTAGAAACAGCGAATCCTTCAAACGAGACGCATCAATCTATTCAGTGGTCGAAAAACACTTTAATCATTTAACGTGTTAATTTTTCGCAAAATTAATAAATCTTAATCTCATATTAGCCTTATCTCATGTAAATCGCTGATTTTCACCTTGCCCCCGTTCGGTAGATGCTTTATGCCGCATGTTGCTAAGTCACAACCAACAAACAAAACCCACTATGGGAAAGGGGAATGTAAGATGAAGAAGGGGTACAAACGCGTAGGCTCGATGGTAGCCGCGGTAGGACTAGCGCTCTCTTTACTCGCTCCCACTACCGTAAGCGTACAAGCAGCTCCTGTTAGCAAAGCGGCGGAAATGGCCAAAAATTCGATCATCGTAAAGTTTAAGTCAAACATCAGCACCACTAAAAAAACAAGCCTCCTAAAGTCAAATAAAGCCAACATACTCTCCGAGAATAAAAAACTCGGATTCCAAGTCATTAAGATTCAAGATCAAACGGTGAAAGAAGCAGTTGAACAATACTCGAAGATGCCAGAGGTTGAATACGCCGAACCAAACCAACTGGCTCATGCATTCTGGACACCAAACGATCCAAAATATAGCTCTGATCAATACGGACCACAAAAAATGCAAGCACCACAAGCTTGGGACGTAACCAAAGGTAGCAGCAGCACCGTTGTAGCTGTTGTGGATACTGGGGTTCAAGGCTCTCATGAAGATTTAGCTGGAAAATTAGTATCCGGCGGACACGACTTTGTTGACAATGATGACAATGCCGATGATGGGCAAGGACATGGTACTCACGTAGCAGGAACCATTGCCGCCACTACAAACAACGGCATTGGGGTAGCAGGTGTAGCTCCTGATGTAAAAATCTTACCGGTACGTGTATTGGACAGCAACGGCTCTGGTACTTATGAGTGGGTAGCAAATGGTATCACTTACGCTGCTGATAACGGAGCGAAGGTCATCAACATGAGCTTAGGTGGTTCTGGTGGCTCACAAGCATTGGAAGATGCAGTAAACTACGCGTGGGGTAAAGGTGTAGTGATCATGGCTGCCGCTGGTAATACACCCAGCACGGCCCCGAACTATCCAGCTTACTATGCTAACTGTATCGCCGTAGCGGCCACAGATAGCAATGATGCAAAAGCATCGTTCTCCACTTATGGTGACTGGGTAGACGTAGCTGCTCCTGGAGTAGATATCATCTCTACTAAAATGGGTGGCGGTTATGTTAAATACAGTGGTACTTCCATGGCAACACCTCATGCCGCTGGGGTAGCAGCCTTAGTCGCTTCCCAAGGTAAGAACCATACAGAAGTGCGCGAGATCCTTGAAGCGACAGCTGACAAAATCGCTGGAACAGGTCCTAACTGGAAGTATGGTCGTCTAAATGCTTATCGCGCTGTAATCAACGATCGTAATGACGACGGTGGCGGCGGAGACGAGCAAGATACCTTCGAGCCAAACGATACCTTGGCTACTGCTTACGGCCCAATCAACTCTGGCAAAGCATACGATAGCTTCATCTTCTCCAACACCGATGTAGACTACTACAAATTCAACGTAGGTACAGCTGGCGCAGTCAACATCAGCTTGGCTAACCTACCTGGCGACTACGATATCTATCTCTACAATGCTTCTGGAACAGAACTTGCAAACAGCATCAAAGGTGGTACCAACCCTGAAGCAATCGCTTACAATGCTACAGCAGCTGGAGTCTACTATGTCAAAGTAGTTGGATACAGCGGCGCGGCAAGCAAGACACAAGCTTACAAACTAACCGCTAACTTCCCAGCGGGAGCTTCCTGGCATGAAGAAGACAAACGTTTCGATACCAAACACCCTTACGGAAATAGTGTCAGCGAAAACCAAACCTACACCAAAGCTGGCGCTCAAAAAGTAGCTCTTCACTTCAGCAAACTTGAAACAGAAGCAAACTACGATTTCGTTCACATCAAAGACAAAGCTGGCGCTACAAAAGCCTCCTTCACAGGCACCAAAAATGATTTCTGGGTAGAAGTAGATGGCGACACCATCACTGCAAACCTCGTTTCTGACTGGATCATCACGAAGTATGGCTACACCATCGATAAAGTGAAGTACTATCAGTAATTCAGTAATAAAAACAAAAACCAAGGGGATCACATCCTCTTGGTTTTTTCGTTACGAGATTTGGGCTAATGTGTTCCGGGGCATGTATGGAAAATCAACCTTCTTTATTTTAGAAAACTTAATGGGGCCATTAAAATTTTCATTCCTAACTTCTAGCCCAATCCAATTATTCTTATCATCAAATAGCAAGTTGCAATTTACGGAAAGATACGTATCTTCTACAATACCGAACTCATTTCTCTTTAAAAAACGTATATAAATATATTGACCGTTCTCTATTATAATCTCCAACATCATCACCCTCTTTAAACAGAAAGAGCCTTATCTCCACGCATCCTTTTCTGCTTAATCGTTATATTTCCCAGGCAAATATTCAGGCAAAACATACGCTTTGATCAACCTTTTTAATTCCTCCTGAAAAAAAGACAATTCCTGCTTATCCTCACCCTAATTAGTTCATATAACTCCTCTTCTCTGCATGCTTTTAGGACGTACTCTATGCAGTCGTGATAAACCATTAGCTCACTCTCCGAGACTCTCACGTCAAAAAGCGTTACACTGGCTATCTCTTCATGATTTTTGTAATCCAAATTCTCACCTCCACCTTTGTTGTTTTCTATCTATAGACTTGATACTCCTTCAGATCCCGTCCCCACACAATCTCTGCATACTTGCAACAAACATAGGCCACACCCTCCTCTAAATCGGAGGTATCAATACTAATTGGATTATGTTCCCCTAAAATCTTGCCTGAGCAGTGAACCAGATATATATCATCATCTCGTCTACCATCAATTCTGATGAGAAATATGCTTTGATCTTCCCTCATTTTACTTATAAAGGGTAAAAACACATCAAGGTCATCAGACAAAGAAATATCACTCATTATCATGTGATCAGCATATAAACTCTCAAAGATTTTCTTGTACGTCCCACTAAAATTTCTAATATCCCATCCCCACACAGCCTTTGCATACTGACAGCAAACATAGGCTATCCCTTCCTCTAAGTCGGATATATTCGTCCTGAGTGACTTTTCTTCTCCCACAAGCTCTCCTGTACATACTATCGTGTATATATCCTTTTTTCGCTCTCCATCCATTTTGATCATAAGCACACTTTTATCTCCCATCATTCTACTTATAAAAGGTACAAACATATCAAGATCAAAGGACATCGTAGCATCCTCAACTGACATTCGATCACAATATAAATTCTCAATGATTTCCTTGTACATCTCATTAGCCCTCCTTAGCTCTGTTGCAAAAGAAATACCTGTCGGAACACGGTACCAACAAGTATTTTTAAGCCATGAAAAAAGCGGGAAATATCAGTAAATTTCCTCCATCGTGTACTCAGAAATATACAGATCTAGGGATCTTATCACCGGAATTACCCTCATCAAGTACCAATTTACATCTGTAATATTATCAATCAATCTCTTCCGGTTCTTATTGATCATGAAAGAGAACTTACCATCAGCCCAGATTAGAAGATCTCCCCGATGTCTGTATCTTCCCATGTCAGAGAAACTCCAATGACTTCTTTGTTGATCATCTTCTGTTTGATTATTTCTCATAATTGCGTTAAACTCATCTCCTTCGATTGCCAGTCATAATCGTCAATATCTCCAACTGGTAAAAAGAAAACTTCATTATCCTCATCGTGCCATTGCCAGCCATTTGATATGAACGCATCAAACAAGCTCATTTTGTTCTGCCCTTCACCATATGCCACATGAAAATCCAAAGACGCTTGTACTGACATCATCATCAACTCCTAATCAAGCCAGTCATAGTGTGGAGGCTCCCTATAACAGTTACCCAATCGCTATTCTCTTAATCTTTATACTTATCCGGTAGATATTCTGGAAGAACAAACGATTTTATCATATCTTTCAAATCTTCCTGATAGGAAGCCAGTTCTTCTTTACTTTCACAACCCGTCAACTTACACAACATTTCTTCGTCTCATGTTTGTAAAACATACTCTATGCAACTTTCATAAACCATCAATTCACCTTCTGATAATGTTAAATCAAAAAGTACGACAGTAGCTATTTCTTTATGATCCAGGTAATCCATCTATATACACTTCCTTTCCAACATTCTGCAATTCCTAAAACGAAGTCATATGTACAAGCCCCCTCTAAATGCTTTAGAAGGGGCTTGTCAGGTTTAAGATAAGACTACATTTCACTTGCTTTATATCCAATCATCCGAATACCATTTGAGTTAACCGCTGGAACTAACTTTGATAGATACCAACTGATATCTGTGACTCTACCAATTAGTATTTTCCTGTTCCTATTAGCCATGAAAGAGCAATTCCCATCCGGCCAGATCAAGAGACTTCCTCCGATATCCGTATCTTCCCATTTCAAGATAACTCCAATCACTTCTCTGTTGATCATCTTCTGTTTGATTATCTCGCGTAATTGAGTTAAGCTCATCATCTCATCTCGCCAATCATCATTGTCATCATCTCCAACTGGCAGAAACCTAACTTTTCTATCCTCGTCGTAGCACTGCCAGCCATTAGATATGAATCCATCAAACAAGTTCATTATGTTCTGTCCTTCACCGTATACAACTTGAAAATCTAAAGATACCTCTACCGACATAATTCTCTCTTATAGACGACTTCCTCTGTACGAAGAACCGTTAGGTCTAGATGAGATATTTTAGCTTCTTCACCTACTCTCTTTTTTCTCGTGAGGAATAATTTATATTGCATCCGGACCAAAATCGCCATCTGTAAACAGACAATGATACACAGTTACATCATCTGTTCTTAGTTCGCGCGATACCCCTGGAACAATTGTGGTCAATAATTCTCGGTCTTGGAGTAGAGTGATTTGTTCTTGACTCAAAAAATCACTAATCTTTCTACCGATTTCTTCATCGTCTTTCGAAAACGGAGTGTAGCTACTACAAATTTTCCGCTGTTCACTCTCTAGAGTCACACAATAATACTTAAAAGTAGCGTATGGAGCGATTGCGGAGATTTCCAGACCAATATAGTAGACACTACCATCCTTTTTAAGATATTCATCAAAACTCTTGCTATAGTAGCTTACTTGTACGTCAGAAACAGTAATATACGTGGTAAAGCAAGTTGAGTAGTTGAAATCTGTTGCATTTTCTACATAATTATCCGAAAAAAGTTGCTGAACTTTTTCAAACCAAAAACCCCTCTTGACAGGTCGTAGGACTTGGTATTTGGGTCCCAGCGCTTGCCTTCGTAGCGGAATGGGTTATACATATCTTGATCGGGCTTGGTTGCATCGATCTTGTCAACACCAGTAAACATGTCCTTATCGTCTTCGCCGTAAGGAGAATATCCATATGTGGCACGGACATTGCCTTGCTCATCGGTGAGCATCTCCACACCACGGTTCCCTGCTTCGAAGTAGGAGAGTTCTTTCGTGTCCTCTTTTAGCATGGTCATCCGTTCGCCCCATGCGGAGTAGGTGTAAGATCTCGTCATTTTACCGGCTACATTTACGTAGTACAGATGACTATATATAAGAAATCAGTTATCAAGGTGGCCATGTATAAAGGGTTCTCTATCCTTCTTGGACCGAATTAATTTTTATTGACAGAGAGTCGAACAAAAACAAAAAAAGCATCTCTACTAACGGATGCCTAGTAAAAAGGGTTCTACTTCATCAGGGAACCAGTCATCTATATCCCCTGTTCTGGTCGCCAAACCAATGCCATTACAACTGAGAGAGAACATATCCCCCATTCGTGTGGCATATTTAGATCCTGTAGGAAAGTCGTCAAAGGGAACTCCTAGCCCTTGCTATTTTCTCCACTCTTTTTCTTATCATTCCTAATTGAATAAGTATTGATAGTAGAGATCGTCAATAACATTACTGTTTGAAATAGAATCAAATCCCAAAAGTCTAAAATACTTTGATCCCATAATTTTGCCCTGATATAAATTATTATCCATAAGATCCAAGACATTGTCCAATAAGCTCGCCATACAAGTTTACTTGGTGGATAGTTCTTCTTCCTAAATCTCAAAAGAAGATTTTTCATACACTATCTCCTCGCCTTTAAATAGTTAAAAGAAGTAGCAAGGGCTAATGTTGAATTTCCCTTGCTACTAACAAATTTAGCTTGCTATCGAGCATGTTGCTCCTGTTACAGACACATTATTCTTAGGGCAATTTTTTTGCGCACAAGCAAAGATCGCTCCTCCATAAACCCCTGCTTGAAATGTTAAACAAGCCGCACAAGCGGGATTAGGAAGCAGACATGTAAGACCACAAGCAAAAGTTATAGTTGCACTGACTATATCAGGTACACCAGCAGACTTCATGCATTTTTTTAAACAGGGAGCTACTTGAGGAGAGATACTGGTGGTTTTTTGTTTCTGTGCCATTCTCTCAAAAGCTCCAACAGCATCAGCCTTTTTTCCGTATTCGAAAACCCAACCACTTACTACCTTACTCCCAGTCATCATATAGTTAGCAGTTTGCTTACCTTGTAAAGTTATAGTGACATTAGTCATATTTGTTCCTTTTGGTATAAACAAAAGCGAAGAGGTGTCCTTCACTTTATCAGTTTTAGAGTCAAACCGAACTCCAAAAAAGCTATTTCCATGTTTATCGTTGAAATAAGCAGTAATATCACCAGAGTTTTGATTATATACAACATGACCTGTATCTTTAAGTTTTATTTCACTAGGTAATTCTTTTTCAAATTTCCTTTTCTCTGGGAGTGATAAGTCAATATATTTAGATATAACAGACTTATCCTGTATTACTCCATCCTGTAATTGCTGTGCTGAGACTGATGAATGTGGGTATAACAAATACGTAACGGACAGACAAAATACAAGGAGTGGAATAAAGTAACGTCTAATAATCTTCAAGTCAATTCCTCCTGATGCTAAGTGGTTGAATACTCGTATTATTTTACATTATAAATAATATTAAAGCAATATTGGTTTATGACTAAAATATTCAGGATAGAAACAGACAGGGAGAGCGGGACTAATATAACAAAAAACAAGCACTCTGCCAGCGTTTCTAGTAGAGTGCTTGTTTTTCATGTAGTCTCTTTCTCAACATAGGTCTACGAAGCATTTTAAGACGTTTTTATTCTTTAATCCTTAATTCTATCTATCAAAGCAATCATAATCTATCATGTGCTGACATGGTCAAGCAAAATTGTAACGCTCCATTGAAAAAAACAAATCGACTATACTGAACTGCACCCCAATTGTTGGACACGAAAAATCCACCAATTGGAGGTGCTTTTTCTATGACTAAGTATTCAATAGAGATTAGATTGGAAGCTGCTAGAGCCTACCTCGACGGAGTCGAGTCGTATAAAG
>NZ_SLXV01000010.1 GCF_004341445.1 Baia soyae
AGCTATCCCTCCATGTAGTCGATTCTATATAATTAGAATTCGACAAAAAAGACCGCAAACCTTGTCTATAAAATAGACTTTGTCTGCGGTCTGAAGTATGTAATACATAATACATTTTCGAGGAGGATTATGATGAGATCACTAAGCCTTGTAGAAGAAATAGTACTTTTCTGTTTGGATCGGAGAGCTCAGCGTTTTAAAGGAAATGATCAAACATATAAAGAGCTGTATACGATAGGTAGTGTTTTTATTGAATTATGGTTAAAAGAGCTGATCCAAATCAATGAAGATGGAAAAGTTCGATTGGATCATTCCTACTCTACTGGAGTTGATTACCTAGATCAAGTCATCCAAGTGATTTCGGAATCTCCGAAAGAAAAAACAATCAAAAAGTGGATCACCTCCTTTTATTACAAGAGGAAGGATCGAAAAAAGATATATCAAACTATTTTAATGGATTTATGTCAAGTTGGAGTAGTGAGAGAGGAAAATGCTAGATTGCTGGGTGTTTTCTCGAGACAAATATTTGTCGGATCGGGGCAGGAGCAAGAACGAACGGTTCGACGAATTCGCGCTGAACTGTTGGGAAATAGCACTGTGGAGAAGCAGACGGTTGCTTTAAGCTTGTTTTTGAAAGAAATGAGAGTGCTAAAGGAATACTTTTCGAATCATGATATGAATCGATTGAAAGAAAAAATGAAGGAACTGAAACAGGACGAAGTTTTTCAATGGATCAAAGGAATTGAAAAGGCTATTACTGCAATTAAAGCCTCCGCTCATAGTCATACTCCTGTTATGTAGCTTCCTCGCGATGAGAGAGGTCGCATAAAAGAAAGAAACCGCCGATTAACTCAATCAGCGGTTTTTTTACATTAACGCTAGACTACCTTACTTCTTAAGGTTTACTTTCGTTTTGGTTTGGTTTCCAGCGTCATCTGTGGCGAGGATGGTCATGCTTGTCTTGCCTGAATCAAGCCATTCTTGCTTGATTTCGATCTCCATTTTTTCTTCATCAAGCGGAACGCGTACTCGATCGCTTGTTCCTTCAAGAATATACTCTACTTTTACGAGATCATCTTGGGCTAAGCCAAACATCTTGAAAAAGTAATTGTATTGCATTAAGAAATCTTCGATCTTCAGGTTCATCTTAGTGCCTTCTTCATTGAGGTTCGCTGTGATGACAGGTGCGGTCTTGTCCACTAGTACGAGAGCTGCAGTCGAGCTTTCTACCTCGTCATCGGAAGCTACTGCTTGCATTTCATAAATTCCCTCAGGTACTGCTTTTTTATCTACTGTGTTTCCTGTCCACTTCTGTCCATGCCATCCGGATCCAACATTTTCTGCTTGATGAATGAGGCTTACTTTACTTTCATCATCCAGATTTCGTAGATAGAAGTTTAGATGTTTGGCAACGGTCGGGACGTAGTAGGAAAGGGAAGTAGACTCTTCTTTACCGTCTCCATTTGGTGAGAAGATAAGGTCGCTTACACCTAGGTAGTTCACACGGTTGTAGCTGGCAGGGTCGATGCTAAATGTAAATGGAACTTTTAACTCTTCTTTACCTTCTGTTAAGTAGAGATAGCCGGAGTAGACGTCACGAGGCAGGGAGCTATCTACTGTGATTTTGACAGTAAGATCTTCCTGTCCATTTGCACTAACTTCTACTTGATTTGGAGCTTGAACTTGAATCCCTGTGTTTGTAGCCATTTCAACACGGCTTGTATAGGTTTTGCTCGCTCCACTTGTATTCTTAATGGTGAGTTTTTTCTCAAGCTTTGCTTCTCCACTGTTTGGTTTTACGAGGCCAAATGTGAAGTTATTTGGAGTGACGAGTGTAGTAGCCTGAATTGCTTTCGGAATATCAATTCGACCTGAACCTTGTGTCATCACATCATAGCGCTTTCCAGTTATGTCTGTTAAGGTCTTCGCTGTATTGGAAAGAGATGCTTTTACATCTTCAGGTGTCCAATCAGGGTGCATTTGACGGAGTAATGCGGCTGCTCCAGCTACTTGAGGGGCCGCCATGCTTGTCCCATCGTATTCTGCATATTTTTCTTCACCTGGCACGGTACTTTTAATAGCTACACCTGGAGCTACAACGTCAGGCTTAACGGCCCATGTTTCATGAACAGGTCCACGTGAACTAAACTCTGCCATAAATTCGTAAGGCTTATATTCTTTCAAGGATGCAATTGCTTTACCAGCTTTTAGTGACGCTTTTAGAGCTGTTGCATCTTTTGCTGCTAATTGTACGGCAGGAATTTTGTTTTCTAAGCTAGCCTCGATACTTTGTAGATCTGCTTGCTCCTGTCCTTTCGCATATAAAAGAACTCCTGTTGCGCCGGCTTTCTGGGCATTTGAAACGTAGATGTCTTGCTTGGCTGCTCCTTGTTGGACAATTACATATTTTCCTTTTACATTCACTTTCTTGTAATCAAGTGGGGAGCCAAATCCGACATCAACCATTTCAAACTGAGAGTTGCTAGGGAATTTCATCTTGGTGAGTTGAGCCCCATCAAAGGAGGTCTCCGTTCCTACCACTTCGAATTTTGGGAATTCTTTCTCCAGAGTGGAAGCACCTACAGAGATTACCTTATCGGCAGTTGCTGGAATCCCAACTGTCCATGCATCACTCCCCGAGTTTCCGTTTGCAACTGCCACAGAAACACCGATCTTAGCTGCATGATTTAGTGCCGATACGAGAGGATCATCAGGGTAGTTAGCATCTGCACCAAGTGAGAGGTTCATCACATCTGCACCGTCTCTGACTGCCATCTCAATCCCAGTTAAGATGTCGCTTGTCGTTCCACCTTGTTTTCCTAATACGCGATAAGCTAGGATAGAAGCTTCGGGTGCGACTCCTTTGATCTCACCGTTTGCGGCAATAATCCCTGCTACATGGGTACCATGGCCGGCCTCGTCCTGAGGGTCATTATCCCGATCTACTACATCATATCCTCCGATGTAATTGCTTTTTAAATCGGGATGTTTGGAATCGACTCCCGTGTCAATTACGGCTACTTTGATTCCTCTGCCATCAACAGGAAGGCCTTGTGCATCTTTCATTCTCCAGACTTCGGGTGCACCTACTGTAGAACTACCGTTACCTAAGGCTTTATACTTTAATGTAGGATAGACTGCTTTTACCTCAGGCATTGCGGCTAATTTATGGATTTGATTCGCAGGTACGGAAACAGCAAAACCAGAAAAGACGGTATCAAATCGCTGCTTCACTTTTACCTTTGAGTTTACTTTTGTGAGTTTCTTCTCAGCTTGATTAAGGGCTTCTTTCATCTGCATTTGATAGTCTTTAGCTGGTGAAGACTTCAATTGCTTGTGATTTTTCACCACTTCGCCAACTGGTTGTTGATTCATCTGAACGATTACATCAACGGGCTTGCTAGATTTCGTATCGATATATTTCGACACTTTGTTCTTTGCTAATTTGGCAATCTTTTCTTCCATTTGCTTAGGCAACTTTTTTGATGTAGCTGCCTGTGCGCCGGGAGAGAGCCATCCTAGGCTAGAAACAGAGACGGCAAGCAAGGTACTTAGCACAATGGTTCCTGTTTTTCTCAAAAGACTTCCTCCTCTAAATGCTTGAACTTAATTTAATACATGTAAATTGTAACATAATGAATTGTATATTTATATAAAATTTTCTATTTTATATGATTTTTTAGTTTTAATAGGAAATGTAACTGATAATTTCCTTACAATAGGTATTATTCGATAAATTTTAGCTAAATCACCTTGATAATATGGTTTTATTTGTTTCGTGATTTTATGGTAGTATGATTCTTTAGGTATTTATTATAATTTCACCTGTTAACGGAGAATGTATATGAAGGCAAAAGTGGAACGGCAGATTACGAAAATGATGATACCATTTGCCTACAACGCTCCTTATCAAGAATTAACAAAAGATTTGGAGGAAGAAGTTGGTAGGGAGACGGATGGGAAGGTATGGAGAGTAAAAAATATTTCGGGCAAGCGTTTGTTTCATCACATTGATCGACTGATACAGTCAGATCCAGGCGGTAATCAATCGATTGGATCTCGTTTTGTGTTAACACAGAACGGTTGCGCTGAATATGATCTTCCAAATAAAAATCAGATCATCTCTTTTGGACATAAGGATTATGAATACGAACTCTATATACATGAAGTAAGTCTAATTTTGTTTGAGACACAGATTGGGTTTTTAACTTTTTCGATTGCATACCCCAGAGGCCAGGATTTATCTGACCTCATTCAAAATAATTATTATGTAAAGCAATTTCTCCAAAACTCTGAACGGTTCGTACGAAAGCTACGGAAAAATAATCAATATCCAGTCCAATGTAATCTGGGTAGATGTATGCATCAGCTTTTTAAACAAGTACAGGTAGCAACCTTATTTGAATCCAGATACGGATCCACGAAAAATGTTCTGGTGTATAATGCGATTACATTGGAAGAAATGGATCAGCCTTCGGATCATCGGGAGTTTATGAAGAGCTTGTATTTGCTTAGCAGAACTTATCACGAGGTACATAATCCTCCACGAATCGAGTTACATGAAGATGAGGAGACGATGAGGATTTTTCAAAATAGCTACTGGCGCGTATCAGTAGAGGGAATTGCTCACGTGTGCCATTTAACAAATAATAAGGATTCAAATGAGTTCCTATTAGGAGAAAATCAACAAAATTTAAATAGTAATTACTTTTATATGTATGTATTAACGCTACACCAATTTTACTCGCTTCAATATTTTTCGATTCTAGCCTCGCATCTACCTCATCAATTGGATGGGCAGGAGAAGCAGGCTTTTGTGGAGGTACGGGAACTAAAGAAAAGAATGGTTTTCTTTACGCTGAGATGTTCCTTTAAGCAGGTAAGCCGAATTACACATATTGCTCGTCTGTATGAGATGGTTCGTCGTAGTTATCGAATAGAAGAACTAATGGATGAGCTTCATTTGGAACTAGATGCGATGACGACGATGTTAGAGATGGAAGAGAGTAAACGAAGATTAAAGTTAGAGCAGATGGTCCTTATTTTTAGCTTTTTCTATATTATGATTTCAACGATTGCGGATGGATGGGATATTGTTAAAAACACATTGGCCTTTCAAGTAATGGGGAATTATTGGATTGCATGGATTGAGGTTGGATTATTACTCGGAGTGATGGTAGCGGGAGTTTGGTCTATTCTGTCCTATTATGTACGGGAAAAGAAGCGAAGATAGTGATTTAGACTATCTCCCGAAGTTCTAAAACCCAAATAAAGTTGATATAGATGGACTATATAAAAATTTGTGGATCGAAGAGGAACTGGAGAGTAAATGTAGAATAGGATAAAGGTTGTTATTCTATCATTTACTCATATACGAACATGTTTTCTCAAATTCCTCGTACTATTGATCCTCTTATAAGGGGAGGATATATGGGTACGGTTTTTATTTTTCATGCACTTTCTTCCTTTGAACGATCGAAGTCTGTTGAAAAGGTGCTTCACAAATTTTTGGAGACATATCAGCTTGCATGCCCTGAAGATCAATTTATTTGGGGTCCTTCCACTTCTTCTGTAGTACACTCGCATGCTCTCCTTCAGTCAATTCCACACACCACAGATCAACCTGTTCACTTACTTGATCAAAAACCAGATGAATGGATTCATTCATTTTTAGAAGCAGATCGCTATCTTTTTGTGACAGATGAATATCATGTCGATCTCCAGGCGAGTCTTATGAAACTTGGTGCGGCTATTCATAACTTTTTTCAGGACGAACACCAAATTCAAAACTATTTTTCCGGGCGAGAAGTTGTCCATATTACAACGGGAAATCGTTATCACTTAGATCCATTTCAAGAGCCGTACACGGAGTCTAAAATGGATAATGCGTTATGGCGTTTTTTGCAATTATTAGGCTTTATCAATTATGAAGTGATTACCATTTGGAATGTTGATGATGAGGAAGAAGCGTATATCAGCTTGTATCAAGCGATTGAGCATGCTAAAACAGTTGCCCTTTCTTTCGCATGGGAAGGTCGAGTTTTGGAGCGCCGTTTTGGATTTCAATGGTTGTAAAGGTCGCGAAAGTTGTGAAAAGGGTTTGAGGGGGTTTTTTGACTTGGGTCACGTTTTGGATGTTTCTCAGTGTATGGCCATACAGGACTTGCTGGAGATTCAGTCTGGAAAGATTTCGTTGGAAGAGTTTAAAGAGAAGTGGTCAGAGTATGTCACGGATGATAGAAAGTCAGAGCGTAGTTTATGGTAAAGAAAGCTACTGGATCCACGGATGATCCAGTAGCTTTTTAATTTGCGTTCTTTTTGTGTGATTGATCTTTTAGTTCGTGTAAACATTTCTGACAAACCAATTGATTTGAACCGTTCATATACGTGCGGGCTTCATATTTTGCCGTTGAGTGACCACATTGTTCGCACAAGTACATATAGTTTTTCATAATGAATTCCTCCCTTTCTCAATAGATGTGTAAATCAAAAACGTTTTTCAAAATAGGATGAAGGTAGCCGGACGGGTAAGATGATATACATCATTATATACCCTGGTATATACATAGTAAACAGGTGGATCATGGAAATGAAGGGAGGAGTATTTGGGTCTGTTTTGAAATAAAAAATTGTCAAAATGGAATCTATTTGCTCTAATAAAATGGTAAGCATTATAACGTGAAGGAATGAAAGCAGATGAATCTTCGAATAGGGAAACTTCAAAATTGGTTACAAGAACAACAAATTGATTTTGCTTTTATTAATCATTCCCGAAATATCTATTACCTAACTGGCTATGACTCAGAGCCTCATGAGAGACTATTAGGTTTAGTCGTTCCAGCACTTCATGATCCAATTTTAATCTGTCCGAAATTAGATCAAGCAGCCGCTCAGCAATCAGGTTGGAGCGGAGAAATGGTTACTTATGATGATACGGAGGATCCATGGGTTATTCTGCAGGATTCTTTGTCAGAGAAATCTTTTACCGGGCCAGCTATGAAAGTGGCAATCGAGATGGATTCGATTTCCTATTCACGTGCTCTGCGAGTACAATCTCTCGGACAGGAGATATCGTTTACGGATCTTGAGGCACAAATTAACTTCATGCGCCAAGTAAAAGACGAACAAGAGCTACAAATTTTGCAAGAAGCGGCTAAGTTGGCTGATCTGGGTGTTGAAATAGGAGTAAAAGCGCTTCAAGTAGGAATCACTGAGACAGAGGTGGTTGCTAAAATCGAGTATGAGCTAAAGAAACAAGGAATTCAGGGCATGTCCTTCGATACCATGGTACTTTTTGGTGAGAAGTCGGCCTTGCCACACGGAACACCTGGAGATCGGAAGCTGAAAAAAGGAGACCTAGTCTTATTTGATCTAGGAGTGGTGTGGCGAGGGTACTGCTCTGACATTACCCGTACCATCGCATTTGGTTCCATTACATCTGAACAAGAGCGAATCTATCAGACTGTTTTAGAGGCAGAATTGACCGCTATTAGCCGAGTGAAGGCTGGCGTTCCATTAGGAGAGATCGATCGCGCTGCACGTGATGTCATTCGCCAAGCAGGATACGGCGATTACTTCCCACACCGCATTGGCCATGGACTGGGAATTAGTGTTCATGAATTTCCTTCCATCACCGAAACGAATCAAGATTTACTAGTAGAAGGCTTCGTATTTACGATTGAGCCTGGAATCTATCTACCTAATGTAGGTGGTGTACGGATCGAGGATGATATAGTAGTTGGAGCGGATGGTCCGGTGATTTTAACAGGCTTCCCAAAAGAATTATTAATAGTAGAAGAGTAAGAAAGCGGTAGTAAATGTGCTTATATTGGTCTCGTATCACGGGTTAATATAAGCACATATTTTTATCTATAAATTGTCCGAATAAACAGGGATTTAACCTCTCGGTTGGCGAATTGTAAAGGGATGGGTAAAGATGAAGGAGAGAAAAGAAAATGAGACATACAGAGATATCGTATGAAGGGTTGATAGGTGATTTTGTCATAGGCTGGTCTTATTGTCGATTTGTACCTGAGTCTCGTTTAGATAAGCTGGGGCCGATGAAGCATATCGTATTCGGATCTCCGGTTTGTAATCGAACAAATGAATTTTTTGTCACTCATTATGACTTAGCCGAGGGGCTTCAAATGCTTCATTCGAGTCAATTTTATGAGCCGCATCGGTTGACTGTTTTTGAGCAAGGAGAAGGATTTGATTTAGATTCATTTACAGAACAATATGGTTACACCTTTAAATATAAAGAGTACTTAATGACATTAGACTTATCCTCTATGAATGAACCAAAATCAGATTTAGTCTCTCTCATCCGAGAGCCTCGTGAAGTCGTATTGGTCAATGATAGTTTCCAAAAAGAGATTGTGGATCCAGAGAGAATTGAGGATAAGCAGTTGTTTACCTATTATGTAGAAAAAAATCGTCCGGTTACACATGGGCGTTTTTCCTTAATTGGAGATACAGCGTGTCTGGATCATGTGATTACATTGGAGGAATATAGAGGAAAGGGGCTCGCAAAGGCATTATGTAAGACGATGTTGATGGATGCGAAAGATTTTGGGGCTGGGACCAGTGTTTTAGCGGCAAGTTTGACAGGATATCCTCTCTATGTTTCCTTGGGTTATCGAGAGGTAGCAAATATGTATATTTTTGAAAAATAAGTTGTTTTGTCAACCTAGCGGGTAGACTTTGCGTCATCTTTTACAGATGTGTTATAGTTATGCCAAAAAGACTTGTAGGGTCGGTTGACCTTACTTGTTTTTGCTACAGATTGGACGGGATGTGAAGTATGTTTCGTCGATTGATACCGTATTCTTATGTTCCTTCGATTTACCATATCAATGTGGAAGAACTAAGAGGACACGGCGTAAAAGGGATGATTTTTGATTTGGATAATACGTTAGTCGAGTCAGATCGTCCAGATGCAACCCCGGAATTATTAGTATGGTTAAAAGAAATTACAGAACAAGGCATTCAAGTGATCATTGTGTCTAACAATAATCATGTAAGGGTGCGAAAGTTTGCTGAGCCGCTGGATATTCCGTTTATTCATGCTGCCCGCAAACCTTTTTCTAGGGCATTTGTTAAAGCGTTATCACTATTGAACACAAAGCGACATGAAACCGTCGTCGTAGGTGATCAATTGTTAACGGATGTGCTAGGTGGAAATCGAATGGGGCTAAAGACGATTTTAGTGGTCCCTGTGTCAAAGCGTGAGGGTTTCTTCACAAAGGTGAATCGCTTAATTGAACGAGGCGCATTTCGCTGGATGAGGAAACGTGGTTATCTAGGTTAGGAGGAACTTCGTTGATCGAGACAGAACAGCATCATTGTGAAGGTTGTGGGGTGCGCATCCAGACGGAAGATGAAAGCCGTCCTGGTTATGCGCCTTCTTCTGCGTTAAAGAGAGAACATATTGTTTGTAAGCGCTGCTATCGAATTCGCCACTATAATGATATTGCGCCAGTGGAGCAGGATCCAGGTGTCTATTTACAAAAGTTACAGGAGATCGCTCACACGGACAGTTTAGTGGTCCTGGTAGTGGATATCTTTGATCTAGCGGGTAGTTGGATTCAAGGGATCCATCGTCATATTGGGAAGAATCCACTTCTATTGTTGGCGAATAAAATTGATCTATTTCCCAAGTCTGTTAAGTGGGGGAGATTAAAAGATTGGGTGCGTGCAACGGCGAAAGAGCTGGGTGTGGATCCGATCGAAATCGCGCTAACTTCAGCTGCTAAGGGAGAATATTTCCGTCAAACGGTGGAAGCGATCGAGCATCATCGAAAAGGAAGAGATGTCTACATTATTGGCGTGACGAATGTAGGGAAGTCTACTTTTGTGAATCGCTTGTTAAAAGAGTTTGGTGAAGAGGATGAATATATCACAACTTCTCCGTACCCAGGTACGACGCTAGACTCGATCTATATTCCACTCGAGGATGGAAAAGCGATTATCGATACTCCAGGAATCGTGCGGAAAGATCGCATGAGTGAGTGGGTAACACCGAAAGAGCTACAGATCGTCATGCCTCAAACGGGAATTAAGCCGAAGGTATTCCAATTAAATGAGCAGCAAACGCTGTTTTTTGGTGGGTTAGTACGATTTGACTTCTTGGAGGGAGCGAAACAATCATTTGTTACCTACCTTTCGAATCGATTGTATATTCATCGGACAAAATTGGAAAAAGCGGATGAGATCCAAACCAAGCATCGTGGTAGCATCCTTACTCCTCCAGAAGATCCAGCTCAACTTCCTAAATGGCGGAAGCATCGGATTCAGCTAAACGGGAAGGAAAAGCAGGACATCGTGATTGCTGGATTGGGTTGGATTGCTTGTGGACAAGATCGAGCTGTGATTGATGTGTGGGCTCCGGAAGGTGTGCAGGTGGGGATTCGGCCGGCGATTATTTAGGTTGCTAGGGGTTTAACAGAGGGGTGAAGAGATTGAGATTGGGGTTGATTGGAGATCCGGTGGGTCATTCTCGTTCGCCACAGATGATGCGAGCGGCGTTTGCTCATATGGGCTTGGATGCTAGCTATGAAACGGTAGCAGTATTGAAAGAGGAGCTATTCCAGGATGTTGGTCAGGAGCCAATTAGCGGCTGGGATGGTTTTAATGTGACGATTCCGCATAAAGTGGGAATCATGGGTTTATTGGATGATGTAGATGAATCTGCGCGGACGATTGGTGCTGTTAATACGGTGGTTGTGCGAGATCGGAAGCGGATTGGATATAATACGGATGGTGTGGGATATCTTCGTTCATTGAAACAAGAGACGGGGATAAATGTGCCTGGTCAATCTGTTGTGATATTGGGGGCAGGAGGAGCCGCACGAGCTGTGGCTACGATTTTGGCTAAAGAGGGCGCTACCCGCATCCAGATCCTGAACCGTACTTACTCGAAAGCGGAGGAACTGGCTAATCATCTAGGCCGATGGACAACAGCAAAAGCTTGTTCATTGGGAGATGGGAAGGAAGCTATTAGCCAAGCTACCTTGCTAATCAATACCACATCCATCGGGATGCACCCACATGTAGACCAACTGCCCATTCCAGAAGAATGGATTTCGCCTCATCTGTTAGTAAGCGATCTAATATACAATCCCAAAGAGACTCCTCTGATCCAAAAGGCACGTCAAAAAGGTTGCGAAGTTCATTACGGCCTAGGCATGCTCGTCCATCAAGCGGCGTATGCACTCGAGCTATGGACAGGTCAAAAAGCGCCTGTTGAAGTGATGCGACGTGTATTAGAAGAATCATTGATTGTGCAAAATACATAAAACAAAAAAACAAGCTATTGGGTTATCGAGGGCAGGAGAATCCTAATTTATTTGTTAATCAATAGATCTGATATATGAGTAAATTTATCATGATCAAGCAAATGAATATGGAATAGGGGCAATGTGTCAGACCACTGCGATGTTAGTGAGTCTGCTTAGTGTAGTTCTTCGAAGCAAGGGCGTTTTGTGGCAATGTTTGAGCGTTCTTTGCGAGTTTTGCCACTTGCCCGAAGCTTCGATGGACGAAGCGGACATACCCTACATCTGTGTAGGCTCACTATTTGAGCTGTAGGCTGATACATGCCCCGAGCCCACTTAATAGCTGATCATTACAGCTTTGATAGTAATTCAGCTTTCGATTAACAAACCCGACACGAACAAACGAGGTGACATCGATGCGAATTGGTATCATGGGCGGAACCTTTGATCCGATACATCATGGACATCTTTTAATCGCTGAACAAGCGAGAGAAGGAATGAACTTAGACCAAGTATGGTTTATCCCTGCCGGTGACCCACCGCACAAAAGGCATAAAACCATTACTTCAGCAAAACATCGCCTACATATGGTGCAGCTAGCAACTGAAAATCATCCATACTTTCAAGTCAAAGATATCGAAATCAAAAGATCTGGTCCTTCCTATACCCTATTAACCATTCAGGAATTTACGGAACAATATCCCGATGCCCAATTTTTTCTGATAATGGGTGAGGATATGGTGAAAAATTTACCCGAGTGGTATAAAATAGAGGAAATACTACAATATGTGCAGATTATTGGACTACATCGACCAGGCACGAAGGCAGACGATATACCAGACTACGTAGATAAGCATGTTTGTTGGATAGAAGATGCGGTTGAAATCAGATTGTCTTCTACTTTCGTTCAAAAACAAGTGCGTTTGGGAAAATCAGTTCGTTACATGGTACCTGATTTGGTGGACCAATATATAAAGGAGCAAGGCTTGTATGGATCTTGATGTTTTATTGCAAGCTACCAAAAAGCAGTTAAAACCAGAACGCTTTGAACATACTTTGCGTGTAGTGGATACCGCAGTTGAATTGGCCAAGCGGTTTGGTGCAGATCCACCTAAAGCAAAGATTGCCTCCATTCTCCACGATTATTGTAAGTTTTGGTCTCGTGAACAGCTAACACAATGGATCAAGCGGTGCCAATTGCCACTCGATTTGCTGGAGTATCATAAGGAGATTTGGCATGCTCCTGTTGGTGCAGAAGTGGCCCGAGAAGAATTTGGCATAGTGGATGAAGATATTTTGCAATCGATTCGATCACACACGGTTGGAAGGCCTGGGATGTCCACTCTTGAAAAAGTGGTCTATCTGGCTGATTACATCGAGCCGGGAAGAAGGTTTCCGGGGGTAGATGAAGTGCGTAGATTGGCCGAGATCGATTTAGATGTAGCTGTATTACAAGCAATGGATAATACGATACTGTTTTTACAATCACAACAACAACCGATTTATCCACTGGCGATTGCCGCCCGTGATGAGTTGAAACGAATGTTGTCTGGAAAGAGACTAAGGGAGGAATCTGTTTGAATTTGTTGCATCTAGCACAACTAGCAGCCACAGTTGCTGAGGATAAAAAAGCTCATGGTGTTACCATTTTGGATATTCGCGGCCTTTCCGTTTTTGCCGACTACTTTGTGGTCTGCCACGGTAACTCTCAAACTCAAGTTCAAGCAATTGTAACTGGCATAAAAGAAAAAATGAATGAAGAAGGAATTCACATCCGTGGAGTCGAGGGCTTCCAAGATGCACGTTGGGTGCTTGTGGACCTTGGTGATGTAGTGGTTCATGTGTTTCACAGAGACGAAAGGGATTTCTACGATCTCGAACGCCTCTGGGGAGATGCTCCAAAAATCGATCTAGCTCAATAATGTTGCGGGCCAAGTAGATTGACAATCCGAGTAAGGTTGCCTATAATGGCAGATAACTATTTATAGACGAAAGCTATGATAAAGAGTAGTAGTAAGAACGTTTGTGTCTTTAGAGAATTGGCGGTTGGTGCAAGCCAATATGCAAACCCTTATGAACTCGCTTTATCGCTCTGTAGGTGAACCTTTAGTAGCTTATGGCGTCTGTCCGCGTTACGGACAATGAAGTGAGGATTGTTTTTGTAATCCTAACTAGGGTGGTACCGCGAGAAGAGAACAAACCTCTCGTCCCTAGCTTAATCAAGCTAGGGACGAGAGGTTTTTTGGTGCAGAAAGAAATCAGTGAAGGGAGACTTAAAAATGGACTACATAGCAAGAGAGATTGAGCCTAAGTGGCAAGAGAAATGGAAAGATGCGCAGTTATATAAAACGGATGAGAATCTATCGAAGCCGAAGTACTACGCTTTAGAGCAATTTCCGTATCCTTCAGGTGAGGGGCTTCATATGGGGCATATGCGGGTTTATTCGATTGGCGATGTAGTGGCTCGTTTCCGTCGCATGAATGGATACCGTGTGTTGCACCCTATGGGAGCGGATGCATTTGGCTTACCAGCAGAAAATGCAGCTATTGAACGGGGAGTTAATCCAAGAGAACTAACCATCCGCAATATGGAGAAAATCCGACGTGAGCAGGAATTAGTAGGCGTTTCATATGATTGGGATCGTTATCTAGGTTCCTGTCTGCCTGACTACTATCAGTTTACGCAATGGCTATTCTTGTTGTTTTATGAGCGGGGCTTGGCTTATCGCAAAAAAGCATCTGTCAACTGGTGTCCAAAATGTGCGACCGTACTTGCCAATGAGCAGGTTGAGGATGGTTGCTGTTGGCGTTGTGATTCAGAAGTGACGAAGAAGGATTTGGAGCAATGGTTCTTACGCATCACAGACTACTCTGATCGTCTGATAGAAGGATTAGATCGTCTGCCAAAGTGGCCTGAACGGGTCCGTACCATGCAACGAAATTGGATTGGGAAGAGCGAAGGAACACATGTTACGTTTACCATTCCAGAACTGAATGAGGAACCCGTTACGGTATTTACCACACGATCGGATACCTTATATGGCGTTTCGTATATCGTACTTGCTCCAGAACATTCGTTAGTAGAGAAGTTAGTAGCAGGAAAGCCGCAAGAAGCGGAGATCCAAGACTTTGCCCAGCAGATGAAGAAGGCAACGGAAATCGAGCGTACTTCTACGGATGCAGAGAAGACGGGATACTTTACAGGATCGTATGCGATTCATCCGCTAACTGGAAAACAGGTACCGATTTGGGTGGCCAACTATGTGTTGATGGATTACGGCACAGGAGCAGTTATGGGTGTACCTGCACATGATGAACGCGATTTTTCGTTTGCGAAGAAGTATGATCTGCCGATTCAAGTCGTCATTGAACCAGCAAAAGAGAAATGGGAGCTTCCTCTGCAAGAAGCATTTACAGAAGATGGTTTGCTAGTGAACTCCGATCAATTTGATGGTATGGCGAATCGTGATGCGATTAAGGCGATTGCCGATCATTTGGAAGAAAAATCATTGGGTGGATCGACTGTAAACTATCGTTTGCGCGATTGGTTGATCTCACGTCAACGTTACTGGGGAACACCGATTCCGATTGTATATTGTGATGATTGTGGAGCTGTTCCGGTACCGAAAGATCAACTACCAGTCGTATTACCAGAGGATGTAGTATTCGATGGGAAACGAAATCCGCTAACCACATCAGAGACGTTTGCCCATACGAATTGTCCGAAGTGTGGGCATGAGAAGGCACGACGTGAAACGGATACGATGGATACGTTTATGGACTCCTCTTGGTACTATTTGCGGTTTACTGATTCAGCTAATGACATGCTTCCGTTTGACTCGAAAAAGGCAAACGAATGGATGGGTGTGGACGAGTATATTGGCGGTATTGAACATGCAGTGCTTCACTTGTTATATTCTCGCTTCTTTACCAAAGTATTATTTGATGCGGGAATGGTGGATCAGGATGAGCCGTTCCACAGCTTGTTGACACAGGGGATGGTGTTAAAAGGCGGCTTCAAGATGTCGAAATCCAAGGGGAACGGAGTTAGCCCATTGGAAATCATTGATAAGTATGGTGCAGATACGGCTCGCCTCTTTATCCTGTTTGCTGCCCCACCTGAACGTGACTTGGAGTGGAGTGATAGCGGAGTAGAAGGGAGTTATCGTTTCTTAAACCGTGTGTGGCGTCTGGTTGTTCAGCATCTTGATTTGTTTAAGCAAGAGATTGCGGTTTCTCCTGAGCTAAGCGGACAGGCAAAAGAACTGCGACGTTTGTTACATGCGACGATTAAGAAAGTAACTCATGAGATTGGGGAACGGAGCCATTTTAATACAGCAGTTAGCTCCATTATGGAACTTGTGAATGGCATCAACGCATACCCGGCTGATGCGGATCGTGCTGTATTGAAGGAGTCGTTGGAGGCTATGGTGGTCTTGTTGGCACCATTTGTCCCGCATATTACGGAAGAGTTATGGCGATTGATCGGGCATAGCGATAGTGTGCATCTAGCCACATGGCCGAAAGCAGATGAATCGGCACTCGTTCAAGATGAGGTCGAGATCGTCGTTCAGATTAATGGCAAAATGCGTGGCAAGATTGTGGTTCCAGCTGGAGCGGATCGTACAGAGATCGAGAAACAAGCGATGGAGCATCAAACGATTCAGATGTGGTTGGAAGAAACAACGGTACGAAAAGTGATCGTCGTGCCTGGAAAATTGATTAATATTGTAGCCAATTAACAACAATAGACCTAGAGGGAATTTCTCTAGGTCTATTTTAGTATGGTTAACAACTCTTTCTAAAGTGTTGACCATAAAACCACCAAATTTCATCTGTACAATGGGATTATGAAAAATAAAGGATGTGTTTCTCATGCAACATTCTATTTTAGTTGTTGATGATGAACAGAAGGTACTTGATATTATCTGCCCATATTTAGAACAAGAAGGATTTCGCGTCTCTTCGGCTACGACTGGAAATGAGGCGATTCAAAAAGTAGAGGAGATCAAACCCGATTTAGTGGTGCTAGATTGGATGCTCCCAGAGAAGAGTGGCCTTGATATTTGTCGAGAAATTCGAGGGATTTCTGGCATCGCGGTGATTATGCTGACGGCGAAAACCGAGGAGATGGACCGGGTACTAGGCCTGGAGATGGGCGCCGATGATTATATGACGAAGCCATTTAGCCTGAGGGAGCTTTCGGCACGGATTCGCTCTGTTCTTCGGCGCGTAAGTAGCAAAAAATCAGAGGAAGAGATTTTGCAACGTGGTGATCTATTCATTGATGTGGAAAAAGTGCGTGTGTGGAAGAATGAAGAAGAGGTTTTTTTAACAGCTGGCGAGTTTCAAATCCTATATACATTGGCTAAACGTCCGGGAGTGGTGTATAGTCGACTTCAATTATTACAAGCAACGACAGGGGATGCCTACATCAACTACGAACGAAGTATTGATAGTCACGTTAGCCACTTGCGTAAAAAAATCGGTGATGGAGAGAGCGGTGTCCGCTATATTCAGACGGTTCATGGGCTAGGCTACCGTTTCCGAGATGACCGATGAAAGTACGAACAAAGTTACTCGTTTCGTTATTAGCTCTCATCGTTTTTATGGGAACTGTTTATTATGGGATTTCCTATCTATATTCTAAAAATCTATTTTCCCAGTATGTGCAGGAGAGTCAGAAGGATTACGCAAAGCAACTTGCCAACTACTACAAGAAGAATGAATCATGGGCGGGCATTGAAAATTACATCAATAAAAAGCTCTTAGGTGAGAAGCAAAAAAGTTCATCTGAATGGGTTCGTGATATTAAAATTTATGATGCCCATGATCATTTGCTGGTATCGACAAATGTACCAAACCGTTCGGTGGAGGGTAAAGTACAAACAGATCAATATCCCATTCTTTATGAAGGAACACAAGTCGGGGTTGTAGAGATTACAGGGACGACACCAATAGGTCTTTTAATGGCGGAACAACAGGTCTTTCGTACGATCTCATTTGGAACACTGACCGGAATCATATGTACTTCGATGATTGCTTTGTTACTTGGAGCTTGGCTCACCAAAATTTTCACGAGACCTCTTGGGACGATTTTGCAAGGGATTCAAAGGGTGAAAGAAGGAGACTTGCAAACGCAATTAAAGCTGGATACACAGGATGAATTTGGAGAGGTGGCCAATTCATTTGATCTAATGACACAAAAGCTATATAAAACGGAGCAGGCAAGGACTCACCTCGTGGCGGATGTGGCTCATGAGCTTCGGACTCCCCTAACGATTATCCAAGGACAGCTTGAATTGATCCAACAAGGAATTAAGCCAGCCGAGCCTTCTACCTTGCTACCTATTCAAGATGAAGTGGCTCGCTTAACCAGGCTAGTTCAAGATTTGCATCAACTATCGTTGGCAGAAGTTGGAAAGCTACCACTGGAGAAAAAGACTGTATCGTTGCGCCAATTACTTGAGCAGATTACGAGTATGTATCAATTTGAAGCAGAAGAGCGGAAGATTCAATTACGATTTGAAACAGAGCTAGAAGATGTATCAACATTTGTACAGATTGATCCAAATCGAATTACGCAAGTGATTGTCAATCTATTGTCCAATGCGTTTACCTACACCCCAGAAGAAGGAGAAATCATCGTTACGCTAGAGAAATCTTTAGCAGGAGGACTTCTCATGAGGGTGATGGATACGGGTTCGGGGATAGATGCGGAACACCTGCCCCATCTATTTGATCGCTTTTATCGAGCGGATACGAATCGATCTAGGCAAGAGGGTGGGACAGGTCTTGGGCTTGCGATTGCGAAGGAGTTTGTAGAGGCACATGGTGGTACGATCACGGTAGCCAGCAAAAAAGGTAAAGGTACTTGCTTTACCATTCATATTCCTATAGGGGGATAGAAATGATTCCAGTAGACAAATGCTACTGGAATTTTTTATTTTTTTAAAAATTGAAACAAAACCGCTTTTTTGGTAGGATAAGGAAAGATGTTGTCTAGTGTCTCTTTATCTGCACGTTCATATATCACATTTTTGCGAAAGAGTGGGTAAATATGTCCGAGATAAAGTTTTGGTATGATGAGTCGATTGAACGGCTTATCGTCCTCAACTTAGATAACCAGAAGCGAGTGGTGTATCGCAGTAAGAAGAGGATTGAAAAATTCTTAAGCACATATGATCTAGCTCTATCTAGCTGCAAAGGCGTATTTCTAGATGTGGATCGGGCAGGGGTCTTTAAGGCTGGGGAACGGGAATTTACCCCATTTAAGTGGTTTAGAAGAAAAGAGAATACGTGTAGTGAATCGGTTGAATAAAGAAGCTGGGACAAACCTTTTGCAGGGTTTGTCCTTTTGTATAAGGAAATATATGGATATAGGAGGTGTGCGGTATGTTATCCAGATGGACAGATCGAGAGAAAAAACTAGTAGTAGCGTTAAGTGTAGCGGTTTTGTGCTTGTTGTCAGTTCTTCTGTTTAAAGGGGAGGGTTGGTTTAGTGCAGGGGGGCCTCAAGTGAAAAATGCAGAGAACCCCCAAAATTGGATGGATCAAAATGAAAAAATGGCGTTGGTTCCCCCGAACCGAGAGGGTGTACAGCTATTAGTTGTAGATGTAAAGGGTGCAGTCAAAAAGCCAGGGATTTACCAGTTTAAAAAAGCAACTAGGCTATATGAAGTGATTGAAACAGCGGGTGGAAGTACAGAGGATGCAGATTTAAAAAAACTAAACTTGGCTCAAGAAATCGCGGATGGTTCGGTACTCTATATCCCGCGGAAGGGTGAGGAGGGTCAGCCGTTAGTGGGTCAAACGGATCCAAGTAGTAAAAATGGAACTGGCAAGATTGCGATTAATTCGGCTAGTAGTAAAGAATTAGAAGATCTACCGGGGGTTGGAGCGGCAAAAGCGGAAGCAATCATTCAATATCGGGAGAAAAATGGTCCCTTTAAACGAGCGGCAGATATTGCGAAGGTGCCAGGGATTGGAGAGAAGTTATTAGCACGTTTTAAGGATAAAATTACGGTTCCATAAAAAGAAGCTCTAGCCAATCGTTTGGCGAGAGCTTCTTTGGTAGCTAGTTATGATTAGGCCATGATTTTACGTACTTTTTCTAATGCAAGGTCTAGCTCTTCCTTCGTAATCGTGAGTGGTGGTGCAAATCGGATGGTGTTATCATGCGTTTCTTTACAAAGAAGTCCTTCTGCCATTAATGCTTCACAGTATGGACGAGCTTTTTCGTGTAGTTCCATTCCGATAAACAAGCCTTTTCCGCGCACCTCTTTTACAACTGGATTTTGAATCTTTTCCAGTTCTTGTTTAAAGTATTCGCCTAGTTCACGAGAACGCTTTGGAAGTTCATCCTCAGCTAATACATCTAGAGCGGCGATGGCAACAGCACAAGCGAGTGGGTTGCCGCCAAAAGTAGAACCATGAGAGCCCGGCTCAAATACGCCAAGGATATCGTTATTTGCAGCTACAGCAGAGATTGGCATTACACCCCCACCGAGCGCTTTCCCCATGATATACATATCAGGATGTACTTCTTCCCAATCACATGCAAACGCCTGTCCCGTACGACCAAATCCAGTTTGGATCTCATCGGCTACAAACAATACGTTGTTTTCTCGGCAGATTTGGAGAGCTGATTTTAGATAACCAGCAGGAGGAACGATTACGCCTGCTTCTCCTTGGATCGGTTCTAAGATAAAGGCAGCTGTATTTGGAGTGATAGCAGCTTTCAAAGCTTCTAAATCTCCATAAGGCACGATTTTAAAGCCCGGAGTAAGTGGACCAAATCCACGTGTGTATTCAGGATTTGAAGAGAGAGAGACGGTTGTTACAGTACGCCCGTGGAAGTTATCTTCACATACGATGATTTCTGCTTGATTATCGGGTACTTTTTTTACATCATAAGCCCAGCGACGAACGGTTTTGATAGCGGTTTCAACAGCTTCTGCACCTGTATTCATAGGCAAGATCATTTCCTTGCCTGTTAACTCGGATAGTTTTTCATAAAATGTGCCTAATTGAGCATTATGAAAGGCACGAGAAGTTAACGTGATTTGATCCGCTTGATCTTTTAATGCTTGAATCAAACGTGGATGGCGATGTCCATGGTTTAATGCAGAATAAGCGGAAAGCATGTCCATATAGCGATTTCCATCTGCATCTTCTACCCAAACACCTTCTCCGTGGGTGAGAACAATCGGCAGTGGATGATAATTTCTTGCACCATATTTTTCAGTTAAATCGATTAGATCTTTGTTCTTAGACATAACGAACCCCCTGTTCAAAACTTACTATTCCCCTATATTGTATGGAACTTACTTGCTAAGATCAATCAAATGTATGTTCACTCATAGGGGTGCATAAAGTTTAGGATTTTTATGTCTATTAGTGATGAAAATTGCATAAAAAGAATGTCAAAAGAAGGAAAAATTTAGGTAATAGAGAAGAGGAATAGAGTAGAGATGATACAGAAAGTGGCGAAGTAGATGAATCGCCCTCTTGTCAAAGTGGTGATTGGCTGGTTAATGGGGGTCCTGTGTGTTCAGTTAACAGGTGGCCAATGGCTTTTGTATACATGCGGGTTTATGGTTGTTCTGATTTCGGGAGTTACGTTTATAAATAGTGAGGTTCGGGGTTCTTATTTGCTAGTAGCCTTGACGTGTATGGTGAGTGGATTTGTTTATTCCTATACCATGCTACAAAATGTTTCTGAACTTCGGATTGCCTCTGATGAGGATATCCATGTGACGGGCACCATCGAGTCAAAACCCATTCGTGATGGTGACCAATTACGCTTTGATTTACAACTAGCTCAAATATGGCATCAAAGCAAGTGGATTCATACAAAGGAACGCATAAAGGTTGTCATCAAAATAGAGTCAATGAAGCAATGGGAACAGTCTCAGCAAGTACGAAGAGGGTGGGTGATCCAAGCTCCTCTGCATATGGAGCGTCCTTCGTTACCTAGAAACCCTGGAGCGTTTCACTATCGAGATTATTTGCAACAACAATCGATTTTCTGGATTGGCAAAAGTACAGGCTTACAAAGCCTCAAACAGATCGGAACGGAAAGCTCTCTGATGACATGGATTGATCGAGTTCATCAGTTGTTTACCGACCAGATGGCGCATCTCTATTCCGATACAGAGGTTCAGGGATTTATGAAAGGGCTTCTTCTGGGAGATCGTTATGATGTTCCAATGGAGTGGGAGGAACAATATCAAACTCTTGGCCTTGTTCATATTCTCTCCATTTCGGGGTTTCATGTAAGTTTACTGGTTGGAGCGCTTTTCTTGATGCTTCGATATGTAGGAATGACTCGTGAGAAATCGGCATGGCTAATGCTTTGCTTTTTACCTTTCTATGTACTGCTTACAGGGGCTGAATCACCGATTGTGAGGGCGGGTCTCGTATCAGGGATGATGTGTCTCGCGATAGCTTGGCGAAAGGAGAAGGATATCCTTTCCTTTTTATGCCTGGCTGCCCTCATCCAACTTTGCTTTGAACCGTTTTTGATTTTTAACCCTGGTTTTCAACTGAGTTATGTAGTAACAGCCGCGTTAATCGTGGGAACAACCCCACTTGCCAATCGTTTTCCATATGGGTATGAGTGGTTTCGATATACCCTTGCAGGGGCTTGTGTGGCACAGGCGGCATCGTTTCCTTTGTTGGTTTATTATTTTCACGAAAGTTCACTTTTTTCGTTGATGGCCAATGTTTTGTTTGCCCCCTTTTTTAGCGTAGTTGTCTTGCCGATTGGATATGGAAGCTTACTCGTATCTTTCTTAGTGCTTCCAATCGGAATCTGGCTTACTCAAGGTTTGACTTGGATCATTCAATTTAGTCAAAACGGGATCGAATGGGTACAGCAGGTTAGTGGACATCTATTTTCATTTGCCCATCCGAATTGGATCTGGTTGTCTGTCTATATCCTACTGATGGTAGGAAGCTGGTGGACTTGGGTAAGTGTTCGTTATGTTCATTCCAAGATTCCGTGGCTGATCAGTAGCGTTTGGATTTGTTGGATTGGAGTAGGGATCTGGGGAACTTTTTGGCCTGCTTCCCATCATGAGATTACGATGATTGATGTAGGACAAGGGGACGCTTTTTTGATCCGAACCAAGCTCGGAAAAACCATATTAATTGATGGTGGTGGCAGACTACCCTATCCTCAAAAAGAATGGCAAAAAAGGAGAAATCCGTTTGATGTGGGTGAGGATGTCGTGGTTCCGTTTCTCACATATCAGGGTGTGAATCAGATTGATTTACTTGTCTCCACACATGGCGATGCGGACCATCTTCAAGGATTAGGTGCTGTGGTCAAGCGCTTCCCGATCGAAAAAATTATCCGGAACCCATTACCAACCATCTCGAAATTGGAAAAAGAGTGGACCCGAGAAGTAAGAGGGCGCGATATTCCGATTCACATAGCTCCGATAGGACAGATATGGGGGATCGAGCCGGGTGTCTCGATTACGTTTCTATATCCCGATTTCAGAGATGAGGCGTTATATGGGGGAACGTCCAATAATGCAGGACTGGTACTCCTGTTTACGATAGATCAGAAACATATTTTATTTACAGGTGATATTGAACAGCATGCTGAGGAAAAAATTCTTCAGGCATGGAATCTACCAAAGATTGATATATATAAAGTAGCCCATCATGGTAGTAAGACTTCCAGTACAGAGGCATTTATTCACCAGATGCGGCCGCGATATGCGCTCATTTCGGTTGGAGAGAAGAATCTTTACGGCCATCCATCCCCTGAAGTGGTAGGTAGATTACAAAAAGCCGGCACGCAAATCTATCGAACCGATCAGATGGGTGCGGTCACGGTTCGTATTAATCAAGAAGAGGTCCAGTTTTCATCCATGTTGCAGGAGAAAGGGAGAGAGTGATTTGATAGAGTTGTTTCAAAAGGCACAAGGTGGTTGTCGAGAATCGTTAAAAGATTTCTTACATCATTTAGAAGAGACTTTCTACCAAACTGCCTACTATGTAACCGAGAGGCAACAAGATGCGATGGACGCTACACAGAAGGCCTTGGTTTATGTATATAGACATGTGAAAGAGATTCAAGTGAGTGATCTAGAAGTGAAGCAACAGGTGTGGGAACAAAAGCTAATTGTACAAGCATGTTTTGATTTATCAAAGGAACGCTCTAAAGTCGTTTCGATGTTGCCTCATCTTACAAGAGATAGTTTAGTGAAAAAGCTCCCCGGAAATGTGAGCTTTGTTGCTAGTCTGAAGAGAGCCGTATATGATCTTCCCGAGCGTCCCCGGTTCATCTTAGTCCTACGTTACATTCAGAATCTAACGATTCACGAGATCGCAGAAGTCTTAGGGATTCCGGTAGAATCGGTGAAAAAGCAACTATACCGTGCTCGTAAACAGCTACAAGAATGGCTCAGTGACTATCAAGAAGGGGGACTTTTTCAATGGCAAATCCACAAATCATAGATCTTCTACAAAAGGATCTAGATCAAGAATTGACAAGTACAGATCAACAATATTTAGACGTTTATCTTGCTAATTCTCCTGAAGATGCAGCCATGGCAAGTCGATTCCAACAATTAGTCTTCGAACTATCGAATCTATGTAAAGTAACCCCGGTGCTTCCATTGACAGAAATGGTGTTTGAACAAATGGAAGAGGAAGAGCGACAACAGCAACGCGCACGAGTTTTAAAGCGATGGAAGGTAGCAAGCATTGGGATTGGGATTGTGGTCATATTGCTGACAGCGGTGATCGCTTTTGTGCCGATTGGAACGACATCTTGGCCGATGAAAATACTATCGAATCCGCGTCTTTATACGGAGAGCGTAAAGAAAGGTGGAATACTCTCACCTGATAAAGATTTAGTGGCACTATGGGACGAAAAAAATCAAATACAAGTTTATGATAAAAAGGGCAATGAAGCGATTCCCAAACAAAGTATGGTAAGTGCGAAAGATCCGAAGATAGAGTGGCTTAATAACGATCGGCTCATTGTTAAGTTCACCGATTCAGTAGGAGGGCTTGTTGCATTTGAGTTTCCAGTAGAAACGGATGCTAAGAAGCGATAAACTAAAGGGATGAAGAGGTGAATGGAAATGGATCGTAAAATACTACAAGACATCAAGAAAAACCAAATTCATCCTGTTTATTTTTTGTATGGGGAAGAGGAGTTTCTACTAGAAGAAACGTTAGACTGGATCAGGCAGCAATTATGTGAGCGTAGTACAGGGGATCGGGAATGGAATGAGATTGTTTTTGATCTTGACGAGACACCGATTCAATCTGTGCTACAAGAACTAGAGACTCCTTCTTTCTTTGGGGATCGTAGGTGGATTATAGCAAAGAATGCGCAGTTTTTTGGTAATCATAAAAGTAAAGTGGAGCATGATATTGATTTATTCCTCGAATATGTAAAAGATCCCTACCCTGATAATATACTCATCTTGACCATGGCAGGGTCTACTCTAGATAAACGAAAGAAAGTAGTTAAGCAGATAGAGAAGGTAGCTAAAATCTTGAAATTTGATTTTTTAGAAGGGCAGGAGTTACAGAGATTTGTCGCAAAGAGGTTTCAGTTATTGCAAGTGCAAGCTGGTATGGAAGTGATCAATCGGTTAATAGAATTGGTTGGAAATCATTTGCGGCTACTTGCTCAAGAATGTCAAAAGGTAGCTTTATTCGCAGGAAAACAAGGTGTCATCACGTTGGAGCAAATTGATCAACAAGTGGTACGAACGTTAGAACAGGATGTATTTCGTCTAACGGATCAGATGGGGAAACAGAATAAAGAAAATGCGATCCAAATCTATCGTGATCTTGTCTTTCAAAAAGAAGATCCAATTAAAATCTTGGCTTTGATCACAAGACAATTTCGCATCATGTTACAAGTAAAACTACTAGCACAAACGGGGAAAAATGAAAAAGAGATAGCGAGTCTATTAAAACTTCACCCCTATCCAGTGAAACTTGCTCTACAACGGGGGAATTCGTATTCAGAAGAGCAACTTCAGACGCTACTGGAACAGGCGATTGAAGCAGATCAAGCTATCAAATCGAATCGAATCATTGATAAAGAATTTGCTGTGGAGCGTATACTCATTCTATTATAGCAGTGGGTACTCCAGTTCATATTTATAATCCTGATTGTTTAATCAGATCTTGAATGTGTATATCTCTGTGGAAGTTCTTAGGAAGGATGATACCAAGTCCATGATTTGTAAGCGCACGATGAAAAGAGAGCTGAAAATCTGTCTCTTTTAAATAATCTTCAACGGCTGTTAAAATACCATTTCTCTCTCCGTGCTCGTAGGTCGCTTTGTGAAAACCAGACAAAAAACCTCCTTCAGGTGCTAGCATAGAAATACCTTGTATGACACCTCCAGCTGTATCATAAGGCTGTCGAAATTCTTCAGGTATTGTCTCAGGGTTATAGTACATATCTCGCCTGCCAAAAGGCCATTCTGTATCATGTAAAAAAATAATGGGGTATTTTTTGTTATTTTTCGCCTTCTCCTCTATGAGCTTTAATTCATGATAGACTGTATACCAGTTATGATCTCCATCTAGGAAAATGGCATCAAACTGACTAATTTTAGGTAGGGCAGAAAGACTGAGATCGAAAAACATTTGCAGCGTATCACCAAATCTTTTTTGTAATTCACCTGAATCAAACCCAGGAGCTGGATCAATAATATATAATTTGCCGTTTTTCTCTTTACAATACGGAAGAAGATTGTTTGTATTTGCGCCTCTTTCCGCGCCAACTTCTACAATTGTCTCTACCTCCTCTGCAATGCAGATGGGCTTAATGATTTTCTCCCAAAAAACATGCATTCTCATCAACCTCTCATCAACTAAGGTTTAAAACATTAAATAAATCAAGGATGTCTATGTATATTCAAATTTTCAATTAGTTAGACTGAGAATTTTGTTAATGATTCAATACAAACAGAATGTGATATGATGAACATGTTAGATTAATAGAAGGGACAAATGACTATGGAAGATACACAACTTCGCTCCCTGCGACAAAAAGAGTTGTTATACACAAACATTCTTTTTGTCGTTTATGCTGTAATCGTATTTGGACTTATTTTTAGTCGAGCTTCTACCCCTTTGGTTTATGCGGTATTAGCAATCATTTTTGCAATTTCACCACTTAGCATGGTGTTGGCTCGTAAGTCTAATATTCTCTATCTTATGTTTCCAGGAATGAATGAGCTTCTTCGTTATGAGCAAGAGAAGCTAGGAGATCAATGGTTACGTTATCAGTTGTCCAATGTATATTTGCAAGTGGCAGTTTCACTTTTTTTTGTGATTCAAGCTATTATTCGTCCCGCTCATCCCTTTAGTAATGGTTTACCTCTATGGTATTTTCTTGTGGTTCCAGCTGTTTTGTTGATATTAGGCAATCTAAATGTTCGAAGCCAAGCTCGTAGAATTGATCAGTCTAATTATGAACAGTTAAAGATTTATACGGGTGATCGCGTTTTATTTACTTCTATTTTTGCGATTGTGGCACTTGTGATAACAGGTGTTGTATTTGTAGCTTATAAAATATTAGAGAAGTCTTGGTCGCATATTGGCCCATTTTAAAATGTAGCCTGCGATTAGCAATATTGCCCCAAGCCTGTTCCTATTTATTGGTTAATTAATAGGCCTTTCGGTTGTATATATAATAAAACCCCCTGATCTCTTATAGCGGATCAGGGGGTTTATGCTTACTTCGCTTCTGCTAGGTTTTCTTTTGGATGTGTTTTGCTATGTTTTAAAATGCGGCTTGTGACTTCGTAGGCGGAGGTGAAGGATAGCTCGGAGAGTTGGCCTTCTCCTTGGCACCAGTCGCCGGCAAACGATGCATTTGGTAAGCTGTAGAATTTTACTGGCATGAGGCGTTGGTCGTTGATACATTTGATTTCTTGTACGGTAGCTTTTTTGGATAGACGTTTGGCTACTAAGAGATCACGCCAGCCAGCGTAGTGCTTGTCGTACACGGTTTCGATGGCGGCAACTTTTTCATCGGCCCTGCCTTCAGCAATTTCGTCTTCGTTTAGATAGGCAATAGCTTGCAGAAGTTGCCCGCCCTCAGGAACGCAAGTGTGGTCATAATGCGAAATATCCGTGATAAAGACTCGTTCTTGCTTGTGGTAGATGTAGGTATATGGACTCGAAATCCGCTTGCTTAAGCCGAGGTCATATACAACCACTTGTGTCGGTTTATACTGATTGTACTCATCAAATAACGATGCGTATTTGGTTTCGGCAAACAAAGTCGCCAGATCCTTAGGTGGGATGCAGAAAATGATCTGATCAGCGATATACTTGGCGCCTTCTTTGCCAATTAGTTTTGTGACTCGATTGCCTTCCATCTCTATCTTCGAAACCTTTTCTTTGGTGATAATCTGTCCACCATTTGATTCGATAATGTTCGCAAATCCTTCTACGATTGACTGCCAGCCGCCACCGATATAGGCAACAGCACGGTTGGTAGAGAATAAACGTTTATAGTATTGGAAGAAGAGGGGTGATGGAATTTTTTCGGATTCATTGGTAAAGAAATTGGATGATGCTACAGTAAGTAACAAATCCCGAATTTGAGCGGGTTGGTTTTCTAAATATTCCCCGATCAGAACACCATCTTCTCCGCGTTCAATGGAAGAAAGAGTTTTTGCGATTTCATAAGCAAAACGCACCTTATTGTTAGCATCTAATATTTTGGTTTTATACAAGCCTTCCAATGTGGCGGGCATAGGCGTAGTAAAAGACCCTAAATCATAGTAAGCTTTCGAAGGTGTAAAGTCTTTCCAATCCACTTGAAGGTGAATTTCGCTTTCAAATTTTCGTAAGATGGATCGATCTCTTGCGTAGATAGCATGGGCTCCAAAGTTAAAGTTAAACCCTTTCATGGGAATCGTGATGGCACGACCGCCAAGCTTAGGTGCTTTTTCGAGTAAGGTAACTTGATATCCGTGATGTGCGAGTCGCGCAGCTGCAGAAAGGCCAGCTAGACCTCCTCCAACTACTATTACTTTCTCCGGCACAACAAACACTCTCCTCTATTAAAAGCGATTACACTTTTTGTTTTCATTTGAAGATATATACAAAATTCATTTTTTCATCATCTTCTATTGTAACAATTTGTGAGTCAATGAGGTAGTGTTCATGGTATGTTCGAAAATTTCTCTTTATTTTATTATATGTGCTATTTCCAATCAGGATACTATATTTTAAGTTTTCTTATATTTACTACTCTTTGATGTGGCTCTTTTTCATGTAAGTAATCATTTATAAAATCATATGACATAACATTCATTCTATATATTTATTTATGAATAAATTGATTTTTAAACAATATATTTACAAATAAAAAATATAAATATTAATTTTTATTCACTAAAAATTATAAAATAGTCTTGAAAATGAAAATAGAATATGTATAATTTTTATTAAATCAATTTACATAATGTATGAAAACAACTTGTTGGCTTATGGAGTCAATTTGGAGGGATGATTTAAATCAATTTATTTTCTTTGAAGTTATTTCTATCTACTTGAGAGAGATAAAAAATCAAGTTAAATAAGGAGAATTTTTATATGAACGAGATATATTATCCTTTAAGTCATCCGCAGAAGCGGATATGGTACACAGAAGCGATTTATGCAGATAAGGGAATATGCAATCTAAGATTCTTGGTAAGAATGCCCAGCGAAATGAACTATTTGCTATTGAATCGGGCTATAAACCGAATGATTAGTGAAAATGATAGTTTCGGTATCCGACTCAAAGAAAATAAGCATCAGGAGCCGGAGCAATATTTTGTCAAACATCAAGAAAGGAAATTTGACTTTTTTGACTTCAGTGCTGAAGAGGATTCAACTCGATTAGATCAGTGGTTTGACCAAAAGAGAAACGAAAAGTTTACGTTATTTGATTCCGATCTATATGATTTCTCCATCATAAAGGCAAGTGAGAATGAATGTATTGTCTATGGTGAAGCGCATCACATCATGATAGATGGTATATCGATTGAGAAATGTTTAAATCAAATTTCCTGTTTTTACTACTCTTTTCTAAATGGAGAAGATTTTATAATAAATTCTAAAAATTCATATGTCCAATTTTTAGAGAATGAACAGGCTTACTTGAAGAGCAATCGATTTGAAAAGGATGAGCAATTTTGGCTAGAGGAGTTCGAAACCGTTCCGTCTGTAACGGGATTAAAAGAGTATAATCCCTATCTAGTAAGTACGAAAGCATCACGGGAGACGTTTACACTACCAGAAAGCTTGATGAAAAAGATTGATGGATTTTCGAAAGAACATGATTTTAGTATCTTTACGCTGTTTGTTTCAGCTCTTTCCCTTTCGATGTATCAATGGATGTCATCGCCTGATATTGTTTTAGAAATGTCCTATGGGAACCGTACGAATAAGCAAGAGAAAGAGCTTATGGGGATGATGGTGAGTACAGTCCCTTTAAGAATAAGCATGGATCCTAATGAGGAAGTTCTTACTTTCATTAGGCGCATATCGAGAAAGCAACGAAAAATATTACGGCATCAGAAATACCCGTTTAATTTATTATCAAAGCATATTAGTCAAAAGAACGGCGGTAGCAACCGTTTGTGTGGTATCTCAATCGATTATAGAGAAATGGATAATAGTGATGTAACTTGGATCTCTCCGAATGAAGAACCAAATGATTTTGCTATCCATTTAGAACGGCTAACGACTTCAGGAATTCTACGTGTGCATGTAGATTACCGGAATGAATTATTTACCAAAGAAGAAATGAATCGCTTTTTTACATCGATGTTGAATCAACTGTTAAACACAGTAGAAGGTCCAAGTCGGAAGGTTAAGGAGATAGAGATTCTTTCAGAAGAGGAAAAAGAGAAGATCTTAGTAGGGTTTAATCATACACAAGTAGATTTCCCATCGGATAAAACCATTCACGAATTCTTTGAACAGCAGGTGGCACGGGATCCCGAAGCGATCGCAGTAGTCTATCAAGATCAGAAACTTACTTATCAGGAGCTGAACGAGAAAGCAAACCAGCTGGCTCACTACCTTCAGAAAAAAGGTGTCAAACCTGAGACGTTAGTGGGAATCTGTGTGGATCGCTCGCTTGAGATGATTATCGGTCTTTTGGGAATTTTAAAAGCCGGAGGGGCATATGTTCCGCTTGATCCCACTTATCCAGATCAGCGACTTCAATACATAGTAGACGATGCTGGAATTCAGTTACTCGTCACTCAAGAAAGGTTACAGGAAAAAAAGGAGTTATTTAGAAACATTGAATCCATTTGTCTTGATCGAGACTATGATGAGATTACACAAGAAGATGTTACACTGCCTTTCTCTGGTGCTCTTGCCAATTCTCTTGCTTATGTGATCTATACTTCAGGCTCAACTGGAAATCCAAAGGGTGTTATGGTCGAACATCGACAGTATGTAAACGTGGCATTAGGATGGCGAAAAGAGTTTGCATTGGATCGGATTCCCGTTCGTTTATTGCAAATGGCGAGCTTTTCATTTGATGTTTTTGCAGGAGATGTTGCGAAAGCATTGCTAAATGGTGGCGAGTTGATCTTATGCCCTGAAGAAATCCGCTTTGATCCAACGAAACTCTATCAACTTTGTAGAGAAAATCGGATCACCATTTTGGACTTAACCCCTGCCATGGCCGCTCCTTTTATGGATTATATTTATGAAAATCAATTTAGTTTACCTGACCTAGAGTTATTTATATTGGGTTCGGATAGTTGTTCTGTAGAGGAGTATAAAAAGCTTTTATCTCGTTTTGGAAATCAATTCCGAATTGTCAACTGCTATGGAGTGACAGAGGCGAGTATTGATACAAGTTACTTTGAAGCGTCTAGAGATTTGTTGCCGGATGCAGGGCATGTTCCGATCGGGAAGCCATTGCCTAATATGCAAATGTATATTGTGAATCAGCAGTTGCAATTACAACCGATCGGTGTTGCTGGGGAATTATGCATAGGCGGAAGCAGTGTTGCAAGAGGGTATTACAACCGACGAGAGTTAACAGCTGAGAAGTTTGTTGATAATCCATTTATGCTTGGCGAGCGCCTATATAGAACAGGAGACTTAGCTCGCTGGTTACCTGATGGGACAGTAGAATTTTTAGGAAGAATGGATCATCAAGTTAAAATTCGTGGATATCGAATCGAGCTAGGTGAGGTTGAATCTGGATTGGTCCAAACTCCACCTATAAAAGAGGCAGTTGTCATGGCTCGGGACGTTTCAGGTAATCAAAGTGAGTTATGTGCCTATATTGTATCAGAAGAAAGTTGGTCTAAAGATTCTCTGCGAGATCAGTTATCTAGTTTGTTGCCATCTTACATGATCCCCACACATTTCGTTCAACTGGATCAAATCCCACTAACTCCAAATGGAAAAGTGGATCGTAAAAATCTTCCTGCGCCTAAGGGAGTTTCAAAAGATGTGCCATTTGAAGCCCCAGAGACCGAAATGGAGAAAACCTTAGCTACCATTTGGAAAGACATTCTGGATGTAGAAAAAGTAGGGAGATTGGATAACTTCTTTGATTTGGGTGGGGATTCCATAAAGGCGATTCAAGTTTCAGCGCGTCTTCATGCAGTCAAGCTAAAGTTAGAAATGAAATATTTACTTGGTGCCCCACAATTAGCAGAGGCAGCACTACGAATGGTCAGAACAGAAAAACAGAATTCACAATCAAAGGTGGAAGGAACTATACCCTTAACGCCAATTCAAAAGTGGTTTTTCAGCCAATCGTTTGTGGATTCCAGCCATTGGAATCAGTCCATGATGCTGTATAGTCGGGATGGTTTTGATGAACAAAAAACGAGTCAAGTTTGGACTTCTCTTGTTGAACATCACGATGTCTTACGATCCACCTTTCTCAAAGAAGCAGAGGGCATGGTTGGCTTTATTCAAGAAGGATTGGAAACAACAACACCATTATTTAATATGACAGTCTTTGATCTAACGAATGATAAAAATCCAAAAATGAAGATGGATCATGGAGTAAATGATTTGCAAGCGGGTTTCAATTTGGAAGAGGGCCCCTTAGTTCACCTAGCTTTATTCCGAACAATAGAGGGTGATCATTTGTATATGATCATTCATCATCTGGTTGTGGATGGTGTTTCTTGGCGGATTCTTTTAGAAGATTTTGCTACTGGCTATATGCAGTTGACAGAAGGAAAAAAGATCGAGCTACAACCAAAAACAAGCTCCTATCAAATGTGGGCAAATGGTTTACAAAAATATGCACGAAGTGAACGGATAAAGAAAGAATCATTATATTGGGAAAAAATACAAATGACAGAGTCTGTAGAATTGCCAAAATGCAGGAAAGTTCCTGATAGGATGACGCAGGATCTGAACCATATCATGGTTACTCTTCAGGAAGAAGATACATTACACCTTGTGAAAAAAGCACATCAAGCTCACCAGACAGAATTGAATGATTTGTTACTGACAGCATTGGCATTAACGCTCCAATCATGGACAGGCCAATCCAACGTACTCATTGAATTAGAAGGGCATGGTCGAGAGCCAGTTGTAAAAGATTTGGATATTTCTCGTACAGTAGGGTGGTTTACGACGACATATCCTGTTTTATTACATGTACCAGGTTCAAATAAATTGGGTGAGACCATAATCAATGTCAAGGAGACGCTCCGTAACGTTCCACATAAAGGAATTGGATTTGGTATTTTGAAATATTTAGCACCAGAGGTAGCAGAGTTGCCATTTACCAAACAACCTGAAGTGATCTTCAATTACCTTGGGGAATTTGATAAACAGATGGGAGAATGGGAAATGTCATCATTTTCTTCTGAGAATCGAGACATTGGACCAAGGAACCATGAACTGTTCCCTTTAAGTATCAATGGTATTCGCGTAGGAAACCAGATGAATTTTTATTGGTCGTTTCATCCAGAGGAGTTTGCAGTAGAGACGATACAGGAAATCGCGAATCAGTTTGTTCAGCATTTGAAACAAATCGTTCAATACTGTACTTCTGTAGAAGAGACAGAAAAAACTCCATCCGATTATGGATATACAGGGATGAGTGTAGATCGTTTTCGTCAATTACGTCAAAAGATCCAATTGAAACTAAAATAGTCGTTAGTCAAGTGGAGGAGATATATATATGGTAGATATTCAGAGTATGTATCCGTTATCACCAATGCAGCAAGGCATGTATTTTCATGCCTTGCTAGATCCAGAGTCAACTGCCTATTTTGAACAAACCATCTTTACGATCGCGGGTGAGTTTGATGCCAAATGTTTCGCGGATAGCTTTCAACAGTTAGTGGATCGTCACGATATTTTACGAACGATTTTTATTCAAGAAGGAACGGAGGAACCGGTTCAGGTTGTTTTACAAGGGCTACAAGCGCCAGTAGAAATCAAAGACATAACAGGTTTAAGTGAAAAGGAGCAAAATGAATTTCTTAATCAATGGATATATGGAGATCGAAAGAAAGGGTTTAAGCTCTCAGAGGAATGCTTGACACGTCTCATGATTTTTCAAACCACCCAGGATGAGTATAGAGTGATTTGGAGTTGTCATCATCTCTTAATCGATGGATGGTGTACGCCAATCCTGCTTCAAGAATGGCTCGAGATCTATGATGCACAAAGAGAGAATCGGAGTGCGAACCTGTCTTCAACCGTTCCGTACCAATTATACATAGAGTGGTTGGAACAACAAGATCAAGAAGAATCTCTTGCGTTTTGGAAAAATTCCTTAACCGGATATAACGAACAAGTTGACTTACCTCATCGTTCGAGTTGGGAGGAAGCAAGCCAATATTCATTTAAAGAAATCATTTTTGATTTAGACGAAGATACTACCAAAAAATTAGATATGTTATCTAAATCTCAACAAGTGACGTTAAATACAGCATTGCAAGGGATCTGGGGACTTTTATTAGGTAAATACAATCAATCGCAAGATGTGATTTTTGGTAATGTCGTTTCTGGTAGGCCTTCTGAAATCCCTGGAGTCGAAAATATAGTCGGTTTATTCATTAATACGATTCCCCTACGTGTTCAATGGGAGAAAGAGCAAACTGTTTTAGAGTTTCTTCAGTCATTGCAAAAGCATGCAATTCTGTCCCAAGGCTATGAGTACTGTTCACTTGCAGATATTCAAACGCAAAGTGAATTAAAACAAGAGCTAATTCAGCATTTATGGGTTTTTGAAAATTACCCAATGGAGGTAGGAGGTAAGTCGATTGCGAATAATCTTACGATCAAGGATATAGTTGCATTTGAAGAAACCAACTATCATTTAAATTTGATTGTGATGCCTGGCTCGCAATTGCGTATTCACTTTAAGTTTAATGAAAACAAATATGATCCACACATGATTGAACAAGTAAAAAAGCATCTGCAAACCCTAATACATGCCGTTTTACAAAATCCTGATCAACCCATATCGCAACTTGACTTTTTAACAGAAGCTGACCAAAAACAGCTTCTGGTCGATTTTAATGCGACAAAAAGCATATTTCCAAAGGATAAAACGATTCCACAATTGTTTGAAGAGCAAGCTGTGCAAACTCCTGATCAGATTGCAGTGGTTTGTAAAGATCAAAATGTAACTTTTTATGAGTTGAATCAACAAGCAGAAAAAGTGGCTCATCTTCTAGCTGAAAGAGGAGTTGGAGCGAATCAGATTGTTGGTTTATTAGTACCTCCTTCGATCGAAATGATGATTGGCTTGGTAGGGATTTTAAAGTCTGGGGGCGCATTTTTACCTATTGATCCGGATACTCCGATGGATCGCATAGAGTATATGGTTCAGAATAGCGCTGTCAAACAAATTTTAACAATCGCTGATTTTTTTAATCGGGTACCTGATACGGTTGAAAAGATCGATTTACATAAGCTTTGGTTGGAACCTCCTTCTAATGGGAATGTATGCGCATTAAAAGGAGGAGAATCAACTGATCTTGCCTATGTGATTTATACTTCGGGTACGACAGGTTTGCCAAAGGGAGTCCAAGTGACTCACCGCAATGTGATTCATTATATAACATCTGTTGTGACTCAAACATCTGTTTCATCCGCTGATAAAAGCATGCTTCTGTCTTCATATGCTTTTGATTTGGGCTATACCCCTATTTTTCTAACGTTACTTTCTGGTAGTCAACTACATCTTGTTCCAAGAGAAGATTATACGGAACCAGAAGTTCTTTTGGAATATATAAGGCAATCAAACATTACATTCATCAAGTTAACTCCGTCTTTGTTTAGTATGATGGTTGGAAGTGTTTCGTTTGCTAAAACCAATCCGTGTGAAACCATTCGGCAAATTATATTAGGTGGAGAGGAAATTAAATATTCGGATGTCATTTCCTACTTTAAGCAAAATCCGTCTGTTCATATTATGGATGAGTATGGTCCCACAGAAACAACGATTGGTTGTATTTCTTCTATGCTCACTCATAATCAGATTCCAAATATGCAAATGCAATCGCTTCCAAACATAGGTCGGCCGATTGCTAATACACAAGTGTTTATTTTGAATGAAGATAATGGTCTTCTTCCTATTGGTGTAGCAGGTCAGTTGTGTATTGGCGGTGAAGGGATCTCGGCAGGCTATCAAAATTTGCCCGAGTTGACTTCTGAGAAGTTTATTGCCAATCCATTTTTGCCAGATGAACGTATCTATAAAACAGGGGATTTAGCTCGTTGGTTACCGGACGGAACCATCGAATACTTGGGAAGGATAGACAATCAAGTAAAAATCCGCGGATATCGCATCGAACTTGGTGAAATCGAATCACAGTTATTACAGATTTCCTTTATAAAAGAGGCCGTCGTCATCGCGAGTACCATGGATGATGGTCATAAGGCACTTTGTGCTTATATTGTATCTGAGCAGGAGTTGGTTACGTCTGAACTAAAAGCATTATTAGCGAAAACGTTACCGAACTATATGGTTCCGAACTATTTTATCAAGGTAAAGAGTATCCCATTAACAGCAAATGGGAAAGTGGATAAAAAGTCATTGCCGCATCATGATGTTTTCAATGAGACAGGAGTAGAGTTTGTTGCTCCAAGAACTGAAATTGAAGGTCAGCTTGTTCAAATTTGGCAAGATGTATTAGGTGTTAAGAAGATTGGTGTTTATGATGACTTTTTTGAGCTCGGAGGTCATTCTTTGAAAGCTACCATGCTGGTAGCTAAAGTTCATCAGGTTTTAAATCAAATGATCCCACTACGCTATGTATTTACTTATCCAACCATTGCAGCAATGGCATGTGAGTTGGATCAACTTGAGGAGAAGGCATTTACAGCGATTTCACCTGTAGAACAAAGTGACCATTATCCGGTATCTTCAGCACAAAAAAGGATTTACCTCGTGCAACAATTGCAAGATACGAGTATCAGCTACAATATGCCATGGGCCATCAAGATCGAAGGTCCTTTACAAAAGGATCGATTTAAAAAAGCATGGAAAGCTGTGATCGAACGTCATGAAATGCTCCGAACCTCTTTTGTGATGGAAAAGGGGGAGATTGTACAACGCATTCACGATCAAGTGCAATTTGAAGTAGAGGAATCGGATTGGAACGGGGCCGGGATCGATTCGTGTATGCGTTCTTTTATACGTCCATTCGATCTTGGACAAGCTCCGCTTATACGGGTGGGTCTCATTAACTTGAGCAACAATGGCTATGTCATGTTATGCGATATGCATCATATTATTGCAGATGGAGTTTCACTTGAAATTCTGTTAGAAGAATGGATGATCTTTTATACGGAAGGTACTCTACCCGAACAACGCATTCAATATAAAGATTTTGCGGCTTGGCAAAATTCATCTTTCCATAGTGAAGAGTATCAAGCTAGGCAGGAATTTTGGTTGAACCAATTCCAAACCATCCCGCCGGTATTATCACTGCCGACTGATTATACCCGGCCCGCTGTACAAGGTTTTGGTGGCGATCGCTTCCATCTCACATTAGATTCTGGACTCACTAAAAAATTATACCGTCTTACCAGAGAAACAGGAACGACATTGTACATGGTTTTGCTTGCCTCGTATCAAGTTTTGCTTCACAAATATACAGGACAAGAAGACATCGTCGTAGGAACACCGACTGCAGGTAGGCCACATGCGGAAGTTCAGTCAATGATTGGAATGTTTGTCAATATGTTGGCGATAAGGAACTATCCGGAGGAGCAAAAAACAATCCGTCACTTTTTGGAAGAGGTTAAACATAACTCCCTCCAAGTCTTTGAAAATCAAGACTACCCGTTTGAACAGCTAGTGGAACAGCTGGAGGTCCAACGGGAGCTAAGTCGTCACCCATTGTTTGATACCCTAATGGTCTTACAAAATACGGGGAGTAAACAATTGGATTTACCTTCTCTTCACTGTACACCTTTGGATGTTCCATTCGACATTGCTAAGTTTGATCTAACTCTCGAGATTGCAGAGAATGAGAATGAGATTGGCTGTGATTGGGAGTATAACACTTCTTTATTTAAACGCGAAACGATTGAACGTATGGCGACACACTGGATAAAAGTGTTACAGCAATTCGTCGAAAATGTAGATCAAGAAATTGGTGATGTGGAATGTTTATCAGAGGATGAGAAGCACAAGATCCTGGTTGAATGGAATGATACGAAAAGCGACTACCCGTATGAGAAAACGATCCAGCAGCTTTTTGAAGAACAGGTAGAAAAAACACCGAATCATATTGCAGTCCAGTTTGGCAATCAAAAAATAAGCTATCTAAAGCTAAATGAGACGGCTAATCGATGGGCACGAATATTACGGAAACAAGGTGTAGAAAGAGAGAGTCGAGTAGGTTTAATCATGGATCGTTCTTCTGAAATGATCATCGGAATTCTCTCTATTCTTAAAGCCGGCGGAAGCTATGTTCCCATGGATCCTAGCTATCCGGAAGATCGAAAGCAGTATATTTTAGAAGACAGCAAAGCCTCACTTCTCATAGTCCAAGATGCTTCTATGATCCCGCAAGGGTATGTAGGGGAAGTTCTTGTATTAGCCGAAATAGATCAGATAGATGAAGAGAGTTCAAATCTTGAACCAATCAGTCTAGCTGAAAATGTAGCCTATATCGTTTATACATCGGGATCAACAGGAAAACCAAAAGGCATTTTAACCACGCATCGAAATATAGTGAAAACCATTTTAAATAATGGTTATATTGACATCCATGAAAGTGATCGCATCTTACAGTTGTCCAACTATGCTTTTGATGGATCGACATTTGATATCTACGGCGCGTTGTTACATGGAGCTGGCTTAGTATTGGCTTCGAAAGAGGTAGCTACCAATCCGGATGCACTAGCGTCTTTTATTCAGGATGAGAAGATTACGGTCTCCTTTATGACGACTGCTTTATTTAACACACTTGTAGATCTGAACTCTGTATGCCTCTTAGGTGTTAGAAAGATTCTTTTTGGTGGTGAAAAGGTTTCTGTCAAACATGTGCAAAAGGCACTCAAGGTTTTAGGTGATGGTCGATTGATCCATGTGTATGGACCTACTGAGACGACTGTTTTTGCCACCTACTATGTTATCAATCAATCTGTGCTTGAAACAGGAACGGTTCCGATTGGAAAACCATTGAATAATACTCAGGTATACGTTTTGGACCAGAATCATGGTGTCCAACCAATAGGGGTTCCAGGTGAGTTATGTATCGCAGGAGATGGTGTTGCTAGTGGCTATCTGAATCGCCCGGAACTAACAGCAGCGAGTTTTATTGAAAATCCATTCTCAGAAGGGAAAATGTATCGAACAGGAGATTTGGTCCGCCTTTTACCTGATGGGAATATTGAATATCTGGAAAGATTGGATCATCAAGTCAAAATTCGTGGATATCGGATTGAGTTAGGAGAAATACAAGAACAATTAATTCAAATTCCGATTGTGAAAGATGCGATTGCGATAGCCACGGAGATGGAAAATAGTCATCATAAAGAGCTCTGTGCCTATATCGTGGCCAATGAAGAGTTAACAACAGCACAACTAAGGTTTGAATTAGCAAAATCATTACCTAGCTATATGATCCCTAGTTATTTTGTGCAAATGGATTATCTCCCCCTAACACCAAATGGGAAAGTGGACCGCAAGGCTTTACCTGCTCCGACAGGGGAAATGAAGTCTGGATACGATTACGTGGCACCTCGAAATTTATTGGAGGAGATCCTCGTAGATATTTGGCAAGAGGTATTAAAAGTAGATCGAGTGGGTGTGGAGGACGATTTCTTTGAATTAGGAGGCCATTCCCTAAAGGCTACTCAGTTGGTAGCCCTCATCTATAAAAAGTTAAACGTAAATATTCCCATACACCATATTTTCCAATCTCCTACTATTGATGCATTAGCCAAGGTACTAGAGGATATGGAAAAAGGCACATATACATCGATTTCGAGTGTGCAGAAAATGGAGTATTACCCAGTCTCATCTGCTCAAAAAAGAATGTATCTGTTACGAGAGCTAGAAAAAGAGGCATTAAACTATAATATGCCGTGGGCGTACTTGCTAGAGGGAGTATTCAATACAGAGAAGATGGTGGAAGCGTGGAAAACCGTGGTCAATCGACATGAGGCACTACGGACTTCGTTTGGTTTGCACAAAGGGGAAATCGTTCAACTTATCGATGATACGATTTTATTCGAAGTGGAAAGATACGAGGTTGAAAGTGAAGCGGAAATTCAGGCAACCATTGATCAATTTATACGTCCATTCGACCTGAGTAAGGCACCGCTATTAAGAGTAGGTCTAATCAAGGTTTCGGAAAACAAACATGTTTTGATGATGGATATGCACCATATTATTTCAGATGGGACTTCTGTGGATATTCTGGTAAGAGAGTTAATAAGTTCTTACTCTTCTCAGACATTGGACAAGGTAGGAATTCAGTATAAAGACTATGCGGTATGGCAAAACACGTTCCAACAGAGTGAAGCGTTTAAAGCTCAAGAAACGTACTGGAAAGAAATATTCCAGACTATGCCGGAGGCGTTGCAACTCCCAACAGATTCCACCCGTCCTGCAGTACCATCATTTGCTGGAGAACATCATAGCTTTATATTGGATCCAGAACTCAGCTGTAGGTTAAATCAACTCAGCAAAGAAACAGGAACCTCTTTATATATGTTGTTACTAGCAGCATATAATGTTCTTTTGCATAAATACACGGGTGAATCGGATATCGTTGTGGGCTCCCCGATCGCAGGTAGATCACATCCTGATGTACAGTCTGTTGTCGGCATGTTTGTAAATACCCTTGCTATGCGAAACCATCCAGAGGGTCATAAGTCGTTTCGAACGTTTTTAAATGAGGTGCGAGAAAGCTCTTTAGGTGCTTTTGATAATCAAGATTATCCGTTTGAAAAACTAGTAGAAGGCTTAGATATGACAAGAGATTTAAGCCGTCATCCTTTGTTTGATACCATGTTTCTGGTTCAAAATATGGATTGGACGGAGTTAGAATTACCTAATCTACGGATTCATCCGTATGACTTGGAATCCCAAATTGCCAAGCTAGATCTCATGTTAGAGGTAATGGAACAAGGAGAAGAAATCAAATTCCATTGGGAGTATAGTACAGCCTTGTTTAAACCTGAGACGATCATTCGGATGTCTGAACACTGGAAACACCTGTTACACCAGATCGTGGAGTCTCCTGACCAGCCTATAGCTGAGTTTCGTATGGTTACAGAGCCAGAAGCGCATCAGTTATTGGTTGAGTTTAATGACACGAGTCAAGATTACCCAGAAGATAAGACTGTTCATCAATTATTTGAAGAACAAGTGATGCGGACACCAGACAATGTGGCACTTATCTATAAAGAACAGACTTTGACGTATCAAGATGTGAATGTGCGGGCAAATAAGTTAGCTAAGAAATTACAAAGTCTGGGTGTTCAGTCTGAAAGTCTCGTTGCCATGATGGTTGAGCGATCACCGGAAATGATGATCGGGATCTTAGCCATTTTAAAATCAGGTGGAGCTTATGTTCCAATTGATCCTGATTATCCGGAAGATCGTATTCAATACATGTTACAGGATAGTGGTTCGGATATCCTACTTACTCAAAGAAAGCTCGTAGCTCTTGTTGATATGCCTCATGTCCTTTGTATAGATGAAGAGGATCGTTACCAGGATGGATATGGCTCAGAGAATTTAGACATACATGTAGATCCGAAGCAATTAGCTTATGTCATTTATACTTCAGGTTCCACAGGAATGCCTAAAGGTGTAATGATTGAACATCAATCGGTTGTCTCCCGTCTACATTGGATGCAAACAGAGTATCCATTAACCGAATCGGATGTTGTGTTACAAAAAACCTTGTTTTCATTTGATCTATCCGTTTGGGAGATATTTTCGTGGTTTATGGGAGGATCTAGTCTTTGTTTACTGCCTACGAAGATGGAAAAAGATCCTGAAATGGTCGTACAAGCGATTGAAAAGTATCGAGTTACCTCCATGTACTTTGTCCCATCCATGTTATCTATTATCCTACATCATGTCGATCGCCAGTCACGCAAAGTAGATCTATCCTCCGTGAAGAGAATCTTTACATGTGGCGAGGTATTAAGTGCTGAACAAGTGAAGATGTTCTATCAAACGTTCCAGTTTGAGCAAACGAAGCTAATCAATATGTATGGTCCAACGGAAGCAACGGTCAATGTTACCATCTATGATTGCTATCCAGATAGTGAGCAAACCATGATCCCGATCGGAGTCCCGATTCATAATGCGAAACTATACATTGTGAATGAACATCATCAACCTCAGCCTGTAGGAGTGATCGGAGAATTGTGCATTGGGGGGATCGGGATTGCTAGAGGATATCACGGTAAACAGGAGTTAACCGATGAAAAGTTTGTAGCAAATCCATTCTCTAGTGGTGAGAAAATGTATAAAACGGGGGATTTAGCTCGTTATCTATCAGATGGAAATATTGAGTATGTCGGACGGACAGACCATCAAGTAAAAGTACGTGGTTTCCGAATTGAGCTAGGCGAGATCGAATCTCAATTATTACAGATTCCAATAGTGAGAGAAGCAGTGGTGATTACTCGCCCCAATGTCCAAGATCAATTAGAACTTTGTGCGTATTTTGTTGCTGAACAAGAGTGCTCAGTATCTGATTTAAGAGCGAAGCTATCTCAAGTGTTGCCTCACTATATGGTTCCATCCTACCTTGTACAATTAGAAAACATGCCACTCACGTCAAACGGGAAAGTAGACCGAAAAACGCTACCTGCACCTGAAGGACTGCAAAAGGCAGCCATGGAGTATATGGCTCCTAGAAATGAGCTTGAGAGGAAATTAGTTGCAATTTGGTCGGATGTTCTGGGTGTCGAACAAATGGGAATTGATGATCGTTTCTTTGAAATGGGAGGGAACTCACTCAAGATACTAGAAGTAGGATACAGAGTAAACGAGCTTTACCAATCAACACACTTCAGTATCCCACTCAGTTTCTTTTATGAGAATCAGACGATCCGTAGCATTTGTCATCAATTAAGTGAAATGCTTAATCTCGCTTCGCAACCATCGGTCATGAACTTGTTAAATGCAAAGGGTCAAAAAAATGTATTTGGCTTTCCACCTGTATTTGGTTATGGAATTGTTTATAAGCCCTTAGCAGAACAAATGGATGGAGAAATGAGTTTGTATGTGGCAGATTTTATTGAGTCAGATGATCGGATTGAACGCTATGTAGAAAGTATTACCCAGATTCAGCCGTTGGGGACGATTACCTTAATTGGTTATTCAGCAGGAGGGAATTTGGCCTTTGAAGTAGCGAAAGTATTAGAAGGAAAAGGTCGAGAAGTCTCTCAAGTGATTCTTTTTGATTCGATAAGAAAAGAATCTCATTTGGAAGGAAAGAAAATTGAAGAGGAGAATATGGAAGACATACGGAGAGTAATCGGAGAAACAACGGATCTGTCTCTGCTTAGTCAAAAGTATAAAGCTTACGTATCCTACTTTCTATCACTCGTAAACACTGGAAATATTCATGGGGAAATTCATCAAATCTTAGCTGACGTAGATCCTACTAACACGGTGCATGACTTTACATCTTGGTCAACGACGACGGAAAATTATCGATTACATCAAGGACATGGCACTCATTTTGAAATGCTGAGTCACCCTAATGTAGAGAAAAATGCCGTCTTGTTAAGAGAGATTGTAAAAGAACTTTGTGTACTTGTCGCACATTAAGTGTAAATGATTTGAAACAAACAGCACTAAAAATCATGACCATCCGTTCAACGGATGGTCATGATTTTTTTCAAAGCAATAGGAAGGTTGAATAACACAATGCCCACATTTTGACCACGCACTAATGTAGTGGGTTTATGTTAAGATTGATCTTGATATTCCGTACTTAAGTAGAGAAAGGATGATTTGGATGAATCTGTCTTCCACGGAGGAACCGAAAGTAATCGCCCTCTATTTACCTCAATTTCATCGTGTGATAGAAAATGATAAGTGGTGGGGTGAAGGTTTTACGGAGTGGACGAATACCCGTAAGGCGACTCCATTATTTCCCGGGCATTACCAACCGAGAGAACCACTTCATGACTTTTACTACGACTTAACAGATCCAGATGCGCGAAAATGGCAAGCAGATATAGCAAAAGAACATGGAGTATTTGGCTTCTGTTATTATCATTATTGGTTTAAAGGAAAAATGTTACTAGAGACCCCGTTAAATGAAGTGCTACGTTTAGGAGAACCGGATTTTCCTTTCTGTCTTTCATGGGCCAATGAAACATGGAGCCGTAGGTGGAATGGGGCGGATCAAGATATATTAATGGCTCAGGAGTATGGGGATGAAGAAGACTGGAAGGAGCATTTTGATTATTTAGTACAAGCTTTTAAAGACCCAAGATACATCTGTATCGATCAGAAGCCCCTTTTCACTATCTATCGTGCAGGAGATATCCCGCGCTATCGTGAGATGTTATCCTATTGGACCGATCTGGCGAAGCAACACGGATTTGAAGGTATTTACTTTGTAGAAACGGTATCGGGGAGGCCGCCGTTTAAGGAATTGGATGGCTTTGATGCTACATTTGAATTTGAGCCTACCTATACGTTGGCATGGGATCGAGCGAATCGGAGTGAAATCGTTAGGCAAGTTCCATCCGACCAAAATCCAAATAAATCCTTCCGCTTGTACGATTATGATGGGATGTGGGAGCGGATTCTGAAACGTAACCCGGACAGGGGAGAGAAGAAAACGATTTTAGGCGCATTTGTGGATTGGGATAATTCTGCGAGGGTAGGAGAGCGTGCTTCTGCATTTACGATTTCAGATAGTACACCCGAAAAGTTTGGGAACCATATGGCTGAGCAATTAGAGAGAGCGGAGCAAATGAGGAGTCCTTTTGTTTTTGTAAACGCGTGGAATGAGTGGGCAGAGGGTACTTATCTCGAACCAGATAAGAAGCATGGGCTTAGGTATCTGGAGGAACTAAAACGAGCAGTAGAACAGGCAAGTGGAAAGAAAAAACAGCCTAGATAACTTACTCTAGGCTGAGGGATGGAACGGTGATGGAAGAAGAGTCCGAAAGATTTTTTTCCACCTTCTTATACTTTCGATACATCGCAATCCGCCAAGGGAGTAACATCCCAAATGCGAGGATGAAGAAAACGCCAGCTGTTTGAGGGATGCTGATGTGTTGTTCGATGTAATTATGTAGCGAGAGTCGGATGATTAATAATGTAACGATAATGACTAAAAATGCTTTCGATCGCTTCAAGTAGATTTCGTTGTTTTGAATTTGAAAGTTAGACGTGAGAATGAGTGGGATGGCGAGAAAGATAAAACCACACACAAAAGCGATCAGCGCCCAACTCCATGGAATTCTGGTAAATGGAAATAAAAACATAGCAAATCCAGTACTCATCCCAAGCGGGGGGATCAGGATTTTCTTTGCTGATGTAGGTTTTTTCGTGGCACGAATTCTGATGATCATCACGGTACATGCCATTACAATCAGAACAATGGTCGTAATGATATGTACATTAAAAGGAATGAACTGTTCCATGACTAAAGCCCTCCTTCGTTACAGGAAAACGCTAACACAAATATTTTTGAAAGTAAACCGCTTGACTATAGCATATCGTTACATCATAATGGCTATACCTATATTGTAAGTGTTAATTTGACATCTTAAACCTATTCTACATATAAATAATAAAATGCGATGAAGAAGAAGAGTATCTAAGGAAGAATTGTGCAGAGAGTTGATGGTCGGTGCAAATCAACCAATTCCCTTGGTGAATGGGCTTCTGAGCAGTGCTGTGAACAGGTAACCTCATTAGCAGATAACCGGCGGAATCCGTTATGATTCATTGAGAGCACAATGTTTGTTAGTCATGCATTGTGAACTAGGGTGGTACCGCGACAAAAGCTCGTCCCTTTGAGGATGGGCTTTTTGTGTATTTAAAAAGGAGATGATTTGAGTTGAAGTGTGTATTTAGTGGTGTGAAACCTACAGGGATTATCACATTAGGTAACTATCTAGGTGCCATTAAGCGATTTGTGGATGTTCAAGACCAAGCGGAGCAAAATTTCTATTCGGTAGTGGATCTTCATGCGCTGACTGTCGCACAAGATCCGAAAGAAATGTACGAGAACACATTAAATATTGCTGCTGTCTATCTGGCGGTAGGATTAGATCCTCGCAAAGCAACCCTTTTTGTTCAATCTCATGTTCCTGCTCATGCTGAAGCTTCATGGATGCTAACATGCTTGTCCCGGATGGGTGAGTTAAATCGTATGACCCAGTTTAAAGATAAGGGAAGAGGATCTGATAGTGCAGGAGTTGGCTTATTTACGTATCCAGTGCTAATGGCTGCTGATGTTTTACTATATCAGACGACTCATGTACCGGTAGGAGAAGACCAAAAACAACATCTTGAGTTAACTCGCGATCTAGCTGAGCGTTTTAACCGTGATTATGGAGAAATATTTGTTATGCCGGAGCCACTAATCGCAGAAGTAGGCGCTCGTATTATGGGGCTACAAAATCCAGAGAATAAGATGTCTAAGAGCGATGATAGCGATGCTAACTACATCACTTTGATGGATACTCCTAAAGAGATTGAGAAGAAAATTAAGCGGGCGGTAACCGACTCCGAAAATGCGATTTACTTTGATGAAGAGAACAAACCAGGAGTAAGCAATCTGCTCTCCATTCAAAGTGTGCTTACAGGCCAGAACATGGACAATATTGTCCAATCGTATGAGGGTCTGGGATATGGAGCGTTAAAGAAAAATCTCATTGAAATCACAGTGGATCACCTAACTCCAATTCAGCAGCGCTACCAAGAAATTCGCCATTCAGAGGAGCTAACGAATATCTTGCGCCACGGAGCCGAACATGCGGAAGCAGTAGCCGGTGAGACGTTAAAGAAAATAAAAGATGCTCTCGGTTTAGTACGTTTGTAACTCGATATAGAGAAAACCCCACTCTTTTGAAGACGTGGGGTTTTTTATATAACAAAAAAGCCTTCCCACAATTCAGAGGGTCGGCTGGTTGCCTACTTACGCTTGAAGCGCTTGTAGTCTTTTCGCTAGACGGGACTTCTTACGAGCTGCTGCGTTTTTGTGCAATAAACCTTTGCTTACTGCTTTATCCAAAGAACGGCTAGCCTCTTGTAAAGCTTGAACAGCTAGGTCTTTGTTGGAAGCATCAACTGCAGTGATATACTTTTTCACAGAAGTACGAACAGCGGATTTTTGAGCCGCATTGCGTTCGCGACGTACCTCGTTGGTTTTAGCGCGTTTAATAGCAGATTTAATGTTAGCCAATGAATTCACCTCCAGAGAAAACGTTACGCATCTCATTACGTGCAACATGCAACATTTTAACATGCGTATTGGTAAAAAGCAATCAAATACAGAGAATTAGAAGATCCATCCTGGGTCAAAATACCTATAGAGAAGAAAAGGATGAAAGTAGGTATAGATTATTATGAACCAAGAGCATCAAATTCAGCTACCCCCTTTTTCGATTCGAACCGATCTTGCTCGTGAGGCGCATGAAATGGCGGTTCAAAAGCATCAAGAAAAAGGACAGAGTCAGATCTCAGGTGTTCGAATCGAAGAGACAGAAGATCAAGGAATCACGACTAGCTGGATTTGGATTGACAATCAAGCTGGCGCACAAGAACTGGGGAAAATGCCCGGAACTTATCTTACGATTGAAGTTCCTGCACTACGAGGCAAAGATTCCGTTCTCCAACAGAGAGTAGCGCAACACTTTGCTAAGGAATTTTCGCGCTTTCTTCAGGAAATTGGCATTGGTCCCGATGCTTCTTGTTTGTTAGTGGGCTTAGGGAATCGTAATGTAACAGCGGATGCACTAGGGCCTTTAGTAGTGGAGCACTCTATGATTACCAGACATCTATTTTTATTAGCCCCGGATCAAGTGGCGGAAGGGTATCGCTCGGTAGGTGGAATCGCTCCTGGAGTACTCGGAACGACAGGAATGGAGACGAGTGAAATTATTAATGGAGTTGTGCAACATGCGAAACCTGATTTTATCATCGTGTTTGACTCCTTAGCGGCACGTGCGCTAAATCGTGTAAATACAACGATTCAAGTGGCAGATACGGGGATTCATCCCGGGTCAGGAGTAGGTAATAATCGTAAAGCATTAAACAAAGAGACACTAGGAATTCCTGTTATAGCAATAGGAATTCCGACCGTCGTAGACGCTGTTACGATCGCTCACGATGCGATTGATTATGTGTTATCTCATGTGAGTCGTGAGATGCAGGGTGTTCGAAATAATCCGCTGGATCCTTATAATCGTCCGACGGTTCGTGATCTACAATCGCATGAGGTTCCATTGGAGACACGGAATCGTATGATGGGGATGATCGGGAAGTTAAGCCCGGAGGATAAGCGGGGGTTAATTAAAGAAGTGTTACAGCCACTGGGACAAAATTTGATTGTAACGCCAAAGGAAGTGGATGAGTTTATCGGTGATATGGCAAAGCTTGTTGCGCTTGGGGTGAACTGTGCGTTGCATCCTGCGGTTAATAATGAGAATGCTTCGATGCATATGCACTAGGAATGATTGAGAGGAAAGATGAGGGCGGGGGCTACTATTGACTGGATCGGTATTGGATGCACCAGGGCAATATATCTGCCCACAGCTCAAATAGTAAGCCTGCGAGGATGTGAAAAGCAAGTCCGCTCCGTCCTTCTCCGCTTCGGGCAAGTGGCAAAACTCGCAAAGAACGCTCAAACATTGCCACAAAACGCCCTAGCTACGAAGAACTACGCTAAGCAGGCTTACTAACATCGCAGTGGTCAGATACATTTCCCCTATTCCATCTTCATTTACTGATCAACAAATAGAACTTTTGGAAAAAAGATACAGTGCTTGTCTTTCGGGTTTTTCCGATGAGTTATATAAAAATGAGTGATTTTCTTAATTAAAGGATCGCTCATTTTTTATTTGCTATTCAATTTTACTTACAACCATATAACGATTGCAGATAAGAAACGGCAAACTCATGCGCAGGCTGAACGGGAAATAGGTAGCATTCTCCTTTGCCAATGAGTCCACTTACACAATCAACTTCCTTTTTCCACTTCTCCCCCATCGCTACAAACGGTTCTGCATCGACTTCTATATGTGAAAATGTCTTCCAAACTCTTGTGCCATCTTCAATCATGGCGCATGCATATGTAGTTGTAGCAACGTTGCATTCATACTCAGCACGATGCCAAAAGGTGGTCGTGTCTAAAGTAGATCCTAGATGAAGGACATAACCTCTTTTTGCTAATAGTTGATCTAAGGGTGAATTGGGACCGAATCCGATGTCAATGGTGTGATTAGCGACAATCTCATCGGCATCTTTTCCCCAAGCGGCAAATGACCATGTAGGGTGCTCACTTCGTACGACCCTAGGAAGTGTGCGAAATAGCTCGGGGACAACTCCCATTCCCATGGTTGGTGTATAGGTTGATTCATAAGGAGGCATATGTTCTCGAATGGATTCCCACCAATCTTCAGGTGCTGGAGGGGCTACCCAATGGGCTGGATCGGAATTACCGGCAGTTTGTGTGGGCATGATGATCGTTCCCTGATTCGTTACGATTTCCATTAGTGCACGACATACTACTGCTGCACCACCGCATACCCAACCTAGCTTGGATAAAGAGGAATGGACAATCAGTGTCATTCCTTCGCATACTCCGAGATTTCGTAGATCTTCTTTTAGCGATTCGAGGGTAATCATAGGTCCTTTTAGTGGTTTCATTATTTTTGCTCCGTTTCTTTTCCTATTAATAATCGTTTCAATACCCTCATCTCTAGTAGAAAAAACAATCTCATAATCTAGTTCTATCAACTTCAACTCTCTCATATTGTGTTAGAGAAACCACAACTGTGGGAGGAATAGAGTTGAAAAAATGGAAATTTGCTAGTTTCACTTCGGTCAATATGTCTGGACAACGTGTCCGTCGAAATTTTGTCATTTTAATGTTGTGTACGGCGGTGATCTTTGCGATCGCAGGGGGCTTTGCGGTGCTGCAAGCGAAGGTTACGACTCATACAACAGACGGGAACCCTCTCACCTCCCATGTATCAAATCAGACTCTTGTCTCTCTATTAGGAGGAAATATTCCTTACTTAAATGAGAGTGTCCAAACGCCTAGTAAAGATAGTTTGGTCTCTAGGCTAGTCCTCGAACTTATGATGAGCATCGATATAAAGGATCCGCGTACCTTTCTCGGTCATGAGTTGCCAAGCTTTGCGCTATTTGATACTGAGATTTATCTAGCAAGTGAGGATGTTACCTTTGATTCGATTCCGATTGATACGCCTCCGGATGCGAAGATTGAAGACCAGATAGCGAAGGCGATAGAAAAGGCAGTGCAGAGTGGGGAGTTATCAGATGATCCGAAGCGTTTGGTAGGGGCGGGCCCTGGTATTAAGAAAGTGTTTATCTATCACTCTCATTTCTCGGAGTCGTTTCTACCAGAGATAGGGAGTACGAATCCTAATTCGGCCAGTCATATGAGCAAGAATATCACAATGGTCGGAAAGAAACTCCAGGAAGACCTAGCTAAGATGAATATCGGTTCGATTGCATCCAATAAACCATATCCCTATACCACTGCTTATGCGATGTCAAAGCAAACGGTAGTTGCTGCGATGAAACAAGAGAAAGAGTTAGAGTATTTTATCGACATTCACCGAGATTCGCAGAGAAGGGACCATACTACTAAGGATTTTAATGGGAAACCGTATGCTAGATTTGCTTTTGTAGTGGGAAAAGCTAGTAAAAACTATGCCGAGAATTTAAAACTAGCGGAGTATTTGCATAAAGAAATTAATCGTCTCTACCCGGGATTATCGAGAGGTGTGTTCCAAAAGCCGAAGACGAGTGGGACGAATGGCGAGTACAATCAATCCCTCTCGCCTAATTCGATGCTTGTCGAAGTGGGTGGGGTTGATAATAATTTTGAAGAAACGTATCGAGCGATAGATGTTTTGGCAAAAGTGTTAGGTGAGAGGATTGTGGACGCTACTCCTGCCAAAGGGACCGTCCCCTCCACCAAGGAGAAGAAGTGAGGTGTCTTCTATGCGCTGGATGATTCAATCAGTCAGCTTACTGGTCATGTTAATCTTAGGTATTTTCCTTGGGATTGATTCTGCAGAGAAGAACATGCAGAAGATACAGGGAACAGAAGGTGCTCCCCGGGCGGTTCAAGTTACGCCGACAGATGGGAAAGTACAAATTCAAGTACTGGGGAAAGATGTAATTCTAAACAAAAATGATTCCTTGTTTGAGGATCCATCTTCTTCACCAGCACCTTCGACTCCGACCCCAGCTCCAGAATCGGCGAAACCGAAAGGGCAGACGTCTTCTCCGCCACCATCCAAAGTGAATGCCGCTACGGGTAGTGGAAGTGGCCTAGCTCAGTTTGGAAATGAACTAGGTGGGGGATTAAAGACGACGACTCGTAAGGTGTTAGACTTCATGTTTGGTTGGGCAAGTAATGATGGAGCGAACCAATCTGAACCCCATATACAGGGCTCAGATTCGAATACAACTCTTCCATGATGAGGAGTTGTATTTTTTATGTTTTCTTTCACCTAGCAAAAGCCAATCCCCCTCTGTTATAATAAGAAAATGCAATTCGTGCGCCTAAGTAAGCAGGAGGTAACGGGATGGATAGAAAAGAACGTCAGCAACACACCCGTAACTTTTCCATTATTGCTCATATTGACCACGGAAAGTCGACTTTAGCAGATCGCATTCTCGACTTTACAGGGGCTTTGAGTGAACGGGAAAAACAAAATCAATTCCTAGATAAAATGGATTTGGAACGTGAACGTGGAATTACGATTAAATTACAATCAGTTCGGCTTCCCTATAAAGCAAAAGACGGAAACGAATATATCTTGAACCTAATTGATACACCAGGACACGTAGACTTCTCCTATGAAGTATCGCGTAGTTTGCAAGCGTGCGAGGGAGCTTTGCTTGTGGTGGATGCGGCTCAAGGGGTAGAAGCACAAACCCTCGCTAACGTATATCTAGCTTTGGAAAATGAGCTAGAGATCGTGCCGGTTATTAATAAGATTGATTTACCCGCTGCCGATCCAGAGCGTGTAAAACAAGAGGTAGAAGATGTGATCGGTCTGGATGCGAGTGATGCGGTTTTAGCATCCGCGAAAGCTGGAATCGGGATCGAAGAGATCTTAGAACAGATCGTAGAGAAAGTGCCAGCACCAGAAGGGGACCCAGATGCTTCTCTGCAAGCACTCATTTTCGATTCTTTTTACGATGCCTACAAAGGTGTTATCGTCTACATGCGTGTCGTGAATGGTTCGGTACGTAAAGGTACAAAGATTAAAATGATGGCAACAGAAACTGTGTTTGAAGTGATCGAGGTGGGGGCTTATACGCCTCATCCGGTAGCATTGGATGAGCTTTCGGTTGGCGATGTTGGATTTATTGTAGCTAACATTAAAAACGTGAAAGATACCCGCGTCGGGGATACGATCACAGAAGCAAATCGACCAGCCGCGGAGCCACTACCAGGTTATCGAAAAACCAATCCAATGGTATTCTGCGGATTATATCCAGTAGAATCCAATGAGTATGAGGATCTCCGTGAGGCATTGGAGAAATTAGAATTAAATGATGCGTCACTTGCTTACGAGCCTGAGACTTCCAATGCACTTGGTTTCGGCTTCCGTTGCGGATTCTTGGGGCTCCTTCATATGGAAATCATCCAAGAGCGTATCGAGCGTGAGTTTAATATTAACTTGATTACAACGGCTCCAAGTGTTGTGTATCGAGTTCATCATACAGATGGCACGATAATCGATATTGAGAACCCATCTTTATTCCCGCCACAACAAAAGCTAGATCGTGTCGAGGAACCTTATGTCAAAGCAACGGTACTGGTTCCTAATGACTATGTAGGAACCGTCATGGAGCTTTGTCAGAATAAGCGTGGTAACTACATGGATATGAGCTATCTGGATACGAACCGGGTGCAGATTGTCTATGAATTACCACTTGCTGAGATCGTGTATGACTTCTTTGATCAACTGAAGTCGAGCACCAAAGGCTATGCGTCGTTTGATTACGAGATGATTGGTTATAAAGAATCCAGCTTAGTGAAGATGGATATCTTGCTAAACGGAGAATCAGTGGATGCTTTATCCTTTATCGTTCACCGTGATCGTGCATACCATCGTGGGCGGATTTTGGTAGAGAAGTTACGTAAACTGATCCCCCGCCAGATGTTTGAAGTGCCAATTCAAGCCACGATTGGACAAAAAGTAGTCGCACGTGAGACGATTAGTGCCATTCGAAAAAATGTATTGGCCAAATGTTACGGTGGAGATATCAGTCGGAAGCGGAAATTGCTAGATAAGCAAAAAGAAGGGAAAAAGCGGATGAAAGCAGTTGGTTCCGTAGAGGTTCCACAAGAAGCATTCATGGCTGTCCTTCAGGTAGATGACGATAAATAGATAAATATACCGTGATGTGGAGTTTTCTCGCCACACACGGTTTTTTCTATGGAGGAATTAAAATGGCTCCAAAAGCAATTTACTTGCACATACCTTTCTGTACTCATAAATGTTTCTACTGCGATTTTACTGCTTATGTGGTCGAGGGACAGCCAGTAGAAGAGTACTTGACTGCGATCGATCACGAGATGGAGCTCACGGTGAATCAAGTTCCTCCCAAAGAAATCGATGCGATTTTCATCGGCGGAGGTACCCCCACTGTGCTAACTCCAGCGCAGATGAAACGATTTTTAACAAGTATTCGTCAAAAATTCCCTAATTGGTCACCACATATTGAGTATACGATAGAAGCCAATCCAGGTACGACCACTCCAGAACTTCTTGATGTAATGAGAGAAGGTGGGATTAATCGGATTAGCTTTGGTGCTCAAACATTTCGCGCGGATCTACTAAAAGATATTGGGCGCATTCATGGAGTGTCTGATATTGAGCGAAGTGTGCGGCAGGCGCGGGAAGCTGGATTCGATAATCTCTCACTGGATTTGATGTTTGGATTACCTAAGCAGACGGTCGAAGATGTACAAGATACATTGGAAAGAGCAGTTGCACTTCAACCTGACCACTTTTCTGCATATAGTTTAAAGGTAGAGGAAGGAACGCTTTTCCATCATCTCTATGAACGAAAAAAATTGCCTCTACCAAATGAAGATGATGAAGCGCAGATGTATCTATTAACCCGACAATATCTAGGTCAGCATGGTTACGATCAATACGAAGTAAGTAATTTTGCCAAACCAGGACGAGCGAGTCGGCATAATAAAACGTATTGGTATAACGAAGAGTATTATGGTCTGGGAGCAGGTGCTCATGGTTACATGGATGGAGTGCGTTTTGCGAACATCAAAGGGGTAAAGGAATATAATGCCCGCTTGCAAAAAGGGGAGCGCCCTGTAGCAGAGTCCTATCAAGTGGATCGCAATGAAGATATCGAAAACTTCATGATTCTGGGTCTTCGTCTCATGGAAGGGGTAAGCAAAGATCTATTTCTGGAACGTTATGGATTGGAGATGGAGCAGGTCTTCGGACATGTAATCATGCCATGGATAGAGAAAGGTTTATTACATTGGCAAGGAGATCGACTTATCTTAACCGAGCAGGGATTGATGTTTGGCAACGATGTTTTTGCTTCATTTTTAGAAAATGCTCGAATTGATTAGGTTTGTTCGTTGACATCTATTTAGACATTTTGGTAAGTTAAATGTAGTATTTTAGCACTCAACCAACTAGAGTGCTAACGAGGGGGGAGGCAGATGTTAACAGAGCGGCAAAAACGTATTCTCTGGGCGATTTGTGAAGATTACATTGAGTCAGCGGAGCCTGTTGGTTCTCGTTCTGTATCGAAGAAGGACGACGTAGGTTTTAGCGCAGCAACAGTTCGGAATGAAATGGCTGATTTAGAAGAGATGGGTTTTTTAGAGCAACCGCATACATCTGCCGGTCGGATTCCTTCACAGCAAGGATACCGATTCTATGTCGATCATCTTCTGACCCCGCAGATTTGGGGAGATGAGGAGATTCATGCGATCCATAATCTCTTTCAAAAAGATACTACACATATTGAGCAAGCAATTGAGCATACTTCTGAACTGTTGTCTCAACTAACCAACTACACATCTGTCGTCATTGGCCCTAAGCTTCAAGACCATCGGCTGAGGCACTTGCAGATGATCCCTCTTACAGAACACAGTGCAGTATTGATCATCGTTACGGATTTAGGTCATGTGAACCAACAACGGGTCTTGCTCCCAGAAGGTATGTCTATTTCTGTGATGGAGCGCTTAGTAAACTTACTAAACAAACGCCTACAGGGAATCTCTTTGTCCAAGTTACGTCTCGTGGTAGAGCGGGATCTTGCAGATGAGCTAACTCGGTATGTAGCTGAGTATGGTAGCATGGTTTTTCTGCTTGATCAGATGTTAGCCCCGCAACCAGAAAGCCGTATTTATACGAGCGGCACTACCAAAATGTTGGATCAACCTGAATTCCGAGATTTACACAAAATGAAATCGTTGCTAGACTTGCTAGATGGGAAAAATCAATCGATTATTCAGTTACTAAACTCATCACCTTCAAGTGGTGTACAGGTGAAAATAGGGAATGAAATTTCGATTGAAGGTGCTAATCATATTAGTTTTATTATCGCTTCCTTTTCCCTCGATTCAGAGTCCATTGGCGCGATCGGAGTCTTAGGACCCACTCGTATGGAATATGCCAAAGTAATTGGCCTGATGGATGTTATCTCAAAAGATATTTCCAAACGCCTCACAGAATTCTATGAAAAATAATCCTTTTTTCCGTATAATCAAAGGTGTTCATGAACAGGGAAGGAAGTAAGCCAACGTGCCTGACAACAAAGAGCATGTAAGAATCGAGTCTGGTGAGAATCGCCAATTACAAGCACTACAATCAAATGCAACGGCTGTAAAGGCAGTGGCTTCGGCAGTTGAGTCTACAATTGGTCCTAAAGGTTTGGATACGATGCTAGTCAATGAAGCTGGAGAAGTGATCATTACAAACGATGGAGTTACGATTTTAGATCGTATGGAAGTGAGCCATCCAGCGGCGAAGATGATTGTCAATGTAGCCAAAGCACAACAGGCTGAAGTAGGAGACGGTACCACCACGGCTACCCTCCTAGCCACAGCAATTGTGGATGAAGGTGTGAAACAGGTAGCTCGTGGTGTGCCAGTAGTTAAGGTGATTGCAGGTATTCAGCGCGGGGTTCGATATGCCCTACATAAAATGAAAGAAAAAGCTCGTCCTATCAGGGAGCTAGAGGATGACTGGTTACAACGTATTGCATTTACAGCGAGCCGTGAAAACGAAGATATTACAGTGGCTGTCATGGAAGCTGTTCATCTAGTAGGCCGTGATAAGTTACTGGAAAACAATTTCAGACTTTCGCAAGCTGTAGTAGCTCATCCGAGGGCAACAAGTGCTGTATTCTCCGGCATTCTCCTTAACAAAACGAGAGCGAATCTCCAGATGCCAAGATATCTAGAAAATGCTCAAGTTCTTGTGCTCGCTGATTCACTTGAATCAGAGTGGGTAGATGATGAGTCACTAAGTACCGAAGCTGGTTTTAACAAACAAGAGCATCTTCGTAAGCAATTTCTTGCTGCTCTTGAATCCTTGATGGGGCTCGGTGTAAAGTTAGTTGTTACCTCAAGAGGATTAGATTCGCTAGCTGAGGATATTTTGACCGATTCTGGAATAATGGTTATTCAAAGAGTAGCACCAGATGAGCTTCAAAAAGTAGCTGAACATACAAACGCAAAGATATTAAAGCGTAATGGCCTCTATAAACCAATAGAAGAAATCAAATCTTATCTTGGTCTTGCTGAAGAAGTAGAAGATAACGAAGTATTAGAGAGAGTTCGGATCAGTGGCGGTAAAGGAAAGCCATTTGCCACCATTTTGGTTAGTGCCGCTACCGATGAAGTAGTAGAAGAACGGGAGCGAATTACGAAAGATGCCGCTTCTGCTGTGCAAGCCGCTGTTCGAGGAGGCTATCTACCGGGTGGTGGAGCACTTGAACTTTCTCTAGCAAGAGATGTAGAAAAGTTCCGCGAAACCGTGCAGGGAATGGAACGATTTGGTGTGGGTGTTGTCTCAGAGGCATTGCTAAGACCGATGACACAAGTAGTTGCCAATGCTGGATTTAATCCATTAGAAAAAATTGAAATGGTAAAGGCATTGCAACTCAAAAGAGAATCGGATTCTTTAGGCATTGACTGCGATCGTGGTGTCGTGGTAGACATGGTCGAGATGGGAGTAGTAGACCCATTATTAATTAAGTTTCATGCATTAGGAGCGGCTGGAGAAGTAGCTACAGCTATATTGCGAATTCATTCTATTGTTCGGATGAAGAATTATTAGAAGAGGAGGGGGACTATGTCAAAAGAACATTTAGACCCTTCGCAAGTAGAAAACACAACTCATGAAGATGTAACCCAGGAGGATGTCACAGAGGAATCCGTCCAAGAGGAAGAATTGACACCTGAAGAGATGCTTCTAAATCAATTAGAGCAAGCTCAGATTCACATGCAAGAGTTACATCAAAAGGCAGAAGAACATCAGCAAAACTATCTTCGTGCTCTTGCTGATTTAGAGAATTATCGTCGTCGTGCTCGTAAAGAGAAGGAAGACGTACTCAAATATGCAAGCGTTCCTTTGGTTGAGTCTCTCCTTCCTGTGCTTGATAACTTCGAGCGGGCACTAGATGCTGCTGATGGAAATCAAGATGTAAAAGTGTTACAAGAAGGAATTGAAATGGTGTATCGTCAATTCTTACAGTCTCTTTCTAAGTCAGGTCTGACTCTGATCGAGGCAGTAGGCAAACCATTCAATCCACATGAACATAATGCTGTGATGCAAGTAGAGATGAATGAAGTAGAGCCTGGGACTGTTGTAGAAGAGTTACAATCAGGTTATAAATTTTCAGATCGGATCATCCGTCCTTCCATGGTAAAAATTTCCCAATAATGAAGGATGGAATGTAAAAATAGGAGGTTATCTACATGGCTAAAATTATCGGTATTGACTTAGGAACAACTAACTCTTGTGTATCCTTTATGGATGGGAATGAACCGGTTGTCATTCCAAACGAAGAGGGAGGTCGTACAACTCCTTCGATTGTGGGCTTTTCGAAAACCGGAGAGCGTTTGGTAGGGGATGCTGCAAAACGTCAAGCAATCACCAATCCAGATAACACGATTATGTCCATTAAACGTTACATTGGAACAGATCATAAAACGACTGTAGAAGGCAAAGATTACACCCCTCAAGAAATTTCAGCTATGATTTTACAAAAATTAAAAGCAGATGCAGAGGCATATTTAGGCGAATCTGTGACACAAGCGGTTATCACCGTACCTGCATATTTTAATGATAGCCAACGTCAAGCGACCAAAGATGCTGGTAAAATTGCTGGACTTGAAGTACTTCGTATCATCAACGAGCCTACCGCTGCTGCTTTAGCATATGGCTTTGAGAAAAACGAAGACCAAACCATTCTCGTATTTGACCTCGGTGGCGGTACCTTTGACGTATCGATCTTATCCTTAGGTGATGGTGTATTCGAAGTTCTTTCCACTAGCGGAGACAACAAACTAGGTGGAGATGACTTTGACCAAGTGGTAATCGATTACCTAAAAGAGCAATTCAAAAAAGATAATGGTATCGATCTTTCCCATAACAGCATGGCGATGCAACGTCTGAAAGATGAAGCTGAAAAAGCGAAGAAAGCACTTTCTGGTGTCTTAACAACTACGATCTCGCTTCCTTTCTTGACAATGGATGCAAACGGAGCTCCACTTCACTTAGAAGTTACTCTTACTCGTGCGAAATTTGAGGAGCTTAGCTCTTCATTAGTGGAGCGCACTATGGTACCAACTCGCCGTGCGCTACAAGATGCAAACCTCACTGCAAACGATATCGATAAAGTAATCTTGGTTGGTGGTTCTACCCGAATTCCAGCTGTACAAGAAGCGATTAAAAAACTAATCAGCAAAGACCCATCTAAAGGTGTAAACCCAGATGAAGTAGTTGCGATGGGTGCAGCGATTCAAGGTGGCGTATTGTCCGAAGACGTAACAGGAGTTGTTCTTCTCGACGTAACACCTCTTTCACTCGGGATTGAAACCTTAGGTGGTGTATTTACAAAGCTGATTGATCGTAACACAACGATTCCAACAGAGAAGTCACAAGTATTCTCTACTGCTGCTGACAATCAAACCTCTGTAGATATCCATGTCTTACAAGGTGAGCGTCAAATGGCGGGTGACAACAAAACACTTGGTCGTTTCCAATTGACTGGTATCCCACCAGCACCACGTGGTCTTCCACAAATCGAAGTAACCTTTAAAATCGATGCGAACGGAATTGTAAACGTAGGTGCGAGTGATAAAGCAACTGGTAAATCTCAAAATATCACCATCCAATCTTCGTCCGGATTGTCTGATGATGAGATTGAACGCATGGTGCAGGATGCAGAACTTCATGCCGATGAAGATAAAAAGCGAAAAGAGCAAGTGGAAATTCTCAACAAAGCAGATCAATTGATCTTCACAGCTGAGAAAACCGTAAAAGAAATTGGCGACAAAGTAGAAGCTACTCTTGTAGAAGAAGTAGAGAAAGCGAAAGAGGAATTAAAAGCAGTCTTGAGCAGTGAAGAACAAGATCTTGAGAAGATTGAAGCCGCAACCACTGCGCTAGAAGAGAAAGTGCAAGCTCTTTCGATCAAGCTATATGAACAACAAGCTCAAGAAGCACAAGCTGCGCAAGCGGAACAAGAAGATGGCAAGAAAGAAGAAAAGAAAAACGTTGTAGATGCTGAGTACGAAGAAATCTAGAGCTTGAATTCATAGTGGGAGAGGTGACTTGGTGAGCAATCGTAACTTCTATGAAGTACTCGGGGTAGAAAAAGGTGCTTCTGATGATGATATTCGTAAAGCTTATCGGAAACTTGCTCGTAAGTACCATCCTGACGTAAACAAAGAACCGGACGCTGAAGGAAAGTTTAAAGAAGTAAAAGATGCGTATGAAGTTCTGGGAGATGCTCAGAAACGTTCTAACTACGATCAATTTGGTACAGCAGAGCCAGGTGGCTTTGCTGGTGGAGGAGCAGGATTCAATCAAGACTTTGGATTTGGCGATATCTTTGATATGTTTTTTGGTGGGGGAAGGCGGGCAAATCCCAATGCCCCTCGCCAGGGAGCAGATCAAGAAGTACGAATCCAAATTGAATTTAAAGATGCTGTATTTGGTAAAAGTGTTGATGTGCTCATTACGGTTCCTGACAATTGTGATGCTTGTCATGGAACGGGCGCAAAAGAGGGTAGCGAACCAGAAGTTTGTACAGCTTGTCACGGTAGCGGACAACAAGAAGTGGTCCAAAACACCCCATTTGGTCGTGTGGTAAACCGTCGAGTTTGTCAAAACTGTCAAGGAACGGGTAAAATCATTCGCGAGAAATGTGAGCCATGTGCGGGTGCAGGTCGCGTTAAGAAAAAACGAAAAATCCCTGTCAACATTCCTGCAGGGGTTAATGATGGCGATCAATTACGGGCAGTAGGCGAAGGAGAACCAGGTATTAATGGTGGACCTTCTGGTGATCTGTACGTAACCATCTTCGTGAAGAAACACGACTTCTTTACACGTGAAGGATATGACCTAACCTGTGAAGTGCCAATCAGCTTTGCACAAGCGGCATTAGGGGACGAAATCGTCGTTCCAACCTTAGACGGTCGTGCTAAATTGAAGATTCCTGCCGGGACGCAAACGGGTACCGAATTCCGGATGCGTGGCAAAGGAGTTCCGCATCATAGTGGAGTTCAAGGAGATCTTCGTGTGATGGTAAAGCTGATTACCCCAACGAAATTAACAGATGATCAAAAAGCGGCATTACGTGAATTTAATCGCCTCTGCGGTGAGTATATCCACGAGCAAAATGACAACTTTTTTGATAAAATGAAAAAAGCATTTAAAAACGACTAAAGGAGAAGCGGGCGATGTTGCCCGTTTTTCTTTATCTAGGGGGACCTAGCTTGAAATGGATGGAAGTGTGTGTACATACGAATCATGAAGCAGTAGAAGCGATTAGCAATTTATTGATTGAGTTAGGTGCGGATGGTGTATCGATCGAAGATTCTGAGGTATTAACACGGAACTGGACAAATCAATATGGAGAGATTATCGATCTGAATCCAGATGATTATCCGGCAGAAGGTGTTCGGATTAAGACATATTTGCCTGAAATGGTGTCAGGTGATGAATTTATCAGCCAAGTCAAAACCGGATTACTAAATATGAAAGAGCTTGGTTTGGATGTAGGATTGGCAGAGGTCACAGGTCGGGAAGTGGATGAAGAGGATTGGGCCAATGAATGGAAACAGTATTATAAGCCCATCCGCGTAACAGAGAAACTGACGATCAAGCCCTTTTGGGAAGAATACATCCCAACGAGTGAAACGGAACAAATAATCGAGTTAGACCCTGGTATGGCATTTGGGACCGGAACGCATCCAACGACCACGTTATCGATGAAGTTAATGCAGAAGTATTTAAATCCAAACTGTACCGTAGTCGATGTAGGATGTGGAAGCGGAATTTTAAGTATTGCAGCAGTCAAATTAGGAGCCAAGCAGGCTCTAGCGCTTGATCTTGACCCCATTGCAGTCAAAAGTGCGAGTGAGAATGTGGAGTTAAATAACGTTCAAGAGATTGTACAAGTGAGGGAAGGGGATTTACTAAAAGGAATGGGAGAACGTACGGATGTGGTAGTAGCCAATATTTTGGCTGAAATCATCGTATTGTTTACTCATGATTTGCCTCGTGTACTGGTACCAGGTGGTATTTTTATCGGATCTGGTATTATTGAAGAGAAAGCGGGCCTTGTAATCCAGTCCCTTAAAACCAATGGCCTTCAGGTCTTGGAAACGGTTCATCAAGATGGTTGGGTAGCGATTGCGGCGAAAAAATGGTAAACTGGTAGGAGTTTTGTATGCAAAGATACTTTATCGATCCAGAACAAATCACGGATCAGACCGTTTATATTACAGGTGATGACGTTCATCACATAAAGACCGTGATGCGCTTCAAGCCAGGAACTACGATCCTCGTAGCAGATGGAACGGGAGCTGAATACATCGCGGAAATAGAGAAATACGATCTAGATCGTGCATGTTGTCGTGTGGTAGAAACGAGAAATGCACGTGGAGAATCAAATACTCGTGTTACCATTGCTCAATCGATGCCCAAAGGGGATAAGTTTGAGTTGATTTTGCAAAAAGGTACAGAGCTTGGAGCTAATTGTTTTCTTCCCTTTCACTCTGAACGAACCGTAGTAAAGATTGAACCGAAGAAGGTAGCTAAAAAATGGGACCGCTGGCAAAAAATCTCTAAAGAAGCAGCGGAACAAGCACATCGTGGACAAGTTCCCACTGTAGAGGCGCCCATCTCATGGAAACAGCTATTGCAACAAATCGAGTCCTTTTCAGGTACGGTTTGGATTGCATATGAAAAGGGCGGTAAGCCTTTGACACAAGCAATCTCTGAGGCTCATGAAGATCAGATTATGGTAGTAATTGGTCCAGAAGGTGGATTTTCAGAGAAGGAAGTAACAGAAGCACAGCAGGCAGGGGCGATTCCTCTATCTCTGGGCAGTCGGATTTTGCGTACAGAGACAGCTTCCTTAATGGTGCTTTCCTGTATCTTTTTTGCTCGTCATGAACTTTAGGAGGTGAAACAAATGAGTCGTATTGCCTTTCATACGTTAGGATGTAAGGTGAATTCCTATGAAACAGAGGCTATGTGGCAATTGTTTCAACAAGCCGGATATCAAAAAGTAGACTTTGAACAAGAGGCAGATGTCTATTTGATTAATACCTGTACTGTAACCAACACAGGTGATAAAAAGAGCCGGCAGATTATTCGGCGTGCCGTTCGTCAAAACCCAGATGCTGTAATCGCTGTAACCGGTTGTTATGCACAAACTTCTCCAGCAGAAGTAGCGGCTATCCCAGGTGTAGACATCGTCGTAGGAACGCAGGGACGTGACCAACTAGTAGGCTATGTTGATCAGTTCCGCCAAGAACGTCTGCCGATTAATGCAGTAGGAAATATTATGAAGCAACGTGAATACGAGGAGTTAGAGGTTCCTACGTTTTCTGATCGTACACGTGCTTCCTTAAAGATTCAAGAAGGATGTAACAACTTCTGTACCTTCTGTATCATCCCATGGGCCAAGGGTCTTTCACGTAGCCGAAAGCCTGAAAACGTACTCGCTCAAGCGCGCCAACTGGTGGCGGCGGGCTATAAAGAGATCGTACTAACCGGGATTCATACTGGTGGTTATGGTGATGATTTTGAAGACTACAAATTAGCCGACTTACTATGGGATTTGGACAGGATCGAAGGTCTTAAACGAATTCGGATCAGCTCGATCGAAGCGAGCCAAGTAAACGAAAAAGTGATTGAAGTCCTAAATGCATCCGAGAAAATGTGTCGCCACTTGCATATTCCCTTACAAGCCGGTGACAACGAAGTCTTAAAACGCATGCGCCGTAAATATACCGTAGAAGAATATCGCGAAACCATCCGCCAGTTACACGAGGCGATGCCAAACTTAGCGATTACCACAGATGTGATCGTTGGTTTCCCTGGCGAAACCGATGAACAGTTTGAAAATGGACTCCGTTTTGTAGAAGAATTAGGGATGTATCAACTTCACGTTTTCCCATATTCCAAACGAACGGGTACTCCAGCCGCACGTATGACCGATCAAGTACCTGAGAATGTTAAAAACGAACGCGTTCGTAAGTTCATCGAGCTTTCCAAACGTCTCCAACTCCAATATTCCCAGCAGTTTGTAGGAGATGTACTCGAAGTAATCCCCGAGCGACCATATAAAGAAGATCCAACCGGTGGCTTATATATGGGTTACGCCGACAATTATCTCCAAGTTGCCTTTCCTGCGACCGAAGAGATGGTAGGACAAGTTTGTAAAGTGAAGATTGACCGAGCAGAAGCAGATTACGTCTTCGGCTCCTTCGTCCGCATCATCGACAAAGTCCCACGCCCGGCCGTTTTATCGAACTAAGGGGTTTCCCTATATCTTCGTATTCTGGAAGCGAGGCAATACCATGCAAGAAATATCTGCTGGTGGTGTAGTGTATCGAGTGAATCAGGAGGGGTATCAAATCCTCTTGATTCACGATCGCTACGGGAAAATGACACTTCCTAAAGGGAAGAAAGAAGGCCAAGAAACAGAGGAAGAGAACGCCTTGCGAGAAGTGTTGGAAGAAACCAACATTACAGGGCGAATCATCCAAAAATTGCATACGATTCACTATACCTATGGGCACCCTTCACACGGGGAAGTTGAGAAAACGGTACATTATTACTTAATCGAAGCAATTGAGGGAGAGATTAAGCCACAGCTTGAAGAAATTCAGCATGTGGGATGGTATTCTGTAGAAGAAGCCTACTTGACTCAAAAAGAAAAAGGTTACCCAAACAATCACATCATCTTTGATAAAGCTTATGACGCTTTACAACTGAACAAAGGGGTTTAACGAAATGGCACATAAAAACATCGCACGCATGATCGATCACACCCTATTAAAGCCAGATGCAACCAAGGATCAAATTCTCCAGCTCTGTAAAGAGGCTCGAGAACATGTATTTGCTTCCGTTTGCATCAATCCATACTGGATTAGCCTAGCAGCAAAAGAGCTCTCTGGAACCGAAGTAAAAGTGTGTACCGTAGTCGGGTTCCCACTCGGAGCTTCTACCAGTGAAGCAAAAGCATTCGAAACCAAAGATGCCATCGCAAAAGGCGCAGAAGAGATCGACATGGTCATGAACATCGGAGCACTAAAATCCGGGGATCTCGAAACCGTCGAACAAGACATCCGTGCCGTTGTAGAAGCAGCAAACGGCGTTCTAGTAAAAGTAATCCTAGAAACAGGTCTTTTGAGTGACGAAGAAATCGTACAAGCCTCCAAAGCCTCCAAAGCGGCTGGAGCTCACTTCGTAAAAACTTCAACCGGTTTTGGTTACGGTGGTGCCACCGTCGAAGCCGTTCGCCTCATGCGTCAAACAGTCGGTCCTGAACTAGGCGTAAAAGCATCCGGTGGAGTCCGCGACCTCGCTGGCGCCGAAGCCATCATCGAAGCCGGCGCCAACCGCATCGGAGCCAGCGCTAGCATAGCCATCGTCACCGGCGGCACAGGTACTGGAACATACTAGACCTACCAACAGCAAAAAAAGAAAGCCTACACAAGCTTTCTAAACGAATAAATAAACCAATTAGTACCTACAGCAAGGGCGTTTAGGGCCTACCTAAGCGCTTTTTGCGTATTTTCACCGCCCCCAACTTCTCCAAGCCAAAACCCGCTTCTCCGGAATCAACCACTCCACCAACCGAGCAAACTGACCCGCAAACGGCAACATCACAACCGAACACAAAACATTAAATATCGTTTGTACATGCGCCACCTGAGTTGCAAGGTTGTCCGATAAAGAGGGAACCCATTGATTCATCCAAGGAATCAACGGAGCAAAAGCCATCACTCCCCCTATATTTAAAATCAGATGCGCAAACGCGACCCTTCGTGCATATGTATTCGTTTGAATCGCCGCAATCAGGCCCGTTACACACGTTCCCACATTGCTTCCAAGTACAATCGCCATGGCAAAGGATAGATCAATCGCTCCAGTCGCATAGAAACCCATAGCAAAAGCTGTGGTAGCACTACTACTGTGGATAAGAGCTGTAATAACCGCCCCCACTACTACGCCTGTTACAATCGGATTTCCACCCAACGACATCAATTGATCGAGATATCCCATTTCTTTTAACGGCATTGCAATTTCTTGCATCATCTCGACTCCCCAAAAGATCCCAGCAAATCCGGTTGCCACCCAGCCCAGTTGCTTTCCTGTATACCAAGGAAGTAAAATCATAATAACTCCAACCATTAACAAAGGGATAAAGAAATCCTCTATTTTTAGAGCCAAAATTTGTGTTGTTACAGTTGTACCTATGTTGGTTCCTAAGATAATCCCAATTGAGTGGGTAAAAGACAAGATTCCCGCATTTACAAATCCAATCGTTAAAACTGTTACCGCTGTACTACTCTGTAGTAAAGCCGTTGTGAACGTTCCCGTCCAGAAACCTCGCCAAGGGGTCTTCGTAAAGCGTAAAATCCAATCTTGCAATCGATTTTCGGCAAGACGTTCTAAGCCCCCGCGCATGAGATGCATTCCGTATAAGAATATGGCGAGCCCCAGGCATAGTGGGAAAATAATTTCGTGCCACATATCGGTTCACCTCTTCAACCATGTATATGGACAAGAGTGGAATTCCATGACAGAATGATGAGATGAACCAGATTTCACAAAGCGTTCTAGAAATGGTTAAATCTTTGCCGTTATAATAAAAAGTAACCAAAAAAATAGCCTCCATGTTGGAAGCAAGAATGGTACATATTATCTTCTTTTTCTACGTGAAGAAGAGCTTGGTGAATCTAATTCGCTATAGGTGGTGCGGTAAGGCTCTGACCAACCGGGGAGTGCTCTAGGACGTTCTTCCTTCATACGACGTTTTTTGGGTGCCGGTTCAGGTGCACCGAAGATGGCACAGGGTTCATCCAATGCATCGAAATCAGGCTCCACTAAGCGAGATTTCTTAGCTGGTGCTGGCTCATCTGCCTGTCTACCGTAGGAAGGATGGAATTCATCAAATCCATTGAAACCACCAAACTCGGCAAAACTACCGAATTCACCAAAGCCACTGTAGTTATGGTTATGATTATGATCCTGTTTTTGCTTAGAAGACTTTGGTGCTGGAGATGTCATATTTTGTTTACTGCTTTCAAACTGTACTATCTCTTCTTGAACAATTTTGCGAATTAGTCTACGAAGTTGAGATTCATTTAATGCATTTTTTTTCATGTAATATCCCACCTTTGAAGAAAATCGGTGATAGCAGTATATGCCAAATTAAGGGAATGGTGTATGTTTGATTGGAAAGGAGGGCTGAGAAATGCCAACAAGTTCAGAATGTATTTTTTGTAAAATTGTAGCAGGCGATATACCGTGTCAGAAAGTGTATGAGGATGAACATGTCATCGCATTTCATGATCTATATCCTGTTGCACCAAGCCATGTACTTGTCATTCCCAAAAAACATGTTTCCACTCTTATGGATTTTTCGGAAGCAGATACAGAGCAAATGGGAAGCATTTTACGAGGCGCTGCGCAGGTCGCTAAAAAATTAGGGCTTGACGAAGATGGCTTCCGTGTGGTTAATAATATGGGGGAGTATGGTGGTCAAACCGTATATCATGTTCATTTTCACGTCTTAGGCGGTCGTCAATTGACATGGCCTCCGGGTTAATCGAAGTCCTTTGACATGCCTTTGCTCTATGCGGTATAATGGAGTTTGACTATATCTGTCCCAACGGAGTCAAGAGTGGCTAGGGAATGTCGTGTTAAGCATCTGACTCATCCCAACGTTGGCTATTTATCTTATGCAGGTGTCGTGGATGTTGCCATCCTTCTATGGATTGGTCCGCTACTTGCGTGTATTTGTGGGTCCTCTTACCCGAGCAGCTGACCCGTGGAGGGAGGGAAAATCATGGTCGAAACTAAAGTTCGTAAAAACGAAACCTTGGATACAGCTCTTCGCCGGTTTAAACGTTCCTGCGCGAAGGACGGTGTACTCTCTGAAGTACGTAAACGTGAGCGTTACGACAAACCAAGTATTAAGCGCAAGAAAAAGGCTGAGGCTGCACGTAGAAATAAGCGTAAATAATAGCGAGGTGACTCCAAGTGAGTCTTGCACAGCAGTTAACACAAGATATGAAAACTGCCCTCAAATCAGGCGATAAAGAACGTTTGTCTGTCATTCGGATGGTTCTCGCTTCGATTAAGAAGTCTGAAATAGATAATCGTGGGCCATTAAACGATGAAGACACGTTGCAAGTAGTCTTGCGTGAAGTAAAGCAACGTCAAGACTCAATAAGCGAATTTGAAAAGGCAGATCGTCAAGATCTAGCTGATAAAGAACGCTTTGAATTGGGGATTTTGCAAGCCTATCTTCCTGAACAGCTAAGCGAAGAAGAAGTACGGGCAATCGTAATTGAAACCCTCCAAGCGGTGGGTGCTTCTAGCAAGGCTGATATGGGGAAAGCAATGGGTGCTATTCTGCCGAAGGTGAAAGGGAAAGCCGACGGCAAACTAGTGAGCAAACTCGTCCAAGAAGCTCTAAGCTAAGAAAAAAAGCAGTATGATCTTACTATAAGATCATACTGCTTTTTCTTGTGCGCCCGGCATGGGCGTAGTCTATAGGGTGAAAGTCCCGAATGGTGAAGGTAGCAGTAGCCATTAGCTTATGACAAGGGTGTCCACCGTGAGGTGGAATCT
>NZ_SLXV01000011.1 GCF_004341445.1 Baia soyae
CTTTCAATTTTGTTTCTAATGAATATTTAGCCATAGAAAAAGCACCTCCAACTGTTGGGTTTTAATTTCGTGTCCAACAATTGGGGTGCAGTTCAAAATGAGCAGTCTTGTCCTATAACTCAAACAATCACGGCTTTGAAAACCCTGTCACTGGATAATGATCGGAGTAATCCGTGTAACTGTATTTTTTAAACCAAGATGTTACGCTCCATTCGGGCGATTTGGCATATAAGGACTCCACATACCAATTCTGTGGCTTAGCATGATTTTTTTCTACCAAGATATAATCGAGGTGCTGAGGAGCCAAATTGGGATAGTTATATTTCGTAATCCCATTTGTCGTTGGATCCCACGTGGATGAAAAACCTGTATATGCAGTAGGTTCCGTTACATGTAAATCGTTTATCATCGAAGGGTATTCGGAAGATCCTTTAATCACATTTAGGTCCCCACCTATAAATAATACCTCTTCAGCGGGTATTTTCTTCTTCTCAATAAACTGTCTCATTTCACTCATCTGCGTCTTACGAATAGACGCTGCTTCTCCAGCTGAACAACCCTCATCATCCGACTGCATATGGGTTCCGATAACGTGGTAAATCCGGTTATCCTTTTTCATCTGCACATAAGCAAAGCCCTTATTCGCATACCAATCGGTGCCGCATCCTTTACTGTATACATGTTGGATTTTTTCTAAGATAGGATACTTACTTACGATCGATACACCCCCGTCTTCAGGCGTAAAACGAGAGTAGCTTCCCTGCGTCGAATCCCAACCATCTTCCCCTCGTCCGAGTACAGGCGTTTGGTAAGGGTATTGGTTTTTAATCTTTCCGAGTAGCCTTGTAGAAGCTTCGTTATCATACAGCTCATTGAAAATAATCAGATCATTGCTCTTTATGTAGGCTGCTTCCGAGATTAAGTCAGCCCGCTTTACTTGTCCCCAATTGGGATAAAGAGACTGAGGTAACATATACACATTGTGAACAAGGATCTTTACATCATTGGGATATGAACCATTTGCAGCAGATACCGGTACCGACATAACCGAAAACAGAGGCGTCAAGCACCAAACAACCATCACACATATCTGTAAAAATACACGCATAACTCTGCTCATAATACCCCTCCTATCTCTATTATACCAATTCATTTTTAATTTTCAGTAAATGTTATGCATTAACTTTTATTAGAATTGAAAAAAGCCCGTGAACCCTTCTAGATTCACAGGCTGAAGATACTTAGAGATCTCTTTTTTGGAAAGAACGAATCGCGAATAAAAGGGCTACTACGCCATATAAGCCAATATAGATCAACATCCCCGTACTAGGGGCTGACGCACTTCCAAATATCCCTTGCGTTGCCATCGAGATAGGATCGTCCGCTGACTCAAACAAACTGATTGTCATCGTGCGGAATATCGTATCAACCGGGAAAAGCAAGCTCGTCACAATTCCAAAATTAAGCATCTGCTTAATCTCGGTAATTCCACCAAGTTGTTCGATAAATCCACCTAACATACTCGTTACATATAACATAATCAAAACAATACCACTATTTAACGTAGACCAACGGGTACTAAAAAAGAGTGCAACCGCTACAATAATGATAGATTGCAGTACAAACAAACTACCTGCTTGAAGAATTTGAGACATCGACACGACTACTTTTAATTGATTCCCGAGAAATTGGTTAACTGCCGTAATCCCTAAGAATAAGAAGGCTGAATAGGAAACCATTAGGATACTTAATCCAACGAATCGCCCCATCACAAATGAAGCTCTTGAAATAGGCCTTGCCATCATGGGATCAATTTGCCGGCTCTCAATTTCTTTGGATATACTTCCTACACTACTGAAGATTGCCAACAAAGAGGTAATGAAAGCGGCAAAGTATAGTCCCATTCCGTAAAATTGTGTAGACATAAACCCTTGTGCCAAAGCGCCCATAGGACCTCTATTCATATTAGCCACTTGACCTTGCGCATAATAGGTTCCGATTCCATAAAAGATAAGTAGTGCTAGCGACATCAGGAAAATAACAAGAAAAACACGTTTATAGATGATTTCTTTAATCGTTAACCTAGCGATTGGCCACATGTTCCGCTTCCTCCTGACGATTGATCCAGTACATAAAGATATCCTCTAAATTTTGTGTTTGTCTGACCAATTGGTATAGCTTCCCTTGCTGAGCCGTTAGGGCAGAAATTAATTCAGGAATGCTCTCTTCTTCTTTCAAGGTTAGCCGCCAACTTTCCTTGCTCTTTTCGGTACGAATCTTCTCGCTATCCAGCACCATCTCAGACATAGAGCCAAAGGAGAGATTTTCAATCCCTGACAAGGTAATCTCCACTTGTGTCTCAATCGAAGAAAGCTCGCGCCAGTCCCCTTGCACAATTAAGCGACCCTTATTAATAATCGCAACATGGTTACAAATTGTTTCCACTTCACTCAGCAGATGACTATTTAAAAAGATCGTCTTCCCTTTCATCTGCAAGTCACGAATTAACTCGCGAACTTCCTTTCTCCCAATTGGATCGAGGGCCGAAGTAGGCTCATCTAGAAAAATCACTTCCGGATCGGAAACCAAAGCACAAGCAATCCCGATTCGCTGTTGCATCCCTTTGGAGTAACCACTAATTCGTTCATCCCCTCGATTATGTAAACCGACTAAGTCCAGCAACTCCTCAATCCGCACTTTTTGCTGTTTACTATTCAATTGACACATTTCCGAGTGAAACTGTAGCAACTGTCTCCCTGTCATCCAATCTGGATAGCGAAATAATTCGGGTAAATATCCTACTTTCTTCCTTGACTCAAGTGAGGAAATCGGATGACCTAAAATCGTACCTGTCCCGCTGGTAGATTTAATCAATCCCAATAGTGTGCGGACAAATGTACTTTTTCCCGCTCCATTAGGCCCTAAAAATCCGTATACATTCCCTTTTGGTACTTGAATCGTAATATCCTGACATCCCTTATTCCCCACATATAACTTGGTTAATTGGTTCGTCTCAATCACATAATCCCCCACTACATTCTCCTCCTCTACTTATCCATATAAATGGAAGCAGAGCCACCTCATTTTCGAGGTCACTCTGCTTTAGATTCGCTTACTTATCCAATTTTTTAGCTAGTTCGATCAACTGGTCCGATCCATTTTGATATACCGATAGAGTATGGATCTTTCCATCCTTCTGCCAGAGTAGCACGGCAGCTCCACGTTCTTCCTTCATCATTAAGCCTTTCGTTCCGTTAACCTGTACTTCAGTCGTTTTCCCCATTCCCTCTACTACTGGAATCGGGAGTGTATTTTGCCAATCCTGAATCGCCATCAATTGCTTTTTCAGATCGGTTGGGATAAACGGTAAAGATAGGATGGAATCTCTGAGTTTCGCCACATCCACATCTTTATCTACTGTAAGTTGTGGCGTACTTGCTACCATATAGCGGAAATCGTGGTTCTTTGCCTTTAGAGTCATCTCAGTTGTTTTAGGAACTTCTACACTAAACGTTTTCCCATTCAGTTTGCTTTCCAAGTCCACCTTAGCACCCAATTGCTTTAGCACTTTGTTTACCTTCTCTGTGTTCAACTGAAAGTTAACCTTCATAGGGTCGGTTACGTTGATGTGTTCTACCTCATACCCTTCTGGTTTCTTTGGCAGGGACTCACCTTTTTTCACTGCCTGCTCATACGTATCGTACTGGCGATCGCGATCTTTCTTTTGCTCACCTTCCGTCCAAATCTTACCCATTCCTTTTAAATCGAGATTACCTAGCTCTTTATTCTGAAGGAAAGACTCCATATCTTGAAGATCTTTCTCAGTCAATTTAACCATTTCCACTTTGTTCACCCGGAAAACGGATAGTAGATCACTCGCTGCTGCTTGTACTTGCGGGATACTAAACCCTCCAATCACAACAGCTGCTGCCGCTACACCCGAAATCCAACGTTTTGTATTTCTTTTCATGTTCGTCCATCTCCCTTTCACACTTTTTTCTTGTATTTGAATTGGTTGTCTCATCTGTTTCTCTTCTATCTCAATCTGCTCACTGACGCCAACCCAAGCTCGATCAACATCTATAGATAAAGCTTCATCCACACGAGGAAAGCTATCTGTGATATGGATTCGGGCCCAATCCTCTAAATCCTTCATCTCATTCATCCGCGCGAGGCATTCGGGGCACTTTTCGATATGCAAAGCAATCTGCTTGCGTTCGTCACGAGTTAGCTCTCCATCTAAATAAGCCTGCATGAGCATCTCATCTTTACATACCATCAGTCATCCCCCCTTATCTGCTTGTATTTTTTTCGAAATCTCTCTTTGGCTCTAGATAGAAGAGTCCCAACTGATCCCTTTTTTATGTTCACGGCTTCTGCCAGTTCGTCATAATTAAATCCCGAGTACTTCATAAGTAATAAGTTCCGTTCGCGCTCATCCATCTGGGCAAGGATATTTCTCACTGTAGCAATTTCATCCTTCTCAAGCCATCTGCTTTCTGTAGAAGGGATGGTTCCTGTCACGTGGAGGGACTGTTTTTCAATCCGTGCCAAATGCCGCTTCTCAGATCTCACATAGTTATAAGACGAATGAATCGCCATTTTAATCAGCCAAGCTGGTATGTGCTCAATGCTTGACCGATCCATCCGGTAAAAGCGGACGAAAACATCTTGAGCGATGTCTTCCGCAATTGATTCAGATGGAACGATCCGCATAATTTGTCGCACAACCATCGGATAGTGGTTTTTAAATAAAGACTCGAAGTCATCCTTTTCAGGTTCATCTTGCATCGATATCAACTCTTCCATTTAAAACCTCCTCCCCGCTTGTCTTGTAAGGTAGACACCGGAAAGGGTCTTTTTGTGACAGGTAAATATGTGAACGATTTGTGACGGTGTTTTATGTAGAAGATGATATTATGTATGAGTATAGTTCCACTTACTTCAAGTATGCACAAAAAGGGACTTCCTGTAATAGGAAATCCCTTTTCTCATTAACTAGCTTTATCTAGCTTTACTTTAACTGGTTGTATGTTTTGTACAGTCTGCTCTGTTACGCTGAAACTACGAGTATCGCCTCGATAATTTCTAGCCATTACATAATACTCATACGAAGCACCAGGCTCAAGACCGACATCTGTTACACTACCACCTGTGAAGCTCTTCGTATACCTACCATTACGGTATAAGTCATAACTAACTGCTTGCAGTCCAGATGCAGTTAGAGTAACGGTGGTATCTGTTTTAGAAGCAACAGAGAATTTCACACCTTGTGGTGGGTATTGATTATTGTTCACTGTTGCTACATATGCATATGAGTTGGTCATTTCCATGAAGATATCATACTTCATATATGCATAACCTTTATCTCCAAATTTATCGCCCCAGCTATTCCGCACGATAAACCACTCATTCTCATCATCATAACCAGCTACTACTAAAGCATGTCCACCACGAGATTTTTTCTCCCCGACGGCTGGGATAATCCCTGTAGATGGAGTCGCATCAAAGTTTGGGTACACTGGAATCCCGATCATGACAGGGTCCCCATTGGCCACAGATTGCTTAATGTTGGCAACCATGTTGCTATTTTTGTAGATATAACGGAACGTGCTAATCTTGTAAGGAGCCGCATTTTTCCGTTGTAATGCCGTAATCGGGGCTTTAAACTGGTCCTTATTTTCACGGTTTGGATCATATAGACGCTCTGTTTCTGGGGGCGTGCCCTCTTTGATCAACGTGTCAAAAGCGCTGTAAAACGACATCCCATCTTCTGGCCCATTTGGATAATAAATATAAGAAGGCGACAAGTGCGTAACATCGCTACCTCTTGCAGCTGTATATCGTCCGATATAGTATTCACGTAAGCCAGTCGTCGCAAAAGCTACACAAGTGCCAAATTTAGATTGACTACGAATAGGTGCAAAATATTGACGTAAATCAATTTTGGTTGGAAGAGCTTGTGGCGAAAATCTCTTTGGAGGCGTATATGCTTGCATATCCTTTGGTAGCGGAGCATCTTTCAAGCCCGTACCATACGTAGAAAAATCATTTGGGTTAAACGGCTTTTGCGCTGGCTCAGCCCCAGCACTGCTTGTCCCAATTAAGGTACTCGTTAATGTAAATACCGAAGCCAAAACCCATAACAATGATTTTTTCATCCATCTCTCCCTTTCAAAACTAAAAATGGTTTAAACATTGTTATTATACTAATTTTTATGTATATTTTCAATATTATTTTCAGTATATAAGAAAAAGAGATTTCCTTATAACAGGAAACCTCTTCATCACTTAACTTGCTTTCTCTAGTTCCACACCTACAGCTACTTTCTCAACTGTCACACTGCGCGTACCACCGCGACCATTTTTCGCCACTACATGGTATTTATATGTAGCGTCAGCTTTAAGCCCTTCATCCTTTACCGTAGCTCCAGTAAAGCTCTTTACAAACTTACCATCACGGTATAAATCAAAGCTCGTTGCATTGATTGCGGACACGTCCAACATCATCGTCGTACTCGTTGAAGCGGACACCGATAACTTCACGCCTTGTGGCGGATAATCGTTGTTTCGGATATTGGCTACATATCCAAAATCATCGTTCATCTCTTTGAAAATATCATATCCCATATAAGCATAACCCTTATCTCCAAACTTCTCTCCCCAACTGTTTCGGATGATGAACCACTCATTCTCATCATCATAACCAACCACTACAAGGGCATGTCCACCACGAGACTTCTTCTCTTCTACGGCTGGGATAATCCCTGTAGATGGAGTCGCATCAAAGTTTGGATATACCGGAATCCCAAACATAACTGGGTCTCCGTTTGCTACTGCTCGTTTCACGTTATCAACCATACTGCTGTTATCTCTGATAAAGCGGAACGAATCAATCTTATACGGAGCTGCATTTTCCCGTTGTAGAACCGTTTTCGGAGCTTTAAACTGATCCGTGTTACTACGATCTGGATCATACGGGCGCTCGGTTTCTGGAGGAACTCCCTCTCGTCTCAATATTTCAAATGCCGTATAGAAAGATAATCCTTCATCCGGACCACTCGGATAGTAGATATAGGAAGGAGACAAGTGCGTAACATCTTTTCCTTTTGCCTCTGTATGTCTTCCAATATAGTATTCACGCAAGCCAGTCGTCGCAAAAACCACACAAGTGCCAAATTTAGATTGACTGCGAATTGGTGCAAAATAGGGACGAAGATCTACCTTTTGCGGAAGAATCTGATCTGGATTAATCTGTTGTTTATTCTTCCCCTGCTTCTTCAATTCATCCTTCGTTACAAATCTCTTCGCAGGAGTATACTCCTCTAAACCTTCCGGTCTAGGACCATCTTTCAAACCTGTACCATATGTAGAAAAATCATTTGGATTAAACGGCTTATGCTCCAGTTTCGCCTCAGCACTTGACCCAAATAGGGTACTCGTTAGCGTGACGACTAAAGCCAGCATCCATAATAACGCTCTCTTCATTCATCTCTTCCTCTCTATGTTGAAAATGACTAGCATGTACATTGTATGAATTTTATTGTAAATTTTCAATGTTTTTTATGAACAAAAACAACTAAATTTTTATTTTTATATGTAAAGTAAGATTTTTCATAATAGAAAAAAGCCCCGATACCCATCGAGGCCCTTCATTGATTTGCTTTCATAATATCATAGACTAATGTATACAAGGTTGTCTTGTATATTTCATAAACGCACACTCATTATCATCATAGTTGTGACTTGTGACAGTGATAGTTAAAGAAAATAGGGACATAGCAACTAAAGCACCTGCAATTAATTTACGCATGATTTTTCCTCCTCGTCATCATTTCGTAAGAATTATTTAGTTAATAACATCCAACAACATTATTTTAAATTTATTTAATAAAAAAATAAACTTCGCAAAGTTGCATATTTTTGTTTTAAGAAATGAACGAAATCTAGATAGAAAAAATAGTTTGCATGCAAAAAGAAGCATACTTTGTCACCGATACAGAGTAAGCTTTTTGTCCGTAAAAAAAAGCTCCCTTAACACACAGGGAGCAGAGTAAATCCTTTTTATTCATGAACAAATGTTACATATCCATCAAGTTGTCCATTCACTTTTTTCGGGTATCTAGCATCTACCCAATGTGTCGTTGGTTCCCCTACAGGATCTCCATCAATCGTTTTCCACGTTTTCGCCCATCCTAATACTTGTCCAAATCTAGGGTTAAAGGCAATATATCCTCTGGTACCTGATGCGAGGTTAAATGTATAGATGGAAGAAGCCGAAGCTGAATATTGCCATGAAAAACCAACACTTGCTGTTACCTTTTGAAACATTTCTCTAGAGAGACCAATATTAACTGTGTAAGATTGACTAATAGACCAGTTTTGAGCAATCGAACAAGATACTACATTGCGGCAGTCGATTGTATTACTAACCTTTTGTAGACCTTTTGAAAACGTATATTCCCCTGTTTTTTCAAATTCTGAATAAGGAGGTGTTCCCTCTTCTACACTCTTATTTGAAGCCGATGGAGCAGATGATCCTGATTGAGGCAAATTTTTCTGTTGCTCTTTCGACTTTTTAACATCTTCCATGTACTCTTTGAAGTCTACCTTCTCCAAAACTCCATCCTTATTAGGCTTGTACACAGCTCCCACGTATACCTTATTGATCGGATCGTAGTTACGTTCACTTGCAAAATCAATTACTTTCGTTTTCGGAGAATCATTTTGAGCAGATGCCATTGGCGCTTGCGCTAAACTAATGGAGCACACTGTAGCAAATGCTAAAAATCCCCCAACAATTTTCTTTAACTTCACCTTTTCATTCCTCCTGAATATGTACATCTTTAGAATGGATGTTTTATTTAGAATACTATTTAATATTAAGGTTAAGAATCTAATTTTTGCACTTCGCAAAATTGCACATTATAAATAAAATATGAAATCTATTTAATTAAATTTATATATTTTAGAAATAAACTAATCCGATTCTATTGTAAAAAAGATCCCGCCAATTAAGCAGACGAGATCTCCAAGTTTATAGTAACATAAGAGATAATTGAAGATATGATAAGATTACAGAGAAAGCTAAACTCATTTCATTCAACCATGTCACCTCGTCACTATATGCTAGTAGACCAAACTAACTGAATAGGTATCCTTCCCAACGAAAAATCGTAGCACGTGATCATAAGAGAAGGCACCCCCATACGAAACCCACGTCCATGAACAGTACGCCCTTGCCCATTTACTGGAATTCTCTACCCTTTGGGATACTACTGCATTTTGTTTATCTGTTACAGAGCCTGCTCCAGCTCGAAAGAGCGTATTATACACACTTTCAATCATGTCATAGCCTTGATTGACATAAGTGTATGTTGCCATATACTCAGCATTCGTCGGAAATGAGCTAAATCCTGCTACTTCCCTTGTTACGTACAGTAACCAGAGCCACATCCTTGCGGTTTCGCTTCACCTAGTACGATCTTGGCACGTGAACCATCTTGAAAGGTAAAAACTTTTCTTGTCTTTTTGCATCTCTTACATCACCGGTTAAAGTTAACTCTTGATGTTTCATCGAATCCAGCCTAACTCTTTCATACTCTTATGAATCTCAGATTCATGATGTTTCACCATCTGAATCACTGCAACCTCCTCTTTTGACTTTCTCTCCTTAGCAAGAGTCTGAGCAGGGAGAAGGAGAAAGGAAAATGAAAGCAGAATAGAGGCAATGGATCTGAACACAGCGATGTTAGTGAGCTTACTTAGCGAAGTTATTCGAAGCTAGGGCGTTTTGTGGCAATGTTTGAGCGTTCTTTGCGAGTTTTGCCACTTGCCCGAAGCGGAGAATAACGTAGCGGACACTCCCCACATCTTCGCAGGCTCACTATTGAGCTGTGGTCAGATACATGCCTCGGGACTGCTTCCAACACCGACCATCCATCACTGCCCAATTCTATTTAGGAGGTTCTACCCAACATGTCTCAAAAAACGATCCATACCACGATCCTATCTATCCTTTCCCCCCTCATCCTCACCAGCTGTAACACTACCAACAATACACCCCTACAAAATGAACCATCCGAAAAAATCCCCATCCACTCCGTTTCAACCATCGACGGGGATACAATCCAAGCCCAAGTAAAAGGAAAAACAGAGACCATTCGGCTCCTACTCATAGACACCCCCGAAACCAATCATCCAAACCTAGCAAAGCAACCTCTAGCAGAAGAAGCCAAACACTTCACCCATCTTCAGATAAAAAAAGCCAAACAGATTGAACTAGAATACGATCAGTCAAAACGGGATAAATACGGAAGATTACTTGCTTATATCTACGTTGACGGAAAGTGCCTACAGGAAGCATTGCTCCGAAACGGCCTAGCCCGAGTTGCTTATGTATACGAGCCAAACATCCGATACGAATATGAATTTCGGAGTATTCAAAAAGAAGCGCAAAAAAAGAAAGCCGGAGTCTGGCAATGGGATCGTTATGTGCAACCAAATGGTTTTGACACCAACCAAATCCCAAAAAGCCAGCCTTCCCGCTATTAATCATCATCCGAAGAAGAACCGAGGAACATGAATACAAAACGGAGTAACTCCATCACAGAATAGAGCGCTGCTGCTACATACGTAAGAGCGGCGGCATTTAATACTTTGTTCACACCATGCTCTTCTTCATGACTGCGAATAAATCCATCACTTACCAATATCTGCTTAGCACGACTACTCGCATTAAACTCAACTGGTAATGTAACCAATTGAAAAGCAACAGCAACCGAGAAAAAGATGATCCCAACTAACATGAGACCCATCGCCTTGAATATAAAACCAGCTAATAGAAGGAACGGAGCGACCCCCGATGTAAAGTTTACAACCGGAAACATGCGATGACGCAGAACCAGCGCTCCATATGACTCCTTGTGTTGCAAGGCGTGTCCACATTCATGTGCCGCTACAGAAACAGAGGCAACTGAGTGACCATAGTAGACAGGCTCTGATAATCGAACCGCACGACTGATTGGATCATAGTGATCTGATAACGAACCCGGAACAGGCTCAACAGGAACATCACGCAATCCATTACGATCTAGAATATGACGGGCCACCTCTGCACCCGTTGCACCCGAACTAGCTTGATAACTAGACCATGTTTTAAAGCTTCCTTTCACTCGAAACTGTGCCCAGATAGTCAGGGCAAATGCGGCGAGCGATAACATAATGAGTAATAGATTCACGAGCATGGAACTCCTTCCGAGTTTTTATGTTATATAAAAATTATATCATATAAAAAAGTGTACCCCTTTTTTAGTAAGAGAGAACACTTTTTCGTTAAATATCCTTTTATTTCCGAGAAGGAAGCACTTGAATGGACACAGTCGCTTTTTCTATATCTGGATCAGAAGGAGTAGTCGCATCCCCTATGAACAAAGGCATTTTGAAATCCTGCAAGATTCGTTTGAAAAGCCCCTACTGTAACGGGGAAGTTAGCAGATACCGTAAATCCTGTCACATACGCATGGCCCTTTTATCTACAAAAATCCCTAAACCTTGGTCTTGATCACTTCCACCCAGATAAGTGGAATAAGCCAATGCCATATTCTCCACTCCCGTTCAAGCGCATATTCATTAATCCAATTTATGTTGGAAAACCCCTTTTTGATTCAAATAAAAAAGACAACCTCTGATGAGATTTCCTTTGCTTATTTACTATTTCTATATAATATCGACTATGCCACCTTTGAGATAGTATGCTTTTCCTTACTTGCAAGCGAGTATTTTGCCCGTAGAAGAAGCGGAATTCCAATTAATGTAACCAGAACAAGCACTACAAAGACGATCAAAGGTTGCTTTGCCCCGAAGTAACCTAACAACCACCCACCTACAATAGGGGATAACACATTTCCGAGCTGTGAAAATCCCATAGCTCCAAAATAAGTACCTTTTAACTCAGGTTTGGCAATGGAATCGACTAACGCATCCGTCAACGTAAAAACGAGAATTTCCCCAATGGTAAATAGGATGATCACCACCCCAAGCGCAAAGAAGTGGGTCGTAAATGCCATGCTCAAATTACTGATACAGATTAGTAGATTTCCCACTATTAAAATCGTATAGGGTGAAAATTTTTGCGCAATCCGTACCACTGGATACTGAAATACCAGCACAGAAATCGCATTAAGAGACATTAAATAGGATATCTTTACTCCATCTTCAAAGCCAGGAAGTGTCGCGAAGTACTGTGGAAAAGTCGCAGTAAGGCTCCCGTAACCAAATGCACAAAAGAGAATACCCAGAATGGTGAATAAGAACACGGTATCCGTTCTGGTCACATGAAAAGCTCCCCGTAAGCTAATCCACTCTGAAGAAGCTTGCTTTTGGAAGAGTTTCGCGTAGGCTTTAGATTGATAGACTAACACCAAGCCATAGAGGCCATACACTACAAAAGCAAAAAGAAACGGAGTCGTTGTTTTCGATGATCCCAGTACAACACCTACTAAGGGTCCGAAAACAACACCTATGTTAATAGCCGCGTAACGTAGATTAAAAATGAGGAGTCGCTTCTTTTCCTCCGTTATATCGGATAAAAGCGCCCGAGACGCAGGTTCGAACATGGATCTACACAAGCCATTAAGCGCATTGACTAGGAAAAATGCAAGGACACTGTGACTAAAAGCAAACCCTAAAAAAACAAAAGCTCCGCCAAAGACGGATACCAACATAACCTTTTTTCGTCCTATTTTATCTGCTAAAAATCCTCCATAGAAGCTAGCTAGAATCCCGATGCCCGCACTAGCAGCAATCACCAGCCCCGCTTCAAAAGGAGTTGCATGAAGGACATTCGTCAGATAAATGGCTAGGAAAGGGATACTCATCGAGGTTGAGAACCGACCAAACATCGTACCGATGATGATGGTCCAACCGATTGGATGAATATCTTTTAGATTTTTCATCTTTTGTCCTCCTTTTGTGAGAGTCTGAACAATTAAAGATAACATTATTTCATATTAACATAATATGAAATAATAGAGGAGATAGGAGGGACCCAAATGCTACAATCGCTTTCTATTCCAATCATCCAAGCCCCTATGGCGGGCGGTGCATCTACTCCTCTGCTTGCTTTAGCAGTCTCCCGAGCAGGCGGCCTTGGCTTTCTTGCAGGGGGTTACAAGACCGCTGAGGAGATGCGAGGAGAAATCCTCACTATGTATCAACAAACTCAATCCCCATTTGGAATCAATCTATTTGTACTAAGTAATGACGTGGTTGATTTAAAGAAAGTAAATGATTATCGAGAAAAGATCCAAAAAGAAGCGGACCGATTTGGAATCCGACTAGAAGAGCCTTTGGCAGACGATGATGAATGGGAAGCCAAACTAACCGTCATCACGGAACTTCGAGTACCGGTTGTAAGCTTCACTTTTGGTTGCCCTTCGTTTGAAGTGATAAACAAATTAAAACAGAATGGATCCTACATCATCGTCACCGTTACATCACCAGAAGAAGCGTTGATTGCTAAAGAATCCGGTGCGGATGCTCTTAGTGTACAAGGAATCGAAGCTGGTGGGCATCGTGGCACATTTTTACACAATCATCTTCATTCACAAGAAGAAGATGCTCCTCTGCTAGTACTATTAGGCTTAATCAGTAAAGTCGTAGACCTACCTCTAATCGCTGCGGGCGGAATCATGCATGGAAAGGATATCGTGTCAGCCCTCACAGCCGGAGCTTGCGCGGCTCAACTAGGTACCGCTTTTCTTCGTTGTCCCGAAAGCGGAGCACATCCTGTTCACAAAGCCGCACTAACTAATCCGCATTTCACTTCTACCGCCATTACTCACGCCTTCACAGGTCGGCGTGCCCGAGGTTTAGTAAATCGTTTTATGCTCGAATATAATGACACAGCTCCCTATGCATACCCACATGTGCACCATGTAACGAAAAATCTTCGCAAGGCTGCTGGGCAAGCAAACGATCCAGAGTGTATGTCTTTATGGGCAGGACTAGGTTATCAATCCGCACAAGAACTCCCTGTAGAAGAGTTGGTCCATCTTCTAATGAAGCAGGTCCGTGAAAATGAATCAAATGAGTTGAATACTCAACTCCTAAACCCTTGAGAAATCAGGGGTTATCTCCCTTCGGCAGAATCATTCTTACTATTGCCATCCTTCTTAAGAAAACGTTTACTTTTCGTATAATTTTAGATAGTATATTATTAAATTTCATTTTTACCGATACTTATCAAAACAAAGAGAAAGAGGCTCATATTTATGAAGAAACTTTTTTCTAACCTAACCTTTCAGGTCCTCATTGCGATTTTTCTAGGAATTTTATTTGGTTTCTTAATGCCAAGTGTCGCAAAAGAGATGAAGCCTCTAGGAACACTTTTTATTAACTTAGTAAAAATGTTAATTGCTCCTATCATCTTCCTTACAATCGTCTTGGGGATCGCCAAGATGGGGAGTATGAAGAAAGTCGGACGAGTTGGTGGAAAAGCTTTGCTCTATTTTGAGATTATTACGACTATCGCTCTCCTGATTGGTCTTCTTGTTGCACACTTCATTCAACCTGGGGCAAATGTGAGTTTGGCATCTATCAAATCAGGGGATGTATCCGAATTTACCAAAGCAGGCGAGAAGATGGATTGGGTGGACTTTTTCATTCACATCGTTCCCGAAAACGTAGTAGGTGCCTTTGCGAAAGGTGATATTCTACAAGTCGTTCTATTTGCAGTCCTCTTCGGGTTTGCGCTTGCTAGCTTTAGCGATGACTTTAAGAAACCCATCATCGACTTATCCGAAAAGCTATCCAATGTCTTCTTCCGTATTGTCCAAATGGTTATGCGTGTCGCTCCGATTGGTGCCTTTGGTGCGATGTCTTATACGATTGGGAACTTTGGACTGAAAACCTTGATGCCCTTAGGTAAGCTCATGCTCTCTGTTTACATGACCATGGCCATTTTCATCTTCGTTGTTTTGGCTATCGTCTGCAAGCTGTATAAGTTTAGCATCTTCAAATTTTTGCGGTTTATCAAAGATGAGATATTGATTGTCCTTGGAACTTCCTCTTCTGAGACAGTACTTCCTAGAATGTTAAACAAAATGGAGAAATTTGGTTGCTCTAAATCCGTTACCGGCCTTGTGATCCCGACTGGTTACTCCTTTAACCTAGATGGCACCTCTATCTACCTATCGATGGCCGTACTCTTTCTCGCTCAGGTATTTAGTGTCGATCTCAGTATCTGGCAAGTGATTACGATCTTCGGAATTCTCATGATTACTTCTAAAGGAGCCGCCGGAGTAACTGGCTCTGGATTTATCGTTCTAGCTTCCACTCTATCAGCCCTGCACGTAATTCCGCTGGAAGGCCTCGGATTACTACTAGGCGTCGATCGCTTCATGTCCGAAGCACGTGCGATTACCAACCTAATCGGCAACGGAATCGCTACAGTCGTAGTTGCCAAAAGTGAAGGGGAGTTTGATGAAGAACAAAACAGACGGGCATTAGCAGAAATGAAAGCATCTTAGTAGACTTCCAATGATACAGCACTCCACTCTCTACCGATGGGGTGTTGTAAAAATGAGCCAATGATTATTTACTTTCTATTCGTTTCATTGTATGATGTATTTGTTATGGGGCATTAGCTCAGCTGGGAGAGTGTCGCACTGGCAGTGCGAAGGTCAGCGGTTCGAGCCCGCTATGCTCCACCATCCAAACCCTCGATTATTCGAGGGTTTTTTATTGTTAAAAGCACTTAACTAAGCTCCTAACGAGCTAGTTAAGTGCTTTTTGTCAAACCTGCTAATTCAGTTAGATCCATCCCTATTTTTACACTTCACATCATATATTTTTAAATAATATAAATGAATTTATTTTGAAACTAAATAGCAATAAAGTTCATTAAAACCAACAATACTTTACTACAGAAAACAAAATGATCCACAAACCCTTTATTATTAACTAAAAATATATAATCGAAATGTGCATTATGGTTACAATTCAACATTCTATACATATACGAAACATTTATAATAAAATTTTAACTAAAATTACAATTAAAAAGATATAAAATTATTTTTTTATGTGTTACAATTTGATTGTTTGATAAACTTTGAATAAGGGGTTGTTGTTCATGAACGCAAAACGTTTTGTAGTAGGAATGATCGCATGTGGAGCTATGGTAGTAGGCGCAGGGTTTGCTACTCCAGCTACTACTCAAGCAGCTGAAGTTAGTAAAGTATCTGTAGGTGAATGGGAAAATGCTGCTTACAAAGTAGAGCACCATTCTTCTATTCCTCAAGTAGTGTCTGCACAAGTAGATACTAAAGTAGAAGGTACAACTATGGTGAAGCATGGTAAAAAAACATATGTATATCTATCACTCGGCACTCAAGGTGGAGTATATGATTTCAATGTAAAAACTTCTGTCATTAAAGATGGCAATCTTTCTCTATTGGTTCAAGCAGAATTGAATCCCTTAACAAGAAAGCTAATGCCAAGCCCAGAGTTTGTAGTTCTTTCTTTTGATAACACTAAATATCAAATCAATGAAGTACACGGACATCTTATTGAAGGCGCAATTCCTGTTCGTTAATAAGAAGCCCGACAATAGAAAAGCTCCCCTCAGTTAGCAGTTTATGGTGACAACTGCCTACTTGAGAGGAGCTTTTTCGTTCTTTTAATCTTTCATCTGAAAAACATTTGAAACTGCTAAGTCAATTCCTTTGGTATCCACATTTTTCACTTGAATCTTTGCTTTTCCGAGTCCTTTTGCTTGCTCTTCTGACACAACTCCCACTAAGCTACCGTCTGGTTGGTACGTAGTCTCCAGCTCTTCTCCGTTTAGATAAATCTTACTTGGACCTGAGAAGGTTTTTCCCGTCACCATGATTGACTTTTCTTTCCCCGATCCCTGCAGAGCGACATGATCAATTGACATTTCACCGTAACCGTAAATATACTTTTTGCTCGCAATTTGATCTTTTAGCTTACCGTATCCATAACGTTTACCAAAAAGAATATCATATTGTAACATCCGATAATCCGTTAGATCCTCCGCTTTCACTCCTACCTTCTTATAGGAATCTTCCGGTGGGATAACAGGAAAACGCTTCGACAGATTATAGAGGTAATCGGTATAGTAGGTCCCTTCTTTTTGGGCTAAGTTTAGCAAGTAAGGACCGACAAAAGCAGAACTAATATCTAACTTATCTTGATGCTCGGGTAAATAGTTATTCCATACCATGAGCGGAGTACGATACATCTTGTTAAGAAAATCGGGATCATCTGATCCGCTTATATAGTTCATTTCTTTATATGCTTTGTAATTAGCCCCAAGTGCTGGTAAATGATCCCCAAAGAAAACGACAATCGTCGGTTCTTTACTCTTCTCATAATACTCTACCAACATCTTCAGCATCTCATCGGCACCAGCAGTACCTGTAGCGTAATTTTCTAGCAAATCCTTTGTTTCTGCTGACATCTGACCTTCTACTGTAACCGTCTTTTCGTTCTCTTTAAATTTATTTTGATAAGCTCCATGATTCTCCATCGTATTAGCGAAGATAAAGTCAGACCCAGAGCTTTTCTCCGTTGTCTCAATAATTTTCTTCGCCACTTCACTATCAGCGATTTGAGGACCCTTCTTCTTCTGTTCGAAAAATTCCCCGCTAATATAACGAGTAAAACCAAAGTTGCGATATACTTTATTCGCCTGATAATACCAGTTATGAGTTGGAGAAATCGCAGTAGAGTTATATCCTTGTCGTCCTAAAATACTTGCGAGAGAATCAACACCACTATTTACATATTGGTTATACGCGACTGATCCAGATGGAAGGAAACGAACTGTATTCCCTGTCAACACCTCAAACTCCACATTCGCTGTCCATCCACCAAATTGAGGGGATAGCATCTCTCCATTCGAGTATTTCTTTTGTAACGAATGATAAAATGCCATTGGATCCTTACTAAACTTTACATTTTTCATCTTAGTCGGATCCCACAAAGACTCGCTTAAAACCACTATAATATTCGGATTTACCTTCGAAATACCTTTCTCGTTTTTCGGGGTACGATCCATCAAAGTCTTAATTTTTCCCTCGCTATATCCTTTTGGCGCTTCAATAAACACCTGATCAATATTTAACATGGTCGAAACCAAAAAGCCATTTCGAATGTAGTTATTGGCTGGATAAACGGAGGAATGAGAGATTCCTAGCATCTTTTTAATCGGAATAGGCTTATCTGTATAAGCCACATTTAGCAATAGGATCGATAAAACCAGAAAATAGCCCCTCTCAAACCAAGAAAACTTCTTTTGGAAATGAGGTAGTTTCTTGATTAACACGATGCTTACGATCACAAAGCCGAGTATTACCAGAATCATATAAAGCGAAACCTCTTGTATATATCCTTTAAGATCAAACGCTTCGCTTGCAAGTAACACATCCCACGGCATCAAAGGAGTATCAATCGTCCTCCATTTAATACCACTAATAAACGCAACGACCACCAAAGCCGCACCCATAATCCAATACGCGATCTGTGCCCGTCCGATCAGAGCAATCAAAAAAGACAACAAGCTATACACAATCAAAAAAGTGAGTAACACAGAAGGAAAGTCCTGAATATCAAATAGCCATCCTGCTAACGATCGAAAGCTTCCCCGGTTGAGTAGCTCTACCACCACAACGAGAAGCAACGTTAAAATCCATAAAGAATATCGAGATTTCATATAGTTTAATAAGTAATTTAACTTTTGTTTCATTCAATTATATCTCCCATATATATAATGTAGTATAGACATTTAATATAGACCAAATGATTATACCATGGAAATGAAATGATTTATGAACTCCAATTTCATCCAACAAAGACGCAAAAAGCTCCTTTCTAATAGCAGTTGATACCTTCAACTGACAATCAGAGAGGAGCTTTTTATTTACGGAACAAATACTTCTAAGTGTCCTGGTAGGATCTCAAATCGACCTGCCAACTCACCAGTAGCCCACTCTCCATCTAAATTTAAGTTGAGCGGTTCTGGTGTTTTGATATTAAGACTCTGTGTTTGAAAATAGATGACCCGTGAGTCATGTACATGCTGTCCACGATACGCTAGGGCAGCTAAATGTAAGAGATCTGGAATTTTCGTCTTTGGCACAATAATCACATCAAGTAATCCATCATGCAAAGTTGCAGAAGGTGCGATTTTTTGAAACCCACCTACTGAAACACTATTCGCGATTAGGAAGAGTAGGACTTCAATCTCCCACTCTCCCTCTGGTGTCTCGATATGGATCGGGAAAGGCTCGCTTAGAGTACCTAATTTCTCAATTGCCTTCGCATAGTAAGCAAGCGGTCCCAATACCGTTTTCAGCTTACTTGGCGCCTCATAGGTAACTTCTGCAATCCTTCCCGCAGCTGCAACGTTAATAAAATAACGTTCTCCATACTTTCCTACATCAATTCGCTTGGTCTTACCTATCTTTACTACTTCGCTTGCCGCCAAGATATCTCGTGGTAATTCAAGGGCTCTAGCAAGATCGTTCACAGTTCCCGCAGGTAGTATCGCGAGTTTAGGCGGATTCGGATGACTGGCTAATCCGTTTACTACTTCATGAAGGGTTCCATCTCCACCCGCAGAGACTACTAGATCAAAGCCGCTTTCCGCAACAAGTTTTGCCTCTTCCGCTGCACTCCATCGACACTTGGTTGCAAAGCAAGATGTCTCATAACCTGCGTCTTCCAACCGATTGAGAATCTTGGCAAGGTTTCTCTCCACCAATTCTCGTCCTGCTGTTGGATTATAGATAAGGCGAGCACGTGGCATAAAAAGCCCACCCTTCCCTCGATAAACTATCTATCTCTATTTTTTCATCTGGTACACATTGGAAACCGCAAGATCAATTCCCTTTGGTCCGTTTTTCACTTGAATTTTAGCTGTTGCTACTTTTCCTTCATCCTTCACGACACCGATTAAGCTACCATCTGATTGGTATTTGGTTTCGATCGCTTTTCCATCTAGATAAATCTCACTACCACCGGAAAAGTTTTTCCCAGTAACGTGGATCGTTTTCTCCGAACCAGATAGTTGCAACTCAACATTTTCAATTGTCATATCTCCGTAACCGAAGATCATTTTCTTAGTCGCAATCTGATCTTTTAGTTTACCATAGCCATACTGCTCACCGAACATCACATCGTACTGCATCATCTGATAATCTGCCAAATCCTCCGGCTTGATTTTCATCTGCGAATAGTATTCTTGCGGCGGGATCATCGGATATTTCTTCGACAGATTATAGAGATAGTTGGTGTAGTACGTTCCTTCTTTCTGCGCTAAATTTAGCACATAAGGACCAATAAAATTAGGGCTGATATCTAATTTGTCTTGATGCTCTGGCAGATAGTTATTCCATACCATCAAAGGAGTACGGTACATCTTGTTAAGGAAGTCTAACTCCTTCACACTTCCCTTTGTCTGATCTCCATAGTCAGTACTTGCAGACGGAAGGAAGTCTGGACCACTATCTTTGTCAATATACTTAGCATCTTTGTATGCAGAATAGTTTCTTCCTAGAGGCGGTAGATGGTCACCAAAGAACACAACAATCGTTGGCTCCTTGCTCTTCTGATAATGCTCCACCAACTGCTTCAGCATCTCGTCCGCATCTGCAGCACCCGTAGCGTAATTTTCTAGCATATCTTTTGTTTCTGCTGACATCTGACCTTCTACTTTGACTGTCTTCTTATCTTTATACTTGTCGATATACGATCCATGGTTTTCCATCGTATTAGCGAAGATAAAGTCGGAACCGGAGCTCTTATCAGTTGTCTCGATAATCTTTTTCGCTACTTCCTCATCCGCGATATAGGGCCCTTTTTTCTTATCTTCGAAGAACTCCCCACTGATAAAGCGAGAGAAACCAAAGTTTTGATATACTTTGTTAGCCTGATAAAAACGACTGTGGGTTGGAGAAATAGCCGTCGTGTTATACCCTTGTCTTCCTAAGATACTCGCTAAGGAATCAACTCCATGGTTAATATACTGATTATAAGGAATCGCACCTTGTGGAAGGAAGCGTACTGTATTCCCAGTTAACACCTCAAACTCCACATTCGCTGTCCACCCACCATAAGCTGGACTTAACATCTCACCACTCGAATACTTCTTCTGTAGGGAGTGATAGAAACTAAGTGGATCTTTACTAAGCTTTACATCTTTCATCTTAGTCATGTCCCATAAGGATTCACTCAAGATTACGATCACATTGGGATTTACTTTCGGATCTACTTTTCCACTTTTCGAGTTACTACCAACCAATGATTTAATTTTTTCTTCACTATATCCCTTTGGCTTTTCCACAATTGCCTGATCGACATTTAAAATAGTAGAAATCAAAAATCCATTTTTCTTATAATTTAGATCTTGTATCGTTCTCGAATACTCAATTCCAAAGTGCTTCTTAATCGCGATCGGTTTATCTGTAGTGATCACTCCTAACAAAACAATCGACAGTGCGAGAAAGAGACCTCTCTCTTTCCAGCTAAACTTCCTTTGAACATGTGGTAACTTCTTGAAAAGTAAAATGCCCACTGCCACAAAAGCAAGGATAGCAATCACCATTTTAATTGGGACCTCATGTAGATACCCTGAAAGATCCATTGCCTCATCTGTCATGGTAACGTCCCAAGGCATCAACGGTACTTCAATCAGTTTCCATTTGATCCCACTAATGAACGCGATAAGAACTAAAACCGTACTTATCGTCCAATAAGCAATCTGTGCCCGTCCGATTAGGGCAATAAACAAAGAAAGGATCCCATAAACAATCCCATACGTAAGTACAAAAGCAGGGAAGAATGATTCTTCTTTGAAAACCCATTTCGTTAAGTCTTGGACTTTTCCTCGGTTTAATAACTCTATCATGAATACAAGGATTAGAGTTAAAATCCACAGAGCATATCGAGACTTAATATAATTTAAAAAACGCTCTTTTTTCTGTTCCATATATCATATTATCTCCTACGTCTACAAAATTATTTTCTATTATAACCTAAAATATTGTATCACGAATGCAATTCTGGATACGTTCCAACTTTATCCACATTTAGTCTTTCTCTACAACAAATATTGTAGGATTCAACATATTCCACAACACTTTGGATATGTTAATGATGTAGCAATTCACGAGTTATACTCTAGCCTATTTCCCTATATTTATCCAGTATTGAAAAAACGAATCTTGCATTCCTTACAAATAAATCGCCGGATTGACGGGAGTTCCATTTATATGTACCTCAAAGTGTAAATGGGGCCCTGTAGAACCACCTGCACTCCCAACACCTGCTATGTTTTGTCCCTTCGTTACAGTTTGACCTTCACGAACATAGATCATATTCGAATACATATGCCCGTACCACGTTTCTACGCCTCCGCCATGGTCGATTACGATCAGGTTCCCAAAGCCTTTAGAAGGACCCGCTTTTTTGACAATCCCACTCTCTGCTGCATAAATCGGGGTTCCAACAGGCTTAGGAAAGTCGATTCCGTTATGATGCTTAGCCTTACCCGAAATAGGATGAATCCTAGTCCCAAATCCCGAACTAATCGTTGGGCTTTTAATAGGGAGGTTAAAATCTCCACTTCCCGAGAGAAAGGGAAGCCCTGCGATTCCTCCTGGCCCCATCCCTCCTACTATTAATTCTCGGTCTAAAGGAGAAGTAGATTCAAACTCATACGTAATCGGACTTGTATCATCCATAAAGATAATTGGGATTTTGATTTCCGCTTTTGCGGTCGCCTCTTCCCCTTTTATATCCACGCTTAATTTCGTTAGCTGATATTGCTTTCCTTCCCCAAATGCAGCCTTTCCATCTTTCTCCGCCTGTTCTTCATCTCTTGTCTGAGCTGCCACATGAAGAGCATCCCGCATGGCTGATTGTGCATCCACAACAGCTAATCCTGCAATTGCTAGTTGCCAGATTAGTAGAGCGAGAAGAATGTATAAGGGTAACATACTTACCATCTCAAGGGTTGCAGAACCCTTTCGTTTGGATTGACTCCAGCAAACGATTTTATGAAACCACCTCATGATGACTGACTCCCATCTGCGAATCGTGTTGACTAATTGGTCACTTTTGTTCCTCTTTCTTTCCTTTTAACTCTTCTAATGTTTCAGGAGGGGATTGCCTAAAGCGCTGTTTCAGATTTAACCAATGTGGTTGCATCGAGATAATCGTTCTTCCAATATTGTTCTTGGGTATACGAGTTAATGAATAACTTACATAAAATGGACTGTCTTTACTGAGATTCTTTCGGTTCTTGTCAAATTGTTGATCCAATCTATCAACCAAATGATTCCATTGGTCTACTATGTTATCACCACTTCTACTCCACTGCTTGTCCATATGTTCTACGGCTATCCGCCTTTGTGGCTAAATCCACCCACTTAGACTTATCAATTTTTTTCGTTACAGCTAGGTAGCCGATGGCATTCAACACACGAGTGTACTCCCTCTCCACCTTCCCAACAACCTGATCGCGCAGATTATCAATTAGTAAAGAATCGCTATCGTAACTCTTTTTTAACTTATCTATCTCTCTATCAAACCACTGACTATTTTCTGCTTTCAAAGAATCTATATAGGATTCAAATACCTTGTCAAAATTATGATTGTTATCTACTGATTGAAAATTACCCCCACCTGCTTTGGATACCTTCTCTAACTCTTTTTTACTCTCTGCATCCAGATCAAATCCGATAATATTAACAATCGTTTTCATATTAGACTGATATAATTTATAAGCTTCCGATACGGGATTTCCCCCACACGTTTCTAATCCATCACTGACAATATAGACAACGTTCTTCACCCCTGCTTCTTGAGCAGATCCTAAGTCCTTTGTCGATTCCTCTATTGCCCGTGCGAGGGGTGTCCAGCCAGATGGCTTCACTTTATCTAGTGAAAGATTGAAAGGAAGATTCATAGGGTTTCGGACCGTAAATAGCCTCTGTACTCTGGCAAGATACGTCCTTTCCATTCTTATCATTTGAACCCTTATGACCATAAACTCGTAAAGTTAGATTCGTATTCGGAGAGAGCTTGGCCACAAAACGATTCACTGCCGACTTTGCCAACTCCATTTTCTTCTGGCCTTCAACAGTACCGTTCATACTTCCACTTGCATCGAGTAGGATTACTACATTTTGTTTCGGTTCCTGACTCAACTCTTGTACTTTCTTTTGCGCATCAGGAGATTGAGGATCTAACGTAAGTAACTCCGGCTCTTGATACTTCCGAGCCTTAATCTCTTCAAACTGCTTTTCCTCTTGATTGTACGAATCCCCTACTAGTCTTAAAACCTCCGCATAGTACTCCTCTACAGTTAAGCCTTCTTTCACTTTGTCTAACTCTTTCCATACAGCATCCATATCATATCGATCAGCTGCATAGATACCTTTTCCATCATCTTTCACAATCTCTTCCCACTTGGTCAATGGCTTAGGTGGTTTGTATGTAATTTCCTGTTTTTTCTCTGGTTTCTGCTTATCCGACTGTTGACCTAAAAGCGAACAGCCCGGTAGGACTAGCATTGTGCAGAGTAAGGTAAGAAATAGCTTATATGTATGTTTCATGGTAGCTCCTGTCCTACTTTTTTCATCTAGCACTATTATGAATCACTATCTGGTTCCTTTTCGCCAACTTTATACTTTTTTTCAATTTCTCTAAAGTTTCTGGAGGAGATTGGGTAAAACGAGCCGGGAGTATAAACCATTTTTGAAGATCCATGGATCTATATACATTATTTTCTGGTAGACGGACTGGGGGATACCCATTGAGAAACGAGTTGGTAAGCTTCCTTTTATTTTTATAGAATTGGCTATCTAACTCTCTCACTAAGTCATTCCATTGACCGGTTACGTTATCTCCACCACTACTAAACTGACTATCCATATGTTCGCCCAAATCCGACCAACGACTATCCGCTTTCTGTGCGAGTTCTACCCATTTCTTACTATCAATTTTTTTCGTTACAGATAGGTATCCAAAAGCATTTAGCAGACGAGCATGCTCTTTCTTCACCTTCAAAACCACTTGCTTATGTAAATCATCAATTAACGAAGAATCACTATTATAGTTATTTTTCAACTTTGTTATCTCTCTATTAAACCACTGACCATTTTCCTTTTTCAGAGATTCTATATAATGATCAAATGCTTTATCAAAATCCTTATCACTATCGACTGCCTGAAAAGCACCTCCGCCTGCTTTGGATACTTTTTCTAGCGCCTCTTTGCTTTTCCCATCTAAATCAAATCCAATAATATTCACGACCGCTTTCACATTAGATTGGTGCAATTGGTAGGCTTCGATACAGGATTTCCGCCACACGTTTCAAGTCCATCGCTGACAATATAGACAATATTTTCAACGTCTTTATCTTGCGAACTGCTCAGATCCTTGCCTGCCTCTTGCATCGCACGTGCCAAAGGAGTCCAACCAGCTGGCTTTACTTTGTCTAACGAAGATTGAAAGGATGATTCATACGCTTTAGGCCCATAAATGGTTTCAGTAGCTTGACAAGATGCTTCTTTTCCACCCTTATCATTAGAGCCTTTATGACCGTAGACACGTAAAGAAAGGTTCGTATTCGGAGAAAGCTTCGTCACAAATCGATTCACTGCTGATTTCGCCAAATCTATTTTCTTCTGGCTCCCAACTGTACCATTCATACTTCCACTTGCATCAAGTAGAATCACTACATTTTGCTTCGGTACCTGATTTAATTCTTGGACTTTCTTCTGTGCCTCTGGTGACTCAGGATCTAACTCCAGCAACTCCGTCCTATACTTCCTTGCTTTCACTTCTTCAAATTGCTTCTCTTCTTGATGGTACGATTCCCCTACCAGCTTCAACGCCTCTTTGTAGTACTCATCGATGGTTAATCCTTCTTTCATTTTGTCTAGCTCTTTCCACACGGCATCCATATCGTATCGATTCGCCGCATAGGTCCCCTGCCCATCATCTTTTACAATCTCTTCCCATTTGGTCGATGGCTTAGGTGGCTGATATGTAACTTCCTGCTTTTTCTCTGCTTTCTTTTCCCCTTTATCTCCTTGTTGCCCGAAAAGCGAACAACCCGGGAGGACAAGCATCATGCATAGAAGGTAAGTAAATATTTATGTCTATAATTCATGGTAGTCCCTTTCTTCTATAATGATCGTTAACTTAACTGATTTAAATATATTTACATTAGCTATTCTATTTAATCAATGATCCGTGACTGTGCTTTATAGGAATATTCAATGGGAGCGATTGAAAGGAACAGGATCTTTACTTTAATCTTGGCCGTTACTTCCATGTAGGACCTTTTTACCCCTTGTTTATCTTTCTTTTCCTCTTTTTCTATTTTCTTCACCTGATACGATGCGAGCTTCACATTATCGGTTTGAGGGAATGATTTTTCCCCACGTTTTTCTGCTTTCTTGGCATCTCCATCATCTGCCGCAACCCGAACTTCTTCCCTCACAAAGGATTGCGTATCCATCACTGCCATCGTAAACACAGCCATCTGCCAGATCACCATACTCATCAATGCGACAATCGGTAGAAGGGATACAAACTCTAACGTAGTACTTCCTTGCTTCTCTCTAAGGAAACGTAATTTCAAACGGTTCACCATCCCCCAACCACTCTAGATAGCTTCGCTTAGCTCCACGACCGAGTGCGATCACATCCAACTTTTCAAGAGCATCCTCAAAAACACGTGCATCTAGACTTCGTTTTGCCTGCACCTTCACTCGACCATCCTTACCATCAAAAATCAATACTCCACGTTCGGCTGCATTGTTTTTCTTTAAATACTTCTTAGCAGCAGCAGTCAGTTGGCCCTTTTTGTTCTTAATGACTTCCTGTAACAAGTCTCTCTTCTTCTTCTCTGTACCCAGTACATACTCATAGCTGTTGAAATGTCCATTATCAAATGCTTCATCCATCTTGCGTTCAATTTCATCATGCAACAGCTCGTCTAGCTTCTTAGAAACAGCAACACTCGCCGCGTCTCCAGCTACACGAAGGGAGGACATACTAATCCATAGTCCTACTAGAGTCAAAATCGCGCCAAATAGAATAAAATAGATGGGGAGACTACTGAACCATAGACTGGTAATGGTGCCCTTTTTATTTGATAATTTCTTCCAGTTCATCCGATGTCTCCTCGCTCAATCTTCGACCTCGTAATCAGAGTTATTAATTACAAATATAGATAAAGCAATACCTAATAAGGTAGAAAGAGTCATATTCATTAGTGTTTGTACAAGAACGACTGCCCACACCGCATTAGAAAATTGTAACGTAACAAATAAAGCAATCGCCTCAATCACCGCAATAACCACTGCGAAGATGATTAGGTATCCGAGAGATTTAAGTAAGTTCTTTTGCATAAAACGTGCGGACTCTTTCATTGCCCGCCATCCCTTTTGCCCGTACAACAATATAAATTGTGGATAGAAGAAAAAGAAGATAAAGGCAATCAGACCAGGAAGAATAACCAGCATCATACCTAAAATCACCATCAAAGAAAATATAATTGCAAATAAATACACATAAAATGTCTTTTCAATAGACCGAATCAAAATAGAGCCTGCTGTGACCTGTTCTTCCTTATACTCACTTGCCACCAGCAGGACTAGTGGAATCTGCACCATTCCCCAAGCTATTAAGGTGAAAATCATATTAAAAATAGGCCCTAAGAATCCAAGCCCCGCAAGATTAGCTTGGATTAAAAAAATATTCACGACGAAATATAGCCCGATATATAGGGGGAGATATAAAATTAGCTGAATCATGATTAATTTACGCCAATGCTCTTTTATTATTTGAAATGTTGAGATACCCATGAAGCAAACTCCTATTCTTTCTTTTCAGTAGGATCATATTTCGTAATTCCCCAGTTTTTCTGGGGAGATTATAAAATTTTCGTTGAGGATCCATTTTCAACCCTTCCCATTCATTTGGTATACAATCGCTAACACCTATAAAGAATGGGATATTTTCATTCACTCTTTTCTGATTACATAGAATTACTTATCACCCTTGCATTCCCTTAGATAAATTCTATTAATCTCTCGGATTTCGAATTCTGTGCATCAAATGATCAACTGTAAACTCTTTTTTTGATTTCTCATCGAAATCCTCAAACATATATCGATCTTCTTTCTTAGGAAGTAGCGCTGAGTAACTGAACCACATCAAAAGTAGATTCGGGATTCGATAGATCCGCCAGATATTTTTACCTCCATAATAACTTTTCATAAATTTCCTCGCTGATTCTTCCACGTCCATGGCACCTTTAAAGCGATAACAAATTTGATAATGTATAATTTCTCCCATTTCATAAAATACTATTGCTTTTTCTAAATCTACTTCTATTAGTGGACGTATGACCAAAGACTTAAAAAATTTCTTCCCACACTTGACACTATCAGATAATGTCTTTCTGCTTTCTTTAAGATTCCTCGGATATTCCGCAAATTCCTCATACCATCTACGTTCCTCCGGATCTAGGCTACTTTTCCCTACTAGACCCAAGCTACTTAATAGGAGTAAATTAAACACATCAACCAAATAGATAAACTTTTGTCGTTCACCTGCTTCAACACGATCAAAAGCATGATCAACCCTAAAAGTAAGCTCTACTATTCTTTTAGCTTGTTTAAGAGAAACGATTGCACCATACTCATCGGTGATTAAAACACCCTTTGGTCCCTCTATCGGTTTACGATAAAGAGCGTAATAAAATACTTGTCCACCATCAATCGCTCGATAACCTATTATATAGGTCTCACCTTGTAATTTCTTCGACTCTACCGATTGTACGACTGCTTCTGGTACGACAGCATTTGACATCTCTCCAGACTCCTTTTCGTATCGATCACTTAAACAAATCACCAGCCAACCAACTACTTTTCCTATTTCTGCAATTGTTGCATTTAGTTCCTTCTCTACTGCTATCCCAGTTGCTTTCCTTATTTTGCCCTCCAATAAATCAATCTCCTAGATTACGAACTTTTGGTAACAGATTATCATTGAGATTAGCTTACCATTCCAAATCACGAGAACCATCCCTTTACTTTATTCCATCCAGAAGAAAGTGCATCACCAATCGCCTTCCTGTGGCGCACTACTTTTCCTACTGCAAATACACCGGCCCCTGCTAACGCAACAACCCCACCGACAGGCCCTAAAAACGGAGCTACTGCCATAGCCATCTCTCCTACGTTAGCCACTAAATCCCCTGATGCATCTATTCCATCGTCAACAGTATTAGCGTTAAATATTTTACCTACATTTTGAACTGCCTCATAACCCGCAAATAATCCACCAACTACTGCAGTCACCGGTGTTACTTTGGAGAACAATTTTCCAAGATAAGAACCAGACTGACCCGCTGCCTGTATAGATCTTTCTGAAAAATCCGAAATATGTTTAACATCTCTCGTGCTCTTAAAAAAATCCCATGATTGCCATCCATTATCGATTGCAGACCATCCATCTAATCCCGCCTCATAGAGTGCCTTTTGATCTTTATCTACTATCCCATCAAGACCAAGGGTAATTCCTCCACGAACAAGTGAAGAACTTAAAAAATATGAACCCTTGACCACATCCTTGGGAGTAAGACCAACAAAGTTGGGATTTGTACCTTCTGGAGCTGTGATACGAGACAAATTATCTGCAAGATACAATCCATCCGCTTTACTAACTAAACCCTTTAACGTGTCATTTAGGACATATTTAAATGTTTTATAACTACTTGAGTCGATACTATACCATTTTGGCTCCTCTTGTTGTGGGTTACTAGAAGTGGTTGATGGCTGTTTATCACCTTTAGGAATCTTGTCAAGCTCTGGTAGCTTATCCATCTTCTTGAGGTCTTTCTCATCTAATTTTGGAAGATCTTCCGCATCTAGCGTAGGAAGATCTTCCGCATCCAGTGTAGGAAACTTTCCTACACTTAAACTATACTGTCCAAATGAACTTCCAGTCGTTATGTCTTTTGCCAAAACAATGTAAGGAGAAAATATGATAAAGGCGAACATAATCAATACACTTATTGCAAAATACTTTCGACGATTCCCATTTATCATCTGCCTACCCTCGCTACCTTTGTAAATTCAATCTGAAGATTTAACTTCAAAATTTCTATTTTCCATACTTCCCTTTCATCTCTTTTTCTTTCCGTTCAGCTGATTCGTTCAGTTCAGCGAAATTTCGATCAATTTCCTGATTTATTTCAGACCACTTTTTGTCTTTATAGTCTGCTAAAGCTATGTATCTCTTTAAAAATATTTGACCCATATCCAAGCGGGATTTCTCAGATATCTTCCCTTTTTCCTTTAGGTATTCTCTTGCCATCTTCATATTTTTCTCTTCACTTTTCATTAATTTCCAGAAGCCACTTGAAACTGAAAACAACAATTTTTCACTTTCCCCCTTCCTACTAAGCCTTTGAGAATGCAGGCTAAGGGAAGCTTTTGTTCCCCAACTATTCCATTTCCAATACATATCTCGATTTTTCTTATCAAAGTACTCCCGGAGATCTTTCTCAGACTGAACAGTACTGTACTCTCCTCCACCTGCTTCAGCTACTTTCTTAAGAGCTTGTTGTCCAGCATTATCTACATCAAAGCCAATAATATTGACAATTGCTTTCGCCCCAGATTGGTTCAGTTCTTTTGCTGCTTGTACAGGATCTCCACCACACGTTTCGATTCCATCGCTTACTACATAAACAATATTCTCAGTATCTGCTCCTTTTTCTTCTAAGTCTTTCTTCGCTTGTGTTAAAGCTAAGCCGATCGGTGTCCAACCGGTCGGTTTAAACTGATTAAGTGACTGGCCGAATTTTTGTGAATCATAGGCTGTTAATGGATATACCTCCTCTGTACTTTTGCAGGAAACATCTTTATCCTTATCCGCACTACTTCCTTTATTTCCATATACTCGTAGCGAAACATTTACCCCTTTAGGTAGTGAAGAAGAGAAGCGATTTACTGCTGCCTTTGCTAGATCCATCTTGGTACGTCCACCTACTTTACCCACCATGCTTCCGCTAGAATCTAAGAGAATATAGGCATTAACGGGCTTCTGCTTCTCATTAGGTATATCAGTAGCCTGATTCTCTGGATCTACTACATCAATATGTAAGGTTGTATTAAAGTTGTCGATCTCCTTTAACACTGGTTGATAGTCCTCAGCTAATAAATCAATAATGGCTTTCTGGGCATCTTTGACAGATATATCATTTGGCAATTTATCCAGTTCTGACTTCACCTTGGTTTCGTCATACTTTACCCCTGCATACTTACCAGGTCCTTCTTTGAGATAACCATCTAAATCAGTAGCAAGTTCTTTGGTAGTAGGCTTTATATCATTTTCCTGTTTACTCTCCTTAGCAGGTGTTTCTTTAATTGAACACGCTGACAAAACGAGTAAAAACATACTTATGCAAGCGAGCACGGATTTTTTTAACACTATCTTCACATCCTATCGGTTAGATTCAAACACTATAGAATGCTCCTTATCTCCCCTCACGACTAGATAAGGAGCAGAATTTACATATGAATTGAATTCTAAATTACTATATTGGATCTACTGTTTTTAAGAAAAATTATTAAATCTTATTCAAATATTTTCATCACTTTATCTTTAAAAGCATCTTTGATATTCGTGGCTGCACCATCATCGGTAAATACCCATCCTAATAGCCCTGCGAAAACAGCCCCGATCCCTATTATGATCACATACTCCATCGTAGGGGATCCTTTTTTACTTTTAAATGCACGCTTCATTCTAACTTTCATAACTTCATACTCCGCACTCAACTTTAGCAATGATTCATTCATTCAAATAGCCTCCTAATATTAAATCGTATTACAAATAAATAAGGACAATTTTCAAATCAGCAATTGCAGTTACTTTTGCATTCATCACCTCCTACTAGAATCCCGAAAAAATATTCTTCGAGATAAAATTGGTATAAATAATAAACATCCCGATCAAAAGTAAAATAGATGGGAAAATAACGACTCCTGTCACAAGAGACACCTTAGGCGTTGCTTTACCCGCTTTTTCCTTCGCTTGTTCAGCCCGCATTTGCCTCATATCATCAGCCTGCTCGGTGAAGGTCTTTGCAACCGAAGTTCCAAGAATATGGGCTTGGATAAGAGATTGAACGAGTATGTCTAGTTCAGGAGAATCCGTCCGATTAATTAAAGCTCGATAGGCGGCTTCTCGCTGAACACCAAACCGAATTTCCTGATTCAATCTTGCTAGCTCCTCTGTTAATGGTCCCTCGCTGGTCTCGATATAGTATCGAATTGCCTCATCTAGCCCCATCCCTGCTTGGAGAGTAATACTCATCATATCCAAAAAATTAGGTAGATCGAGTCGCAGTTGCTCTTGCCTTTGCTTTGCCCTGACTCGAAGCAAAAGAATCGGATATGAGTAGCCTAAAAAAACTAGAACTGGAAATAGAGCTGGACCAAATGGTAAACCGAGAAATACATAGAAAAATCCTGCTCCAAATCCCGAAATTGCACCTAAAATCTTTGCACCATGCACCCTGCGAAGGTTAAGACCATAGGGATAACCCGCTTTCGTCAGATACTCCTCAATCTCTACAGGATCACTGAGGATGGAAATCTTTTCCCCAGTTTCCGCAAAACGATCAACCCAGCTCCATAAGCGATCATACCGTCTCTTTCGTTTCATCACCCGCCACGGAGGGATGTAGTAATCTAGCTTTTGTTCTACTTGTTTGTGCTCTGATACATAAGAATAATAGGAGATTCCAGCAAATAATAAACACAACCAGATGCTAATAACTAATAGAGCCATATACTCCCTCCTTATACTTTAATGTCGGAAATTTTCTTAATGAGAATAAAGCCAATAATCTGCATTACGGCAAAGACTAGGATAGATAGAATCCCAAAGATTGAAGTTGCAAATTGCTTGAAGTCTCCCATCAATTGACTAATCATCAGAATAGCAGCCATAGACACAAACGGTAACATATAAGCCGTCATCCGCGATTGGGCAATTGTAGCATCAACAGTCTTATTAATAATCTTGCGTTCTTCCATCGTTCTCGCCATTTCGTTAAGTGCTTGTGAGAGATTCCCACCCGCTCGGCGCTGGATAACTAATGCATTAACAAATACCCTCAAGTCTTTACTGTCTGCTTTTCTTAATAACTCATAGAGAGAGACTTCCAAGTCCCTGCCCAGCTGTATCTCGCGAACAACGACACCAAGCTCTTTTTGCATGGGATTCGAGATTTCTTTGACAACTAGCTCCAATCCTTGATGGATGGACATACCCGCACGGGCAGCAGAGCTAAGGAGCCGGCAAACCTCCCCTAGTTGATCGTCCATGCGCTTGATATAAATTCTTCTTCTCGAGTTCAGGAAGAACTTCGAAGCAACTGGAACTAGGCTAGTTGCTAGGAGCAGACTTATGTAGAGCGGTAATCCAAACATACGATTGATGAGAAACATCACAACAGCCCCAGCTACTACTAACAATGCGCCATACTCTCCAGGACGAAGACTAATGCTAGCCCGCTCTAGAGACGGTTGCAACTGAACCGCCCAGCTCTGCCTGTCAAGTCGATCTACCAAACGATCGGACCAACGCTCTTCTACGATGGCATCCATGTATTTTTCGATTTGCTGATTTGTTTCTTTTTTCGATTGACGAGCTCGCAACCAGAAGTAGATGGCTATGACGAAGCAAAAAACAGAACCCCCAAAGACTAACCCTGCACCCATTAGCTCGTCCCCTTTCGAGGTGTGAAGATCCGTTTATCAACCCGATTACCAAATGCTTGTAATCGCGCCAGGGATGATGGAATAACGCCCGTGGCATCAAAATACCCTTCTACGGCACCATCATATTGAACATTGATTTGGTTAAACCGGAAGATATCGACCATCTCCACGCTTCCATCTTCTTTCTCATGCAGTTCGGAGATAGCTAGCATCTTACGTTGTCCATCAGGAAGACGACCGATCTGTACGATGTAGTCAACAGCGGACACGATATATTGGCGGATGATTGTGGAAGGAAGGTCCATCCCTGACATCATCACCATCCCCTCTAGCCGGCTCATCGCATCTTTCGGCGAGTTCGCATGGACAGTGGTAAGGGACCCTTCGTGACCTGTGTTCATCGCTTGGAGCATGTCGAACGCTTCGGAACCACGCACCTCACCGACAATGATCCGGTCTGGACGCATCCGCAAAGCATTTTTCACTAATTGGCGAATGCTAACTTCCCCTTTACCCTCTACGTTGACAGGACGTGCTTCCATCCCAGCCACATGCCCATGATTAATACGCAACTCTGCCATATCCTCGATCGTGACAATCCGTTCCTCAGCAGGGATTTTACACGCCAATGCATTGAGCAAGGTCGTTTTTCCTGAACCAGTACCACCTGAGATGATGAGATTGAGCTTCGATTGGACTAGGGCGGTCAGAAACTGGGCCATCTCTTTGGTTAAGCTTTGAAACTGGATTAAATCGTCAATCGAAATCGGTTCTTTACGGAACTTACGAATAGAAAGCAATGAGCCTTTCAAACTAATCGGTGGGATCACGGCATTCACACGACTTCCATCTGGCAGACGTGCATCTACCATAGGAGAGCTAACATCGACTCGTCGGCCAATCGGGGCTACGATGCGATCAATAACGTGACGCAGTGCTTCCTCATCTCGAAATTGAATATCGGTTTTTTCCAACTTCCCTCTTTTTTCATAGAAAACTTCATAGGGTCCATTTACGAGAATCTCTGTAATGTCTTCATTTTCTAGCAAAGCCTCAAGCGGTCCATACCCAACTGACTCGTTAATAATGCGCGAGATAAGGCGATTTCGGTCTTGTCCCGGGATAACGACCTGCTCTTCTGCCAAATATCTTCCGATAATCCGGTCTAACGTAACGCGTTGCTCTGCGGAAGGCATCTGCGTTAATTTCTCTAAGTCTGTCTCTCGAAGGAGTCTCGCTTTAAAATGCTGTGCTAGCTCATTAATCCGATTATGATCAACGGTGCGTGTAATCTCTTTTGCTTCACTTTTGGCACGTGGCAAACGTCTTTGATTGGTAGAAAATCGATTCGTCATTCGTGATCAACCTCGAGATCTGCCTTATCCTTCTTGTCAGCATCAGATGGCTTTTTCTTGTCATCTTTTTCTTTTTGCTTCGGTAATACTAATTCAGAGGATGGCGATCCTCCGTCTTTTACAGCAGGAGCCTTTAAGATTCGAATCGCTGGAGCAAAGTTCTGGTCATGAATGAATTTCTCTGCGTCAGCAATCGTCATCTCGAGAGCGACCATCCCAACGCTTCCATCTTCCCCTTTACCTACCCCTGCAACTAAAATATCTTGCCACATTCTTTTGGTTTCTTTATCTGATCGCGAAACGATGATGTCAACCCGATCGTTTGCAGTAAAAATGGAATCAAAGCTTGTATTTTTACCAGCTGGCACTAAGATAATCCGTTTGTTTGGATCTTTAATATCCGAGTTCTCTTTTAACATGTTAGCCGTTAATAGATCACCTTTTGCTAGTGGGGTGATGGACGTTAGCACTTGAATCGGTAGCGGCCGATTACCACTTAACTTAATCTGATTTAGATCCGTAACGACCGAACTAGGCAAGAACTGCTTGGGAACTTGCTTCGCTTCAAAGTTATCCGGTTGCAGTGCTTGACGCTGTGCGATATCTTTCTTTGCTACGTAAATAGTCACCATCTGACCTAATCTTGAATCTACTGAGCTTAATTTTTCTAAGAACATATAGCCAGCCACTGTCGCTAAGGCTAAGGCAATCATGATAAAGAGGAGTGCCCTCCGTTTTGCTTCTTGCATCGTTGTATTCACACCCTCATATCTAAATTAATCATTCTCTTTAAAGACAGAATAATGTATTTTAAATGTCTATTCATGCAATTCTACTGTATTTTACCGATATAGATCAAAATCAAACCTACTGTAATAAATGGAGCAAAGGGGATTTCTGTTTTTCGGCCTGTCTCTTTCCAGCTAATCAACTTCCGTACTAAGAAATACAAGCCCGCTAGTATGTGGGATAAAAAGAAGAGTACTAAAAACGTTTGAAATCCAACCGCTAGTCCCAACATAGCAAAGAGCTTAATATCTCCGCCGCCAATAGATTGTTCACCTGTTACAGTCGCAATTAGTAGCAAAATAAATAGTGTAATGATGGATGTCAGAAGATAGTTCCACCATGGCTCAGGTCTTTCTATCGCACGGATCCCAATAGCTGCCAATGCCCCTATCAAGATAAATCGGTCATAGATCAACCGTTTTTTCAGATCAGTATAGGTTGCACATCCCAATAAAATAAGCAGAATCCCATATAATGCGTGTTCGAGGTAGGGCAATGTCAACCAAGCCTCTCTTCTAGATTACTTCCTCTTCTTCGTCTCTTCTACAGATGATGTTCCTTTATAAGTGAGGACGACTTTCGCTAGCTTTTGGATCTGTCTAGCAAGAGGGATCAGTCTCTTCTCTTTACCGCCAGAACGGATGGTTTGTCCGCGATTAATATAGTTATGGAGTGCCTTAGGATCATCAGGTAGCTCTGCTATCACTTCATATGGGAAACGCTTTTTTACTTCTTTAGCTGATATCTCCGTATTGCGGCTTGTACGATTTAAGATAATTTCAAGTCGATCCGTTGGATCTACGCCAATGGTTCCAAATGCACCTATTACTCGGTTCATCGTACGGAGTGAGACAAGGTCTGGATTTAATACATAAAAAATCTTGTCGGATTCTTCTAAGGCAATATAAGAAAGTGTGTTTAATTCAGAAGGCAAGTCTACAATGATAAAGTCATAGTATAGTCGGGCAGTACGAAGTAATCTTTCTACATGTTCTTCCGTTATTTGTTCATTAATTTCTACATTCGCTGGACTAGGCAACACACTCATCTGTGACTTAGGCTCGATGATCGTTACGTTACGAATATGGTTATCATTTAGTTCTTTCAGAACTGGAGTAAGATCATAAATATTTCGTTCACTTTCCACGTTTAAGTAAGTATCGATTCCTCCGTACTGAAGGTTAAGGTCTATGAGTAAAACACCTGAATCCGAATCTAGTTGCAAAGTTTGGGCTAATGTAGATGCGATGAGGCTCTTTCCAACTCCACCTTTTCCACTATATAAGGTAATAATTTGTCCTCTACCCCAAGCACTGTTGTGTACAGCCTCTTTTTCATGTCCTTCCGATTGAAGCGCCTTGATCGCTCTGGTTACAGCGTCTTCTAGCACGTTAATCTCGTCTGGGAAAAATAGAATATCAAATGCACCAACTCGGCTAGCATCTCGAATTCGGGCAGAGTCTTTTATATCCGTCAAATATAAAATCTCTGTCTTTTTGACTTCTTTTTTTATGTAGGGAATTAATTGTACCAATGACTGACCTTGGCTTTCATGCAAGATAACAATGTCAGGCTCTAGGCGGGAAATTTCTCTTCGTACCTCCCCTGGTGGGATTGGCGTCACGCTAGAGAATACATTCTTCATCCTATGAGTTAAATCTTCGGCAACCATATATTCTTCTGTTACGATTACCAAACTTAAATCCTTCATCTATATTCTCCCTTCTTCTAATAGTTTTAGTGGAGTTTTTATATGAAACTCCGATCAATTATACACAATAAGATTATTAGTACACAATGATAAATCCAACACAATAAGACTAATTGTATAAAATATTATTTCATATTGTAAATATAAGTAATTAAAAACTATGGTTTTTATTTCATACTTTCTAATTGACAATAATTATCATTCTCTATTACAATGACGGTATAAATGAGATTAATTATCATTATCATATATATGGGGGATTTATTTATGAAGAAAGTAGTTAAGTTAATCGGGGTTTCATTCCTTTGTTTGGGGATTATGACAGCTTGTCAGACGAAGGCTCCAGAAGCATCTGCTCCAAAATCATCAGCACAGATAACTGTTACGGATGCTGCGAATCGGACTCTTACTTTTAAACAACAACCAAAGAAGGTAGCGGCTCTTAGTTCAGGCGATATGGATATCATTCATGCTTTAGGCGGAGAGATTGTGGGACGTCCTACGACACAGGCACCTGTTTCCAATCCGGAGCTACAAAAAGCAACAGAAATCGGAAATCCACACAGTCCTAATTTTGAAAAGATAGCCGCAGTTAAACCAGACGTATTAATTGCAAATAGTGGCTTTGAAAGACATATTCCTACTTTAGAGAAACAAGGAATTCAAGTTTATATCGCAAAAGGTAGTTCTGTGGATGGCATACAAAAATCTATTGAAAACTATGGATCTCTGTTAGGCAAACAAGATGAAGCGAAAAAATGGACCAAACAAATAGCTGATAAATTACAATCTCTACAAAAAGAACAACCTACTAAAAAGGCAAAGGCTCTGCTAGTATACGGAGCACCGGGCTCGTATATGATTGCATTGCCATCGTCTCTATCTGGAGATCTCTTATCCAAAGTAGGGGGAGAAAATATTGCAGCAGAATTCCCTATTTCCAAAGAAATGCCTGGATATGCGCAACTAAGTACAGAGAGAATCGTGCAAAGCAACCCAGATGTGGTTTATCTGATTACCCACGGTGATCCGGCAGCTGTTCAGAAAGCATTTGAAGCAGAGATGAAGAAAAACTCCGCTTGGAATAACTTGTCCGCTGTGAAAAATGGGAAGATCGTAGTTCTACCATCTCACCTATTTGGTTCAAATCCAGGAACAAAAGTAATTGAAAGCTTAGATTTCCTAAAGGATAGCCTAGCGAAAGCGACTGGATCGTAATGGAAGGTTTGTCTGCACAGGAAAGTAAGGGAACAACGCATCCTTTATTTAGGAAGAGAGTCATTGTTTTAATCTTGTTAGTTTTAGGGTTACTTGGAGCTGTGTGTTATGCGGTCTTCGCAGGTCCTGTCTCCTTCACATCAACGGAATTGATCGATGGAGTCCTCCATCAACAAGATAATATGGCAAAGCGAATTGTATGGGATTTACGGCTTCCTCGAATTCTGATTGGTTTAATTGTAGGAATATGCTTGGCGCTATCTGGCTCTATTTTGCAGGGTGTGATGCGTAATCCTCTATCCGACCCTGGGATTATCGGCGTTTCCTCGGGAGCTGGTGTCATTGCGACAACGATGTTAATCATTTTCCCAACAACGGCAGCCACCTTTTTACCGATTGGTGCTTTTGTAGGTGCTTTTGGGACAACTCTATTAATCTACTTCCTGTCATGGAATCAAGGGGCATCCTCCCATCGCATCATTTTAGTAGGAGTCGCGATTAACGCATTAATTGGAGCGATTCTATCTTCATTAATGTTGTTGTTTAGCGACCGAGTTCAGTCTGTACTTCCTTGGCTTTCGGGTGGAATTGGCGGGGTCGGTTGGAGCCAGTTTCAGATGGTGGTCGGATATGCTTTAATCGCTATCGTACTTAGTTTCTTTGCCGCACATCATCTGCGTGTTCTCAGTTTGGGTGATGAGGTGGCCAAGCTACTGGGGCATCGTGTGGAGAGAAGTCGTTTCTTTCTGATTCTACTAAGTAGTTTATTAGCGGCGATCGCGGTAAGTGTGTCGGGATTAATCGGCTTTGTAGGCCTAGTGATCCCTCATATCCTGCGAATGATAATAGGCAATGATGCAAGGTATTTACTCCCTGCATCTGCACTAGGCGGGGCATTATTGGTAACGCTAGCAGATGCCTTTGCGAGAACTTGGTTTGATCCAATTGAACTACCTGTAGGAGTTTTCCTCTCCATCTTAGGAGGACCGTTTTTCCTATTCATTCTACTAAAGGGGATGCGAAAAAATGCTACTAGCTAAAGAGATTTCCTATCAGCACTCTCAAAGGTTTCAACTACAAGTTCCTCATCTCCAGCTAAAACAGGGGGAGATCCTAAGTATTATTGGTCCAAATGGATCAGGGAAATCAACTTTACTTCGTTTGCTAGGGAGATTGTGGAATCCTACATCAGGTCAAATCTTGTTAGATGGAGTCCCTTTGTCGCAGTGGGACGGGTGTGAGATCGCCAAGCGATTAGCGATGTTGCCACAAGTTCATGATCATTCGATTGAATGGACCGTGCGTGAACTTGTGGAGTTCGGCAGGCATCCCCATAAAACGTGGTACAAACGCTTATCATCCGAAGATGAGAAAGTCATTCGTTGGGCGCTAGAAGTGACGAAGATGGAGGACTTTCAAGATCGTCCACTCACTGCCCTATCAGGTGGCGAGAGACAACGCGCTTGGATTGCGATGACGTTAGCACAGAGTTCGAACATCCTACTTCTGGATGAGCCGACGACGTATTTGGATATTGCTCACCAATTAGAAGTGATGGAGCTCGTAAAAACGCTAAATCAGGAATTTGGTCTAACCGTTGTAATGGTGTTACATGATATTAATCAAGCAACCTTATATAGTGATCGCCTAGTGGTGATGAAGAATGGCCGGGTTCATATGGATGGAAGTCCCGAAGAGGTAATCCAGCCGAGTATGTTTCAAGATGTGTTTGGCATTGAAGTATCGATTCAGCATTCCGATAAACCGACCTTCATCCCAATGAGAACTTGCTGTGACCAAGGGAGGAAATAATAGATGACAACAGCAGAAAACAAGAAAGAAAAAGTGAGAATTCCTGATGAGATGGTACGGAATTTCGTAGCTTCTGCACATATGGATTTTGATACAATTAAAGAGATGCTGGAGCAAGAACCCGGCTTACTCTATGCCGCATGGAACTGGGGAAATGAGGACTGGGAAACAGCTTTAGGGGCGGCAAGCCATGTAGGTAGAAAAGATATCGCTCTCTTTTTAATTGAAAAAGGAGCCCGTATCGATATCTTTACAGCGGCCATGTTAGGTAACTTAGATATTGTGAAAACGATGCTCGATTCTTTTCCAGAGATGATCCATGCGAAAGGACCTCATGGAATTCCGTTGATCGTCCACGCTCAGATGGGTGGAGAAGAAGCAAAAAACGTGTTTGATTACTTGATTAGTCTAGAGAAAGAGCAAGGACAGTCAAATTAGGAGGAGATTATTATGTTTATCGTTACAAATACCATTCGTGTAAAATCTGGACATGGACATGAACTAGAAGAAAGATTCCGTAATCCGAAATCGGTTCATCAGTTCCCTGGATTTGTAAGAATGCAACTACTAAAGACGCAAGATACAACCGAGTATGAGGAATATGTGGTGAGCACCACTTGGGAGGGCAAAGAATTCTTTGATAAGTGGGTAGAGAGCGATTCGTTTAAAGGCGCTCATGCGAAGAGAAGAGAGTCCAGCGAGCCTTCCAACATTTTAGGTAACAGCCTCCATACGTATGAAGTTGTAGTTGAACATTTGCCAGCTTAATACGAAATACCAAACGTCCCCTAGCCTTATGGTTAGGGGGTTTCGATAATCCATCCTTTGCTCCTGGCAATCTTGATCGCTTCCAAACGATTACTGGTACTCATTTTACTATTTACTTCCGATAGATAGTTACGAACCGTGCCCGATGAGAGGAAAAGTTGCCCTGCTATTTCATTGGTTGTGAGCCCTTTTTCTGCTAGTAAGAGAATCTCTTGCTCCCTTGAGGTTAAGGGGTTTTTTTCTTCCCATACAATCTCGATTAATTCAGGGGAAATCTCCCGTTTTCCTAACATGATATTTCGGAGTGAATTGGTCAATTCATCGCTAGACCGATCTTTTAACAAGTATCCTTGAACACCAGCCGCCACGGCTCGTTGAAAATAACCCTGACGAGCAAATGTGGTTAAGACGACCACCCGACATGGATGCTTCTTCGCCTTTAGCTGTTCTGCTACTTCCAAACCGCTCATAATCGGCATCTCTATATCTACGATGCAAAGGTCAGGCTGATGTTGCTGGATCAGTTCTAAAGCCTCCTTTCCATTTTCTGCTTGCCCAATCACCGTAATATCTTCTTCTAGATCCAATAAAGCCCCCAACGCACTACGCAACATTCCTTGATCTTCTGCGATCACAACCCGGATCATCTCTCTCCTACTTTCTCTCTTTATGTTTGATCACTTTCGGGATTTGGATGGCAATCATGGTTCCTTTATTAGTAGATTCGATTAATAAAATCCCCTCAACCAACGATAATCTCTGCCTCATCCCAATTAATCCATGGCTCTCTACTTTCTGGTTCTCTGGAGAAAATCCAGTTCCATTATCTGTCACACGAAGAAAGAAATGACCTTCTTCTTCTCCCGATTGCAGGTGACACATTGTCGCCCTACTATGTTTCACAACATTGGTAATTAATTCGCGCAGGCACATCGCAAATATGTTTTCCACAAATGGAGTAAGTGTCACTCCTCCGTCCCTAGAGGTAAATTGAATCTCGGCTGCACCTAATATTTGTCTAGAGCGGTTCACTTCATCATTCCACTTCACAATATTCATATCTGAAATCAACTCCCGCACCTGCTGTAAAGCACTACGAGCTGTTGTCTGAATATCTCTTGCCTCTTGTTCCGCTCTAGAGGGGTCTTTGTGGATTAATTTTTCTGCAAGCTGACCTTTTAAGGTAATTAATGAGAGCGTATGTCCAAGCGTATCATGCAAGTCTCTCGCAATTCGTTGTCTCTCGTCATTCTTACCCATCTCTACAATTTGCTCTTGAGCAAGTAGAAGCTGACTTTGAATCGCATCCCGTCTCCCTTGAATCCGACCCACAAAAGGAAGTGTAAAGAGCAATATCAGATAAGGAAAAGCAAAGGAAATTACTTTACCCAACTCAACTAAATCGTAAAAGGAGAAGAACGTTATGATAACCAAGCTAAGCAAAATGGCATACCCGATTAAAAATTTTCTTCGATTAGGCAAAAAGCCAACAGAGGCAGCCGGATAACAAAAAGTCGTTATGACTTGGAACGAAAGGAACGAACAAATAACAAATGCGAGAGCCAGTTGAGCAATGACATAAATAAGTCTTCCAGATCGAGTATATAGAAGAAACGCAATAATCAAAGCTAAAACGAGAAAAGTGCCTAGAATAGCATGGGTAGTCTGAGTCCAAAAACTATACAAGGGGTAGAACAAGAAGATCAGCCAAAGATAGATAAAAGGTGATTTCTTTCTATTCATGAATATACTTCTTTCTTCTTTAAAATATAGGATGCAAGTCCTGTGAATAAGAGGAAGTATACAGCTAGAATCACCACGTTCCCCCAGTCAATCGGTTGGTTTCCAAGAATATTTCGGGGTTCACTCGCCATTAAATAAGAAGGAGTCCATTCTCCAAACTTACGCAACCATTCCGGGAACAACTCTATCGGATAGAAGATTCCTCCTAAGAAAGAAAGCCCTAACGTAACAATCTGGTTGATGATTTGCGCGGTTTCGATCTTGTTCATCGTTCCAAATAATGTCCCTATGGCGAGGAATGGTAAGCTTCCGATCAAGAGCCAAAAACCAGCACCAACCCATTGTCCAGCTGTTAATTCTACATTGTTAACGAAGTGTCCCACTAAAAACATCACGACAATCTGACCTAGATTAACGAGTAACTGTACACTCACTTTTGCTATAAAATAAACGATGGGCGGTAGCGGTGTGACTTTGAGTTGATGTGACCAACCTTGTGTACGCTCCTGAACCAATCTCAAGGATAGATTAAAGATAGAGGAACCCATGAGTCCATATGCGGTCATGGAAATTAAGAAATAGGCCTTCCACTCAACTCCACCCATCTTCTCCGCTCCATTTTGCGACATAATAAAGTAAAAAATAATCGGCATTAACAGAGTAAAAAAGATCGATTTTCGATTACGAAATGTCCGTAATAATTCAATCTTAGACTGCGCTAAATAGGCACCCATCATCAGACACCCTCCTTCATCAAATTGGAAAAGGCTTCGTCTAGATTTCCTTTATGAATATCAAAATCTCGTACCGCTATATTTTGTCTCACTAAGTGAATTAAAATGGCGTCTGTATCATCACCGTAAAGTTTTATCCTTTCTCCGTCTCTCTCTACCTCAGTCACGCCAGGAAAAGTCCGGAGTGTATCAAGTTCAAGGGAAGCATCTGCCGTTACAGTTACATACTTCACTGTCAAATGACTCTTAATCTCTTCTGGTGTCCCATCCGCAACGATTTTTCCATGGTTCATCATGATAATTCGGTCAGATAAACGATCTGCCTCCTCGAGATAGTGTGTGGTGAGGATAATTGTTTTCCCAGCATCTTTTAGTGAGCGAATCATCTCCCAAAACTCAGATCGTGATGTAACGTCCATCCCCACAGTTGGTTCATCGAGAAAGAGGACAGAAGGGTCACCTGCCATCGCTAACGCAAATCCCAAACGTCTCTTTTGCCCTCCAGAAAGGCTTGTTGCCATGACCTCGGCATCTTTCTCCAATCCTGAGAGCTTTAGCAAATACTCGTATGGTAGAGATTTATCATAATAGCTACGAAACAGTTGAATGAGTTCTGATACTTTCACCGTATCCATTACACTCACTTCCTGTAGCATCGCTCCAATTTCTTGTTTTACTTTTCGATCTGACGGAAAGCCCCCTAAAATTTGAATCGATCCAGATGTCGGCTTTTTTAGTCCTAGCATCATAGAAATAGTCGTTGTCTTCCCTGCACCGTTTGGGCCAAGAATCGAGACGATCTCTCCTTTTCCAATCGTAAAGCTAATATAATCAACTGCCTTTTTCGCAGAATATTGCTTAGTTACTTCGGACAATTGGATTGCCATTTCCACATTTCTCGCCTTCATCTCTAAAATTGCCTGGCTCACAATCTATCTTAAAGGTTTCCCCTATTTATCATTAGTAATGAGTATCATACATTTAATATTACATTTGTCACGTTTGATCTGAATTTGTACCGGGAACACTCTTAAAACCGGCTCCATATAAGGCATTATCGTATAAAACAGCTACTATTATTGCAGAGGTGATAGACATAATTATTACTTGCGATTCTTCAATAAATATGGGATATATATATCTTCAAAAACCACATAATTGTCTAAAGTTCCTAAGAGCAAGAGAAGACGATTTAATCTCTTACGAAGGCAATGGCGAGTACCAAATTCCTTTCTTACAAGATGAATTCGTCTTAGACAAACTACTCACGTTACAACAGTCTTCGAAAATCTATAGCCATGCATATCGAGATGGAGAGTTCCTTCATGAGTATCAGAACGATCTGGACTCAGAAGGATATGTAACAGGAATTGAAATCTCATTGCGAAAAGAGTGTTTCCTTACCCTTCTACAAGGAAACTCCTTTCGATGCTATTCATTTACTTGGAATGAAAATCCAATGCGTTTGTTTACCTTTGAGGAAGAGAGCATCGTCTTCAATTCACGAAACATTCTTTACCCATTACACTGGGACTATGATTCCTTTCTTATTGTGGATATTGATCCTGTTAGTAAGATTGGTCATATTAGAGGTCTTCTTACTTCCAATGAGGAGCGTTATCCCTCTCTATATCTTCTCCAACCCCTATTTTTTCTAAAATAAAGACCAGATGAACGGAATCTTCATCTGGTCTTTCTATCCTACTCAAACCCTTATGTCTGTTTCCCTTTTACCATATAGGAGGTGATAAATAAGACAACCACCACACCCAGTGCCAAGAGAGACTTGGCGAGGTTATCAGGAGTAAATAAAATAATAGCTAGGATCACTGTAAATGCAAGGAGAGTCGCTCCTGAAATATACGGGAACCCTTTTAATAAAAAGCGACCTGGTTTATGGTATCCCTTATCGGTAAGGCGGAGTTTCAGTTGCGCCGCACAAATCATAATCCACATAATCAGTACGGTTATCGCTGGAATCCCCATTAAGATCGAAAAGACACTCTTAGGCGCGAAGTATGCAACAGCCGCTCCACCAAATAAGAAGATCGCACTAACGAGTATTCCTAAAACTGGCACCTGGCTTTTCGATAAGCGTTGGAATGCCTTTGGCGCTTCTCCATCACCAGCTAGTGAGAACAACATTCGCGAAGTTGCATATACTCCCGAATTCGCTGCCGAGATAACAGCCACCAGCATAACGAAATTCATCACATCAGCTGCTGAGGAAAGTCCAATGTTTTGTAGTACATTTACAAATGGGCTTCCCTGACTTCCGATTTGGTTCCATGGTACTAAACCGACAATCACGAGAATGGGAAGAATATAAAAGAGTGACACACGTACTACTACGCCACGTAACACTTTTGGTAAGACTTTATGTGCATCCTTCGTTTCGCGAAGAGTAAGGCCTAATAACTCTGCACCACCAAAGGAAAAGATAACAACCGTCACCGCAGTGGCAAGTCCACCTAATCCAGTCGGGAAAAATCCACCATGCTTCGTAAAGTTAGATAGTCCCACTTCTTGATTCGCAAATAGAAGATATGCGCCCAATCCGACAAATAATAAAATGGTAACGACTTTAATAATCGAAAGCCAGAATTCTATTTCTCCAAAGAGCTTCACGCTCGCTAAATTCAAAATTAAGATAAACAAAGCACAAAGAGTGCTTAATAACCAAATGGGCGTCTGAGGGAACCATACATGTAAAAATGTACCCGCTGCTACCACTTCTGCAGCTAAGACAAGCACCCAGTTGAAATAGTACAACCATCCAGTCACAAAGGAGACTTTTCCTCCAAATGCCCGGTGGATCATTCCTTTTACATCGAGATCGGGATAGGCACTTCCCATTTCAGCTAATGCCCCCATCACAACGTACAACAAAAGTCCTGCTAAGAGATATACAAATACAATCCCAGGACCTGCTAGGTTAATCGTATCTGCACTCCCCATAAAAATACCTGCCCCGATCGTCCCGCCAATTGCCATCATTCGCAACTGACGCGCCGATAAGGAACGCGCTAAACCTTGACTCATCTCTGCTCAACTCCTCTACGATTGCATAACAGCATACCACGATCAATCACTTTTTTCTAGAGGTAAGTATTTCTTTTTTAAATTGATTTATGCGCATCTTAATAAATTTTACTAAAAAGAAAAGCACACCAAGGATCAGAATTGATTCTTGGTGTGCTTATTTATATCCATTTAAACTCTAAAAGAAGCCCATTGGGTTTTGGTCGTAGGATACTAGCATGTTTTTGGTTTGGCGATAATGTTCGAGCATCATTTTGTGGCTCTCTCGGCCAATGCCAGATTGTTTATAACCGCCAAATGCTGCATGGGCAGGATACAGGTGGTAACAGTTTATCCAGACGCGTCCTGCTTCGATCTTTCGTGCTACCTCATAGGCTTGATGCATGTCACGAGTCCAAAGACCAGCACCGAGGCCGTAAGGTGTGTTGTTGGCGATCTCTAATAGCTCTTGTTCGTCCTCAAATTTGGTTACTGATACGACAGGACCGAAGATCTCCTCTTGGAAGATTCTCATTTTATTACTTCCTTCAAAGACCGTTGGCTCAACGTAGAAACCATCCGGATAATATTCGTTTGTATAAGGCTTACCACCCGTTAGACAAGCGGCACTTTCTGCTTTTCCGATATCTAGGTAGCTAAGAATCTTCTCGTACTGCTCACGAGATGCTTGGGCCCCCATCATCGTGCTAGGGTCAAGCGGATCTCCGAGTGTAATCTTCTTGACACGTTCTAAGGCTCGCTCCATAAACTCATCGTAGATGGATGCTTGGATTAAAGCTCGAGATGGACAGGTACACACTTCTCCTTGATTTAGAGCAAACATAGCAAAACCTTCTAGTGCCTTATCCAGAAAAGCATCATTTGCACGTAGAACACTCTCAGTAAAGATATTAGGGGACTTACCGCCTAACTCTAACGTGACGGGTTTAATGTTTTCTGAAGCATATTGCATAATGAGGCGACCTGTACTGGTTTCACCTGTAAAAGCAATCTTTCCAACTCTAGGAGAGGTAGCAAGCGGTTGTCCAGCCTCTAAGCCAAAACCATTTACAATATTTAAGACCCCGGCAGGCAATAGATCAGAAATCAACTCAGCGAAAATAAGAACCGTTACAGGTGTCTGCTCTGCTGGCTTTAAAACAACACAGTTTCCAGCAGCCAAGGCGGGTGCAATCTTCCAAGCAGCCATCAGAAGAGGGAAGTTCCAAGGAATAATTTGCCCTACAACTCCAATAGGCTCCTTCATCTGAATCGATAAGGTCTTGGCATCTAATTCAGATATGCCTCCTTCTTCCCCACGTATAACACCCGCAAAGTATCGGAAGTGATCGACCGCGAGTGGCAAATCAGCTGCTAACGTTTCGCGGACAGGCTTTCCGTTCCCCCATGTCTCTGCTAATGCAAGTTGCTCCATATTTTCTTCCAGACGAGCGGCAATCTTTAACAAACAGTTACTACGCTCAGCAACAGAACGAGAACCCCATGCTTCTCTAGCTTCATGCGCTTTGGTTAATGCTAACTCTATATCTTCTTTTTGGGAGCGTGCTACTTGAGTATAAACCTGACCATCCACCGGAGAAACCACATCAAAGTACTGTCCATTAAGCGGGACAATCCACTCTCCACCAATAAAATTCTCGTACCTTGACTTAAAACGAATCAGACTTCCAGCTAGATTTGGTTTTACAAAGACACTCATGGTAGAACTCCTCCTTTAGTTACATAAAAATAATGATTGAAAATATATATTCTTTCAATTAATATATTTAACATAAATAAGGAAAATTCCTTCTATTAATCTCGAAATAAGTATGTAAGTATATATAAAAAAACAGTACCTCTCCTGTTAGCTTTATCTAACCATCGAGGTACTGCTATATTCACTTCTAGTTATATAAATGACAAGCAACAAAATGCTTCTCTTTGATCTCTTTCCACTCCGGAATCGTACTCGCACAAATATCCATCGCCTGTGGACAACGAGTACGGAACTTACAACCGCTTGGTGGATCAATCGGGCTTGGGACATCTCCCTTAAGAATAACCCGCTCACGTTCATTCTTGAGGCTTGGATCCGCAATCGGTACTGCCGAAAGAAGTGCCTGTGTATATGGATGAAGTGGATTATCGTACATCTCATCGCTATCTGCCAACTCCACTAGATTCCCCAGATACATAACTCCTACACGGTCACTAATATATTTCACCATAGAAAGGTCATGAGCAATAAACAGATAGGTAAGTCCACGTTCTCTCTGTAGCTTTTTCATCAAGTTTACTACTTGAGCTTGTACTGATACATCCAACGCAGAGATTGGCTCATCCGCAATGATGAAATCTGGTTCTACAGCTAAAGCACGTGCAATCCCGATCCGTTGACGTTGTCCACCCGAAAACTCATGCGGAAAACGGCTTGCATGACTCTTATTCAGACCTACTGTTTCCAGAAGCTCAATCACACGGTCTTCGCGCTTCTTCCCATTTAATCCATGAATATCAATTCCCTCAGCAATGATATCCATTACTTTCATTCGTGGGTTTAATGAAGCATAAGGATCTTGGAAGATCATTTGCATGCTACGGTTTAATTGTTTCAGTTCTTTCCCTTTAAGTTGGTGTACATTCTTTCCTTTAAAGCTCACTTCTCCAGAAGTAGCATTGTATAGGCGAATCAAAGTACGTCCAACAGTTGATTTACCGCATCCAGACTCTCCCACTAAACCAAGAGTTTCTCCTGGGTAGATGTCAAAGCTGATACCGTCAACCGCTTTAAGGATCTTCTTACCACCCACGTCAAAGTGCTTCTTTACATTTTTCACGCTAAGGATTGGCTCTTTTTTCTCTGTTGCACTCATACCGATTGCCTCCCTTCTACTGCTTCTCTACGGTAAGCTTCGGCCATCGGATGCTCTAGCCAACAAGCTACTCGGTGACCTTTACTATGCTCCGTTAGTTCAGGGTCAACTTCTTGACAGATCTTCATCGCATATTTACAACGTGCCGCAAAAGCACATCCCTTAGGAGGAGCCAATAAATCAGGTGGCGCACCTGGAATAGGACTAAGCTCTTCCGCGCGATCCTGATTCAATTTCGGCATGGAATTCATTAGACCCCAGGTATACGGATGGCGTGGCTCTGCAAAAATCTCGTCAATTGTACCCGATTCCACTACTTTCCCAGCATACATCACCACGACACGATCAGCTGCTTCGGCAACCACTCCGAGATCGTGAGTAATAAGGATAATCGAAGTGCCGAGTCGTGCTTGGAGGTCTTTCATCAAGTCCATAATCTGTGCCTGAATAGTTACATCAAGCGCCGTAGTTGGCTCATCCGCAATCAGGACATTTGGATTACAAGAGAGAGCAATCGCGATCATCGCCCGCTGGCGCATCCCACCTGAAAATTGATGCGGATATTGAGTAAATCTCGATTCAGGACTAGGAATCCCTACTAATTTAAGCATCTCAATTGCTTTTTCTTTCGCTTCGGCTTTCGAGAGCTTCTGGTGCTTGATAATCCCCTCAACAATCTGCTTTCCTACAGTCATCGTTGGGTTTAATGAAGTCATCGGGTCTTGGAAAATCATCGCGATTTCTTTCCCACGAACCTGCTCCATCTCTTTTTCACTCATCTTAACAAGATCTTTTCCGTTATAGAGAACCTCTCCGTGCTTATATTCCCCAGGAGGAGTTAAGATCAATTTCATAATCGCTTGTGAAGTAACACTCTTTCCACAACCCGATTCACCCACTATCGCTAAGGTCTGACCTTTCTCTACGTCAAAGCTCACTCCACGTACTGCTTTAACCTCACCACTATAGGTATGGAAAGAGACGTGAAGATCGCGTACATCTAAAATTTTGCTCATCCTTATCTCTACCTCCTATTTTTTCATTCGTGGATCAAGTGCATCTCTTAGTCCATCACCAATCATATTAAACGCGAACATAAGAATCGATAGAACAAGAGCTGGCCAAATCAAGTTATGTGGAGAAAGTTGCATAAAGCCATTTCCTTCACTGATCAAAACACCCAAACTTGCCTCTGGTGGACGAAGTCCTAAGCCAATAAAGCTAAGAAACGCCTCAAAGAAGATAGCAGATGGGATAGAAAACGTAACCGCAATGATGATAGGTCCTATTACATTCGGAATAAGATGCTTTAGTAAGATACGCTTATGACTAGCTCCTAAGGTACGAGCAGCCAACACATACTCTTGAGAACGTAATTTTAACACTTGCGCCCGAACAATCCGCGACATCGGTACCCAGCCTGTCATAGCGATGGAAATCGCAATAGCCCAAATTCCAGGCTCCATCAACATAATCAATAAAATAATAATAATTAAGTTTGGAATCGAGTAGATAATCTCAATGAAACGTTGGATAATGGCATCCACCCGTCCGCCAAAATAGCCGGATATTCCACCTATAGTAACTCCGATGATTACATCTAAGAAAACGGCTAAAAAAGCGATCATTAGTGAGACTTTCGCTCCATACCAAACTCTTTGCCATAAATCTCTACCTGCATGGTCGGTACCAAAATAGTGACCATCCACCGCTGTATCTTGATTCTTGATCGTTACATTTTGAGTCGACCAATCATATTCATTTATCAACGGGCCAAAAATTGCTAACAGACCAATTACCAACACTAGAAACAATCCAAGGAGTGCCCCTTTGTTCTGCTTAAATCGTAACCAAGCATCTTTCCAAACGCCTACCTGCTTACGATTTAGTTGTTCTGCTCGTTTGTCTAACTGGCCAATCGGTTCAAAAAGATCTGGTGTATAAGTTTTTTCTGTACTCATGGGATCACTCCTTTGCTCCAGTGATACGAATCCGTGGATCGATAATTCCATATAAAAGATCGACTATAAAAAGGGTAACGACAATTAGAACACTATAAAAAATGGTTGTTCCCATAATAACGGTATAATCATTATTCAAAATCGATTCTACAAACATTTTCCCCATCCCAGGAATCGCAAAGATACCTTCTACTACCAATGACCCAGTAATAATATTAACAGCAAGTGGGCCCATAACCGTAATGGCAGGAATCAATGCATTACGTAAAGCATGTCTTACTAAGATTGCGAAACGGTTGATTCCCTTTGCTTTCGCAGTACGCATATAATCTTGCTCCAATACCTCTACCATCTCTGTTCGTACATAGCGAGAGATCTGAGCAATAACCGCAAAAGAGAGCGCGAAGGAAGGCATAATCGTGGCCGAATAAGTGTCATATCCAGTAGCAGGTAACCACCCTAACTTCACTCCGACAAAGTAGGCTAAGAGCGCGGCTAAGACGAAACTAGGAATCGAGACACCCATAATGGAAGCCCCTGTAGCAAAACTATCTAACCATGTATTCCTCTTTAAAGCTGCAAGAACGCCTAATATAAGTCCAATTAAAACTCCAAATAAAAGTGCTTGTGATCCAATAAGAAGAGAAGGCCCAAAGCCCTGCATCAACATATCAGTTACTTCCCGACCATCATAGTTAAGGGATTTCCCTAAATCACCTTGTACGAGATGACCCAGAAACTTAAAGTACTGAACATAGGCCGGTTTATCTAGACCATATTGTTCTAAAATCTGTGCCCGAAGCTCAGGGGATAGTTTTTCTTCATTTTTGAGTGGTGTACCCGGCAAACTATGCATGAGGAAAAAAGTAGCTGTAATAATGACTAGTAACGTAACAATCATTAAAGAGAATCTCTTGAGGATATAACGTCCCACATTTTCACTTCCTTTCATCTGATGGGGAATAAAAAGAGAAGGTATATATCGTAGGAAGATATATACCTTCTGTCATCACCCTACTCGATGTAAGCCCATTTAAAGCTGTACTCTTCACCAAATCCTGCTGAGTTAAATACCATATCTTTTACTTCTGGCTTCACCATGTAGTAAACAGAACGGTAGTACTCTGGGACAATTCCAGCATCCTCTAGAAGGATCTGCTCAGCTTTTCTTTGATTTTGGAGACGATCTTCAACATTTCCAGTCGTATTCTCTCTTATCTTTTTCACTAGCTCATCATACTCTTTATTAGACCATTTACCACGGTTGTAAGGAGCACCAGTCTCAAATAGATCTATAAAGCTTAGTGAGTCACTATAGTCTGCATGCCATCCAGAAGCTAAAAGGTCAAATTCACCCTTTTTCCCACGCTCTAAGCGTTGCTTAAATGGAACAGAGGAAACTTTGATCTCCAAGCCTAGATTTTTCTTGTAAGCATCTTTCACATATTCTCCATGACGTTTAGCAGCTGTGGTATCATCCGTTACCATCTCTAAAACAGGAGCTTGAGAAAGTTTCAATTCTTTTAAACCTTCTTCAAAAAGACCTTTTGCTTTTGTTGCATCAAACTTAGGTTCCTCTGGGAAGGCTTCGCGATATAACTTATTCGCATCGTTTCCGTTTGCTTTAATCTCTGGTGGAACTAATCCCCCTGCTGGAACGGACTTATCTTGCAGGACGTTCGATTGGAACTCCTTCTTATCTAGCGCTAGATTCAATGCTTGACGAATCTTCTTGTTTTGAAGAAGCTTATTTTTTTGGTTCATTTCCAGATACCAAGATGATCCCTCAGCAACTGATACTGCTTCTTTTTTATCTTTATATTTTGGGATGTAGTCAGTGCCCAATAGTGTAACTTGGACTTGATTGGTATTATAAGCGTTGATGGTAGCCGAACTATCTTTCATGACCTTGGTCACAACTTTATTGAGCTTGACCGATTTTGCATCCCAGTATTGATCATTTTTCTCCATCGTGTAGCTCTGTTCATGCTTCCATTCGGTCAATTTGAAAGGACCGCTGTAAACGTTTGTGTTTGCTTCTTTGGCAAATTTGCCGGCTTTGCCGCCGTGTTGCTTCACAATATCTTCCCGCTGTGGTAGATAGTTAGGAAACGCTACCAAATCTAAGAAGTACGGAGTAACACGCTCTAGTTTTACTTCTAGAGTCTTGTCGTCAAGTGCTTTGACTCCAACCTCTTCTGCTTTTTTTCCTTTGTTTTCATTATAACCTTTACCATTTTTAAGGGCATGCAAGATAAATGCATACTCAGAAGCCGTTTCAGGTGCTAACGCACGCTTCCAAGCAAATTCAAAATCTTTTGCCGTTACAGGCTTTCCATCGCTCCATTTGCTGTCACGAAGTTTGAAGGTGTAGGTTAATTTGTCAGGGCTGATCTTTGGTTCTCCCTCAGCCAAGGCTGGTTCGATTGATTTCCCATCCTTAGAATGACGGTAAAGTCCTTCTTGAGTGTTGGCAAGGACGTTACGGGATGCACTGTCCGAGGATATAGCACTATCTAGGTTTGGTGGTTCAGCTCGATCTGTAACAACCAACGTACCTTTGTCTTTAGCACCTTTGTCTCCACCAAAGCTACATGCCGTAACACCTAGGCTTGCTACAAGAGTAACCGCAAGAAATGGAACAAGCTTTCTTTTCTTCATTAACCTTCCTCCTTAAAATGATAGAATAATAGCTACATTTTTCTTTGCTTGTACCCACATCACCAGTCTATGCTAACTGAAGACTCTCATCTGAAAGCATATCTTTATCCAAATAAACGATTTGAATATATTTAGATAATTTCATTAGGCAGTCTGTTGTGATTAGGAATTGATTGCTATAAATTTAACTTAAAAGTGTTGATTTTGTAAAGAGTATTTTTTATCATCTCCTTATTCATTTTCATTTTCGGAAGGAATGGAAGCTTGGTTTTTCTAATGCATAAAAATACTTTTTCGCAAATGAATATGTCTTTTAGGCGCGTTGTTTCTATGATTTCTCCACATTCCATCCATCAATTCTTACAAGTTAATTTCGTAAAATCTCTCTTAATTCCCTCTTTTCCCTTTCCACATTTTACATATAGAAATATCATTCTAAATTTTTTATCTTAGTTTAATAAACTAAAAATTACAGCGATTAAGAGATATTTTTTGCAAAAAATAACTTTATATATGCATTTCTTCCGTAGGAGGGGGGTATGATCGAATAAAACAAATTTGGGTACTACTTTGTTTTTGATTTACTTCCCATATCGATCTATCTATGGATTTCCAGAAGGTAAAAAAATCGTGCATCTTATGGCATACTTGACCTACATTCTTCCTCGTAACTTGAAAGCGAAACCATATCACTCCCTTATGAACGACTCCATGAACCATAGGAGGGATTTGAATGATGAAATCTTTGCCGTTATGTGTGAGGAAGATTCGCTTCTCCTTTACTGCGTATTGGAAAACCGCTTCATCATCATATCCCCTCATCTGTACAGAACTAACAGTCTCTACATCATAGCCACGAGTGTCAAAGAAATCTTTCACTCGCGGAGTCACATTTTCATCTAGAAACAATCTCATTCCCTTAGCTCCCCATAAATGGATCATCTAGAACTCGAATAGCAAAGCTAAGTGCTTGTTGAATCTGTTCACGTGTTAATCCGTAATCCTCACAAATCTCCTCTGTAGTCATCCCGTCACGTAAGCATGCCAAAATCATCGTCACTTGAATACGAGTCCCTTGAATGACAGGCATCTCGCTTACGACTTTTTGATCCATGCTAATTCCTGGTTGATGAGAGACAATCATGCGTAGAAATGATTTCATCTGGTTCATCCCCATGTCATTTGGATGGTAACCATTATAGTCGTGTAGGAAATCATTTATGCATTTCCCCCACTTTGGATCTTCAAGCAATTCTAACAACGAGAATGGTAACGTGGGCTCTTGGGTTTCTTTCATCTGTGACAACTCCAATCATCATTGCATCACTAGCATCAAGCAAATAAAATAAGTTCAACTGGGCATAGTATGGTTACATGCAATAAACTCATATTTCATCCATCATTTTCGGCTACATACCACACGTTCTATTTTATCAGTTCCTTATACACTTGTCAGATAGAAATACTAGATAATTAAGATATAGAGTAGGATGTTTCCATGAATCGGACTCGTAAGCGTTTAAATCCCCCTACAATTCTCGTTATTGGTTTCGGCATTATCATTTTAATTGGCTCCTCTCTTCTATCTCTACCTATTGCTTCCAAGAGCGGGCTGGGAATCCCGTGGATCGATGCATTTTTTACTGCCACTTCTGCGACTTGCGTAACCGGATTAGTCGTAGTTGATACAGGTCATTCTTTTTCCCTCTTTGGACAAATGATTATTTTATTCCTTATTCAAGTAGGTGGGTTAGGCTTTATTACCTTCGCTACTTTATTTGCTATTTTGCTCGGAAAACGAGTCTCATTTCAGGATCGTCTATTATTACAAGAATCATTAAACAATCTCTCTGTAGATGGAATCATTAAGCTGGTAAAACGAATTATGATGTTTACGATTGTCATCGAGACAGTTGGCGGAATCCTTCTTATCATCCCATTTACTATAAATCGATAGGGAATCCGCCTCTTAAAAAAGCTAACATCCGCCTTCCCTGTGATTGAGACCAAACCGCCCCCACTAATACGGCAAATGTACTCGTTTTAATCCCGCCCCCAAAGGATCCTGGTGAAGCCCCGATAAACATGAGTAGGATCAATAGAGATGATCGGATAATCATAAAAACAAAGGGGTAGATCAGATGCGTGAACAACACTTTGCGGTAATTGGACTGGGGCGTTTCGGTTCTAGTATCGCGACCACTCTCTATAAAGAGGGTAACGAGGTATTAGCCATTGATATAGATGAACCCCGAATTGATGAGATAAAGGAACAGGTATCGCACACGGTAATCACTGACTCTACGGATGAAGAAGCCCTTCGAGCGATCGGAATCCGCAACTTCGATACCGTGATTGTAGCGATCGGCGACGATATTCAAGCGAGTATTTTAACGGTACTCGTTTTAAAAGAGTTAGGAATTAGGCAAGTGGTTGCCAAGACACTTAATAAACGCCACGCCCAAGTACTCTATAAGATAGGTGCCGATATGGTTGTCTTCCCTGAACGGGATATGGGAGAGCGCGTCGCTCATCATCTCATGTCTCCCAATGTACTAAACTTCCTCAAACTCGCGATGATTATAGCGTAGAGGAAATCAAAGTCCCTCGAAGTATGACAGATCGAAATTTACGAGAGATCAACTTACGTGCCAAGTACAATCTAAACGTGATCGCAATCCGTTCAGGCGACCAGATCGATATTGCACCCCATCCAGAGCGCGTTTTAGGGGTAAATGATGTCTTAGTCGTCATCGGAGAAAATAGCGACTTAGAGAGATTTACAGATTTGGCTTAGAATTCTAGCACATGCATGCTCCCCTCTACTCGATGCTTTCACCTTTAAATCCCCCTTTTCCGATCTAATATCATACCTATCAATTTATGAATTTTTCCTTTCGTTATGCCGATTTTAGTGCGCATAATGAATGAAATTGACATATATTAGTCTCATAGTCAGTTCGATACTTGGGAGGATGTTAGTCAACATAATCAAGTAGAAGGGGTAGATCGATATGAAGTATGCCAAACATATCCAAAATCTTTTGACTTTAGAAGGTGTAAATCTTGATTCCCGCAAGGATGCTTCGCATTACTATCAGGCTATGTGCCGTCTGATTCAAGCATCCAATTGTACGATTGAACGAATTACTCCTTATCTAACTGCACCTGTTGCTCCACTTGAATATGGACGAAACCAAATCTATTGTTCTGATTTATTTGAGGTGATTGTGTTACATGTTCCACCAAATGTAGAAACTCCCATTCACGACCACGGAGAAGCGTGTTGTTGTGTTCAGGTCATAAAAGGAACTGCTTTAAACCGTGTATACCGGAAGGAAGCGGACGAAACACTACACATATTGAGCAGTAAGCATTTTGCAGCAGGCGAATTTTTCTACAGCCCACATGGTCAAATTCATTCGATGTACAATCCAACAGATCAACCATTTGTTACCCTACATGTCTATACACCCCCCATTTCAGGCAATCATATTTACCCCCATAATGTGCTACAATCGCACAAGGAGGGGGTATAAACTTGAAAACAAGGGAGCAAGAATTTTCCGAAAGTTTAAACGATCAAAGAAGCATTTGGCTAAATGGAAAACAAGTTCGTGTTCTAGAGGAAGATGCATTTCGTGGTGCGATTCAAACGGTTTGTAATCTGTTTCGGATGATGGATGACCCTGCCACCCAAGAAAGCGTTGCCTATGTGAGTCCTACTACAGGTGAATGGGTTCATCAATCATTTCATATTCCACAGTCCATCGTCGATTTACAAAAACGACGTGTTGCTTTTGAGAAGTGGAGCGAAGCAACGGACGGGATGATGAGCAGACTTTCTGATTATGCCCGCTCCCGTTTAACTGGATGGTACTGTGCTCGGAATCAATTCTCTACGTATGATTCAGCATTTTCAGAGAAAATTGCTCGTTATTATCAACAAGCACGGGATGAAAATCGATTTATCACCGTTGTGCAAAGAGATGTTCAAATCAACCGTGCGAATCAATATGACCCTCAACTCTTACGTGAATCAGGCCTACTTCACATCACTCGAAAAACGCAAGACGGCATCTACTTAAATGGGGCTAAGATGATTGCGACAGCAGCCCCCTATACGCATGATTTTCTGATCTATCCCGTGGTTAGGTTAAATGAATCACAAAAATCAGTAGCGAATATGTTAATTGTCCCTGCGGATTCCGCTGGATTACACATCGTTTGCCGGGAATCGTTTGCCAAGAGTGATCTCGAGAAACGTGACTTTCCCCTTAGCTCCCAGTATGACGAGATGGACGCCCTCCTTATTTTTGATGATGTCTTTATTCCGTGGGAATATGTGTTTATCCATGAAAACCCAGAAGCGATCTGGGCGATCAAAGAGAATCCTCACTCCATTTGCTTGGGATATCATCAAGCGATCATCCGCTTAAAAACAAAGCTAGAGTTTATCACTGGCTTAGCTTGTAAAATCGCTACTACTATTGGAGCTACTCAATTTCTTCATGTTCAAGAGAAATTGGGCGAACTGATCTCCCAAGTAGAAACCATCCACGCATGTATTATAGCCAGCGAAGCAGAAGGATCGATGACTGAAGAAGGCGTTTATCTACCTAGAGGAATCGCCATTGACACTGCTAAAAACCTTGGAACCACCTTCTACCCGCGAGCAGTTGAGATTCTCCAATTAATCGCAGCTGGTGGGGTTATTCAAACCCCCTCAAGTGTACAAGATTTTCAATCTCCGATATCGGATCTGATGAATCAATATTTCCGTGGTGCAGATGTAGATGCGGAAAAAAGGACCAAGCTATTTAAACTGGCTTGGGATGTCATCGGGACTCCGTTTGCCTCACGATCCGAGCTGTACGAGCGATTCTACTCTGGGGATCCCATCCGCAATCGGGCTGGGCAGTACTTATCGTACGATACGGATAAATTAACAAATATGATTGACAAGTATCTATAAGCCTCTTAACAATAAAACAAGCTCTCCATACATGAGAGCTTGTTTTATTGTTTGCCTCAACCTTTTGATCTCGGAAATGGCCACCAATTTGCTTTCCCCAAACTCTTCACTAGTACGGGAATTAGTAGAGGGAGCACTACAAAGGTGTATAAAAATAGCCCAATTAAAATGATGGAAGCGATTTGAATAAGGGATAACATGCCTGACGGAATCATCGCCGCAAATGTACCTCCTAATATGACCACAGCCGAGATGATCACGGTCCCCATCTTCTTCATCGATAGTAGCATCGCATCCGTAACGGTTATATCTCGATACTCATTAAACCGATCCATGAGGAAGATGCTGTAATCGACTCCAAGTGCCACCAACAGCACGAAGGAAAAGAAAGGTACAATCCAACTAATCCCGCTATAGCCCAAGATATCCACGAAAAGCACTTCATTCATCGCCATACTCGTATAGTAGGTAAGAAGTAGTGATCCAATGATATAGATCGGCATCATAAAAGAACGGAATAGAAACGCTAAGACAAGCCCAATTCCTAGCAACATAAGTGTAACAGTCCGAGAGTAATCTTGATTCGACATGGCTTTCAAATCGGCGTTCATACTTGTAATACCACCTACAGCCACTGTGGCATTTTCTAACTTGGTTCCTTTGGTGGCTCGATGGACAGCCTCTTTTAGCTTCTCTACTTGATCTATGGTTTCACGAGCATACGGATTCGATTTGAAAACTACGTCCATCGTCATGGTCTTCCCATCAGGAGCTAAATACACATCTAATACGTTTTGAAAACCCTTATCTTCTACTATATCGGCTGGCATATAAAATCCATCGACACTCGGAGTAGCGGAGAGATCTGTTAAATATCTTTGTGCAACTCCCAACCCGTCTGATACCTTATTTAGACCATCTGCCCCTTGACTTAGGCCTGATTTTAATTCTCCTAATTGATCTCTTAGCTTGCCAAATCCGCCAAGTAGCTCTTTTTGACCATCATTCATTCTAGACAAACCATCGGTTAGACGAGGTAGTTGTTTTACAATCTGCCCTTGTACATCCGCTGCTTTTTCCAGACCTTTCACTTGTTTCTCTATCCCTTGGGTAAAGGCATTTATGTCCTTGGTTACCTTATCCTCATTTGCCATCACAGTTTCCAAATTGGAACGGAATTTCATCATCTTATCCTTTTTCTCAAGAGCAAGCAGGATATTTTTCTTGATTTTTTGATAATCTCCTGAGTCAGATAAACCCTTTACACTCCTTTCTAAATTTAGGAAATTCTCTTCTTTTATTTGATCTAATTGATTTAACAAAGGATCAATCTGTTGTAAATCTCGGTTTATTCCTTTATATGTTTTAGAAAAGTTTTGATACATCCGAAGCAGTTCCTGTGTCTTTTCTTTTGCCGTCTCTAGCTCCTTTTTTGCTTGTACAGAGCCCGTTCTCATTCCTTGCTCCATCTTGGACAAATACGTCTCAAGTAGGGTTAGTTTTGATTCTGCTAGACTCGTACCATCAATCAAGCGCTGGATCCCATCTGTTGCTCGTTTTAGTTCGGGCTCTTTCTTTGTTAATTCACTATTTGCTTCTTGCAGTCCATCCGAAATTTTTTCGACACCCTCTTTCCCTTTCCCTAACCCTTTCCCTAGCTTTTCTGACTGTTTGGTAATCAGAAATTTCTCAAAAGCCTCGCCCATAGGCCTAGTAATCGATCGAACAGAAGCAACCAAATCTACCTTATCTAACTCCCTACTAATCCGTTCTACCACATAGAAATAATCAACCGAATCCAACCGATCATCATTTTTGAAAACCAGCTTCGTAGGCATCGATTCCCCTGCACCAAAGCTAGTTTCAATCACGCGAAATGCTTTAATCGTAGGTACATTTTCGCCTATTTCTTCTATGGAATTAAACGACACCTCTCCTTTATATGCAATCATAAAGGGGATACAGATAACCCCTACCACGAGTATAGAGAGAATGGGTCTAGATAATGAAAACTTCCCTATAAAACCCCATAGTTTACTGTCCTTATGTTCTAATTTCCTTTTAGACGGCCAGTAAATTGCTTTACCCAGAAACGCCATAAAGAACGGCACAAGCGTAAATAAAGCGAGTAGCAATACGGCGACTCCTACCGCAACCGCAGCAGCAGACTGATACAGATTAAACTCAGAGAAGCCTATAGAAGCAAAGCCAACCATGACCGCAATCCCACTAATCAGTACAGTTCGACCTGCTCGTTTATACGTTTCTATAATGGCGGGAATTACTTGTCCGCTATTGATTAACTCTTCCTTAAAACGACTTAGAAGCAAAATGCAATAATCCGTCCCAATTCCAAACAAAATAGCTACCAAGAAAATTCGTGTGTTACCGGAGATCGGAAAATCAAATTGGTCAACTAATATAGAAATAACCGATTGGGAAGTAAGATAGGAGACTCCCACTGTTAATAGAGGAATAATCGGGGCAATAACGGAGCGAAATACGAGTAGCAAGACGAAAAGGATGAACACAACTGTGATTCCCTCTGTCTTCTTTAATCCTTCTTCCGACTTTTGGAGCAATTGATTCGTAATAATCGACTCATTAGTATAAGCATATTTAACTCCTATTCCATCCAATGTTTGGGATAAGGACTTCGTAAGAGTAGACAGACTACGTTTTTTTTGATCGATATTTACTGAAGCAAGGATGGCTTTTCCATCTTTGGAAACAAGAGCTTCTTTCAACTGACCCTCTTTAAAATGACTCGTGATCTTCTTAATCCCCAGTGATTCTTTATTCTGCTCTAAGCGGTTAATCGCCTCTTCTGCTTCCTTAACCTCATGATTCGTCAGTTTTTGATCGCTATAAAAAACTAGGGCAACTTGAGAAGAATTTCTTTTCCCATACCCTTCTACTATCAATTGAGAAGCAAGTTTAGATGAATATCCTTCTGGAACTTCTATCCTCCCTTTTTCACGTACTAAATCAGACATACTAGGAGCTATATAGACCAAACCTGCCACAATCATCGCCCATGCTAGGGCAATCCACCAACGACCTTTTAACATCCTCTGCAAATTTAGTCCCCCGTTATAACTTGTTATATTTTTATATATTGTTTTAATTTCTATTAATTAATAAATATCTCCTCTAATCATGCTCTCTTGTCATGATTTAGACAAATACAGAAACCCTCTAAGGAGGTTTCCACCAACTTAAAGGGTTTTATCTGCATTTTATTTATCTTCGAAATGGCCACCAGTTTGCTTTCCCGAAGTTTTTAACCAATACAGGGATCAAGAGTGGTAGTACCACAAAGGTATACAACAATAATCCTATTAAAATAATCAAGGCAATTTGAACGAGAGATAACATGCCTGATGGGATCATCGCCGCAAATGTACCACCTAAAATGATAGCCGCAGAAATAATAACCGACCCCATCTTCTTCATGGATAACAGCATCGCATCGGCAACCGTTAAGTCTTGATATTCATTAAATCGATCCATAAGGAAAATACTGTAGTCCACTCCGAGTGCCATTAAAATGACAAAGCTAAAGAAGGGGACAACCCAGCTAATTCCGCTATAACCCAAGATATTAATGAATAGAACTTCGTTCATTCCGAGCGTCGTATAGTAGGTGAGAAGGAGAGAACCTAGGATATAAGCTGGCATGATGATCGAGCGGAATACAAACACCAAGATGAGCCCGATTCCCATTATCATCAGCGTAACCGTACGAGCATAATCTTGATTCGACATCGTGTTCAAATCCGCGCTTGCACTAGTAATTCCACCGACTGCCACAGTAGCGTTTTCTAGCTTCGTTCCTTTGGTCGCTCGTTTTATCGCATCTTTGACATCATCGATCTGATTCATGGTCTCACGTGCGTATGGATTTGTCTTAAACACTACATCCAACGTCATTGTCTTCCGATCAGGAGACAGATAAACATCTAGCACTTTTAGAAAGTCCTTATTTTCTAACACATCATCTGGGATATAAAATCCATCGACACCTGAAGAATCAGTCAAGCCCGTCAGATAGTTTTGTGCATCTCCCAAGCCACCTGATATCTTATCTAATCCCTTTGCACCTTCAGCAAGGCCTGATGACAATTTCCCTAGCTGGCCAGTAAGTGCTTGATATTCTTTTAAGAGACGTTTTTGACCATCATTAATATCGGATAAGCCTTTGGTCAATTGAGGAGTCTGTTTCACGATTTCTCCTTGTCCAGCAGCTACTTGCTTAGAGCCTGCTATTTGCCTATCGACCCCTTTGATAAGATCGTCTAAGCCCTTTATTAGCCCTTTTTGTTGAGCAATCAATCCTTCTAAGTCAGCATTAGCTTCCATCATTTTTGACTTTAATGCCTCTTGCCCTTGTAATGCAAGGCTAACCTCTTTATATACTTGGTAAAGCCCTTGATAACCCCTAAGCAAGCCCTGTGCCCCTGCCTTTGCCTCTTGAAGTCCCTTTTTTATTTCAACAGAACCCGCAGTCCCCTGACGAATGCCATTATCTACCCTAGCTAGCCCAGACTGTAGTTCCGTTAGCCCCTTTTGAAGCCTGGAAGTACCGCTAACCAAGTCGTTGATTCCACCCACACCACGCTTGATTTGCGGTTCTTGTTTGGATAACTCTTCGCTTGTCTTATGCAGTTCATCTGAGACTTTAGAGACGCCTTCTTTCCCTTTCCCTACTCCTTTTTCTAGCTCCTCTGACTGCTTCGTAATCAAAAATTCCTCTAAAGGCTTCCCGATCGGTCGTGTAATGGAACGAACGGATTTCACCAAGTTTACTTTCTCCAATGATCGACTAATGTTTTCTGTGATGTATAGATAATCATTTGAATCCATGCGTTCATCATTTTTTAACACTACTTTCGTTGGCATGGATTCCCCGGCTCCAAAGCTGGTTTCGATTATATGAAATGCCTTGACTGGCGGGGCATCCTTGCTAACTTCCTCTAGTGAATTAAAAGTAAGCTTGCTTCCGTACGCAAAGATAAAGGGGACGCAAATAATCGCAACCACGAGCAACGAAAGAATCGGCTTAGATAGAGAAAATCTTCCTGCCATCCCCCACAACTTGCTTTCTCTATGATCCAATTTCTTCTTGGATGGCCAGTAGATTTTCTTCCCAAGTACCGCCATAAAAAACGGGACAAGTGTAAACAGGGCTAACAATAAAACGGCAATTCCAACTGCTACTGCCGAAGCAGATCGATACAGGTTGAATTCCGAAAACCCAATAGAAGCAAAGCCTACCATCACCGCAATCCCACTAAAGAACACAGTACGACCAGCGCTTTTATACGTCTCTAAGATGGCGGTGGTGACACTCCTGTTATCGGATAATTCCTCCTTAAAGCGGCTTAAAAGCAAGATACAATAATCAGTTCCAATCCCAAATAAGATTGCTACTAAAAACATTTGTGTGTTATTGGAGATAGGGAAATCGAATCGATCGATCAAAATAGATACGATCGATTGAGACGCAAGGTATGAGAATCCCACAGTCAAAAGTGGAATCACAGGGGCCACAGCAGAACGGAAGACCAAGATCAAGACAATCAGAATAAAAGCAACTGTAATCCCCTCTGTCTTCTTTACTCCCTCTTCCGATGACTTCATCAATTGATCCGTAATCATCCAATCACTCGTAAATTGATGCTGAACTTTAATCCCGTCCAGCGCTTTTGATAGATCTTGACTCAGAGCAGATGCCTTCTTGTCTCCTCTATGTACGCCGAGCGAAGCTAGGATCGCCTTCCCATCTTTGGAAACCATCATATCCTTTAACTGGCTGTCTTTAAAATGTGTAGTAATCTCTGTAATTCCAAGTGATTCCTTTTTCTGTTCCAACAGATCAATTGCTTTTTTCGCTTCCTGTATATCACCCTCGGTTAGTTTATTATCGTTATAAAAGACAAGAGCTACTTGTGATCTGTTTTTTCCATCCACCTCTGCTAGTAACTGCGATGCAATCTTAGATGAATATCCCTTTGGAACTTCAATATTTCCCTTTTCACGCACTAAATCAGCCATGTTGGGAGATATATAAAACAATCCCGCAATCAGTAAAACCCATGACAAAAGAACCCACCAACGACCTTTAATAATCGCTTTCAATTCCATTCCTCCCATCTATTTATTTTTGTTTATATCCTCTAGGACTCGATGTAGTTTTTGGTACGTACTAAGAAATTGTCCCAACTCTTCTTGTTCAAAGTTGTTCAGGATAGAACCCACCAGGTGATGAATTTTCTCTTCCGTTTTCATGTACAACGCTTCTCCTGCCTCAGTCAGTGTGAGATACACAACTCGGCGGTCTTTCTCATCCCGTGTCCGCTGGACCCAACCTTTCTTCCACATGCGATTCATCATCGCTGTAATGGCACTTTTCTTCACCTGAAACCTTTTGGCTAAGTCGGAAGGAGTACAAGATTTGGCTTGATAGATGTAACGAAGAGTATAGTGCTGATCACTTGTCATATCGTCATTCATCTGATCTCTGACTAGGGATTCCCCACTTTTGTTAACGGAAAAAGACAACTCTATATACTGATCGACTAGATGCTTAATATCGATAGGAAGCACGTTTCCTCATCACTCCTCTTATATATTCCATTCATAAATAGTTCATTTATTTAACTATTAAACAATTTAACTATATGCCCACATCAACAAATCGTCAATTCATTTCACCGTTCGTTTCCAAAATAGACATACGTTCCTCTCACTTCATTTGAATAATATTCCATGGATATATGCATAATATGCCAATCTATATTGGAAGAGGAGAGTCCCAGCAATGCCTCCATGGATAGAGATCATTCTACGTACCTTGTCCGCCATTATCTTTTTATTTATCGTTACGAAAATACTAGGCAAACGACAGCTATCTGAACTTTCATTGTTTGAGTACATCACTGGAATTACGATTGGTAACTTAGCCGCATCACTCTCTATTGATCTAGATGGTCGGTGGTATCAAGGAGTTGCATCACTTGCTGTATGGACACTGGTTGCGATGGGAATTGAATACATTACCCTGAAAAGCAAACGATTGCGAAATGTATTAGATGGTAAATCCACTATCCTGATTAAAAATGGAGACATTCTAGAAGAGAACCTCGGAAAAGAGAGAATTACCGTGGATGAACTAATGGAACAACTACGATATAAAAATATCTTTTCCCTCAGCGATGTGGACACAGCCATTTTAGAGCAAAACGGAACGTTAAATGTACTTCTTAAAAAAGAAAATCAACCTCTCACTCCTAAAATGCTAGGAATGACGGTTGAGAAGGAATTATTTCCGGAAGTCGTAATCTCGGATGGATATATCATGGAAGACACGTTAACCAGTATTGGATTGTCTAAAAGTTGGCTACAATCAGAGCTGAAAAAGCGTCGTCTACAAGAAAAGGATATATTCTTAGCACAAGTAACTTCAAGCGGAAGTCTATACATCGATCTATATCAAGATAAGATCCACCCTGTACACGTAGACGCGGGAGAAAAAAATCTCCTCTATACGTTATTAAATAAATGCGAAGCAGATCTAGCACTCATGCAGCTATCTACGAAAGACCCTAAGGAGAAAGAAATATATAAACAATCAGCTAAACAATTACAAAGAGAAATCAAGAATCTTAAGCCCTACTTGAAATAGAAAGACATGGCAAAATGTGAACTGCACCCCAATTGTTGGACACGAAATACAATCCAACAGTTGGAGGTGCTTTTTCATGACTAAGTATTCGCTTGAGACAAAATTAGAAGCTGTGAAAGCCTATATAAACGGTATGGGATCATACAAAACGGTGGCTCAACAGTATCAAGTAGGAGAAGATGATTTA